>NZ_QHHX01000003.1:0-902912 GCF_003947485.1 Amycolatopsis sp. WAC 01416 | reverse complement strand
CCCCACGTGGGCCCGCCCCCCCCACTCGTTTTAAACCCCCACACCCCCCGCCAAGTGTTGGCGCATCCCCCCCCCTGGCACAGTGCCCACTTTGCCCACCCCCGCCTCCCCCGCGACCCCCCGCCCGCCCCCCCCAAAACCCCGAAAGAATACACCCCCCCCCCCCCCCCCCCCCCCCAAAGACCGAGTTGCTCAGCACAGAGACCCTATCGACTGAACCAACGGTATGGAAACACCCAGAGGAAGAGCAAGAACCCGCTTCCACCTCACCTAAACATCGGAGAACCCACTGGTCATGGGAGATCGATATCCTAGCTTCGCCGAAGACGTCCCTTGGACATCACGCCCACCGCACGGACGCCGGTGGCGGCCGACCCACTGGTCGGGCCTCCGGTCAGAACTTCCGCCAGCGAGGTACCCAGAACAGGTACCAGCCTGCACCGGCCGTCAGGCACCATTCAGTCTCACCACAACCTATTCCGCAAGATGTAATACCCGGGGTTACCAGTAAAACGGCACCTACCGCATCCCCGTCGTCCTCGCCCGACACGAAGCGAACCTCCGGCACACCCTCGACGACCTCGACGGCTGGAAAGCCGCCATGCTCGCCGAACTCGACCATCCCAAATTCACCGGCGCCTGGATCCGCATCCACGACTCAGGAGACTTCCACAGCACGGCCTACCTCCTGGCCTGGCTCGACATCGCACGAGCCCGGCCCGACACCGGCTTCTACTGCTACACCAAAGAAGTCGCCCTCTTCCGGCAGCTCGTCGAACCCGACCCGCCCCCGAACTTCCGCTGGGTCTACTCCTACGGCGGCACTCAGGACGCCGACCTTGACCCGGAGCGAGACAGGGTCGCTGACGTCTTCGCCGACGAACAGGCCATTCAGGACGCCGGATGGCACAGCCAAGCCGAATCCGATCTACTCGCCGTCCTCGGACCCGCGCCCGTCGGCATCCCCGCGAACCACATCCCGCGCTACACCCGGCTGCAGAACGGGCGCCGCTGGAGCGACTGGCAAGCCGAAGCCGACGCGGAACGGGCGCACCGACGGCCACAGCCCGGACTGGGCGCCTGACCGGCGACAACATGCCGAGCCAGTCAGGCCGCGTCTGCTCGACCTGCCGACGCACCGTCCCCGCCGGACCGTGCCCGACCTGCCGACGCGAACAACGCCGCGACACCGACCACGCCCGAGGCACCGCCGCCCAACGCGGCTACGGCCGAGAATGGCAGAAGAACCGCGCCGCCTACCTCCGCGAACATCGGCTTTGTGTGCTCTGCCGGCAACCGGCCACAGTGGCCGACCACCACCCCGAATCCCGACGATCCCTCGTCGCCCGCGGAGTAGCCGACCCCGACGCCTGGCACCGACTCCGGCCACTCTGCAAGCCCTGCCACGATCGACATACGGCATTCACAAGTCCGGGCGGATAGAATCGGACCTTATAATTCCAAACAGGACGAGATCTAATCTTTGCGACGTTTCTGTATGCGCTCAATCGTTTCCGCAAGTTCTAGCATATGCCGAGCTGCAATTTCGACCGTAGCCGCTGCAAACAAAGCAGAATTACGTTCAACTTCAGATTTTCTATCTAGCAATTCATCGGCCTGAACTGGAAGCCAAAGTGTTTGTCGCGAAAGACTCTCGGCCAGCTCAGCATCTACGGCTCGCGTGACATAGGGGCGGTACACGTCGACAACTAAGCCTCTGCCAGTGGGGTCAGGCCTAGCCGATCGCCGGAGCGCCTCATCGATTGTCGTAGCAAATTTAGGCGGAAGAAAGCTAGCTCGACTGGGCGCGTCCTGCTCGGCGACGCTCGGTGCATCCTCCTCAACGACATTCTGCGATGAGACAGGAGCGGCAGGATTAGTGCCGACAACCTCGTCCCCGGGTAGCGAGTTCGCGATCGATCTGACCGTCTCCGGCGTCGTTCGTCCCTGCTTCTCGTCCAAAAAGAGACGTAGCTGGGCAGCAGCGATCTGCTCCTCGGTTACTCGCAGCGATCGAGTCATCAGTCTTGCCCCGTCTTCTCGGTCGAGTCCAGTATCTCACCAAGTACGCGCTGGTGAAACACGTCGAGCAACTGGTACTCGTCCTGTTTGGCGAGCTCCGACCTTGCAAGTTTCAGCATCAGACTCAACCCAAGGGCCCGCTTGGACGACGACTCGTCCATGGCAAGCTCGGCAGCCCAGGTAAACCGCCGCCACCACTCCTCACGACGAGCAGCTAGCTCACGCTGCTCGGTCGCCCGGTCATTCGCCCGAGCGCCAAGCCGAGCGCCAATGAAAGCGCCCGAGGTGGCCAGAACACCCAGAACAGCGGTTATCGCGATCTGCCAGCCGTTCACCCGACTTCCAACCAGGTCACCCGGGCGGGCCGGGCACCGGCGGAGGACACGTAGTCATGGACGACCTGACGCACGGAGGACCAAGAGATCTCCGCGTTACTCGGCACCTCGCGTTCGTGCGACTGGTAGTCGTAGGCCACCGGCTCCGGAGACGTCGCGCCAGATGTGCTGATCACGCTCGTCTCGCCTTTGCTCGCGTAGCCGACGAACCCACACATCGTATCCGCCGCGCGCACGCCGAACTGAAGGATCGACCAGCCGTTTTCGTCCCTGCGGTCGAGCTGGGCCACCAAGCCCACCTCGACCTCCGGAGACTCGGCCTCGGCCACCATCCGGTCCAGCAGCTCGTCCACCTCAGCGGAAGTGCTCACCGCGAGCGGTTCCCGCTGACCAGGATCGAACCACCCATCGAACGTCACCACTGCTTGCCTCCCCGATACACCTTCGTGAACCCGCCCATCCCGTGAACCGTCAACGTGCTGCCCATCCGGCAACACCACGCCCAGCAGATCGTCACAGCTCGCCTGGCCCTGGCACGGCACGTTATTGATGACCACCGTGGCGTCCGTAATCCCGGTGTCGCGCATCTCGGCCGCGATCTTGAGTTCCACGTCCGCGGCCGCCGTCAACGGCACGAACGGGCACCCGGCCTCCTTCACGATCTCGTTCACGCGGTCCGTGCGGTCGTCCCGCCCGCTGGTCACGGCCGCAGTGTTTTTACCAGGTGCGAACCAGCGGCCATGGGTCTTCACCCCGCGTCCGCGTGTCACCGGCGGCGGCAACTCCCGCCGCGCCTGTTCGACCAGGTCATCGTCAATGCTCGTGTGCGACCTCAACGAGACGAACACGTACACGACGTGGTTCCTGGCGCCGCGGGACATGCGGACCGCGAATGGCCGTGACGAATGCGCGCGTCGGTCCTCTTGATCGCCCGAACTTCGGGTCCGAGGCTAGCGCGGCAGCCAGTTCCTCTTTGCAGACTTCCAAGGCAGTGGCGCAGTCATCGGCTTGCAGCCGGACCAGGTCGTTGACTTTTCTGATCACCGACGAGACCGTCTACCGAGGAATCTTCGGGTTCGTCTTCAGATCAGTCGGCGCCGGCATCCACCCGTGACATGGCCGCGGCTCCGGCCTGGCGACCCTCGAACGGCGGCTAAAAGCTCGTGAGTGTTCCGGGCGGTTAGAACCGCCCGGAACACTCACGAGTCAATCCGTGGTCACACGCGGCAGGGGTTTCCGCCGGGGTGGCCCGCGGTGGCTTCGACGTTGGCCTTGGCCTCGCCGATCACCACGTCGGTGAGCGGGGTGTCCAACGCGACCGCTTGCTGGGTGACGCTTGTCGCGGTCGTCACGGTGCTGTTGAGCCGCAGCGAGCCGACCGCCAGCGGGATCGTCAGTGGTGCACTGCCCACCGCCACCGAAAGCCCGTTGATCTTCAGGCTGGCGATGCTCGACGAACCGGCCAGCGACGGCACCAGCCCACCCGGTCCGACGACACAGGTCGCCGTCGCCGTGGACCTGATCACGCCCAGTTCGATCGTCACCAGCGGGATGATCGCGCCGGCGGTGACCTTCGAGGACTCCACTTTCGCCTCCGCGAAGGCGTTGTCACCGGCAGCGGGTGGCGATGCGGCGAGACTGTCGGGTGTCTGGTCGGTCCTGGCGTCGAGCACGTTCAGCCGGACACCGACGATACCGGCGTTCAGGTTCACGTTCGCCAGGTTCTGATGATCGTCGGCACACGGCACGTCCGCCGGGTTCGCCCTGGTCACCATCAATCCGGCCAGATTGAGAACCGTTGCCTGGCAGGAGAAAACGCCGGTCCGTTCCGAAGTTTGGATCCGCAGGTCGGACAGGATCGGGCTGGCCCCGCTGGGACTCGCCTTCAACGTCGCACGTGCCTCGATGTAGCGCCCGGTCATGGTGAACTGGGCGCCATTGCCGACCGCCGCAAACGGCTGGGCGGCCAGCCCGGCTTCGGTGTCCGAGGTACGCGCCTCGACGGTGATGCTCGTTCCCGCCGGGACACTGCCCTGCGGCTCGGTGTTCCAGGTGATCTTGCCCCAGGTCTGGCCCGCGACGCCGCCGTCCTGGACGACGGACCAGGTGCCCTGCGGCGCGGTGATCTCACCGAGCACGGACCCGGTCATGTCGCTGTAGTTGTACGGACCCGCGCCCGCACCGAGGTCGACGGTCAGGTCGACCGCGCCGACCGGGAACCCGCCACCGCCGATCGGCCCGGCGGCCGGGTCGATGCGCTGGGCGTTGTTGGTGTTGAGGTTCGTGACCCACACCTTGCCGTTGCTGTCCACCGCGACGCCGGTCGGGCCGGCACCGCCGGGCAGCGCCACGTTGCCCACGAAAGTACCGTCGGTCCGGAGATGCCCGACCGTGGTCTGCGCCCCGAGTATCGAATGCGCGACCCACACGTTCCCGGCCTTGTCCGCGGCGACACCCTGTGCGTACTGGTTGCCGTGCGGGAAAGTACCGAGCACGGTGCCCGCCGGCGACATCTTGACCACTGCGGACCGGTCAACGGTGGTGTGCCAGATCTCGCCGGTGTTCGGGTCCATGCCGAGCCCGTAGTCACCGTGCGAGGTGTCGAGACAGGCACCGGCGCCGGTACCCGGTTCGTAGCGCAGCAGGTTGTTGCCGAAGCGCGCTGACCACAGCGTGCCTGCCTTGTCGATCAGTCCGCCGTACCCGCCGCAGCCGAAGTTGATCTGGGAGCCCGCCACGGGATCCCCGGACGTTCCCATCAGCTTTTCGTGATCGTTGTCGGCGCCGCCGGTCCACAGGTCGTTGTTGGCGTCGACGGCGACCGTCCTGGTGTTCGTTCCGGTGACACGGGTGTAGTTGATGATGCATTCGTCGGCCGCTGTGCTGACGCCGCCGTTGTCGTTGACACCACCGGCGTTGGTCCATGGCCGGATGTCGCCGAGACCGCGGGTGGTGGCGTACAAGCCGTCCAGGTCCCGGTCGTCACAGGTGTTGTACCCGAATGGGCCCTTGAGATAGTCGCCGACCGGGTTCGGCGTGCCGTCGGCATTGCTGCGCGTGCCGCCCTGAATCACGCCGACCCTGGTCACGGAGCCTTTTCCGCCGGTGTTTTCCGCGCGGTTCGACAACCAGGTATTGCCGAATTTGTCGACCGTCGTGCGGGACGGGTCGTGCCCGCGACCGCTGGGCGCCGATGTCCATTCTCCGACGATCGCGCCGGTGTTGACGTCGATGCGGACCATGGTTCCCCTGGCCGAAGCCGCAACATTGACGTACGGGAAGAACACCGTCGACCTGTTGAGCTGCAGCTGGTTGTTGTTGGGCGCGTCGTGATTGACGTCCTGCAAGACCCCGTTGTCGAAATCGGCGTCCGCCGTATAGAGCACGTTCTTTCCCGCGACCGGCGCGGCCGCGGCGATACCGGGCAGCTGCGTCACCACAAGCGCGGCGGTCAGCGCCAGAACGTTGACCGCACGGACAGATCTTCGAGATCGTTGGCGCATCGCTAGGTCCCTCCCGAACAATACAGGCGCCCACGTCATCGTGGATGCCTATCGGGAGTCGCTGGACGTATCGGGCATGTTACTCAATACGATCTACGAACATTTCTTTCAAAATAGGGCAATGCACAAACCAGGTCAACCGAATGGCATTCGGGTGACGCACTACGGCAAACTGATGAAGGGACTCGTGAGTGTTGCCGACGGTTCTGACCGTCGGCAACACTCACGACCGCCACACGCTGCCCAAAGACCCATTCCTTAACAGGCATTACGACGGAGTAAGCCCGCGTAGCCGGTTCACGACGAGGATGGCTCGGGTACGCCTCAATCATCGACCCGGCACTCCGCCAACCGGCATACACGAACGCGCGCTCATGGCTCCCCTTTGTGTCAAGGGGTGCCATGAGAGCGCGAAGCTCGATACCACCGGCATACTCTGGTAGTGACCGATCTTCCGGCGGACGTGGAGACGCACTACCTGCGTCTGGCAGCACAACGGCACTGGCCACCGGAGACCGAATCCGCGTTCCGGGCAAGCGTCGCGTGGTATCGGGCGTTGGACGAGGGCTCCGAGCTTCGCCAGTACTACGAATACGTGGATCATGAAGGCCTGGTCAACGAAGGAGCCCGCTGGCTGTGGGAAGCGATCGTGGTCGACCACGAGACAGTGGCCGTCAAGCAGATCGAGCAGGATTCGTCCGGGGCCGTTCACCGCTACTGGTGGCGGAATATCGAGGATGACGCCGGCGGACTCACCGACCAGGCACTCGACCTCGCCGACCCCGGCCTCACGCCTGTTTCCCGGTCTACGTTCTCTGCGCTTTGGGACAGCAGCACCGACAAGTGAAACTCCCGTTCCAGGTGCGGTCGATGACCGAAATCCTGCGCGACACCGTAGGCGGCGACGCATCCGCACTTGGGCCGCGGAAGTGGCCGGGAGCGGGATACGGCCCCCGGTCACCGATCCGCTATTCGGGCAGGGTGTTGGTCCACTCGGCGTTGATCCTGGCGCCGGCGGGATTGGCCACCTTGTTCACCGCCCCGTCCATGGTGACGAAGATCGAAGTGCCGTTCACCCGTCCGGTCTCCGGATCGACGACGAGCCGCTCACCCGTGGGCAGCGACAGGCCCTGCCCGCCCGGCACCGCGCCGAGGTTTTCGACACCTGGGTAGTCGGCGATCACGCGGAAAGCCGTGGCCCGGACCTCGGGCGTGGCGGGCAGGGTGGACACCAGTGAGATCAACGACTGGAAAGCGGCTTGTTCCCGGTCGCTCGCGGTGAGTTCGCCCGCGCTCGTCCTGGCGTCACTGCGCTCGAGGGCCTCGGCGATCCAGGCCTTCAACGCGTCCGGTTCCGTCGGCAGGGCACGCAACTGCTCGAGGGTCAGATCGACGGCGACCAGTGAGAACGGGGTGGCCGACTGCGGCTTCAACGGCGTGACCTTGCCTCCCGTCTTCGCTCCCCGCATCCACGACTGACCGTCCGGCTTGATCCAGTACTCGTACCCACTCGAAGCAGCGGCGCCGTCCGCCTCGGCCACCTTCACGTGCCAGTAGCTGCCGGCCCCCTCGGGGGAACGTTCGGCGGCGGTGGCGGCCGCGAGCAGGATCTCCTGCCCACTGACCGTTCGCACCGGCGGACCGTCGACCGGTGCGGCCGGCATGGCGGCGATCGCCACGACGGCAGCGGCCGCCGCGAGTCCGGCTCCCGCGACCAGCCATCCGGACCGCCGCCGGGAAGTCCGGCCACCGCGAATCCGGTTCTGGAGCCGGTGCCGGCTGCGGTCGACCACGTCCTGGGACGGCCCGTCCGATGCCAGCGCGGTGCGCAGCGTCTGCAGGTCATTCATCGAGTGCCTCCGGGGTGAGGATGAAGTTGAGCTTCTTGCGGGCACGGTTGAGCCGGGAACCGACCGTGCCGGAGGAAATACCGAGCGCCGCGGCCACTTCCTCGTACCCGAGCTGGCCGAGCGCCACGAGCAGCAGCACGTCCCGTTCCCCTGCGGACAGCCGCGACAACGCGTTCGCGAGTTGAGGAAGCAGCCGCCGGGCGGCCACCGACGCGACCACCCTGCTCTCGTGCCCCTCGACCGCCGGTGCGACGTTCACCCGTGCCAGCGCCCGATAGTGGCGAGCCTCCCTCCGGCGGTGCCTGGCCACCAGATTCGTGGCGATGCCGAACAACCAGACCCGCACCTCACCGCGTTCAGGATCGAACGTGCCGCGCCGGTCGAACGCGACGAGGAACGTCTCCGCGGCGATGTCCTCCGCGGTCTGCGCGTCCAGCCGCCCGGCCACATACCGGTAGATGGCCGCGAAGTAGCGATCGTGCACTTCGGTGAACAGTTCCGGGTCCTGCGGCAACCGGGCGGCCAGGTCGGCATCGGTCACCTGCTCGCCCGTTCCCGCGGTCATGTGTCCACCTCTGACATGTGGATCCTTCCTGTCGGCGGTCAGCTTTCACCACCACTTCGCCGCCGGCCGGCTTCTTCTTCCCACCCCGCTGTGACGCGCGGCCCGCCGGCCCGGCGCCGTGGCGGTCAGGGGTGGGCGATTCGATGTCGAGTCGGGGCACCCGGTACCTGGCCGACGGACCCAGGTCGGGTCGTGCCCGATCCCGCCGCGGCGAGGACGTCGCCGCAGGGCCGGCAGGTGGCTGCCGAGGTCACCATGTACGCCGGCATGGGTGTACCGGCACGATGTCCTGGTGCCGGTACCGGTCACCGATATCGACCGGGCCAAAGCCTTCTACCAGCACCAGCTCGGGTTCCGCCTCGACGTCGACGTCAACCCGAAGCCCGGCATCCGCATCGTCCAGGCTCACCCCACCCGGTTCGGCATGCTCGATCACCCTCGACATGCCTCCGGGAACACCGCGCGGTCCGCACCTGGTGGTCGCCGACATCGAGACGGCCCGCGCCGAACTCGTCGAACGCGGCGTCGAGATCAGCGAGGTCGAGGACCTCGGCGGAGTGTTCTACGCGTACTTCGCCGACCCCGACGGCAATACCTGGTGCCTACAGCACATGCCCTGGCGTTAACCCCCGGGGACGTGGCATGGCCATCGTCAGATTTCGCACGTGTACATCGGCACGAGCGGACGGACGGTCCACGCCACAGAGCCGATGACGGCGCCCCAGAGCAGCCACTGCTCAGAAGGTGTAGTCGGCGGACCTCTCAGTCCTCGGCCTGTGACCGAACTTCGACTCATACGCCTTAATGAGGGCACGGTCGGTGACCTTCTCACCCGCCGCAAGCCGTGCCAGGTGTGGCACCAGCCACCGGGCCTCGCAGGCGTCGAACTCCTCGGCGTACGTCTCGTCCAACTTGCCGTCGAGGAACACCTGCGTGACGGAGCGCTGCCCGCCGACGTTGACGATGTGCGGCCCCAACGAGAAGTTGAGCAGTGTCGTCTTGCCACGCGGGTAGACGCTGATCGTCACCGGGTGCGGCCAGCCAGTGGCGCCTTCGGGTGAGTGGCCGAGCACCAGGAACTCCAGTTGTCCGCCTGTGCGGTCAGCCATGAGACCTCTTTCCAAAGATGGCCCGGACCTGCGTGATCCATGGGTATCGAGTCTGCCACGTCCAGCCACGCGGACATCCCAAGCCGCCGTAGCAGCACACGATTCGCCGCAATCGCACATCGGCAGAAGAGGGCGTTCGCGGCAAGAGGAGGGCAGCCGAGACTGGCGCACAGCCTCCGATACCGAGAACAGGGCTCGCCGAACACTCGGAAGTAGTGGCAGCGCTGTGCCGGCGTCAGCTCCGCGAGCACTGCCAGATACTCGCGCTGCTCGCGACTGAGAACAACGGCCCCGGGGCAGCGAGGGGGCCTACGTGGCCGTGAGGACGGCCCCGGTGCGGCCAGAATAGCACCTCAGGAGGTACCGCAAGAGTCTGAACGTACCCCCCGGGCGTATAGGCGAGCGAGTTGCGTCATATACCCCTGAGGGGTAGCCGGGCCACCAGCCGCGCACCGAGATAGCCGAGCTCGTCGATCTATGCCGAGTTCGGCATAGATCGACCTATCCCGACCCTGTGACTATGCCGAGCCCGCAGCGGTGTGAAGGCAGAGGTCCCTGTCGTTGTCGCTCATTGCGGTGGGCTTATTCGCTTGCCTACGCTGCGAAGATCGGCGGGTGACCCAGCGTATGTTGCATACCCGGCGGCTGACGCTCGTGCCACTGGCTGATGAGCACCTCGAGTTGGAGATCGAGCTGGATTCCGATCCCGAGGTGATGCGTTACCTCACCGGCCGGGCCCTCACCCGTGCCGAGGTCGAGCGTGCACATCACCGTCGGCGTGCTGCCGCGCGTAAGGTGCCCGGCCTGGGCTTCTGGGTCGGATTCGCCGAGGATGGCTTCGTCGGTTGGTGGATTCTGCAGCCGCCGCATGGGCCGGACCAGCCCAACATCGCAGAGGAGGCCGACCTGGGCTACCGGCTGTTACGTCGCCGGTGGCGCTGCGGGTATGCCAGCGAGGGGGCGAAAGAACTCATCCGCTACGGCTTCACTGACCTGGGGCTCAATCGCATCTTCGGCCAGACCATGGCCGTCAACACCGCCTCGCGGGCAACCATGTCTGCCGCTGGGCTCTCCTTCGTGCGAGCGTTCATCTCTGCCGGGGCCAACGACGACGCGGTATCCGGCGCGGAGCAAGGCGAAGTCGAGTACGACATCACCCAGGCCAAACATCGCCGGGGTGAGGCTGCCCTTCGAACGCAAGCGTCATCTGGCCGGACGAGACTGGCAGGCTGACAACCTTGTGCGCCGCGGCTGGCTGGAGTTCTCGGCTTTCTTGACCGCAGACCAGCTCCAGACCTTGACGACGAAGGTCTTCGCCGACATCGCCCGATCTGTGATCGTCGGCCTGTCCACCCTGGGGAAGCAGACCGGCCAATGTCTCCAGAAGGTGATCTTCTCGGACATAGACGTTGCGAGGTGCATGAGCCGGCCGCGGTGTGGCAGTGGTGTAGCCGTGACGGCACCGATACCCCCGCACGCCCATGCACCCAATGCGCGTCCATCCGACGACCACATACCCTGCAGGCCACCACCCTGCCAGCGCATATTTGCGCGTGCTGCCGTCTTTGGTCCGCCGGTCGGCACGTATCCGCTGAACAGCGACGAACGTGGCATCGTCGACCAAAGGGGCGTGGGCCAGGTGCTCGGATATCTCCCACTCTCCCACCGTGTTCCGGCGCACGGCCCCCGAACCTCGCCCGCCACGGCGTCCATCGGCACCGTGGCCTTTCGTGGTCTGACGGTTCCACACCTGGCGTCCGGTGTACCGCGGATTCTCCAAGATCATTCCGACTGTCCGCGCGATCCATTCCGCTCCCGGCCGGTGGGAGTTCCGCGTCGGATCAGCGCTCGATGGACAGGGAACGCCCCGGTCGTTCAGCTCGCGCACCAGCGACGCGACCGACCGGCCTCGAGCCCGCTCGGCGAACATCCACCGCACCCATGGCGCGGTACCCGGATTCGGCTCCAGCACATGCAGCCGCCGGCCCCACCGCGCATGAATGACGTTCGGATGGCGCCCGCCATCGGCCAACCGATGCCCATACGGTGGGCGCCCACCCAGAAAGCGACCCTGTAGCCGTGCCTGGGTACTCATCGCCGCCAAACCCGATGACGAGCCCGCGCCACCTCGCGCTGCGCTTGCGCACCCAGCAACGTCATCAACGCCAGGTGAACCGGACTGTCCAGCTCCACCGGACCCCCAGCCTCGGGCAACCACACCTGCACATCCACGGCATTCAGCCGAGCGACCACGTCCCGGAACTGATCACCATAAAACGCCCGCTCATACTCCCCCACCACCACAGCATCAAACTCACGATCCCGGCTCTCGGCAGCAGCCAGCAGCGCCGACGCCGACGGCCGCTCCCACCACGACCATCGCCGCGACCGGCCTTCATCGAAGAACTCGACAACAACCTCACCAACGCCTTCGACCAACTCCTCCGACACCGAGCGCTGCCAGGCACGCGACGTCCGAGCATCCTGGAACTCACTCGTCGACATCCGCCCATAGAAAGCAAACCTCACACCCTCTACCGGACCCACCAGAACCTAGCGGCGAACCACGGCGACGAGCAGCCACAGCCTGCACAAACTCCGCCCCACGCAACGTGCCCATCCCGACCCCTTCCACCTGCCCGAAGCCGAGACCACACCGCATCCTGAGCCATGACGAAAGACGACCGAGCACCGCCCAAACAGACCAACGACCGAGACCACGACTTCGCAGATCTGACCGATGATCTCCACAGCGGCGTCGGCTCTGCGACCACAGCAGGTTCAGCTATCGATCTCGTGTGACGGATTTCCGTGTGAGACGAGAGCACCAGACCTTTCCCAGCAGAACTTGCCGAAGACGCCAGGGTTCACCAACGACGTGGACTTCGTAGCAAACTAGGTCGTAGTCGCCTGCCTCCCGCACCACGTCGCTTGTCTCGACGCGCCACTCGCGCCCGGTGAAACACGCCCGCATCAGCCATCTCAGCCCGCCCACCTCCTTGACCTGCGCTGTACGCAGCGATCAACCACGTCGGGATCCTGACCTGCTGTCGATCGGGTGGCCCCCTGGGGACGCGTCCCATGGCGAGGCCTTCCGAGTGCTGGCCAGTCCGCTGAGGTCGTTCCTGCAGCATCCAGCGAACCAAGACCGAGTCGAGTTCCAGCGGTGGGCATGGACTACCCCGCCGCGGGTATCCGGCGTGCGCGGCCGGTCCCCGGTGGACCGGATGGCACCCGCACGTGTCGAACTTCCTCCAGGCCGTCGACTTCGACGTTCCAGACGCCGCAGGCTCGAGCCTTTCAAGAGACATTCGTGGCGGCTGCTTCTCCTGGTCGGCGTTGGTGCCCGGACTCGATCCGAGCCCGCCGCCAGACCACAGCGGGAACCGTCCCTGGTAGCTGACCAGCAAGATCGTGCCGTCGATACCACTTTGATGGCGACCGAATCTAGCGTTCGGCCGATCACGGTGCGACTATCCGGTGGGGGTCCAGATGCTGTTCCGCGTCCTTGGCAGGATTGATCTTGTTCCCACGAACGGGAATCCCTTGGTTATCTCGTCGAAGAAGAAGCAGGCGTTGTTGGCCACCCTGCTGGTGGACAACGGAAACTGGGTTCGAACCGATGAGCTGATCGACACGATCTGGGGCGAGCGACCGCCGAAGTCCGCGGCAGGCAGTCTCAAAACCTATGTCTGGCAGTTGCGTACGATCACCTCCCAGGCCGAAGGCCGCGAGGTGATCGAGACCTGTCGCGGCGGTTACCGGATCAACCTCGGCCGCGAAGAAGTTGACATGCTTCTGTTCGAGGATGGGGTACTGGCGGGCGTGGGCGCGCTGAATCGGGGGGAACCCTCCGCCGCTTTGGCCGGTCTCGAAAGTGCCTGCCGACTGTGGCGTGGCCTTCCGTTCGCCGATTTGGAAATCTGGCACGCCGAGGCCCAGTCGACCTGGCTGACCGAACTGTGGCTCGTCGCCCAGCAGGCACTCGCCAGGGCCAGGATCGCCACCGGAGCGGCTGCGCCGGCAGTCGCGGGGCTTCGTCAGATCCTCACTGATCATCCGCTGATCGAAAGCCTGCATGGACTGCTGATGCTCGGCCTCTACCGGAGCGGCCGACAGGCTGAGGCGTTGGCGGCGTTCACCCGGATCCGCGCTCTCCTTGATGCCGAACTCGGCCTTTCGCCCTGTGCCGAGCTCCGCGAATTGCATCGGGACATCTTGCGGCAAGCACCGCGGCTGGATTCCACAGAACTGTCGCTATCCGCCTTCGGCGGCGTGCCGAAGGTGGTCGCCACCGGATATGCCGTCCGATAGACCTGGAATAGACCGCGGTCCCGCAATATTGCAGTTGTTCCCGAAACGGGAATCCCACCCGGCGAACCGAAGGAGGTGCTACCCATGGAGAACACCTTTGAGCTGGACATCGAGCAGACGGACTTCGACGTCCTCGGGGAGAAGGAGTACTGATCCTCCGGCGTCGGTCGATGCACCGGCGCAATGATCGGTAGTCGCAGATTCCGGGTCGGCGGACACGGTTGTGGTCGCCGACCCGGAATTCGATGTGGACACCCGTCAGCTGACGGCAGCACCCGAAGGGGGCGTGAAATGGAGCGCGTTCAATATCGAAGGAACTCGACCATTCCGATTCGCGACATCGTTTTCCCGCCCCCGGCCGTCCTGGACACGGCGACGTTGCACCGCCGTTGGGCCCCATGGTTCGAGTTGAGAGATTCGATCGATAGCCCGGTGCGCGCCCGGCACGCTCCGCTGCTCGCCGCCATGCTTTCCGGCAGGATGGAAAGCGCGGTACCGAACTGGTTCAGCATCATCTCACCCGCGGGAACCCGCGAGCAGCTCGTCCGACAGTCCCGTTCGGACGACCACTTGTGCCCTGCACCGGACTCACTGCCACCCGCGCTGGCTGGCTCCCACTGGCAGATGCTGGCCGTTGGCGTGCGGAACTGGCCTCAACAGGATCCGAACCGCCAGGTGCTGCTCGTCCAGCTGCTCACACAGCTCGGCTTCCATGACACGGTCGCCGAACTGGTGCCTCGGGTCACCGTGCGGGCAGGCGACCCCACTGGCCAGCAGCTCGCGTTCGAGGTTGCCCGGTCCGGTCGGTTGCTCGACCGGAAGAGCAAAGCGCCGCTGCGGGTCTTCGATTGGCTCACCGAGCACGCCGACCACCCCTCGCTGCGTGTCTCCTCGGCGATTCAGCTCGCTTCTGCACTGACACGGGCGCACCGCGATCACAGCACGGCGATCAGCTGGATTTACCGTGCGGACCAGGAAAGCACCCAGCTGGGCATCGGGCCGGACTGGCTCTGGCACCTCCTCCGCAGCAGGCGGCACCGGGTCGCCGCGTTGATCGCCGCGCGCGGCGGTGACCATGGCCGCAGCGCAGAGGAGATGCGGAGCGCGCTTGACCACGACGACCGGCTCGCCGACCTTGCCCACGATCGGTTCACCAGGCATTACCAGCGGGAGAACCGCGCGTTGGTGATCGAGGCGTTCCTGAAGCTGGACACGATCACCGGACGCGACTCGGCTCCGGCCGGGATTGTCGAGTCTGCGACGCGGGTCGACGCGTACGACCCTGATCTGCGCTTCACCGCTGGTAGCTACCTCGCCGGCCGTGAACGCTGGGACCAGGCGCTGGTGGCGTTCCTCGCGGCCGCTGACTCCGGCACGATCCGCGGCGCGGTCGGTGCGTTCCGAGCCGGGCTGTGCCTCCAACGGCTCCGCCGTCCCGAGGCGGCCCGCCGCGCCTATCGGCTCTGTCTCGACCTCGATCCGGTCTCGATCAGCGCCGCCGAGCGGCTGTCCGCCGGAGCGACGTCATGACCAGTACCGAAAGGCAAGCAGGCGGCCGGCTAATGGCCCGATTGTTCATCCAAGGCGCACCGGACTTTCGCTACCTATGGGGAGCCTCCACGATCTCGTACGCGGGCGATGGCATGTCCGCGGTGGTACTGCCGCTGCTGGCGGCGACGTTGTCCAGTGATCCGAAAGTGGTCGCCGCGGTAGTGGCCGTGCGCTGGCTTCCGTGGGTGCTGTTCGCACTCCCGGCGGGCGCACTTGCCGACTCGTGGAATCGGGTGCGGGTCATGTGGATCTGCGACGTCGTGCGAGCCGCGCTGACCGCGGCACTCGCGGTCACGGTGCTGGCGGGAGTGGTCACCATCCCGCTGCTGATGGTGGCCGCCTTCCTGTTGACTTGCGCCGGAATCCTGTTCGACAGCAGCAGTGTCGCGGTGCTGCCGAAGATGACAGGCCGCGATCCTGATCGGATCCGCGCCGCGAACTCGCGGCTGATGACCAGCCAGACGCTGACCCTCGACTTTCTCGGACCGCCGCTCGGTGGTCTGCTTTTCGGCTGGCACCGGGTGTTCCCGCTGGTCGGTGACGCGTTGAGCTATCTGGTGAGCGCGGCCCTGCTGCGCCGCATGCGTGGCGATTATCGGGTGCCCAATCCCCGCGCGATGTCCTTCGGCACCGTCAGGGCGAGCCTGGCGGAGGGCTTGCGCTGGCTGCTCGGGCATCCGCTGCTGCGTTCGCTGACCGTGCTCTCAGGCGGCGGCAACCTGGCGAACTTCGCGCAGTCGTCGATTCTGGTCCTGTTCGTTGGACAGTTCTTCGGCATCGGTCCGGTCGGATTCAGCCTTCTGCTGGCCAGCGGCTCGGTCGGCGCGTTCGCGGGCGGGCTCGCCGCTCCGCGCATCGACCGGCTTCTCGGCACCGCGCCGACCATCCGGCTGACCCTGCTCATCAGCTGTGGCGGCAGCCTGCTGCTGGGATTCGCGACCGCGACCTGGATGCCGTTCGCGATCGTGGTACTCACCGGCTTCGCGGTGACCGTCCGGAATGTGGTGCAGGTATCGCTGCGGCAGTCACAGACACCGGACGAGATGCTCGGCCGAGTCAACGGCGTGCACCGGCTGGTCACCTACGGCGCCATCCCGATCGGCGCGGCGGCCGGCGGACTGCTCGCCGCCTCCGCAGGGCTGCGTGCCGCGATGTTCCTGGCGGCCGGGATCTTCGCAGCGCTCGCCTTGTTCGCCACCTGCACGGTGACCGCCGCGCGGATCACCAGCCAACCAGACGAAGAAGGAAGGGCGCCATGACTGCAAACGAAACCACCACTATCGCCCCGGTGAGCCACGACGTAGTCCTCCACCACACGCCGGACCGAGTGTGGGACAAGATATTCGACGGCGAGGCGGCACGTGGATGGCTCGGGGTGGCCGGGTTCGTCATGCCCGAGCGGCAGGGTGCGGCGTTCTGCTGGTTCTACGACGCCGGGCCGACCATGCCGTCCGCGGACGTCGGCCGAATCACCGCCCTGCAACGGCCGGAGCGACTCACTCTCTTGCTACGGCTCGCACAGTCCCAAGTGGACAGTAGGGTCACCCTGCTGCTGACCAGAACAGACAACGGACACACGGCGCTGCGGCTGACCCACGCCGGGTTCCCGGACGACCGAATCGGCCGTTTCGAACGGGACGGCTGGGAACACGGCTGGGAACACCACCTCGAATTGCTCGCCGATCACCTCGACGGCAGGGCGAACAACTACCAGATCGGCCATCGCGCGGTACTCGGCGTGGTGCCGGTCGGGGTCACCGAAGGCGACGGGATCCTGGTTTCCAAGGTGCGCTCCGGCTCCCCTGCCGACCTCGCCGGGGTCCGGCCGGGGGACGTGATCCGTTCCGCGGACCAGGTCGTCTTCGACAGCATGGAGGACTTCGACGAGTGGATAGACGACCGGCGACCCGGTGACCAGGTGATTCTGCGGGTCGGCGACCGGTCGCTGGCCGCCGTGCTCGAAGCGAAGCAGCCGCCCGAATACCTGGCGAACGTCTGACCGGGCCTGTCGATGTTCCTGCAGGTCCCCCCGCTTCCGGATCGCGCACCAGATATCGTGCGTGGTCTACCCCGCCCTTTCGCCAAGGCTCAGCTCGACGGCTTCGAACCGGCGTTCGCGCTGGACGCCCGCGGCAGACCAGTGGTGAGCACCGACGCGTGGTCGGGTCGACATCTCGCGGTACCGGAAACCACCGGCTGGCGGCAGCTAACCAGCGGAAGTTGCTGGTATCGGCGTCCGCAATGGACGGATTCCGACCTGACCTGTGAGGTGTTCGACGATCCGGCCGGTGAATCGGGCAGGCTGCTCCGGGTGCCGACCGACGGCACGCCGCTTCGGGCCGCGCCGGAGGCACGGACCTTCCGGCGCAATCCCGACCTTCCCGGCAGAGTCGCGGTGCTCAGCAAGAATGGATGGAGCCGCGCGGTGCTCTGTCATGAGGACGGCCGAACTCCGGCGCGCCTCGACAACGTGGTCGAACTGGGTCCTTGGCTCAGCCGTGACGAGTTGCTCGTGACCAGGGAGCACTGGCCGTCCCGGCAGCTCTTCCGCTGGGACGTGACGACGGGAGCGGTGAGGGCGGCACTGGAAGGTGCGGACCTCGTTGTATCCGGTGTCCGTCGAGTTGGCGACGTGGTCGGCCTCTGCTGGACCTCCACCGAGCAGCCGAGGCGGCTCGAACTCGTGGCGGTGGACCGGATCTGCCAGGCAGCGCGCCTGTCCGTTGCCCCCGGCTCGTGTCAGATACCTACGCCCGCGCGGGCGGTCGTGATCGACGGGCCCGCGTGTCGCCTGCCTTGCCTGTGGTACGAGCCGGACCAGCCGCCGCGGGGCACCATTGTGCTCATGCACGGCGGACCGAACGGGATGAACGTGGCGACGTGGTCTCCGTTCGCCGACTCACTGGTCCTCGCCGGCTGGCGGGTCGTGCTGCCGAACCTGCGCGGCAGCGGCGTACTCGATCCGTCGCTGCGTCCGCCGCGCCCGGTTCGCTACGGTGACGACGATGTCGCGGATGTACTCGCGGTCGTCCGCCGGTTCGCCATCGGCCCAGTCGTGCTCGGCGGTCGCAGCTACGGTGGCTACCTCGCCGCCCGCACCGCGGCCGAGTCCGCCGCGATCAAGGCGGTCTTCCTGCTCGGCGGGTTCTTCGCGACGACCGACCTCGACGGAGCGGTACACCCCGGCGTCGCCGCATTCCTCGGCGCACCTGGCACCCAGTTCGCGCCAAACCGCCCTCCGGCCGCGGTACCACACTTCGTCGCACACGGGCGAAGCGACCAGCGCATCCCGGTCGAGGCGGTGACCCGACACGCGGATCGGCTCGCGTCGGGCTCCGAGGTCGTGGTGCTAGCCGGCGAAGGACACGGGGTGCGCACCGACGCCGGCGCACGCCGGGTCTTTCCCGCACTCCTGCGATGGCTGGACGGCGCCGGGTGAGCGGGCGAGCACACGCGTCCGCGCGCCCCGCACCGGTCGAGCCCGAACGGTTTCGTCAAATCGCCGGGTATTTCGTCACCGGCGTGACGGTGCTCTGCACGATCGTCCGCGGCGAACCCCGCGTGATGACCGCGAACTCATTTCTCCCGGTATCGCTCGAACCGCCCCTGGTTCTGGTGTCAGTGCGCGCGGGCAGCCGGTGGCTGGCCGATGTCGCCCCCGGTACCGGGTTCGCGATCAGCGTGCTGTCCGACGCGCAACAACCCGACTCGCGGCGGTTCGCCAGCCCGGACCGCCTCCGAGACGAGCGGTCACTGGCCGGGATCACTTGGCAGCCCGCTCTGTGCACTGGTTCACCCGTGCTCTCGGCCAGTGTGGCCTATTTCGACTGCGTGGTGGACTCGTTGGTACCCGCGGGCGATCACGTGCTGGTCGTTGCCGGCGTGCGGGCGCTCGGCGATCTGCGCGACGAGGTGTCGCCGCTGGTGTTCTGGCGTGGCCGGTACTGGAACGGGCCCTCGGCCGAGGTAGCTCCGATATCGGTTCGATAGCGGCCTGTTCCAGGATGCGGTGGTTCGTCAATGACACGATCTGGGAGGTACCGGTCATGCGAATCGCACGATTGAGAGCATTCTTCGCCGCGCTTGCGGTCATCGGAGCCCTCGCGGTTCCTGCGGTGATGTCCGCGGGTTCCGCGAGTGAAACGGCCAACCTGGCCTCGATGTGCTGGTTGAATCACTGCTGAGGTTCGGGGACGGTACTGCCGTGGGCCCCGGGGCCTGCGGCAGTGCACCCGGTCGGCCTAATAGCGCCGGACCAGACTCGCAAGCCATGCTCGGTATTGAATACTGGGGTGCATGGGGGATAACGCGCAGGCGGGTGTCGCCGAGTTCCGATTGCTGGGGCCGCTCGAGGTGGTCCTCGAGGGCGAGCGGTGCCATCTTGGCGGTGGCAGACAAGACAAGTTGCTCGCCGCACTGTTGCTCGCCGGCGGAGGTGTACTCACCACCTCGAACCTGATCGACGTGCTCTGGGAGGACGCTCCGCCGGACACCGCGCGGCGACAGGTACACAACGCCATCGCGGCCCTGCGCAAGCATCTTGGCCCGGCCCGGTCACTGGTAGTCACGGACGGCGCACACTATCGCGTGGACATCGCTAAGGATCGTGTCGACGCACACCGATTCGCATATGCACACGCAGAGGCTCGCGAAGCATCATCACAGGGCGAGCGAATAGCGGCCATCGCCCAGCTTCAGGCAGCGCTGGGTCTTTGGCGAGGTCCAGCACTGGCCGGCCTCGGCGGGCGATTCATCGACGCGGCTGCCGCCCGGCTGAACGAGCAGCGGCTGGAAGCCAGGGAACTGCTGGTCGATCTCCGGCTGGAGAGCGGAGAAGCAGACACGCTGATCTCCGAACTCACCGAACTGACCACGGCGAATCCGCTCCGTGAGAGATTCAACTACCAGCTGATCCTGGCGCTTTATCGCTGCCGCAGGCAGTCGGAGGCATTGGCCCTCTACGAACGTACTCGGACAAGGCTGGCCAACGAACTCGGAGTCGACCCGGGACCGGAACTGCGTGACCTGCATCAGCGGATGTTGCGCGGCGATCCGGGGCTGGAGCCGCCAGCCCCGTCGACGGCCCACCGCCGACCGGCTCCCTACTTCGACGCGATCCGGCCGTGCGTACTGCCGCACGACATCGCGGACTTCACCGGCCGGAGCGCAGAGATCGATCGACTGCTCGCGGCGGAGGGATCGGCCGACGACACCGCGCTCGTCATCACCGCCGTCGACGGCATGGCCGGCGTCGGCAAGACCACCGTCGCCGTCCGTGTCGCGCACCATTTGGCCGACCGGTATCCCGACGGACAGCTATTCGTCGACCTACACGGCTACACCCCCGGTGAACATCCCCTGGAGATCGGTGCGGCGCTGGATCTGTTGCTGCGCAGCATCGGCCTGCCACCCGAACAGGTGCCACACGACGTGGAGTCGAAGGTCGCCAGGTGGCGCTCCGAGCTGGCGGGCCGTCGGATGATCATCGTGCTGGACAACGCCGCGAACGCCGCACAGGTGCGTGCCCTGCTTCCCGGCTCACCAGGTGCGCAGGCGATCATCACCAGCAGACGTCGGCTGTCCACTTTGGAGGGATCGACACCGGTTCCGCTCGAGCCGATGCCGGAGAACGAGGCGATCGAACTGTTCCGCAGAATCGCCGGGCAGGACCGAGTCGACCACGAGCCGGATCAGCTCCGCACCGTCGTAGCCCAGTGTGGCCGTCTGCCGCTCGCCATCCGGATCGCCGCGTCCCGGCTACGCCACCGTCCGATGTGGACTATTGAATATCTTTCGAGCAGGCTGGCCAACGAACGAAGACGACTCGCCGAACTGTCCACGGCAGACCAGAGCGTGCGGGCCGCGTTCACCGTCTCCTATCGGCACCTCACCGATCACCAGCGACGACTCTACCGGTTGCTCGGGCTCCACCCTGGGTCAGATTTCGACTCCGGCGCCGCAGCGACGCTGTTGAACGCACCTTCCCAGGATGTGGAGGCACTACTGGAGGAGTTACTCGACGTGCATCTACTGACCCAGCACAAACCCGGCCGATACCACTTTCACGACCTGGTTCGTCAGCATGCACAGGAAGTGGCAGAGGAAGAGGAGTCGCAGGCCGAGCGGCGATCCGCGATCGAGCGACTCACCACTCACTATGTCGAACTGGCCACCTCGGCGGAGAAGGTATTAGGGCAAGCGAAAAGTCTGCTCGCCGCGGAACATCGGAACCTGGTTGCGATCGCCGGCGGCGCACTCGCCGCCGGTTTACTCAACCAAGCTCGCCTCCTACCGCTGACAGTAGGCCCGTTGTTGCTGCGGAATGGGTATCTCGACGACGCGCTGGACATCTACGCGCATGGACTGGACGCTGCGCGAGAGGGCGGGCACCGGGCCGCTGAGGCGACACTGCGGTGCAACCTCGGCGTCGCCCTGCTCGGCATCGGCCGCTACGAGGAAGCCGAGCGCGGGCTGCGGGAGGCGCTCGCCATCGCCAGGGAACTCGGTGACTCGGACGGCGAAGCGAGCACGCTTCGACATGTCGGCACCATATACATCCGGCTCGGCCGGTACGACGAGGCGATCGCGACCCTGCGAACGGCACTCGATGCGCTCGATGAGGCCGCGGCTCCGTTCGACCGGGCGTCGGTGCTGGCAAATCTCGGTGTGGCGCTCACCAAGACCGGCCGGTACGACGAGGCTGCGGAATACCACCTGCACGCGCTCGGCATGATCTCCGGCCAGGACAACCACTATGCCGAGGCGATGGGTCTGCTCAATGTCGGGTGGACATACACCTTGATCGGTAAGCTCGCAGTGGCGCGGAGACACCTTCTGGATGCGCTCGCACTCACCCGGCGGATCGGCGCGAAGGAAGCCGAAGCGCGGAGCCTGTACATTCTCGCGGATTGCCTGCGCCGCAACGGTGACACCAACGAAGCACTGGAACGGGGTCGCGAATCCCTTGTGATCGCGCGCACTATCCGCGACCGGGACGTCGAGAGTCAGGCAATGAACGTCCTCGGGGAGATCCACGAAGAGTCAAGCGATCTCGAATCTGCGGCTGAGTGTTTTCGGCACGCGCTGCGGCTCATCAGGGAAAGCGGGCAGACCTACAAAGCCGCCCAGTCATACCAGGGGCTCGGCAGGATCTCCGTGAAACAGGGCGACCCTGCCGAGGCTCTGTCCTACTGGCAACGCGCGCTGGTCATCGCCACCGACGCGAACCTGCCGGAGCGAGCAGAAATCGAGGAATACGTGGCTGCCCTCCGAGCCGACGCGGTGTCGAGAGGTAGTGACCGGACGATCACTACAACCGTGGGCCCGCGCCGGTAAACTGGCCCGCACCACGGGCCGAGGCACCTTATTTGGCCAGAATCCGTCCGCGCGATCGCCACGGACGCCTTCGCCTGTGCCGCGAGTCCAGGCCGCGGCCAGCCGAACTATTCGAGCAAGCGGTGACGGCGTACCGCGCCCTAGATGACCTGCTGGGTGTGTGCACCGCGTCGCCGATTCGCGGAGATCTACGACCAGGCACTGCGGGCTGCCATGGCTCGCGGCTCCGCCCCCGTGTTCGCTGTCGTCGCGGATGGGCTGGCCGGGCGCAGGCTGACCGAGCTGGCGGGCACCGAAATCAGGCCTGACGTCACCAACGACCTGACGATCCTGCGACACGTGCTCATGAGCGCCGACCAGCGATGGCTCTCGCTCTCCCGTCCGACGGGAACCGGCGTGAGGGAGCTGCCGCCCGAGACCACACGCGCGGAACGTATCGCCCGGCTGGTGGGCGTGCTCGCCATCAAGGCTGCGCGCATGAACCGGCGAGAACGGCCATCGAGGACCTGCTGGCCGCGGTCTACCCGCCGCAGGAGGACGACGGCGATGAACCGCTGTCCTATCTTCCGGCAACGTGCGAAGTACTCCAGCTGGCGTTCGACCCGGTGCGGCCCAAACTCCTCCACCGGGCCTGGCGAGACGAGGACGGGGAGACCACCTGGAGACCGTGAGGCTGTCTCAGGACTGCGCAAAACTGCTGGAGTTGCTGCTGGAGTCGGTATCAGCAGGTCAGGCGCGCCATTTCACCAATGTGCATCCTACTGGAGCCGCCCCGGGACGCGGACCCAGACAACACGCTGGCGCTTCATCGTTAGGCGGAGCTATGGTCCGTCGCATGAATACGCATCCTGTGCAGGGATGCAACGAACAGGTGGCGTACCCGGTGTAACGCGGGTTTTCCAGAATCGATCGCGTCGTACTGCCCCGCCATCCATCGGCGAGCCGATGCCGGTTCTGCTCCGGCCGCCGAGCCGAAGGGCACGGAATCCCATCGAGGTTGAGCCCGTTCGCGATCGCTCGATCGCCCTTCCCGTCGAGGTACTCGGCGAAGATCCGCCGCACGACCTCGGCAGCAGGCTCGTCGATCGCGAGCACCCGCAGCCGGAAACCCTCCGCAGCCTTCCTGGGGTTCGGATGAGGGTCCGCCGTCCACGACCACGTAGCCGTACGGGGCACGGCCGCCCTGATGCCGCCCCTCGTTCAGCACCTGTGCATCCATCGCAACCCTCACCCGAGCCTGAACGTGCTGCCGCTCCGACTCACTCATGCCGCCGAGCACGCTCATCAGCATCTTGTGCGGTGGCTTCCGCGGGTCAAACCGACCGCCAAGCTCCGGCACTCAGAGCTCCACCCCATAGGCGGCGAACCGCGGGGCGATTAGCGAGAACTGTGTTCGTGGTGGCGTTCCGCAGCGATCTCGGCCTAGGAGTGATCACATGGTCGTCGAAGTTCACGCGGAATCGAAAACGTTCACGTTCAAGGACGCCACCACGGTCAAGCAAGAAGGCGGCCACTTGTACTTGATCAAACCGACGGCTGGAGGCGGCCATATCTACATCGGCGTGTTCGCGCCAGGAACTTGGAACTACGCCTACCAGTCAGCCTGCGCCGAAGTGGCCAGTTCCAAGACGGAAGCGACCAAGGCCTCCACGGTAGATCGGGGCCATATCGAGCTTGACCCGAACGAGGTCTAGCTCGAGGCCCACGTCTCGGTGAAGAGCCGGACGTTCAGGTTGTCCATCGTACTGGGAACAGTTCCCGCTTGGACATCTGCGGGTTCGCTCGCACTCGCCTTCGTCATATTGGCCGCGATCGACGCGATCGATGCCGAAATAAAGTGGAAGAGTTCGGCGCCCTGGGTAAACGTTATGGCAGAAAATGACGAACAGCGTCAGCGCGGCCAGCGTGACAGGAGACCGTCGTGGCGCCCGTGCTCAAGCTGCACGTCGCTCTATTCTGTTGCGATGAACCTCGGCACAGCAGTCGCACAGAGCACTCCCATCACCGGGTGGCAAATCGCCAGCACGATCGCCACAGCAACGGCGGCCGTCGCGGCAATTACCGTGGCGATCCAGAATCTCGTCCAACGCGCGATGGATCAAAGAGAAAAGAAGGCGGAGGCCAAAGCACGATTGCTTAAACAAGCCCGATTGATTGTTCTTGAGAACAAGGACTACAAGAAGCGAGACTCAGGCCAGTCTAATGACCTCAATACGCGAGCGTGGGTGAAAATCCACAACCACAGCGACCGGGCGGTCCTAGACCTGAATTTCGAGGTGTGGCCGTCCTATGCGTCAGTTTCTGACGTTCCGGCCAAGCGGCATGTGGACGTGCTCCCAACAGGAGTAGTCAGGAGCTTAGTGCCGTTATGAAACAAACTGACGTAATGACCGCATTCCGGATCCACTGGACGGATGCAGACGGTGAGAATTGGTACCTCGGACACAAAATGAACCAGCCCGCCATCTACACCGGACAAAAGCCAAACGTGCTCAAGTAGCGCATGGCTTCTCCCCGGGCGCCCTTTCGACGGGCGGGGAGATCGAAGTGACCCGGCGCGACAGACGCGTCCGGGAGTTCCGGGGAGACCTACGGCCCACCTGTTCGAGCAAGCCCACGAGCGCGCCCGCTCACTCATAAACGACGTGTTCTCTCCTGTTGTGAACCCGCCACGTACCGCCGAAGGCCAGTAGCCGTATCAGCGCAGGTCAGACGCCTACGCCGCCCTGGATCTACAGCATGAGGCCCTCGCGCGCGTTTCGCGGGGGTTCAGAGGCGAGCGGTGCCAGGACGTCCTCGGCGTGGCGCACGAGTTCTGCGTCCTCACCGGTCCTCAAGGCGTGCGCCGTGATTGGCGCCTTTCGGGGCTAATCAGGCGACCGGAACGCGTCGAAACGCGTCCGAAACCGCGCCAACGAGGAGGATCGAGAGACCGCAGACCTGCAGAAACAAAGGAAACGCCTGGTCAGGAGCTAATTGGATCTTCCCCGAGAAGGAGGAACTCACCGCAGACCGCAAGCCGGGGTTCGGTCTCGTGGCGACGATGGAGGCGTCCGTCAGGTGACGCGGACTGGGACGCTGGTTTCGTCGGGTTCCTCAAGTACGAACTGCCAGGAAGCGGACAGCGAGTCGACGCCCTTCTGCTGGGATCCCACAGCGACGGCGGAGTGACCGCGATCCTGATCGAGCTGAAGCAATGGACCGAGCTGGACTCGACCAGGGCACTGTTCACCTGGGTCTGCCGCGTCGAATACCTGCACCCGAGCCGTCAGGCCGCATGTCACTGAACCTACCTCCGCCCGGCCCGCTGGCGACGGGTCCGGTATGTGACTAGTTGCGATGCCTCAGCCGATCAGCCCGGAGCGAAGCAGTCGCGCCCTGTCCTCTTCGCGGCGGGGTTGTTTGCCGAGCCACTCTGCGAACGCGGTGAGTGCGTAGGGGTGGCCGGTGGCGATGTGGTCCCGGTAGACCCGCTCGGTGTCGTCCTCGCGGCCGGGCTGTTCCGCCAGCCACTCTGCGAACTCGGTGTACGCGTCGGGGTCACCGGTGGCGATCGCGTCTTGGTAGGCCCGTTCAGTCTCCTCTTTACGATCTGGCTGTTTGGCTAGCCATCCGGCGAACGAGGTGTATGCCTCGGGGTCACCGGAGGCGATATAGTCCCGATAGACCGACTCAATGTCGTCGTCACGGCCAGGCTGCTCTCCCAGCCAAAATACGAACGAGCTGAAAGCGTGCCGGTGGCCCGTAGCGATCGCGTCACGGAAGACTCCTTCGATCTCCACGTCGCGACCAGGCTGCTTCGCCAGCCACATCGCGAAGGCCAAGAGCACGCCAAGATAGCCAGCCGCAATGCCGTCTTGATAGGCCCGCTCGGTGTCGTCTTCGCGGCAGGGCTGTTCGCTCATCCAACTGATGAACGCCATCTGCGCCATCAGGTCACGAGCGACAATGGCGTCTCGGTAAACCTGCTCAGTCTCGCCCTCGCGGCCAGGCTGGCTCGCCAACCAGACAGCGAACGCGGTGCGAGCATCGGGCAGTCCGGCGGCGACGGCACCCCGATAGAAGTGCTCGGTCTCCACCTCGCGGCCAGGCTGCAACTCCAGCCAACTGGCAAAGGCCAGAAGCGCGGACGGGTCACCAGCAGCAACGGCATCCCAGTAGACCAGCTCAGTCTCGTCCTCTCGGTCCATCTGTTCCCTGAGCCACCATGCGAACTCGATACGCGCCGCAGGGACGCCGGCGGCAATGGCCTCCCTGTAGACCTGCTCGGTCTCGTCCTCACGGCCAGGGTGGCTCTCCAGCCAGCGAGCAAACGCGACAAGGGCGTCAGGGTGACCGGTGGCTATCGCTTCGCGGTAGATCCGCTCCGCTTCCTGCTCCTGTCCCGGTCGCGCCGCGCGCCATCGAGCGAATTCAAGGAGCGCCTCGGGGGTGCCGGCGGCGCGATAGAGAGCCTCACCATGCTGGAAGTGGCCCCGATTTATCGCGCCTCTCGCGAGGTTAACGATGTCGACGGTGCGTGTGGCGTGCTGACGTAGTGCGTCCCAGACTGCGTCGGTGACGGTATGGGTTCGGCGGTCGTAGCGGAGATAGTGCTCGAGATAGTCGGCCAGTTCGTAGGTGACTTCCTCGGCTTCGGCGTTGTGGAGGTCGGCGTTGTCGAGCGGGATGAGGGCTTGGACGCCTCGGGTGGAACGCAGGGGCTGCGAAGCGTGGGCGATCGCGGTGTCGAACCACCCCGAGGGCGGACTGGTCTGGCCGCGTTCCTCCCGCCACAGGGCCGTGGCGATCGCGCGCAGCATCGGAAGGGACAAAGGGCTGGTGTGACCGAGGCGTCGGGCGTCACCGGCGGCGTCCAGGACAAGCTGGTCCATGTAGTTCGGCACGGTGAGGTAGTGCTGGAGGAGCTCATGCCCGCCGGCGAGGGTTTGAGCGAATCCGATCCGGTCGGGGTTGTCGAGTGCGGCTCTGAGGCGGCCGTCGCTGGCCGCGAGGGCGCGGGCTTTGTCGCGTTCACGCCGGGAGAAATCGCGGGGAACATCGTGCCAGCGTACCCACTGGTTGGAGGTGACAAGGAGGTCACGGTTGTCGCTGACCTGTTCGCCAGCCGTGGTGGTGTCGCGGAGTTTCTCCGGCCACAACGTTGCCACCACAACCAGAGGCTGCCGTTGTCGGCGCTTCCCGCCGTCGCGTTCGCCGGGGACGGCGAACAGGTCACGCAGCACATCCAACGACAATCCCGTCCCGTTGGGGCCGAGGAAGGCCTGCAGTTCGTTCAGCCACAGCACGCATCGCCGCCGGTGCAGCAGGCCGGACGTAGCCAGGCCACGCAGCGCCGACGCAGACCTGGGGCGGACTACCGCCCACCGCGGTCCGAGAGCGTGAACGACCTCGAACAGCGATCGGGTTTTCCCTGTCGACGGTCCACCACGCAGCGCGATCATCGCGGCTAGTTCGCCGCGGGCCGCAGCCGTGATGTCCGCGTGCAACAGCGCGTCATGATCCCGCAGCACGTACGAGGGAGGCGGGGAGACGACGTTCAGGGCTGAGGCGAGACC
Organism: Amycolatopsis sp. WAC 01416; assembly: GCF_003947485.1. Classification (NCBI taxonomy): domain Bacteria; kingdom Bacillati; phylum Actinomycetota; class Actinomycetes; order Pseudonocardiales; family Pseudonocardiaceae; genus Amycolatopsis; species Amycolatopsis sp. WAC 01416. Next base: position 874,770 of record NZ_QHHX01000003.1, on the reverse strand, counting down.
TTGGCTGCGCGTGATCGCGGGATGCACGGTCGCCTCGGCAGGCGTGAAATGTTCCATCTCCCACACCGTGCAATCCGCCTCCGCTGCGGACGCAGCCCACTCCACCGTCGCCGGATCGGTCGAGCAGGACCTGTTGAGCCGGTGCAGGCGCATAGCCTCGTCGCGCTCATCGCGGGTGACCCCGAGCACGGACAGCAGCGAGGCGAGGATTCCGTCCGAGCGCCGGTGACCGGCCTTGGCGATGTAGTTCTCGGCCGTTCCCCGGCTGCACGAGGCCAGCTCCGCGAGTTTCTCGTAGGTCAGACCGGAGCGGTCCTTGAACCCGACCAGGAGCGCACGCAACTTCTGACCGGCGACGAGGTCCGACTGCACCATCGCCATAGCTTCCCACCTATCACTGCCACGGCCGACATCTGTACCTACCCAACCCGCTACCAGCGGACCAGCTCCCTGTCGAGAGCCATCCATCGCCCACGTCTGTGCGGTACTCGATGGATGTGCTGCCCAGCGAGGCGAACGCCGCCATCGTGGAATCACGCCGACCGGCCCTGCGGAGGCGACGACACGAGAGGTGGTGAACATGAGCACGAAACCGATCACACTGCTCACTTCCGCCACTGCCGGCGCGGCCCTCTACTCAGCCTTACCTGCCTGGTGCGCGGTCATCGTGGCGCTCGCCGCAGTCACACTCACCGCGACCCAGGTGATTGTCACCCAGGTCATCTGTCTCCGCGCCAGCAACAAAATCACTACCAGCGCCCACGCCCTGCGGCTACTGGAGGCGCACAACAACACCCGAGCTTGCGACAAGTAGTTGGGCTAACCGGAGCCGATGTAGCGCTGCTTACCTATCTCTGACATCAAATTCAGCTACGGCAACCGATTTTCATTCCATGCCGAAGTAGCAATATCGAGCTGGCTGAGGTGGCGTTCGACGCACACCCACAGCCCGGTGCAGCACCGGCTGGTGGACTTTATGCGGGGAGTCCTGGCTTATTCGAGGTTTTCGAGCAGGCTGCGAAGCGTCTCGTCGAGAGCCGGCTCTCCGACATGAACGGGCGGCCTATTCGTCGACGGCAGCTCTCTGGCTATCGGTGTCGAGGGTGCGGTCGAAATAGCCGCCTGGGCCGCGGCCGTCGCGATGATGTGTGCGGAACGCAGCTCTTCGGGCAGGTCTTCGGCCTCGATGAACGACAAGGCCTCCGCCAGATCCCACCAGTCGCCGTTACGGGAGATGTATGCCCTCCGTGCGAGATCGTTAACCTGCCATGCACGGAGTTCGCCGAGCACTACGTCGGTCATGTCCTCGTGGATGGTCCGCAGGCGCTCGGAAGCTCCCGGTACCTTCAGATCGGTCAGCAGCTCCGCCAGCTCGGTGAGGTCCGACCACATTTGTCCGAGCTGGCCTTGCGCGCGCGACCTGTCGGCGATGGCCTCGTCGAGCAGCTTGTGCCCCAGCTGAAGACGCTGCTCCGCCGGGACCAGCTCGGTCGCCGCGAGATGGGCGGCAAGGTTGACGAGATGACGTGGTTCGCAGTCGCCAATTCGAATGGAATCCGCGTTCTTGATCTTGTCCGTGACGAATTCGGCCAGGTCGCGGGAATCGATGACGATCGCGATCTTCAAGTAGTAGTCCAGGTCGCTCGTCCAGCTGCCGTCCTCGTCTTCGTCGACCCAGTCGTCGTCTTCCAACGCCTCCTCGAAGGACGGTCTCTCGGTTTCTGCGTAGTCGCGGAGGAAGAAATCCGTCAGGTCGCCGACGCGCGTGCGCAACCCGTCCCGCAGGACGCTCTGGGGACGTAGGGAAGCGAGTGAGACTAGGTGGTGAAGACGGGGAGCGTCGGTGATCGTTCCGAGCAACTCGTCGAGAGGGACTAGCTTCGATTGGACGCGGCTCAGCAGATAGTCACGTACGGATGGGTTGTGGAAGGTTGCGATGACGGGAGCGCTTTCGCGCTCAAACCCGGTCGGGTCGAACTGGCGCAAGGTTTCGATCATTGAGCCGTCGAGCACCTTCACCGCATCGTGAAACAGTCGGCGGTCGTCTGGCTGTCTCAGGGCCACGCGATAGCTGCGCCAGGCGTCGTGGAGATCGTCGAGTTCCGTGGTCCGACCGAAGGTGAACAGCACCTCAAGCAGGTGGACGGCGGAGGCGGCGAGCTGCTGCTCGATGACACGTGCCCAGATCCGCTCGGGGTTCTCGAAGTTGAGGTGCAGGGCTTCGGCCACTTCCTTGGTGCCGTCGCGGCCAGCGAGGCGCAGGGTGTTCTCTACGAGCCGGGGACTGAAGTTGCGGTGCCAGAGGAGCTTGTGCCACTGCGACGGGACGGCGAACTTCCGCTTCTCAGCGGCCGAGATATCGGCGTAGTAGACGTGGTTGTACAGGATCCCGGCCCGGATCTCCATGCTGTAAGCGTCCGCTCCGACGTCGCACGTGAGCGGCTCGAGGTCACCGTCGTCCAGGATCTCGTGGCGGCGCTTGGCCTCTCGAAGGATGTATTCGCGCGTGGTGAGAACCAACAGCTTCCCCGGCGTCTTTCGGATTCGGCGCAGGACCCTGAGCAACTGGCGGTCCTCGTTCTTCCCGAGGTGGTGGTTAAGAGCGATCTCGCCAAGGAAGTCGTCGTAGAAGAATAGTTGCGGGGTGTCCGGGAGCCACAGTTTATCGATCTCCCCGATTTCCCGCGTCACATCGATCACCTGGTAGCCCTGTGCCAGCTGGAGACGGGCGAGCATCTTTGCGATCGTCGACTTGCCGATCCCGGGGATGCCCGCCAGCAGACAGATCGACTCCCGCTCGAGAAGCTGCCGGGCCACGTCGAAGGTGGGAGTCGGGACGAACGTCTTCGCGGCGTCGTCGAGTTCACTTACCAGGTCTTCGGAACGGATCAGTGCATCCTGATTCAGGACCGTCTGCAGGACGGCAGTGCTGCTCAGCCACAGCCGAAGGTGACGCTGCACGAGTGCAGGGCGCTTGCGTAGTTCCTCCCTGAGCTGTTCCACGCCGTACAGGTCACCTGTGCTGTGGACGTACGGCGCAAGGTCCCTAAGAAGGGTTTCTTTCGCGTCTACGCTCAGCCCCATGCTCGTGGCAAGGATGTACCGGGCAGGCCGCAGGTCAGCGATCTTGACACGCTCCTTGTCGCGCATGTTGGCAAGCAGTTTGGACCTGTCGCTGCGGATCCAGTGCTTGCACTGGATCACTAACGAACCTCCGTCGTCGGCCATGTGCCGAAGGTCGATCCCATGGTCCGCACCGGGGACGTGGATCTCGATCTTCAAGCCCAAGATCTCCTCAAACAGGTCCCGGCAGACCACCTCGAAGTCGTAGGCACTCAGACGGCCCAAGTCAAACGAATCCATTTGACCATTCTGCCTGGAGATTAGCCGGCATCGTAGCGGGCGCACCGTTGAGCACGGAGGTCGAAGTGATGGGTGGGCATGGTTAAAGTCGCCGTTCAAAGCCAGGCCATGTTCCAGTCTGCGGCCGTCACGGTGACACGGCCCCCATGCTGGGCATGGCCGCCGTCGCGACCGTAAGAAAAACGCTGACCAGCGGAGAACGCCCAGGCAGGCCCACGGCGAGAGGAGTGCATTGCCCTTGTTGACGATGGAGACCGCTACAACGAAGCCACTGTCCATAGGCATTCCCCTAAGCCCAGCCGTACGGGTCCGAGGAACAAGAGGCTGGCCATCGAGCCTGACCGGACGACGCCTGGGCAGCTCATATGACAGCTCAGACGAGCATAAGCGTTGTGGATAGTGAGCAACTCGCCCCTCGGACACCCACCGCCGACCGCGGCCAGCTTTCACCGCGTGATATGCGGTGAAAGCTCCCTTCGCCACGTCAGACGCGGCGAAGGCCCCCGTCGGCTCCCTCAAGAGTGGACGACGGAGCGGATTGCCGGTATCGGCGGGCGAGCACCACGCAGATACCGCTGAGCAGGGCGAGCGCGGTGATCCAGTAGCTGGGCGCGAGGGTGGATCCAGTGACCGCGATCAGCAGGGTGATGGCCAGCGGGGTGACGCCGCCGAAGAGGATGACGCCGAGGTTGTAGCTGATCGACAGCCCCGTTCCCCTGCCACTGACAGGGAACATTTCGGCCATGGCCGCGGGCAGCGGCCCGGCGTACCAAGCTTTGACCAGGCCCATCAGTGCCAAGGCCGTCACCAGGGTGACCATCGCCGGTGCGGCGCGGATGAGCAGGAACAGCGGAAGGCTGATGAGCGCGATCACGGCGGCGGCCGCGGTGAGCATCCGGGCCCTCCCGATCCTGTCGGAGAGGTGACCGGCTACGGGTGTGAGCACGGTGAGGACGACACCGGTCACGAAGGTCGCGGTGAAACTCGTCGACGGGGACATGCCGAGGTGCCGGATGGCGAACGTCGGCATGTAGGTGATCAGGTAGGAGAACCCCGTCGAGACCGCGATCATGCCCATGACCAGCAGCACCCGTGTCTTGTGGTGCCGCATGAGGTGCACCAGTGGGCGCGGCGGCCCGGAGTCCGGCTTGGCGCGTGCGGCGATGAACTCCGGCGAGTCGCGCAGCCGGGTACGGATGAAGTAGCCGGCCGGGCCGAGGAGCAGGGCGACCGCGAACGGGATCCGCCATCCCCACGCGTCGAACTGCGCCGGGCTCAGGAACCCACTCGTGGTCGCGAGCAAGCCGGTCGCGAGCAGGACCGCGAACGCCTGGCTGGCGGTTTGCCAGCTCCCCATGAAGCCACGCCGCCCGGCGTGACTCTCGACGAGCAGTGCGGTGGCGGAGCCGAACTCACCGCCGGCGGAGAATCCTTGGAGCACCAGCGCGAGGAGCATCCCGATCGGCGCGAGCACGCCGATCGTCCCGTAGTCGGGCAGGATCACGATCAGGAACGAGCCGAGGGTCATCAGCCGGATCGCCACGGTCAAGGCCGCCAGCCGTCCGGCCCGGTCGGCGTAGACACCGAGCACCACCGCGCCGATCGGCCGGGCCAGGTAGGCGGCCACCGCCGTACCCAGTGCCAACATCAACGAGGTCACCGGATCGGCCGAAGGAAAGAACTGCCGCGCGATGACGTCGGCGACCAGTGCGTAGGCGGTGAAGCTCAGCCATTCCAGCATGTTCCCGGTCGAGGCCGCCGCGACGAGGCGCACTGTCGCGTTCATCGTCGGCCGATGCTGGAGAGGACACTGGCCGCGGTCACGATGCCCTGGTGGAACCGATGGAGTTCGAGGTTCTCGTTCGGCGCGTGGTTACGCTCGTCGACATTCGCCAGCGCGATGCCGTAGCAGGGCAGGGCCAGCCCATCGGTGAGCGCCGCGATCGGCAGGCTGCCGCCCATCGCCGGGACCGCCAAAGCCTGCTTCCCGTGTGCCTCGGTCACCCCACGCAGCACGAGGTCGGCATAAGGCGCGTCCGGCAAGGTTCGGGACGCCTCCATGGTCGCCCCGAACCGCAGCTCGGCGTGCGGCAGGTGCTTGCCGACGTGTGCGCGGACAGCGTCGATGACCGTCTCCACCCGCTGGCCACAGGCCAGCCGCATATCGCACCGGGCGACCGCGACCGACGGGATGACCGTGCGGTGCTCGTCGTTGTCCATGCAGGTCAACGAGTTGATGCTGAATGTTGGCATCGCGAGTCGTTCGTTGACGTCCTGGCCGCGACCGGTGTCCATCCGGTCCAGCCCGGCTTCCGCCAGCATCGCGGCCGGGTCGATCGGCAGTGCCCGCACCGCGTCGAGTTCGGCGTCGGTCAAGGGCGTCACGCCCGCGTCGTAACCGTCGACGGTCACCTGGCCGTCGGGTCCGCGCATGGTCGACAGCAGCCAGATCAGCTCCCAGGCGGGATTCGGCGCGACATTGCCCCAGTTTCCCGAATGCAGCGCGCTGTTCGCGCCACGCACGGTGATCTCGAAGGCCACGACGCCACGCACGCCGAGCGCGACCGTCGGCTCGTAACTGTCATGCACCGGACCGTCGCTCCACACCGCGAGATCCGCGGCCAAGTCCTCCCGTATCGCCGCCAGCGTGCCGGTCAGATGCGGGCTGCCGATCTCCTCCTCGCCGTCGAGCACCACGGTCACCGAGCACGGCGGTCCCCCATGGATGTCGCGCAGTGCCCGGAGAGCGAGGAGCTGAGCGAGGTGTTGACCTTTGTTGTCGCCGGTGCCGCGCCCGTACATCCGGCCCTCGCGGACAATCGCCTTGAACGGCGGGCTGTGCCATTCCTCCAGCGGTCCCGCCGGCTGGACGTCGTAGTGCCCGTAGATCACCACATGCGGGGTGTCCGCCGGACCCGCCACGTGCCCGACGACCAGCGGCCAGCCGCCGGTCTCCACTACCCGTGAGCTGAGCCCGCTGCGTTCCAGCAACTCCCGCGCGTACGGCGTGGCCTGTTCCATGCCCTCGCCCGTGGCGCTCACGCTGGGCACCGCGATCCAGTCCGCGAGTTCCTGCTCGTGCCGCAGCCGGTGCCGCCGCACGTATTCCCTGACCGAGTCCACGTCGACTCCCATCGATTTCATCGAGTGAAATTGATTTTGAGTATGGGAACCGATTACAGTCCTGTCAATGGCCGGACAGATCGAGCCCCCAGCCGCGACGCCGGAAGAACTGCGTGCGCTCTCCCACCCGCTGAGCTGGCGCATCCTGCGGTTGTGCCTGGACAGGGCATGGACCAACCAGCAACTCGCCGAACGCCTCGACGTCGCACCGGCCACACTGCTGCGCAGGCTGCGGATACTGACTTCAACGGGATTTGTCGTGGCCGAGGAGCCACGGCGAGGACCTAAAGGTGCCTGGGAACATCCCTACCGAGCGACCAAGAAAACCTGGCGTCTCAATCTCGAGCCGGGGAGCGACCGTCACCTAACGGCCAAAGTCGACCTCGCCATCCTGGACGCACACCGGGCGGAGATCAGCGAGAACGACCCTTCAGTCCCCCAGCACACCCGCCGGGCGGTTCTGCGGCTGGATGCCCGCGACCAAGCGGAGCTGAACAGCAGGGTCGACGCGCTCCTCGAGGAGTTCGCCGGGCGAGAGAAATCGGACCAGGCACCCATCGCCATCCTGTGGAACGCCGTCGAACGCCACGAGCCTCCCGGACGGCCGTGATGGCCACGTCGAAGGCGCCCGACCGGCCCCGTGAGACGGTGCGCCGCCGATTACGCCTTGCCGGACTCGGCACTGTCCGGACTTGATCAGCCAGGGTGGTCGTCGGTGGCAGGTCAGGCGGCTGTGGGTTGTCTGTATACGTACGGTTTCGCAAGGGGTCGTGAGTGGCGGCTCGGCACCGGTGAGGTGCAACGCGTCAGCGGGCCGGTTCACGCTCTCGCGGCGCGGGAACCGCCGGCTCCGTGCTTCAGCGCGCCCACTGCCTGTGCGCTCGACAATGCTTGCTCACCAAGCACTTCCTGGGTCAGCATCAACGCGATGCGATAGCTCCGCAATGCCTCGCCGAGCGGCTGGTCCATGAGTCCCCCTAGTGGTCTCCTGCCTGACGGGGTCGGTGTTGGGGACGCCCGCACTGATTCCGCACACGTCAGTCCCAACCGGGAACCTCGCCGTTGTGCCGGTAGCTGCTCGGCGGCAGGCCGAACTCGCGGCGGAACGCGCGGCTGAAGTGGAACTGGTCGACGTAGCCGACGGTGCCGGCGACCGCGGCGACGGACATTCCCGTGCCGGTCAGCAGCCGAGCCGCGCGGTGCAAGCGGCGGGTGCGCACCTCCTGCATGGGGCTGTGGCCGGTGGCCCTCACGTAGAGGTGGCTGAAGTGCGACGGTGACAGCCCGGCGGTGGCGGCGAGCGAGTTCAGGGTGTGCGGCGCCTCCGGTGTCTCGGCAATGAGCTGCCGCACGCGGGCGATGCGCGGGTCAGGGCCCGGTGGCGCGGCGGGAGCGCCGACGAGGTCGGCCAGGCGCACGATCTCCTCGAGCACGCACATGGCGAGGGCCTGCTGTTCGGGGCGGGTGGCGAAGGCCGGGAGGTGGACCGGCGACGGCGGGATGTGATCACCGGTGAGCCGGGCGTAACGGCGGAGCCGGTCGAAGGCGGCGTCGATGGCCTCCGCGGCGCCGCTCGCCGCCGGTGTCAGATGGCGACTCGTCCCGAGCCAGTTTCCTTGTGGTGCGCGGAAATGTGCCCACAGCAGCGACCATTCCGCGGCGTCGGGTGCGACTCCATAGGTGTGCCGCACGCCGGGTTCGATCAGCACGAGCCGCCCCGCGCTGGTGGTCAGGGCCGTGTCCCCGTGGTGCACGACGCCGCGCCCCCGCGTTGTCCACATGAGCAGCCAGCTCGGTGAGCCGGTCGGCCGGATCGCCTCAAGGCGCTTGGTGAAGGTGCTCTCGCCGACGACGAGCAACCCGGCCGGAGGCGAGGGCGTCACAGCAGGATCTGTCATCTTCCCGGCAGGTTCAGCCATGTCCGCGATGCCCCGCCCTTCCTACAGTCGAATACGTCGAGACCCCACCGCGGAGGCAGAACATGAAGCAGTTGATCGATTCCAGCGAAATCGCCGACGACGTCGCGGCGCTACGGGAGCGCATGTCCGAGGACGGCTACCTCTACTTCCCCCGCCTGCTGCCCAGCGACTACGTCACCGGTGTTCGCGCCGACATCGCGGCCGTGCTCCACGACAGCAGGTGGCTGGCCTCCGGCACCGAGCCGCACGAGCTTCGGGCGTCCGACCGGGCAGTCGAGGAGGGCAAGTCCACCTTCTTCGGCATGTACTCCGCCGTGCAGGCGACGCAGTCCTTCCACGAGCTCAGCGAACGGGAGGAGCTGCGCGGCCTGGCTCAGCGGCTGCTCGGCGAGGAGGTCTTCTGCCACCCGATGCACATCGCCCGCGTCACGGCGCCGACGCCGCGGGCCACACCCACGCCCGCTCACCAGGACTACCGCCTCATCCAGGGCGCGGTCGACACCCTGACCATGTGGATCCCCCTCGCCGACTGTCCCGCCGACGCCGGCGGGCTCGAGGTCCTCGGCGGGTCGCACAAGCTCGGCGTGCTCGGTGTGTCCCGGGCGGAGGGCCCCGGCGGGGTCACCGCGCAGGTGGCGGGCAGTGGCGTGGACGACTGGCGCAGCACCCACTTCGGCCAGGGGGACGTGCTCATGTTCACCAGCCTCACCGTGCACGGGGCCCGCCCCAACCTCAGCGACCGGCTGCGGTTGTCGGCGGACATCCGGTGGCAGGCGAGGTCGGAACCGGCCGCCTTCATCGACGGCTACGAGCCGTTCCGGCCGCACTTCCACCCCGACGTGCCCGACTGGCCCACCCTGACCCGTGGCTGGACCTCGACGACCAGCATCGAGATCCCGGAGGGACTGACCTATGTCCGCAAGTTCGACTCGATGAGCGAACACGTGCCAACCCCTCCGTCCCGGTTCAGGTGACTACGCAGGCCGGTTTCCCGGTGCGGGCCGGACCCGGTCGAGCTTCGGCGGTCGGACCGGTGACCTCGCCTCCAGGTACTTCCAGAGCGCGTCCGCACCGGAATAGATGCTCCGATCCTGGTTCCTGGCGTCAAAAAGCGCCGTGAACCCGGGTGTGGCGTTGCGGGCGAAGAAGTTGTTGGCCAGAGTCGCGATCCGGTACTCGCGGTCGGCCTTCACCGGCTTCCCGTTGATCCGGATCTTCTTGATGTCGACGTGCTGCCCGAGCGGGGCGTCGGGGTCGTAGGTATAGGAAACGTTGCCGGAAACGGCCATGTGCCGATACGTCACGACACCGTCGGCCCCTCGCTGCCATTGGCTCTCGATCAGCTCGTCGAGTTTCTTGCCGGTCACCGTCCCGCGCACGACGGCCGGGCCGATGCCGTTCTCGTAGACCGTGCCGAAGACCAGCTCGGAGAACAGCACCCGTCCCGGTGCGTCCGCGGGATTGGCTGGATTGGGGACGAAAGGTATGTCGCGCAACAAGATTCCCGGCATCGCGACCGCGAGATCGGCCTGTCCGTCCTGGTTGGCCGCCCAGCGGAACGCATCGGCGGTGGTGTTGCCGAGCGTGGACTCCTCGTCGGTGCCGGAGGTGCGGGTGAGATCGCCGGTGACCGTGGCGACCTGCTGGTCACCCCGCGCGGGGAGCCGGTCCTTCCAGTACTTCGCCATCCGCTGCACCTCGGGATCCGGTGCGACATCACGGGTGTTGGCGTGGCTGACCGACTTCGTCCGGTCTCGCCGGACATCGCCGGTCGCCGGATCCAGCTCCAGGTTGATCTCGTTGATCAGCCTGCCGTGGTTCGCCGCATCCACCACCGGGCGGGGATTACCGGCCGGGTCGGGCAGCATGCAGTTCACCAGCGCGTGCCAGTGCCCGCCGACGATGGCGTCCACCGCCGGGCTGATCTGCTTGTTCATGTCGGCGAGCGGGCCGAACGGTGCGGTGCAGTCGTTGTACCCCGCCCCGTTCGCTTGCGAGAACCCTTCGTGCACAACGGCGACGATGGCCTGGACGCCCCGCCCGCGCAGCTCCTCGGCGTAGCGGTTGATCGTCTCCACCTCGGGCAGGAACTTCAGTTCGCTCGGCCAGTAGGAGAGCTGCTCTTCCGGCGTGTGGGTGGTCGTGGCGTGGATGAATCCCACCGGGAGCGTGCCGCCGCGACCGTCGTCGACCTGCCGCACGTGGTACGGCTTGACCAGCGGCCGGCCGGTGGCTTCGTTGATCACGTTCGCGGAGTAGTAGTCGAAGTCCGCGCCCTGGAAGCGTTTCCCGGTCGAGTCGGTGAAGCAGAGGTCGCGGTCGGGGCGGCCCTGGCAGGTGCCCTCCATCATATGCTCGAGGTAGGCCGGTTTCCGGTCGATCTCGTGGTTGCCCACGGTTGAGAACTCGACGCCGATCATGTTCATGTACTCGATCGTCGGCTCGTTCCAGAACCACGCGGTCTCCGACGGCCAGCCGGAGAAGTCGTCGCCCGCGGAGAACAGTACGGAGTTCTCCGGTGCGCGCAGCCGGTCGAGGTGCGAGGCGAGATACGCCCCGCCACCGACGGTTTTCGCGGGCTCACCGGCACGCGAGCCGGGCACGGTCGTGGTGTACTCGCCGAAGTAGCCGTGCAGGTCGGTGATCGACAGCAGCTGCACGGGCACCCCGGGCGCGGGCTCGGCCGTCGCGGCCGGTGCCAGTGAGACGGCCAGCGACGCGGCGGTGGCGATCGCCGCCGCTCGCCATCTCTTGGGTGATGCGGACATGGCAGACCTCTTTACTTCTCGGGGGTGAGCAGGGCGTTGCCCTGTTTGACAGCCTCCCCGGCGGCGTCGGAGACATTGACCGATCCGAGGTACATGTCGTTGAAGATCTGGTTGATTTTGGGTTCCGCCGCGGCGAAGCCGGACACGATCGGGAAGTTCACGGTCTTGCCGCGTGCCTCGTCCAGGAACGGCTGGGTGTCGATGCCCTTAGCCTTCCAATGCTCGACGTAGCGCGGGGCGAGGTCGTTGATGGCCGGGAAGACATAGCCACCCTCGGCCATGATCGCCTGCGCCTGCGGGGTGGCCAGGAACGACACGAGCTGCTTGGCCTGGTCGGGATGCTCGGTGCGGGAGTAGACCGCCTCGCCGAGGCCGTTGATGATCACGACGCGGCCTGCCTTGCCCGCAGGAAGCGATGCGGTGCCGATCGGGAAGGTCGAGTTGGGGGCGACGAAGGGCAGCAGCGCGTTGTTGGCCGGGAAGACCGCGACCTCGCCGCGCTGGAACATCTCGGTCGCACGGCCCGCCGGCGGGTTGGTCTGCTCGGCGGGCGGGGACACGTGCCACTTCTTGATCAGGTCGATGCCCCACTGCAACGCCTCGACCGAAGCGGGCTCGTCGAAGTTGAACGTGCCGTAGGGCTTGGTGATCGTCGTGCCGCCGTTGCTCGGGATCCAGTTCAGCCACTGGGTGCCCGAGTGGTTCCAGGAGGCGAAGCCCCACCGCTTGACCTTGGCCGGATCGAAGCCGGCTTCATTGGGGTGCTTGCCGTTCACGTCGACGGTGAGCTTCTGCATCAGCGGCAGGAACGTCCCGGATCCGTCGGGTGCCCAGGTCAGCGGCTCGGTGGGCATCGCGACGCCGGCCTCGGCGAAGACCTGCTTGTTGTAGAGCATCCCCGGTACGCCCCAGTCCTTGGGGGCGGCGTACATCTTTCCCTTGTAGGTAAAGGAATCCACCACGTTGGCGTGGTACTTGTCCTTGGCGAGGCCGGACTGCTCCACGGCGTCGGAGACGTCCATCAACGCGCCCTTCGTCGCCAGTTCGGGGAAGTTCGCGGGCGTCATCCAGAACACGTCGGGAGCGGTGCCGGAAACCATCTCGGTGACGAGCTTGGTCCAGTACTGGTCGTAGGGCTGAAGCTCGATCTTGACGTCGATGTCAGGGTACTGGGCCTTGAACGCCTCGAAGACCTTCTCGTAGCCCTTCTGCTGCTGCTCGTCCCAGATTCGGTAGGTCAGTGTCGTCTTGCCGTTGCTGTCGCCGCTGCCGCCACAGGCGGCGACCAGCCCGACCAGTGCGCCGGCTGTCAGCGCGCTGAGCACCTTCCGCCGGAAAGCCGAGAGCTTCATGGGGACACTCCTTTGTGTCACTTGAGTCCGGTCAGGGCGACCGACCGGACGATGTAGCGCTGGAAGAAGACGAAGACGAGCAGCATCGGCAACAGCGTGAGCAGGCTGCCTGCCATCATCCGGGTGTAGTCGATGCCGATCTCCGAGCGCAGGGCGGCGATCGCGACGGTGACCACGCGGGTGTCCTCGCTGCTGGTGATGATCAGCGGCCACAGGAAGTTGTTCCAGGACGAGATCACCGTGACGATCGCCAGCGTGGCCAGGATCGGCCTGCTCAGCGGCAGGATGATCCGCCACAGGATGGTCAGGTGCCCTGCGCCGTCCACCCGCGCGGCCTCCTCGATCTCGCGCGGGATACTGCGGAAGAACTGGCGCATCAGGAAAATCCCGTACGGCGTGCCGAAGACGTACGGCGCGACGAGCCCGTACCAGCTGTTCACCAGGTCCAGCTCACGCATGATCAGGAACAGCGGGATCAGGGTCACCACGTTGGGCACCATCAGGGTGGCCAGGTACAGCCAGAACAGCGAGTTGCGGCCCCGGAAGTCCAAGCGCGCGAACGCATACGCCGCCAGCGTGGTGAAGATCAGCTGCCCCACGGTGAGGACGGTGACGAAGATGAAGGTGTTGAGGATGGACTGCGCGAAGTCCGAGCCCAGCAGCGCGCCGAGGTTCTCCAGCGTCGGCGAGGACGGCGGCGCCCAGGGTGCCGCCTCGAAGAGCTCACCGCGCGGTTTCAACGCGGTCGAGACGATCAGCCAGTACGGGAAGACCGACATGGCCGCCCCGATGATCAGCGTCGCGTAGAGGGCGGCGCGGCGGGATGGCCGCCGTCGCCGGGTGGTCGTGGTCACGGTCGGCCCCTCTCAGGTCAGGTCGTAGGTCGTGGTGCGGTTGAAGTACCGGACCTGCGCCATGGTGACCGCGAGGATGATCAGGAACAGCACCATCGCGATGGCGGAGGCGTAGCCGAAATCGAACTGCCGGAACGCGGTCTGGTAGATCGTGTAGTTGATGACCTCGGTGCTGTTGCCAGGACCGCCGTTGGTCATCACGAAAACGGTGTCGAAGACCTGGAACGAGCCGATCACGTTGGTGACAAGGACAAAGAACAGCGTCGGGCGCAACAGCGGCAGTGTGATCGCGAAGAACTGCCGGACCGGCGACGCCCCGTCCAGCGTGGCCGCCTCGTAGAAGTCCTTCGGGATGGACTGCAACCCGGCGAGGAAGAACAGCATGTTGTAGCCCGCGAACTGCCACACCTGCGTCGCCGCTACCGAGGGCAGCGCGAGGCCGGCCGAGGACAGCCAGCTCGGTCCGCCGATCCCGAAGATCTCCAGGAAGGAGTTGACCGCGCCGTTGGCCGGGTCGAAGATCCAGCCCCACACCAGGCCCATCACCACCGGCGTCGCCATCCAAGGCAGGACGAACATCGCGCGAAAGATCTTCACGCCGCGCACTCGCTGGTTGAGCAGCAGCGCGAGCAACAGGGCCAGCACCGTCTGTACGGGGATGGTCAGGACCACGTAGGCGATGGTCACCAGCAGCGAGTGGCCGATCCCGCCGTCGGCGAAAAGCCGCTCGTAGTTGGCCAGCCCGACGAACTCCGGCTCGGCCAGCAGCTTCCAGTCGAACAGGCTCAGCCCGGCGACGATCAGTACTGGCAGCAAAAGGAACGCGACGACGCCGAACAGGCTCGGGGCTACAAAGGCATATGCCGTCAGGGTTTCCCGCGCCCGCCGACGACGTCCCCGTGGCGGCACCGGCCGGGTCGAGACCGGTGGCGGCGGGGTCGGCACCGTGAGGACCTGAGCCATGGCGGACTCCCTTCCGGAGAGATCAGGCAGGACTGGTTGACGGCGTGAGCAGCTCGCGGGTGCGCGTGGCTCCCCACTCGTCGAGGTCGGCGAGGCGATCGCTCGAACACCTCCACCCACCGCTGGAGGCCACGTGATCCGCCCAGCCGGCGCGGTCTTCCACGCGCGGAGACACCAGCAGGCAGTCGGGATCGTTGACCCACAACCGGCCGTGCATGAACTCCCGCGCGGCCCCGGCCAGCCGCGCGCCGAGCTGCGAGGGCTGGCTGACGTCCCCGGACTTGGGTTCGACGGCGACCGCGGTGTCCGGGCTGACCCGCATGGCGTCGACGAGTCCCACACTGGGCAGCATCGGTGCGCCGCAACCGAGAACGGTCGAGTCCGGCCCGACCGCCTCGCGGATGATCCGCATCCCCGCCACGTAGGCGTCGTGCCCCGACACGTCGGCGTGCCGCGAGCCGGGGTGCGCTCCGGCGTAGATGTAGTCGATCTTGAAGAACGAAAACCCGGTCGCCACAAGGGATCTGAACACGCCGCCCAGATGCTCCGCCGCGCCAGGGTGCGTCACGTCGAGCACCGCGATGTCCCGGTCCCACTCGCGCATCGCGGGCGTGCCCCGCACCAGCCAGTCCGGATGCTCGGTCGCCACCCGGCTGCCGGCGGCGACGAAGAACGGCGTCAGCCAGATGCCCGCGCGCCGCCCGGTGTCGGCGACGCGTTTCGCCACTCCTTCAAGGGAGCCGAAGCCCGGCCGGATGTCGAGCCAGTCCCCGATCGCGCTCTGGTAGCCGTCGTCGAGCTGGATGATCTCCAGCGGCAGCTCCAGTCGTCCGGCGTGCACCAGGGTGTCGGCGATGTCCTGCTCGGTGACCTTGTTCCAGTGCCCGTACCAGCTGCTCCACCCCGGACCGAGCGGACGGACCGCCGTCACGCCACCGACGGCCGCCACCTCCTCGGCCCAGGCGACGAGTGCGCGCGGGAGGTCGGCGTGCTCGGTCTCCCGGACAGCGCCCAGGCTGGAGACGACGAGCCGGTCCCCGAGCGCCTGCACGCGGATGGAGGGGACTTCGGCGGAGTGATCCACCGCGGACCACGACCGCACCGGGCCGCCGTCGCCAGGGTCGATCACGACAAGTCCCTCGCCCTGGAATCCGGACTCCGGCATCGGCCGGTCGAAGCGGAAGCAGCTCGCCGCGATCTGCGCCGAGGACGGCCGGGGAGAGGTCGCGTCACCCGGGTAGGTGCCGGTGGGACTCCAGGACTGCCAGCCCTGCTCGAAGACGCGCGCCCGAGCCGGCACGCAGGCAACCTCGGCGATCGGGAGATACATCGGCGTCCCTTCGTGGTGGTTTTCGTTCGTTTATGCGCATAATGGCCCCAGAAATGAGCGCATATGATTACTGTAGACGGTAATTGAACAGAAAGAAACATGTGCACGCATACAGGAGGCAGCGACCATGAGCCACGACGACGCGCGAGAGCGGGCGGCACACCTCATCCCCCGACCGCACTCGGTGCTGCTCGGCGCGGGGGTGTTCCAGCTTCCGGCCGAACTCCCGGTGCGCCTTGACGTGCCGGCGGAGGAACGGGCGGCGGTCCTGCGGGCGATCGCGCTGCTGCCCATGGCCGGCAAGGTGGTCACCGAACCCGCGGGTCTGCGGGTGCTGCTTCGCGCGGGCGCGACCCCTCCCGAGGGTTACGTGCTCGACGTGACCGCGGCCGGAGTGACCATCACCGCGGCGGACCGTTCCGGTGTCGTGTATGCCGTGCAGACCCTGCGCCAGCTCCTTCCCGACGCCGCTTACCGGCAGGCCGCGCCGTCGGACATCCGGTGGGTCGCACCGGTCGTCCGTGTCGAGGACAGCCCACGATTCCGCTGGCGCGGAATGCTCCTCGACGTCGCCCGGCACTTCCTGCCCAAGCGGGAGGTGTTGCGCCACATCGACCTGATGAGCGCGCACAAGCTGAACACCCTGCACCTGCACCTCAGCGACGACCAGGGCTGGCGGGTGGAGAGCCTTCGCTTCCCGCGCCTGCACGAGGTCGGCAGCTGGCGGGCGACGAGCCAGGTCAGCCACTACTCCGACGAGGTCGTCCACGACGGCACACCGCACGGCGGCTACTACACCCGCGACGACCTCGCCGAGATCATCGCCTACGCGGCGGACCGCGCGATCACGGTCGTCCCGGAGATCGGCGTTCCCGGCCACACCGGCGCCTTGCTGGCCGCCTACCCGGAGTTCGGGTCCCCGTCCGTGCCGGATCGCGCGGTGCACCCGAACTGGGGTGTGCACGACGCGCTCCTGGCTCCGTCGGAGCAGTCCCTGGAGTTCCTGCGCCTCCTGTTCGACGAGCTGCTCCCGCTGTTCCCTTCCCCTTACGTGCACGTGGGTGGCGACGAGTCCGTCCTGCGGGCGTGGGACAACGACCCGGTGGTGCGTGCGTTCGCCGACAAGCGGAGGCTTTCCGGGAGCGCCGAGATCTTCGCCGCCCTGATGGCCGAAGTGCGGCAGATGCTGGCCGATCACGGCAAAACACCGGTCACGTGGGACGACAGCTTTGCCGCGCAAGGAAGCGCCGCCGACGCGGAGTCGACCACCACGCTGGTCATGGCGTGGCGTGGCGCGGAGGTCGCCCGCCGGGCGGCGGCGGCCGGGCACGACGTCGTGCTCTCGCCGGTCATGCCGACCTACTTCGACTACTTCCAGGAGGCCCACCCCGACGAGCCGCTCGCGATCGGCGGCCCGGTCACCCTCGACGACGTCGCCTCGTGGGAGCCGATCCCGCAGGACTGGTCCGAGGCCGAAAGTGCTCGTGTGCAAGGGATCCAGTGCCAAATGTGGACCGAGTTCGTCAAGGACCCACGACTGGTCGACTACCTTCTGTACCCGCGAACGTGTGCCTTCGCGGAGATCGCTTGGGGCTCCCGCACGCAGGATCTCCACCGGCGGCTGCCCCGCCACCTCGACCGGCTGGCGGCGGCCGGAGTCGAGTTCCGCCCGCTGACCGGCCCGGCGCCGTGGCAGCGCGGCGGCACCGGCAGGCGAGCCCATCGCGCCGGGGTCCCGATGGCCGAGCGCCTCGCGAAGTACGCCGACGCGGCCGCGACCGGAACCGTGGCGGATAGTCCTGATGTGTAAGGAATCCCGCACGCCGTGACGGTGCACAGACGCCGTCACGGCGTTGGAGTCCGGATCGATCGGGCGAGGTCCAGCGCGTCGACGTGGTGGGGGTCCACAGCCAGCAGCGCGTCCAACCGGTCACCTGCGCTTGCGTGCTGCCCGTCGAGAATGTCGAGCTGCGCCCGCAAAAAACCTACTCGGCGCAGCTGTGCGGCGGCCAGGTCCTCGGTGAACAACAACATCGACGGCAGCGAAGTCGCGAAGTAGTCCACGGTCGCCGGGCTCGCTTCCAACGTGTCGCAGAAGTCGCGCAATGCCTCGGTGAGCCGGTCGGCTTCCTCGGTGCGACCAAGCCTGCGCAGCGCGAGCACCGAAGAGTAGGTCGCCTCGGAGTAGGGCTGGGTACTCATCCCCTGGAAGTCGCCCTGCTGCGCGGCGGCCAGCTCCCACGCCGCCCGGTCGCCGAGCAGGTCACCCCGCATCAGGTGCAGCTGCGCGGTGTTCGCGAGCGGATGCCTTGCCTCGCTGAGGGATTCCGGCGGCGCAAACGCATCGTCCACTGTGGATTGCGAGCGGCACAGCCGGTCCCACACGCGCAGCACGTCGCCCTCACCGCCCTCCCATGGTTGGAAGGTGCGGCCAAGCAGCAGTTCGCGGGCCTCGTCGAGCCGGTCGGCGGTGATCAGCAGGTTCGCGAGCTCAAGGGTGGCGTCGTCCCGCGTCTCGACCAGGGCGCGGTTCCGCAGGAGCCAGTCCAGCCGTTGCCCGGGCGGCACGCCGCGCCTCGCGCTGAGCTGGTCACGCTCGAAGATCAACCTGGCGTCGTCCCCCGCGACGGCGAGCGCGGAGTCGTAGGCCGCGCATGCCTGGTCGGCGTCACCGAGATGGTTGAAGGCCGCGAGCCCCAGATTCCGCCACACCACGGGATCATCCGGGTCGATCACTGCTGCGGCATTCCAGGCCGTGCACGCGTCATCAGGGCGTCCGTTGGCGTAGAGCCAGTGTCCGAGCAGCGCGCGAGCCCGCGCGTCCGTGTCGTCGGAGTTCGCCGCACGCTCCAACGTCAACGCGTCGTCCAACCGCGAAGGAAAACACCACGTCGCGTCGAGATTTTGCGCCCTCCCAACGGCTTCACGCGCCTCGTGGTCTCTGCCCAGCCTGCGTAGCACCTCGGCTCGGTAGTACTCCAGCAACGGCCCGGCCACTGTCTGTCCGATCGCGCGAGAACCCTCCCGCTCGCGGGCGACGTCGAGCACCCGCAGCGCCGCGTCGTGCTCACCAACGCCGATGTACTCCAGCGCGATGTCAAGGCAGGTCTGCGCGTCCGTAGTGAGAGGCAGGCCAAGCAGATCGCGCGTCCACCAGTCCAGGGGATCAAGCGCACGGGTGGCTTCGGCAAGTTCTGCCGCTTGACCGTCTTTTCCGTTACGGCGCAACACGATCACCCGGAGCGCACGGGCTTGCAGGTGCTCCGGCTCGGTGCGCAGCACATCCTGAAGCCTGGCCAGCGCCTCCCCGTTCCGCCCGTGTGCGGCGTCGATGCGCGCCATGCGATAGCCCGCCGGTGCCCGCCACGCACGCGCCCAGGAGCTGGAACCGTATACGTCGTAGGCCTCGTCGGCGCGGCCGAGTCGCTCCAGCGCGAGACCGAGGCAGTACAGCGCGGTCGTGTCGACCGGGTTGGGGTTCACCGTCGTCAGCCGGGAAACGGCTACCCGCGACAACTTCTCCGCCTCAGCGAAGTCACCACGCTGATACGCGCGCCCAGCGAGCCCGACATTGGCCGCGACATGCGCGGGATCGCGGCGCACTGCCTCACGCCAGTACAGCTCCGGTGAGCGCGTCGCGTGCCGGTACTGATCGAGGTGCGCGCCGATCACGGCCAGCTCTTCCACGGTCGGCACGTCCTCGGGCGCGGCGGGCTCGCGTGCCGGGGTGACTTGAACGTCCGCACTGGGGACCAGGGAATCCCACTCCACCAACAGTTCGTCACCGTGGAGGACGCGCAGCACGAGTCGATCAGCGGGCCGCGTCAGCGGGATGCTCTCCTGGAAGGGCTTGCCCGGCGCGATGTCGGCGCGCACCTCGGCGACCTCGGCCGCCGTGCCGTCGACGAGCGACAAGCGGCATCCGGGGCGGTCAGCCGTCACTATGACTCCGACCCGCGCGCTCGTTCCCCGGAGGTCCACCCGCACCGCGGCGTCCACGGTTGCCGCCTGCACCGGGCCGATCTCCTGAATCGGATACCAGAACTGGGAAAACACCTTCGTCTCCCCGGGCGCGATGAAGGAGAAGTCCGGCTGGTTGTCGGTGAAGACCCCGGCCATCAATTCGACGTAGGCCGAACCGTCGTCGGTCAGATTGCGGCCCCACGCATCACCGAACTCCGAAGCGCCCCAAGTCCACTGCTTCTTCCCGACAGCGATCTGCCGATCGGCGACGTGCACGAACCCGGCCCGCGCCGCATGGTCATAGCCGCCGAAGAACGTTTCCTTGCTGCCCACACACATGTACGAGGTCGGCACCGGGATGTTGCGGTACCAGTCAAGGCGGTCGCCGCGGACCTGCCCGCCACCGGCGACCGTGTCGACCTCGTCGTGCCGGGCCGGGTAGTCGACCCCGTAGTAGGCCCGATCCGCGGCGGGGAAGCCGGTCGTCGCGCGCTTGGCGTGATCGGCGACCACCCGCACGTCACGGGGGAAGAACGACTGGTAGTTCTCATCCGCTCGCGCGGCGATATTGGTCCACCACAAGAACGTCCGGGTCCGCTCGCAGCGGTTGTACAGCCGCACCCGCAACTCCAGGACGGCGCTGTCGGGCCGCATCCGGACGCCGTGCATTCCCTTCATCCGGTCGAAGGGGTCGTGGTCGGAGCACCACACGGTCACGGCGCCATCGGGCTCGTGCTCGATCTCGACGTCGGCCGGCAGGAACGTGGCCGGCCGATGGTGCTGCGGCCAGTTGAACTCGACTCCGCCGGAGATCCACGGGCCGGTCAGGCCGACGAGAGCGGGCTTGATCACCGGGTTGCGGTAGAAGAAGTCGTAGTTTCGGGTGCGGTCGAAAGCAACATGAATGCGGCCACCGAGCTCGGGCAACACCATCAGCCGCAACCAGCGGTTCTCCAGGTGCACCGCGTCCCACTCCGCCGGGGCCTTCACCGGGCTGATCCGGTCATGGAACGGCAGTGGATACACCCGCCCGGAGGAGCCCTGATAGACGCGCCGGTCCAGGTAGGCGGGATACCGGTCGGGCGCCTCGGGAAGGTAGCTGTCGATCATCACCCCCGCCCGCCACGCCGCGACCCCGGCCTCGGCGTGCTCGGCGGGGCGGGACGGCAGGATCAGCGTCGATTCACCCTGTGACATGCGGCAACGCTATGCCCGGGCACCCGTTCGGCGGGATGGCCGAATCGACCGAGTCACCTGGACGATTCGACGGCCGGCTGTACGGTGTGCGGATGCTGCTGCCCGATGGCTTCCCAGGTCAGCGGTTGCGCGTGCTGCCGCGGCCGCTGGTGGCGTCGGCCCTGCGCAGAGCCCCGACCTCGGGCCTGCTCGTCACCGACGCCGGGTACTTCCCCAGCGCGGCCAACCACGGCATGCACCGCCCGCGCAGCGCACCGGAAGCCATCGTGATCGTCTGCACCGACGGGGTCGGGCACTGCGAGGTCGACGGCAGAGTGAACGTGATCAGGCCAGGAAATGCCCTGGTCCTGCCCCCATCCCTCCCGCACTTCTACCGGGCGGACTCGCGCGCCCCCTGGACGATCTGGTGGCTGCACGCCGCGGGCTCCCAGGTCTCGGAGCTGCTCTCGGTCGTCACACCGGACGGCGGAGAAGCCATCATCGAGGTGCGCGACGTCTACCGGGCCGTCTCGGCGATCGACGACGCCATCGGCTTCCTCGAGCGGGACGAGACCTTCCCGCACCTTATCTCGGCCTCCGGCGCGGGCTGGACTCTGCTGGCGCAGCTGGCCGCGGACGCACTGACCGAAGCCCACCAGCCCACCGAGCCTGTTCGCCAGGCGCAGGAGTACCTGCGGCACAACTTCGCGAAGCCGGTGATCGTCAAAGAGCTCGCGCGCACGGCGGGCCTGTCCCCCTCGCACTTCGCGGCCCTTTTCCGGATGGCGGCGGGCTGCGGCGTGGTCGAATACGCCAAGCGCCTGCGGATGGCCCGAGCGCGCGAGCTGCTGGTTACCACGTCCCGCGACATCTCCGAGATCGCCAGGACCATCGGCTACAACGACGCGTTCTACTTCTCGCGCACTTTCCGCAGAGAACACGGTTGCAGCCCCAGCGAGTACCGACGCGGGAAGAACTAGTTGTTGCGGGTCGTGAGGTTGTTGACGCGGGTTCGAGTATTCTTAAACACGGAAGTACTCGCTGCCGACTACCGAGACGCTCAACTACTAAATGTCACGCAAGCCAGAGCCGTGTGGATAGTGAGCAATCGCCCCTCGGACACCGCTTTAGGTGAGATCTCACCAGTTGCGAGAACCTTCACTCAACCTTACCGAGTGAAGGTTTCTTCTATTTCAAGGCTCGGGGACGGGCGTCGCGGGTGTGCACAGCTGTGAACACCGGCTCGAAGGCGCGATGACGGTGTGTGAGTTCGAATCCCTGGCGCGATTCCGACAACAACCCCACGAACCGAAATCGCATCGTGAGCTGCGGATCTCCGCGACGATCGTGATCGAGCGGCACAGCCGCAAGGCCTGGTGACCGCCATGGGCAGCCCGAACGGAGCAACCCCGCCCGGGCTGTGGCGCATTCCAACTCTGGCCGTTCAGTGCTGCTGCATAGCCCTGGTCGCACTCGGGGCCGCCCACGCCTCCTACCGCCACGGCCGCGAGTTCGCCCTCCACTTCGGCGCCGACCACACCACCGCCGCCATCTCGCCCTTCATCGCCGACGGCCTCCTAGGCCGCGACCTTGCCGGATTCGACCGCCGCGTAACCGGCGCTGGTCAGCTTGGCAGGCACCCGCCGACCTGGACGGCCAGGCCTCGCGGGCCTGACCAAGTTCAGCCGAGCCAGCCGGCGCGCGGCGATCTGGTCACAGCAGGCGAGGCCGTCGACGAACAAATCCGGTTCGCAGCTCAACGAAAGCTGGGCACGCCCAGCGGCGACCGCCCTCAACATGGCCAGCTCACGACTCGAAAGACCGAGGCTCGGGTTCTGTTCAACCATGGCGCGCTCCTTTTGTGCGCAGTCGAAGCTCACTCGTCATTGGACACCGGCGCGGGCCACGCGTCCGTCGCAATTTGAGACGCGGCCTGCCCTCGAACCCCCGGGCGGGGATCGTCTCATTTTGAGATACCGGTCACACGTAGCCGGTCTACCCTGAGCGGGAAGGGGCGACGCGAAGGGAGCCTCCCGTGGCAATGGAGCTACGCGGGCCGAACACCGCCAGCGCTCTCGTAACCGACGGCGCTGGGCTTGCTGATGCCCGGGATCGGTTCCTAAGCGGCGAAGGCGAGCGCGACCCGCAGATAAGGCGAGAAATTCTCGCGTCCTGGGAACGATCGCGCGACAACAACGTGGACGCCGACCGGATTCTCGCACCCTTCATCCGCGATCCAGACCTCGAAGCGCCACTGGCCCGCAGCGCTGCTCATATTCTCGACGCCTTGCACGACCAGCTGCGAGGCGAAGCGGTCAGCACGATCTTGACCGATCAAGCAGGCTTGGTCCTCGACCGGCGCTCCTCCAGCCACCAGATCGAGCAATCACTGGACGCGGTCCAGCTCGCGCCCGGATTCAGCTACGCCGAGCAGTTCGTCGGCACGAACGGGATCGGGACGGCCCTGACGAGCCGGTCACCGGCCTTCGTCGACGGTCGCGAGCACTACACCGGAGCGTTGCGCGAGTTCGCCTGCGCCGGCGCACCCATCCGCCACCCGGTCCGCGGCAAGGTGGTCGGCGTCCTGGACATCACGACCTGGAGCCAGGCACCCGGGCCGATGCTCACCGCGCTGGCCTCGGCGACCGCCCGCCAGATCGAGGCGGAGTTGGTCACCCAGACCGGCAAGCGGGAAGTCGCGCTCATGCGCGAGTACATGAAGGTCTGCCAGCGGACCTCCTCACCCGTGCTCGCCCTCAACAACGATGTCGTCATGATGAACGACGCGCTCCGGCTTTCCGTCGACCCGGCCGAACAGCAAACGCTCATCGGCTACGCGGTCGACACGATGCGCGCGGACAACCGGCATACGCAACGCACCGTCGAATTGCCCAGCGGGCGTACGGCTCAGCTGCGCTACACGCCGGTCTCAGCCGACAACGGGCTCGCCGGCGGCATGTTCCGGATCCGGCTCGAGAAACGCCCGGATCCGACCGCTTGCGGGATCGTCCTGCCCCAGCGGCGCACGGCCGCGCTACCCGGCATCGCGGGCAGCGGCCCAGCCTGGACACGCTGTGTCCAGCAGGGTGTGGCCTGCTGGACACGTGGCGACTGGTTCGCCATCGAGGGCGAACCAGGCGCCGGCAAGGCCACCCTTCTCCGCGCCCTCCACATGAGCCGGGACCCTCATCGACCGCTACGAAGCCTGGTTCCGCCGGATACCGCCGACTTCGGCACTTGGCTCGGCGAGCTGTCCGCGGACCTCGCGATCGCCGATGCGACGGTGGTGCTCCGGCATGCCGAACAGCTGACCGACAAGCAGGCCGCCGCAGTGACGGACCTGCTCTCCGCGCACGACCAGGAGGACAAGGGGGCTGCACGGGTCATCGCGATCGTGAACGCCGGCGGGTCTTCCGAATTCCCGCCGAGGCTACGTTCGGTCTTCCCCCGGATCGTCGAGGTCCCGGCCCTGCGTCACCACATCGACGACCTCCCCGAACTCGTTCGGCATCTGCTGCGCCAGCTCTCACCGGACGACCAGCTGTCCTGTTCACCCGCCGCGCTGGCCCAGCTGGCCCGGCTGAACTGGCCTGGGAACATCGCACAGCTGCGCTCCGTTCTGGCCGCGACGGCCAGGTGCCGTTCCACGGGCACCATCGAGCTCGCGGATCTGCCGCCGGAAGGTCTTTCCAGCAGCCACCGGCTGCTTTCCCCGATCGAGGCGCTCGAGCGGGACGCGATCGTGAACGCCTTGCAGGCGAACGCCGGCAACCCGACGAGTGCGGCGAAGACGATCGGGATGTCCAGGGCCACGATCTACCGGAAGATCCGCCTGTACGGGATCACGACGGCGGGTTGCGCCGGCTGACCGGCCCGCGTCGACGGCGGATCGTCACGGCATCGATCCGCCAGCCGGACGGAACCAAGGTGCGGCAGGCGTGTTCGAAGCACGGAAGGTGCGTATCCGCGGCGGCATCGGCCGACGGCCCGGCAAGCGGGTTCGATTCGCCAGGGCGGGATCGGCCTTGATCACTCATCGATACCAGAACCAATCGATCGACTCGTCGGAGAATCTTCTTCTTGAGATCACACCACATGCGTCATTGCGTGACGGTCTCAATGTGAGACAAAGAAATAACCGAGCCTCAGTACGATTTCAGCGAGTCAGACGCTCGAAATTCGGCCCGCGGTTTCCGAGGAGGCCTCAGATGATTGATTTGGAATACCGGCGGGAGACCGCGGTGATCCGCATCCGGTCGACGAAGTCCGGCGTGCTGGACTCCGAACTGCTGGACCGGCTGGCCGCGGCACTCGCCTATATCGGTCCCGACCGGCCGATCATCCTCACCGGCGACCGCGACGTTTTCGCACCGGACCTCGATCCGGTGGCTGGCCTGGCCCGGACTGAGGGGTGGAAACGATTGCAGTGCGCGCTGAACGCGCTGCGCGCTCACCCATGTCCTATCGTGGCCGCGATCAATGGTGACGCGATCGGCGCTGGCTACACCCTGGCCGAAGCCGCCGACATGCGGATCATGTCCGGGGGAATCGTCCGGCCCTCGACTCGATCCGGCGAGTCCTTTTACGCCAAAGCCGCGGCGGAAGCCGGGCTGGTGGAACTCCATTGCTCACCCGGAAACCTCCTCGATCTCGCACTGCGCTTGGCCGCCCACGACCGATCGCGCGCGGCGCTGACGAGGTAGCGTCGGGCCACCTACTACGGGTGAAAGGGGACTTTCCCCGCAGCCAATGCGGCGAAAGTCCCCTTCACAATACGTTTGCCGTACCCGTCAATAGATGTTCGACGGGCGGACCATGCCCTCGGCGAGGTCGCCGACGCCGGGAGCGATGATCGCGCCCGGGTTGACCAACACCTGTTCGACGACGGCGGTTTCGGTGGTGATCAGGAGGGCCGCGATCGACGCCGCACTCTCCAGGGCAGACCGGGTCACCTTGAGCGGATCGATGACGCCCGCCGCGAAGAGGTCGCCATACTCGCCGGTGAGCGCGTCGAACCCCTGACCGTTGTCCATGGCGGCGACCCGATCCAGCACCTCGGCTCCGTCGTAACCAGCGTTGGCCGCGATCCAGCGCAGCGGCTCACCGAGAGCCCGCCGTACGATCTCGCGCCCCTGGGCGGCATCGCCGTCGAGGACGCCCAACTGGACGGACGTCGCGGCCTGTGCCAGCGCCGCGCCACCTCCGGCGACGACTCCTTCCTCCAGGGCAGCCCTGGCCGCTGCCAGCGAGTCCTCGACGCGCAGCATCCGCTCCTTGAGCTCGACACTGGTCGCGGCACCGACACTGACCACGGCGACCCGGCCGGAAAGCCTGGCGATCCGCAGCCTGAGGCTGTCCTGGTCATGTTCGATCCGGCCCGCCCGAGTTGCTTGTCCAGCTGACCGATACGCGCCCGCACGGTGGCCTCGTCGCCGGCGCCGCCGATGATCGTGGTCGTGTCTTCGGTGATGGTGATGTGCTCGCACCGGCCGAGATCCCGCTCCGTGACGTCGGTCAGAGTGACTCCCGCGTCCTCGCTGACGACACGTCCGCCGAGCGCCGCGGCCAGGTCTTCCAGTTCGGCCAGCCGCCGGTGTCCGAAGCCGGGCGCGCGGACCACGACCGCGGGGAAGGTGCCGTGCACATTGCCCGCGACGATCATCTGCAGAGCCGGGCCGTCGACGTTCTCCGCGAGGATCACGAGCGGCCGGTCGAGGCGACGGGCCGCTTCCACCGTGGGCATCAGCTCTTGGACCTGGCTGATCTTCTTGTTGGTCAACAGGATCACCGGATCGTCGAAACTCGCCTCCATCCGGTCCCGGTCGGTGACCATGTAGGGCGAGGTGTAGCCGTGGTCGAACTCGATTCCGTCGACCAGTTCGACACTCAGCCCGGGATCCTCGGACTCCTCGATCTCGACGACGCCCTCACGTCCCACGGCGGCCAGCGCCTGTGCGATCACCCGGCCGATCCGCTCGTCGTCGCTCGCCGCCAGGGTCGCGATCCGTTCCAGCTCCACCTCACCCGCGACGGCGGCCGCGGACTTCCGGAGGTACTCGACGATCGCCTCGACGGTCTCCTCGATACCGCGGCGGACCCGCATGGGGTTCGCTCCTTCGCCGAGCGCGACCAATCCCTCCCGCACCATGGCCTGCGCGAGCACTGTGGCGGTCGTGGTCCCGTCCCCCACCACGCCGTTGGTCTTCATCGCGACTTCCTTGACGAGCTGGGCGCCCATGTTGGCGAACGGTTCGCTCAGCTGGACCTCGCGGGCGATGGTCACACCGTCGTTGGTGATGGTCGGCGGTCCGGTCAGCTTCTCCAGTACCGCGTTGCGTCCTTTGGGGCCGAGGGTGACCTTCACCGCGTCGGCCAGGGTGTTCACGCCCAGCTCGAGCTGGCGCCGCGCATCGACGCCGAACCGCAACTCCTTCGCCATGATGACCTACTTCCTTTTCCGTGCGAGAAGGACGCACTCGATTCAGGGGATGAGAATTGCCCGGCCGCGGACGTTGCCCGCGCTCAGATCGTCGATCGCCTGCTGGAACTGCCCGAGCCGGTATCGGGCGGTGTGCAGCTTCACCTTGCCCTGGGCGGCGAGGACCATCAGATCCTGCAGATCCGTATAGGACCCGACCAGGTTGCCGATGAAATTGATCTCCGTGGAGATGATGTCGATCGTCGGCACGTCGATGTTCTCGCCATATCCGACGACGTAATAGTTTCCTGCGCGCCGGAGCATGCGGACGCCTTCGCCGGTGGACCCGCCTTCGCCGACGAAATCGAGGACCGCCTCGGCGCCGTGGCCACCGGTCAGTTCGAGTACCCGGTCCACATGGGAGCCATCGGCGACGACGGTGACGTCTGCACCGACCTGTTCGGCGAGTTCGAGCGCCGCCGCGTTACGGTCGACCACGACGAGCGTCGCCGCACTCATCGCTTTCATGCACTGAATACCGATGTGGCCGAGCCCGCCCGCTCCGATGACGACACAGACTTCTCCCGGCCTGAGCACCTTCGCGGCTTTCGCGGCGGCGTGTTGGGCGGTGAGCCCGGCGTCGGCGAGAGCGGCGACGTCCGCGGGCTCGAGGTTGTCGGCCAGTTTGACGCAGGACCGTGCCGACGTGAGGACGTACTCGGCGTACCCGCCGTGGGTGTCGATCCCCGGAAAGCGCGAGTTCTCGCAGTGTACGTCGTCGCCACGCCGGCAGGCCCGGCACAGACCGCAGGTCACCAGCGGGTGGAGGATGACCTTGTCCCCCACCGCGACGTTCGTGACCGCGTCACCGACGGCGTGCACCCAGCCGGCGTTCTCGTGGCCGATCGTGTATGGGAGGCCGACGCCCGTCTTCTCCGCCCATTGACCCTCGAGGATGTGGATGTCGGTCCGGCACACGCCCGCGGCGCCCACCTTGACCACGACGTCCAGTGGTCCGGAGATCTTGGGTTCTTCGACGTCGCGTAGCTCCAGGTTCTGGTGATACCCGGTGACCTGTGCGGCTTTCATGAATGGCTCCTGGTGTTCGTCATGACCGGGGCGAAGCCGCCGGCCGCTCCCTCCGGGTCGGTGTCGGCGTACCGGGTGGCGAGCAGTCCGCGACAGAAGTGCGCGTTGCCGTCGATGGAGACGCGGGTGGCCGCGGCGAGGCGCAGCCACAAGGCGGCCTCCGATTTCGCGATCGGCTCGCCGCCGTGGTCGACGAACACCCTGGCGTGGGAGTCGTTGGGCAGTCCGATGGCCTCACGCCTGCGTAGCAACGCCGACTTCAGCTCGTTCTCGGGGAGGTCGAACAGTTCCAGCAACGGCAGTTCCTCGAGCGTCCACGCGCCACCGGCCAGCACCGCCCGGCAGGAGCGTTCCATCGCGGCGAAGTGCGCCTTACGCTGGAAGGTGTCGCGCAACTCCGCCAAACTGTCCTCCGCCTCGACCCCGAAAGTGCCGACATAGCCGGCACCGGCGGCGAGACCGCTGTTGATCTTTTCGGAGTCGTGGTGATCGTCCAAGAGCACGCGAACCCGGCCCACCGCGGGAACCACGGCCAGCGCGTCGTAGGCGTCGGAGACCATCAGGAAGGCGAAGTTCGGTGCGCAGAACGAAGTGGGCAGTCGCAGGTGGACCTCGACGCCTTCGTCGTCGATCGTCACCGACCGGACGAAACCGAGTTCGGTGATCGGGAGGTCCAGCTCGGGGTCGAGCACGGTCGCCAATGCCGAGAGCACCTCGGCTTCCAAGGACAGGGCGGCGGTCGTCATCGCGCACCGGCCCCGGCCGCGACCTCGGCTTCCGCCGTACCGGCCTCGGTCGGCAACCGCAGGCTCCGCGGCACGTCGAGGTCGTACAACGCGGCC
Organism: Amycolatopsis sp. WAC 01416; assembly: GCF_003947485.1. Classification (NCBI taxonomy): domain Bacteria; kingdom Bacillati; phylum Actinomycetota; class Actinomycetes; order Pseudonocardiales; family Pseudonocardiaceae; genus Amycolatopsis; species Amycolatopsis sp. WAC 01416. The sequence continues at coordinate 845,610 of NZ_QHHX01000003.1, read as the reverse complement.
GCGTTCAGCCCGAGGATCTTTTTCTTCTGCTCTGTGGTGATGGCCGCGTACTCGGACATGTCCTCGGGGATCTGGAAGTCCACGAACCGCTCGACGAGCCACTTGGGCGTCCACAGCGCGTAGTCGCTCGCGAAGAGGATCTTGTCCTCGCCGATCCAGTAGAGCAGTTCTCCGATGATCTGCGCGAAGTACCGCGGCCGCGCGTGGATGAACGGCATCGCGACGGCGAGTCCACCGTAGACGTTCGATTCCTGTGTCGCGATCCAGCAGAAGTCCTCCAAGCGCGGCAGGCCGACGTGCTCGACGATGAAGTTGAGGTCGAGGTAGTCGGTCGCGACCTTGTCGATGTCCGCGACGTCGAAGGCGTCCCGGTCGAGCGGCCGGATCGTAGGTCCTTTGTGGACGTGGATGTTCTTGATACCCAGCTTGATGCACTCTTCGAGATAGCGGCGTGACCACAGGTCGTCGAGCTTGTACCCGCGCGATTCACCGTGCCATTCGGCCGTGTAGAGCTTGACTCCCTTGAGGTTCATCCGGTCGGCGTCCCGTCGCAACTGCTCCAGTCCGGCTTCTCCGTTGCGCGGATCGTAGGCGTGGTTGTAGGTCAGCTTGTCCGGCTGTTTCCGCGCGAGCCCGAACGCCTCCTCGGTCTGTCCGAACCCGGTCTTGTAGAACTCGCTGAGCAGCGTCGCCTGGAAGATCGCGTGATCGACGTGCCCCTCCTGGAAGACGTCCTTCATCAGGCGCTCGGCACCGTAATAGGTGTAGGTGTCGTAGTCCCAGACGACCTCTTCCGGGCTGAGGTTCTTGTGGTAGTCGTAAAAGCAGTCGATGAACTGCTTGCCGTGGACGTTCTTGATGTTCGATTCGCGACCGTCCCAGAGGTGGACGTGCCCGTCCACGACGTAGTAGCGCTCGCCGTCCTTTTCGTACATCGGAGATCCTCTCGGGGTTTGTGGTGGGAACCGGTGGCGGGGCGCGACCTCCCCGGGCGCCCCACCACCGGTGGTGCGGTGCGGCGTCAGCCTTGTGCGGGCAGGTCGAACCCGATGTACTCGGCCGCGTCCTCCGGGTTGGCGAAGAGCAGTGTGCGGTCGTCGAGATGCACCATGCGGCCGTAGTGGGTGGAGCTGATCTCCTCGAAGATCGAGCCGTCGAAGGGCTGGCCGAGCGCGTCGGTCAGCTCCTGGTAGTCGAACTCCAGGAGCTTCTTGCCGTCCACCCGGATCATCGACGGGTACTCGACGAGGGAGACGTCTTCTTTGGCGCCCATCACATCGGCGACGACACGGCCGACGGGAGTGTTCATCAGGGTGACGCCGCACATGTTCGACGCATCGGTCTGCGAACCGAACTGCAGGGAAACACTCACTGGTCCAACTCCTTCGGAACGTCGAGCCCGATCTCCTCGAGCACCTGTGCGAACTTCTCCTTGGTCGCGCTCAGCGAGTCGGCGAACGTGCGCGCCTTGTCCGACGGCTGCGACCAGATCGGCTGCAGGGCCAGCGCGGCGTCCAGGCACCGCGGCACCCACGTCGCGAGCCATTCGCCGAAGAGCCGCTTGTTGCCGGCGCTGAACCGTTCGTCACGGGTGAGCAGCCGGAAGAGGGACCGGGTGTAGGCGAGGTCGCGGCTGTAGTCGTACTCACCGGTGCCGACGATGGTCGGTGTTACGTAGTCACCGTTCTTGGCGGAGATCTGCATGACGAGCTCCGACCGGAAGAGCTGACCGACGAGCTGCTCGAAGACGACGTTGGTGCCGAACAGCAGCTCTGCCCAGTCGCCGACCGCGGTCAGCTCTTCGACGACCCGGCGGGTGGGCTGCCACTCCTCGGCCGACTGCCACACCTCTTTGTGGACCGAGCCGTCGAAGGTGTCGAGCGAATCGGACAGGTCGAGGTTGAACAGGGCGAGATCCTGGGCGAACCGCATCTTGTGCGCCGCGTTCACGGCGACCGCCGTGTTGATCATGTTCGTCGGGCCGGAGCGCTGGATCGAGGTGAACACGTGCAGCGCCATGCCGTTCTCTGCGTGCATCCAGGCGCCGAGGTTGCGCGCGATGAACTTCTGCCACGCGGGATTCCAGTCGCCGTAGGCATTGGCGCGCTTCGCGTTCTCGAGTCCGAGAGAAACCTGACGCACCACCGCGGAGTTGTTGCGGTAGATGGTCTGCTCCCATTCCTCGTTGGGATCGAGGAAGGCGTGCCAGTCCGACGACTTCGCCCGCGTCCACTCCGGCGGGTAGCCGCCCGGCCCGTCACCGAAGCCGTAGATCCAGCCCTGCGCCAGGTGGCGTTCGGGATCCGGCTGCACGTCGACGGTCACGTCCTCGTACACCGTCGCGCGGAGCTTGGCCGGTTTGAAGTAGGTGAAGGTCCGGCTCTTGGAGCTGGGAAACTCCAAGGCGCCGGCTTCGGAGTCGGTGAACTCCACCGTAGGGAAGCTGCGCACCTTCGGCGCAGGTGTCGCACTACTCGCCATCTGTTCTCTCCTCTTACTCGTCTTCGTGGACCGACGTCGTGAACTTGTCGTAGAACACCTGGTCGTCCGGCACGCCTTGACGTGCGGCCAGCGCCAGCGCGGCGTCCACCATGGGCGGCGGTCCGCACAGGTAGACCTCGGTCCGGTGCAGTTCGGGTTCCCTGGCCTCGGCGACATCGGTGACCATCCCCGGCTTCGCGATGACATCGAGGTCCTCGACGCCATCGCTGGACTCCGAGAGCGCGACGACGAACTCGAAGTCGGCCAGCCGGTCACCCAGCGCGCGGATCTCGTCCAGGTAGAAGAGATCGCCGGGCGTACGCGCGCCGTAGTAGAAGCGGATCCGGCGGGTGTCGCCCGTCTCGCTGAGGTGCCGGAGCAGCGCCAGCACCGGCGCCATCCCGGCCCCTCCGGCCATCAGCACCAGGGGCAGCACGTGTCCCTTCTTGAGGGTGAAGTTGCCGTACGGTCCGGTCAGATGGATCGTGTCGCCGACGGCGATTCCCTCGTCCAGCAAAGAAGAGAACCGGCCGCCGGGGTACTTCTTGATGACGAACTCGATGTGGTCCTTTGTGGACGGTGTGGTCGCCATCGAGAACGAACGGTGCTCGTCGCCGCCCGGAATGGTCAAGTCGGCGTACTGACCAGGCTTGAACTCGAAGGCGGCTGGGCCGGCCTGCTTGAGCTTGAGGCCCACGATGTCGTGTGTATGCCGCACGATTTCGAGGACCTCGGCCTGGACTTCCTGCAACGGGGCGGAGTTGAGCAGCTCTTCTTCGTCGAAGTTGAGCAGCTCGATCGTGCAGTCGCTGAAGGCGTGCGCCCGGCAGAGGAGCACGTAGCCCTCCTCGACTTCGGCGTCGTTGCAGGCGAAGGTCGAATAGCGTTCCATCTGGATCTCGCCGTCGAGGACATAGGACTTGCACGCCGAGCACTGGCCCTCACGGCAGCCGTGCATGAGGTGAATGCCCTGCCGGAACGCGGCGTCTAGGATCTTCTCGTCCTCTTCGACCTCCATCTCGATGTCGACCGGTTCGAAGGAGATGCGATGCTTGTCAGCCATCTGGTCTCTCGATTCTCGGGAGCGGCCGACGGTGGCTCATCTACACCCGTGAAGGGCGGTGGCCACCACCGCCGGCCGCTGGTCCTCAGGCCGTCAGGCAACCGAAACGTTGGGGTTGGCGCGGTACGCCGCCGCCCAAGCCTCTCGTTCCTGATCGGTCATCTGGTTGAGGGTCACGTTCGGACTGGCGAACTGGATGCCCCTCAGGTCATCGAGTGTCCACAGCTTCTTCGGGTCGTCGAGATCCAGATGCGGCTGCGGGATCAGCGTCCTGCCGTCGTCGCGGACGTAGCCGAGGTCGGAGACGATGTCGGCGAGATCCCGGTCATGGTGCAGGGTCTCCCACTCACGCTGCCCGGTCAGCCGGCCCATGTTGGGCGTCGGCTTGCCTTCGTATTCCGGCCGGAACGCGGTCTTGTCCGTCCAGGCACAGGTTTCCGAGCAGTAGGTCCGCCACTGGTCGTCGACCTTGTCGACCACCAGGTCTTCGCGGACAAGGCAGGGAACCATGCACGTCCAGCAGCGGTGCGGGTACTCGTATCCGACCTCTTCGAACGCGATCGGCTTATTCCGGCCCGGGTACCGCAGCCGGTTGTAGTTCTCCCACCACTTGCCGAACTGGTTGTACCAGCCTGGGTACTTCTCTTCGAACCACTCGAAATCGGCGTCGGTCATACCGTCGATCCGCCAGTAGTTCACCGGCCAGCCGGTGGCGAAGAACTGAGCCACCCGGTGGACGTAGAACTTGTTCGTGATGCGGTTCCACGCCTCCTCGACGAGGTCGTGCGGGATGACCAGCCCGTACTTCTCGAGCGGGAGCAGGTAGCTGCGGTAGTAGTCGTCGTAGATCCAGCGCCGCCACATCTCGGCGTAGGACTCGCGGTCCTTACGGCGGTCCTTCGTGCCGTACTCGATGAAGGTGCCGATGGCCGCGTCCACCACGCAGTGGTTGTTCCACCACGCGTACCGCAGGTCGCGTTCCAGCAGCGGACGGTTGCGCTCGTCGGCCAGCGCCATCAGCAGGATCGAGTAGCCGTTGCTGATGTGCCGGGACTCGTCGGACTGCACCGAGTGGAACACGGTCGGCAGCAGGTAATCGCCGTTGGCGGCGGCCTCGTCGGGCATGGCCACGAACAGCGTGTTGGTGAACGCGGTCTCCGCGACCACGGTGAGGTAGATGTTCGCGGCGGTGATCGCGTCGCCGGTGATGAACCCTTCCCCGAACTGGCGGCCGATGGTGCCCGCGTAGTTGTTCGCGAACGCCTTCTCGGTGATGTCGAAGCCCGCCGGGTCGATGTAGTTGTTCATGTACAGCTTCTTGAGGTTCATCTGGATCGTCGAGTGGCGGACCTCGTCGATCATCTGCACCGCCAGCCCGTTGTGGATCTCCGGGTTCGGCACCGCGTCGATCGCCATCGGCATCGCGCGTGCCGCGGAGATCTCCGGGAACGGGATGATCGACAGGAACAGCTTCTGCCACTCCAGCCAGCGCTGCTGTACCTGCCGGAACATGTTCCCGCGGATCGCGCCGTCCATGGCGCCGAAGACGCGGTTGTCCTTCTCCTCCTCCATCGGGAAGTAGGACCGCATGATCTGCTTGAGCGGGTCCTTTTTGGGCGCCTTCTCGAACGTGTAATCCGTTCCGAAGCGCGTCGCCGGGGTCGCGAACGTCGGTTCCCACGACAGTTCCGTGATCTTGTTGTGCGCCTTGGTGAGACTTTGCCTGCTCAAAATCGGCCTCCTCGAAACCGGGGTCTCTCAGCCCGGCCGTGCGTCTGACAAGGAGAGTGTGTTGCCGATCGTGAGTGACTTGCGTCTCAATGTGAGACTGCGGCGCCAGGCTCCGATGGAGCAATGACCGGCCGCAGGCAGGTGCCGAGCCCGCTGAGATCCGCGGATTCGGCGCCTGCCTGTCTCAGGTCTGGGTGACATCCGATTACAACGAGGACGCCCTGAGCGAATCGCGCGCCGAGATCGCACTCGAATGCGGGTTCGTTTGCCTCACCATGATCGGCTCTGGCACGACCGCCAACCTGTGGGTGGCGTGTGCCGAGATGTGCGCGCGCGGTCAGTGCACGGCGCGACCACCTGCCTGCGTCGGAGTCTACTCGGACGAGGAATTCTCGGGCAGATCTTCTGGAAACGCTGGGATGGCGAACGCGTTCACGTGGGCTCCGGGCCGCACACAGCGGGCGGCCACGTCGCGCCAAGCCGCATAGTGCGGCGCGCTGCGATGTTCGATTTCGAACGCGGCCCGGTCCCGATAGATCTCATACAGATGGAACCGATGGGGATCCTCAGCCGAGCGATGGACGTCGAAGCGCAGGCATCCGGCCTCGTGGCGCAGGCATGCCCTGGCGTTCTGCTGGATTCCGCTCAGGAATTCGTCAAGTCGTTCGGGAAGTACGTCCAGAGTGACCAGCACGGTGAACATCAGGCGACCCTCCCAGTCCGGGGCAGGTCTACCTCGATACCGCAGGATGCCGCGAGGTCGTGGAGTTCGGCCAAAGTCTTCGCGGGTAGGGGCACGCCATCGATTCGGGCAGCGCTCTCCGCGCGGTTCTCGATTTCGCCGGGGTAGGATCTCCGAGGTGTTGTGCGCGAGCGGCACCTGCTTGGTGCTGTCGCGGTTCGCGCAGCTGGTCGTCACGACCGCCGAGACCCGCAACAACCACGGCGTCCAGCCCCACGAACCCACCGGACACTTCGCACCATCGCCCGCGCGTTGCAGGACTCCTCCCTAGGCCATTCAGCTCGCCAGCGCACAACGCGGAGCTGTGCCGCAACTCCACACCGACCGGCTTCGCCGCCTAACCCGCTACCACGCTGCGGTTGTTCACGGGCCCGGTTGTTGGCGCCGCGATCAGACTGACGCCGAGTGGTGTGCACCAATGCAGGACGGCTTTGCCGTCGCGATGGGTGGTGATCAGCCGGGCGTCGCGGAGGGTCCTGGCCTGCACCGAGGCCGCAGACACAGAGACATGCAGGGCGTGTGCGAGTTCGGTCGTGGTGTGCGGCTTGGTCAGAACGCGCAAGGTGTCCGCTCGTGTGCTGCCCAGCAGTGCTGCGAGAGGATCGCCGACCGTTTCGGCATCGTGCAGGGGAAGCGGAGTGAGGGCGGGGTAGATGATCAACGCCGGTCCTGCAGGCTGAGGAGCCGCGAGGACCCGGCCGGCCCACAGCAGTGACGGTAGGAGCACCACACCTTCGCCGCACAACGTCACTTCCCTGTCAACGTCGGGCGAGTCGATCTCCAGGCTCATGTCGCGCCACCGCAACCCGGCGGACAGACTGGTGAGGGTGCGCTCGAGTCCATTTCGGGCAAGGAAATGCGTGCGCCAAGCGGATTCGGCGTGGAAGGCGACCTGGAGCCGTGGCCACTCCGCGGCCAAGACGTGCCTGTGTGCTTCCACGATGGCATGTTTGAGGATGTGCCAGGCGTGGCGATCCTGTGCGGCGAGCTGACGGATCCAGGCGGTCTGCGGCCGGTCGGTCGCGCAGATCCGTCGCAACTCTGCCTCGACGACCGCTCGGTCGGTAGCGAGAACCTGAGACAAGCCATCGTCCAGCCCGGCACTCGGCGGGTCGAGGAACAGAGGCCCGATACCGGTAGGAGACAGCAATTGCAGTAGCGGCTCGGCCCGCGTTGGCAGATTACGTATCGTCCTTCTTCGCCAGCCACCGAAAACGTGGCAATTGTCGTCGCGCTGCAGCGTCATCAGCGCAAGGGCCAGTTCCATCAGCGGAGCGGGAGTGTCCGCCACAATGACATTCAACAGGTCTTGTGCAGTGAAGCGCACCTTCAGCACGTCATCCCCCAGGCTCGGCTCGACCGCACGTTTTGGTTGTGGTTGAACACATGGCAGCACAGTCGAGACTGCCAGACACTGGTCATGCGATCCACTGGATCAAGTTCCAAGAGGGGTTACGACTCAGCTGAGGCCATCGCATGATTTCCATAGTGCATTCACGGCGACACATACCTTCACATCGGAACGACCGATTGAGAGAGAATGATGAGAAAATCGCTACACCGCGCCTTGCTCACGCTGCCTGCCGTGGTCGTGACGACGCTGGTAGGCGTCAGCGGGACAGCCACGGCCGCACCCGCAGGACCGCAAAACGAACCGGTTCAGACCATGGACTGCAGTCACTCACATTCGAACAAGGACCGCGGGTCGGGTCGGACGACGACCGTACTGCGCTATCGGACTGGGCCGCACACCAACTGCGCTGCACTGGGACAAGCCAGCAGTAACGCGCTGATCTACTACCACTGCTGGGCTGCCGGTGAATCGGTCGGCGGCGTGAGTACCTGGACCTGGGGGCGTGTCGCGGGCACACAGCGCGAAGGCTGGTTCTCCGACAAGTACCTCAGTAACGGCGGCTCCACGAAGAAGTGCTGAGCTGAGACCGTGGTGCCGAGCCCTCGGCCCGGCACCACGGCCCGTTCAAGATCGGTACGGCAGGGTATCCGACCACCAACCGGCGACGCGGGAGGTCTCTGGTGGCGGGGCCCTCGTTTCACTCACCCGAACCGGCCACGGCCGGGCAAGCAGCCTCTCCGGCAGCGGGCACATGGTGGAAAATCGGCTGTGCGTTCCAAATACCCTTTCTAGCGGCGATCCGCCGCCAGCGGAGCAGCGACTGCGGGCGGTGAGCCACCTCCGCCCCAGCGGATAACAGGACGAGGCTTGCCGTGCCAGCGGGATTTCGTCATGAATCGCAACGTCGATCGCCGGAATGCAGCGGACCGACTGGCGAAAGGCGACGGGCAGATGCGGGCTCGGAGACGGAAGCCGTGCCATCCGGATCCCCTAGGCGGACCGGCCACCGGCGGTGGCGAGAACCAGCACCGCCCCGGCCGCAAATACCCCACCGAGCCACATCACCGCGGTGGTCCCGGCTGCGTCCGTGGCCAGCCCGCCGACCAATGCCCCGGCCGCGATCGCCGCGTTGAACACTCCAGTGAACAGAGCGGACGTCGCTTCGCGGGCGTCCGGGGCGGCCACCAGCATCCATGACTGCGAGGCCACCGAGACACCGCCGTACGCCAGGCCCCAGACCACCAACAGCGCCGCCGCCGCCGGCGTGGTCAGCCCCAGGATCGGGACAAGCGCCATCGTCGCCGCCAAAGTCCCGCCGAGCACGAGCAAGGTCACCCGTGGTGATCGCGCCGCTCCGGTGCCCGAGGCGAAATTGCCCGCGACCCCGAAGAGCCCGTAGACCAGGAGAAGCGTTCCGATCTGTCCCGCGCTGACCCCGGACACCTTTTCCAGTACCGGCCGGACGTAGGTGTACGCGGCGAAATGCCCGGTGACGATCAGCGCCACCACGATCAGCCCGAGGCGCACCCGCGGCACACCTGCCAGCCGCAGCATCGCGCCCAGGCGAACGGCCCCTTCCGTCGGCAACGACGGCAGTGAGATCGCCAGCGCGGCCAGTACCACCAGTGAAAGGCCGCCGGCACCTACGAAGGCCATCCGCCAGCCGACCAGTTCGCCGAGATAGGTGCCTGCCGGTACACCCAGCACGGATGCCACGGCGATTCCGCTGAAGACCAGCGAGGTCGCGGATGCGATCGACCGCGGTGGAACCAGCCGCACGGCCAGGCTCGCGGCGATCGCCCACACTCCGCCCATGCCGATTCCGACGAGGACTCGGGCGACCAGCATGACGCCGAAGCCGGGCGACCACGCTGCCAGGAGATTCCCTACCGCCAGCAGCGCCATCAAGGCGCACAGCACGGCCCGCCGGTCGAGATTCCCGAGCGCCGGGATCAGCAGGGGTCCGGAGACGGCCGCGACCAGACCGGTGACCATGAGCGTCAGACCCGCCATACCCTCGGTGACCTGCAGGTCGCGGCTGATGGGGGTCAGCAAGCCCACCGGCAGCATTTCCGAGGTGACCACGGTGAAGGTTGCCCCGGCGAGTGAGCGCACCGCCGGCCAGCCCTTTTTCCTCTGTTCGGTTTCCCTTGTCGTCACGTGTTCCAGGCAACCGTCGCCCGCTGCCGGGAACAACGGCCGATGTCTCATCCTTCTATGAGCGAGACTACTGGATCCACGGGGATGGAGGGGGCCCGATGAGCGGCCTGGAGATCCGTGAGCTGGAGGCGTTCCTGGTGCTCGCCGAGGAGTTGCACTTCGGCCGGGCAGGCGAGCGCCTGTACGTCTCTCAGAGCCGGGTCAGTCAGCTGCTCCGCTCATTGGAGGGACGGATCGGCGCGACGCTCGTGGAGCGCACGAGCCGCCGGGCAGAACTGACTCCGCTGGGGGAGAAATTCCTCGCCGAGCTGAGTCCGGCATATGAGGCGCTGCGGGCCGCCGTGGATCACACGCGCGCCACCGCGCGAGGGATCGGCAGGGTGCTGCGAATCGGTTTCCAGGGCATCATCGACGACCACCTCGCGAACGCCATCGGCGGATTTGAGAAGCACCACCCGGACTGTGCGGTCGAGCTCACCGAAATCCCGCTGGCCGATCCGTTCGGCTCGCTCCGCCGTCGGGAGATCGATGCCGCGGTGGTGCTGCTTCCGGTGGAGGAACCGGATCTCATGCTCGGCCCGGTGTTCTCTCGTCAGCCGCAGATGCTCGCCGTCTCGCCTCGGCATCGGTTTGCCCACAGGGAGTCCGTCGCCATCGAGGAGCTGGCGGAATGTCCTCTGATCGGGATCCGCGGTCCGGCCCCGGAATACTGGCGCCACGCCCAAGCCCCCGAAATCACCCCCGGAGGCCGCCGGATACCGCGCGGCCCGACCGTCGGCACACTGCAGGAAGGCATGGGTCTCGCCGCGGCAGGCCAGGGCGGCATGGTGCTGTGCCGCTCGACGGCCGAACACCAAGGACGGCGGGATTCGGTCGTCTTCGTACCGCTCACCGGGCTGCCGGAATCTGTGCTCGGCGTGGTTTGGCATGCGGAGGACGGCGGCAGTGCGCGTGCCTTCGCAGAGGAGATCGCTGTGCAGGCTCGAAGCTGACCTCGATGTGTAATCTGGCCGCTTCGAAGCCCTGCCCCGTGATGGCCGAACGGGAGCGCCGCCTCGCCGAGTGCGGTGCCTTCATTCCAGTCGAAGCCAACCGTATGAAGTCGCTCCCCCGTTCCGGAAACGGACAACCAAGGGCGTCTCGAATGAGCACGCCGAACTGTGTACGGCACGGCCCGCTCACGGCGGGTTCATGCGCTGGGCTGCGTTTCGGCGCCCCTCAGGCAGTCGCGTGATCAGTGTCTTCGGATGGTGCGCCTGATGTGCGACCCGGACGCCGGTCCTCTCGCTAAGATGTCGGTAACACCCACGACCTCTGAAAGCGGCACTTTCCCGGCGTCACCTGTCGGTCAACAACGGTACGTCGAACACGGCCGCCGGTCCGATGGCCATGAAGCCTTGATCCTCGGCCTGTCCGAGCCTCGCCGAACTCGGTCTGTTCCGGGCGAGGCGGGAACGCCGCAGTGCGGGCGAGATCGACACCAATGACGGCGGCCGGGGCGTGCACTTCGACACCCCGACGGTCATGTGCTGGAGGTTCTCACCCGCCCGTACGGATCCGGTGTCTCGCAGGGAAGCCGGACAACCTACTTCACGTACACCGACGTCGTCGTGTAGCTCAGGTGGAAGCCGCCGTCGGCCGCAGCGCCCGCCGGAGTGAAGCAGGCGACGGCGAGTACTGTGTTGTTCTCACCGATGTCGTTGCGGGACACCAGAGTGCAGTATCCGGGACCGATCGCGGACACGTGGGTGTAGCTCGGCAGCCAGCCCACGGGGACACGCACCGTGTAGCGACCGGTGCCGGTGCGCTCAACGGTGGCGTTGCCTGGCCGGGACAGCCACTGGTGTTCGACAGCCGTGGTGAACCGCAAGTCGGCACCATGTGGATGTCCTGGAACGAGCGTGGTGGTGCTCGCCCCGGTGGCCACCACTTCGGTGTCCGCCGGTATGCCCGCCGAATCGGTACACCGCACCACCTGCCCCGCTCCGGAACAGTGCCGGAGTGCGGAACCGACCGGGGTCAGCTGATGCACCGCCGCCTGCGCGACCTGATAGGTGCCGACGCCGGTCTTGATCACCGGAACACGATGTGTGCCCACGGTGAACAGGCCGGTGAACGGGCTGTCGGCGGGTGCGCCGGATCGGGCGAAGCAGCCGACCTCGACCGCCTCGTCCGCGCCCTGCTGCCACCACCGCACCGGCTGGCAGGTCGAGCCGGTCGCGCCCAGGTCGTTCGCGGTAATGTGCACGAAGCCTCCTGGACGGCCGACCTCCGGCAGCACGACGGTGTAGCGGCCGGCGCCGGTGCGGGTCACAGTGGCCTTGCGGCCTGGGGTCCAGTCACCGGCGGTCCAGTTGGACTCCTCGTTCCCGGGGTGCTGTGGTAACGGTCCAAGCTGGCGCGTGCCGGGCTCGCTCGCCCAGCGGACCTGCCAATGTGCCCATGTCGATCCGGCCTGGGGTCCGGGCACGCCGGGACCGGGTGTGGCCGCGGTCGGGCGACCACCGGTGGGTCCCCCGGTCACTCCGCCGATCGGAGCGCCCGGCGAAGTGACCCTGGGGACTCCCGTCGTGGACGTGCTCGGTGGCGGGAGCCACAGTGTGCTCGCCGCCTGCGAATCCGATGGGCCGGGTGGAGCCGGCGGCAGTGTCTGCAGAGCGCCCGGCGGTGTGACCGGGCGCAGCACTACACCCGGAGTGAGCAGCAGCAACCCGGTGATCACGGCGGTGCCGATGGTCCCGGCGACCGCGAGCTTCTTGCCGATCGCCGATCCCAAATCGACGGGTGCCGGCGGCGAGACGGTTTCCGTAAATACGACAGGCGGTTCCACGATGATGGGCGCCGGGTCGTCGAACGCGGGCAGATCGATCGCTTCCGCGGGCGCGAGCGGGGTGAGGGCGGCCGCGGACCGGGCCTCCGGATCAGGGCGGGCGGCCTCGGCCGCCGCGATGACCGCCGCCGCGATCGTGGGCAGCATCCGGTCGGCGCGGAACAACCGTTCGCCCTTCGGCCCGCACTCGGCGCAGGAACGCACGTGCGTCACCAGTTTCCGCCAATCCGACGGAGGCGGCTCTGTGTCGGGCACGAGTGCTCGGAAGCCGCCACACGTGCGATCTCCGTGATGGACCAACGAGATCGCCGTCCCGGCGTATTTGAGGCTCTTGCGCAGGCGATGCACGCGCGTCGCGGTGGCCCCGACGGTCCAGCCAAGCTCGGCGGCCACCTCCTCTCGCGTCATCCGACCGGTGGTTTCCAGCACCCACAAAGGAAAAAGCCTGCGTTCGTCATCGACGGTGAGCAGATTCGCCAATGCCCAGAACAACGCCAGCCCGTGCTCCTGCGACACGACGCCGTCGGACACCAGGTCGGTGGTCGCGACGTCCGGCACCTCCGCGGTGTAACTGACGCTGACGTTCTTGCTCCTGCGCCGCACGGCTTCGATGGCCCGCCTGGTCGCGATGGTGCGCAGAAACGGCAGCAGCGGCCGGCTTTCGTCGAACTTGCGCAACCCGCCGGCCACCACACTGGCGAAGACCTCGGCGGCAGCGTCGCCTGCGGCGTCACGGTCATGGTGCAGGACGCTCATCGCGGCGACGTACACCGGCGTCCAGTAGAGCTGCCAGATCTCTTCGAACGCTCCGGAGTCGCCCGCCTTCGCGCGGCGTACCAGCTCCCGGTCCTGTGTTTCCCGATCGTCTCGCTGGGTAGTCACTCGTCCTCCCCCTGCTCGTAAGAATGCGTCGCCGGTGCGGGCGGCGCCGTTTCGCCGCCCGCACGATGAGGACCCGATCAGGCGAATCGCCACTGCTGGTTCCAGTCGCGGTGACACTCCCACTGCACCAATCTCGCGCCGGGCGGCTGGTCGTGGATCCATCGGTCGAGGCACTTGCCCGACCCGACGTTGCGGTACCGATGCACCGGCTGCCCGAACCGGTCGGCCGCCATCGGCTCCGGCATCCACTGCTGGAACTGGTCAGCCAAGTCACAACGCACCTGCACCACAGCGGTCCCGTTGGCCGCCCCACGCTGCGCCAACCCGAGGCAGAGCCCGGAATGCCGGAACCGGAACCTCGTGGCCCACGAGTTGGCCACGGGCCACGCGTTCATCTCCTGGTCGGCGCCGCCGTGGAAGGCCCACATCCACGTCGGTGCCCCGACATGTATGGCCCAGCCCCGCGCGTCTATCACTTGCGAACCGACCGGCTGGCTCAGGAAGTTGCCCTGCCGCCATTCCTGGTTCGCGCCGCCGTGGCACTCCCGGATGCCGAGCACGGCCCCGTGCGGCTGCACTCCCCCGGGGATCTCCAGACACTTGCCGCTGCCCTTGTTGACCAACCGGAAGGTGCTGTAGCCGTACCGGTCGACGGTGTGCACCTCGGCCTTCCACAGCTGCGCGTCGCCGCCGTAGCAGTGCCACTGCCACACGCGGGTGCCGTCGGCCGGGTTGCCGTTGATAACGTCGAGGCACAGGCCGCTATGCCGCGCGCCGATCGTGTAGTACTCGCCGAGCCACTTGATCTCCCATTGCTGGTTACGCTCGCCGTGGAACGACCACGCGCGGATGGGCGCCGTCCTCTCGGTGCTCGCGTCGGGGACGTCGAACACCAGGCCGGTCTGCGGGTTGCTGAGATAGGCGCGAGTGAGGTCGTTGATGAACGGCGGCACTGCGGCTTGTGCGGGTGCCACCGGTATCAGGCCGATGGCGGCCACGATCGGCAGAAGTCGTGCAAGCAGACGCATGTCCTGCTCCTTCCCTGTCGAGGTTGGTCGACCTGGTTCGGGTGGCAGGACCGCGAGATGTCACGGCGCCGGTGAGTTCACTCCAACGGCCCACCGCGGGGGCCTGATGAGAAGGTGCACGTTCTGATCGATCACCTGGGGCATGCCTCTCCACCGCGCCAGCTGTGACCGCCGAGCCGAGGCCGTCAACCTGGCCGACCTCGGCACCACGCTCGCCGAGGCGGGCCATCCCGTCATCGCCCGCTCAATCTGGCGAATCGCGTTCGTCATGCTGACCGGGTTCCGCCCCCGCGCAGGCGGGGCTGGTCCGCCCGGTCCACATCGCGGTGAGGTCGTTGCCGAGCGATCCCCTTGGCACGCATGGGGCTCAATTGAGAACGTGCGCTGGCTGCCGGGTTCTACCGAGTTGGAGGACACAGGGCATTCCACCAACGCGCGACCAGCGGCATGAGCGAATGAAGGAGCCGCGAAAACCGGTGCTGTGCCCGTGGATCACGGCATGGCCTGTGCCCGGGTGGTCAGCGCCCGGCGGTCGATCTTGCGGTTGGGGTTGAGGGGAAACTCCGCCACGTGCTCGTACCGGCGGGGCAGCATGCCCGCGGGGAGAATCTCCCGCAGCCCGCCCGCCAGCCGGGCCGGGGGCACCTGAACGCCGGTGTAGAAGACGACCAGTTCCGTCGTGTCATGGACAACCCTGGCCACCGTCACCGCGTCCTCGACTCCGTCGCACGTACGTAAGGCATGTTCGACTTCGGCCAGTTCCACCCGCCAGCCCTGGATCTGGACCTGGGCGTCGAGCCTGCCCACGTACACCAGGGTGCCGTCCGGCTGTCGATGGACGCGGTCGCCCGTGCGGTACCAGCGTTTGCCGTCACGGTCCAGGAAGCGGCCCCCGTCATCGTCGGGGTCGAGGTAGCCCGCGGTGAGTTGAGGACCGGTGATGCAGAGTTCGCCCTCCACGGCGGCGAGGTCGCCCGACTCGTTCAGCAGGATGTACTCGTGGCCGGGGTGGACGGTGCCGATAGGGGTCAATCCGTTGACTCCCAACGAGGGCGACGCCGCGGAGTCCCAGCGGTGGGCGGCTATGGTGACGGTCAACTCGGTCGGGCCGTAGAGGTTCTCCAGGGTCGACGCGGGCGCGGCGACCTGCCAGTCGGCGGCGTCCTGGCAGCGCAGGGCCTCGCCGGCGAAGAAGCTCCAGCGCAGCGACGGCATCGCACCCGGCTCAAGGCCGCCCATGCGGCGGATCAGGGCGATCGCGCTCGGGGTGGAGAACCACACCGTCACGCCCTGGTCACGCAGGAACGATGGCATCTCTCGGTAGGCCGCCGGCGGCACGACTACGACGCAAGCGCCCACGCCCCACGCACAGAACATGTCGAACATCGCGCAGTCGAAGTTGAGGTCGAACGTCTGACTGAAGACGTCGTCCGCGGTGAAGTCGTAGCGGGCGTCCAGCAGGTCGAAGTAGTGCGCCGTGCTCGCGTGTGAGATCGGGACGCCCTTGGGGGTGCCGGTAGAGCCCGAGGTGAACAGCAGGTACGCCACGGACTCGGACACGCGCGGCTCCCGCAGCGCCCGGTTCTCCCTCACCGGCAGGGCATGGGTGCCGAGCACGGGGATCTCGACTCCGAGAGCGGGCAGCCCGGCCCGGCCCGCGTCGTCGACGATCAGCCCGGCGATCTCGGCGAGTTCGAGCATCCTACGGGTCCGGGCAGCGGGGAACGCCGGGTGCAGCGGCACGGCCGTCGCGCCCGCGTACAGCGCGGCGAGAATGCCCACATAGGACTCGATGCTCTTGCCGGCGAGCACTCCTACCCGCAGCGGCGGGCGGTTCGCGGCGAGCAGCGAGCCCGCCCACAGTAGCGCCAGCTCGTGCGCCTCGCGGAAGGTCACGGTCGTCGCGCCGACGCGGATGGCGGGCCGGTCGGGGGCTTTCGACAGGCCACGCAGGAACCGAGCGTGCAGGGCGCCGTCTGTCATGGTCTTCTCCTGACGAGGGAAGCGATGGGGGCGATAGGGGTTCGCGCGGGTTGCCCGCTGCCATAGCGTCGAAGCCGATCTGGCATGTCCACCGGGCGAAAGGCGACAAATATGATGTGGGACAAGCGGTTCGAGGAGATCTTGCGCGGCTACCTTCCCTTCCTGTCCGACGGAGAGGCGCTCACCCCGGAGACCGCCCTGCGCGATCTCGGGCTGGACTCGCTGGCCATGGTCGAGCTGCTGGCCCGCCTTGAGCAGGCCTACGAGACGCGTTTCGTCGACGACGCGCTGACGCTGGCGACCTTCGAGACCGCGGGCAGCCTGTGGTCGACGCTGCAGCGGATGGCGGGCGTCGCGGCGTGAGCCGAGCGGCGAGCCGTGGCGGTTCGGCCGCCATGGCTTGTCCGGCGCGCGGCCTCACACCGCCGCACGCCTGCGCTTGGGCTGCATGGCCCTGGTCGGGTCGGCCGACACGACGGTGAAGCTTTCCGTGGTCACGCCCACCCGGCCGAACAAGGCGTCCTGACCGCACACGTACACAGTGGACACACCGACCCCGGTCAGCGCGCCGACGACGGCGGGCCATTGGACCGGCCTGGTGAACCCGTCCAGCAGCATCGCGCGCACCTGCGCCCCGGTGGTGAGCACGGTGCCGTCCTGGTCCGCGACCACCGCGACGGCCGGGTCCGCGAAGTCCAATCGGGACAGAACCTCGTCGTCGGCCTTCATGGCCAGCCCGGTGAAGGCGGCACAGTGCATCGGCGGGCGCATCTGGTACAACGGCAGCCCGCCCGCCGCGCGCAGCCTGTCGCCCAGCCACTCCACGCGGCTCTCGGACAGGGTGAGCATGGCGAAGTCCTCGTCGACCCGACAGGACAACTCGTACCAGGCGCCCGCGTCGTCGAGTTCGGCGGTGATCTCGGCGAGCCGGTCCGGCGGGGTGCGGGCGAAGGATTGGGTCACGGCGTCGGCGTGCTCGACGGCGAAGTACTCCTTGAGGCAGCGGGCGAACTCGGCGGTCAGCCAGACCGCGTCGGAGGTCGACAGCGCCCCGGAGTAGGCGGCGGCCGCCTTGCCGCCGAAGCTGGGGCCGGTGCAGTAGTCCGGACTGACGCCGAACTCGCTCTCCGCCCAGGCCGCCATCGCCAGACAGTTGACCAGAAAGGCGATCTGGGCTTCGGTGCTGTAGTCGCCGTCGGCTTCGGAGAACCGGTCCACCAGCGAGTAGCCGAGCCGGTCGTCGGCGACGGCGACCAGGTCCCGGGCGCTGGGATGGACCACCATGAACCTGGCGACATCGGCGAACCTGGTCGGTCCCATACCGGGGAAGACGAACGCTGCGCGGTCGGTTGCCATGCTCGTCAGTGTCGGCCGCGCGCGCGTGCTCGGACACCCCTACCGGTCCCTAAGTGGTCACCACTGAGCCTTTCACCCCAGTCCCTTCAGGTACTCCAGCATCACCTCGGTGAACCGCTCGGGCTCCTCCAGGTGGGGAAGGTGGCTGGACTCCTCGAAGAGCTCCCACCGGACGTCCGGGATCAGCTCGGCATACGGGCGCACGGTGACGGGGGTGGCCTCGTCGTGCCTACCGGAGAGCACCAGGGCCGGCACAGCGATCTCGGGCAGCTTGTCGACCACGCCCCAGTCCTTGAGCGTGCCGTTGACGTGAAACTCGCTGGGGCCGTTCATGGTGAAGTAGACGGTCGGGTCGTTGTAGATCTCGTAGAAGGACGCCTGGTAGTCGCGCGGCCATGGGGTGAGCCTGCATACGTGGCGCTCGTAGAAGACGCGCATCGCCTCGTGGTACTCGTCGCTGCTGGTCGTGCCGGCCGCCTCGTGCTCGCGCAGCGTCTTCTCGACGCCTTCGGGCAAGGCTGCGCGGAGAACGTCCATCTCCGCGAGCCACAGCGGGTAGGACGCGGGCGCGTTGGCGACGACGATGCCTTTGAGGCCGACCGGTTTCGCGGCGGCATGCTCGGCGACGAGGAGGCCACCCCATGACTGTCCGAAGAGGACATAGTTGTCGGCGATGCCGAGCGCTCGCAGGAGATTGTCGAGTTCGGCCAGAAACAGCTGGACGGTCCAGAAGTCGGCGCCCCGGTCGGGCAGGTGAGTCGATCCGCCGTTGCCGATCTGGTCGTAGTGCACGACCGGCCAGCCGTGCTCGGCCAGGTCGGCCATCGACAGCAGGTAGTCGTGGGTGCTTCCCGGACCGCCGTGGACGACCACGATCGGCGGCGGGCCCGCGGTCAGGTCGCCGGTGACCCGGTACCACGTCTTGTGCTCGCCGAAGGCAATCCGGCCTTTCTTGCTGGCGGCGACGGTCATGTGCTCCTCTTCCCGATCCAGTCCTCGATCACCCGGGCGGTCGCCTCGGCGTCTTCCTCGACGATGGTGAAGTGCGTTGCGGGGACCGTGCGCAGCTCGTGCGCCGGGTCCCACGGCAGCGCGCGCCAATCGTCGCCCGCGTCGCCGGGCACGAACGAGCGGCCCGCGCCGACGAACAGGACGGGCGCGGCGACGGGGTCGAGGGTGAAGTGGGGCAGCAGGTCGAAGTAGCGGGTCATCGCCGACAGGCTCGCGGTGTCGAACAGCCCGAACTCCGAGTCGCGCGCGACGAGCGCGCGGCTCATCTCGTCGAAGACTCCTGAGCTGACTCCACCACCGTCGACGCGGTAGGAGTCGATCAGCACCAAACCGTCCGGGCCGGCACCTTCGCGTTCGAGCCGCGCGGTGATCGCGTTGGCCATGAGACCGCCCGATGAATAGGCGAGCAGCACGTACGGCTCGCCGTCGGCGGCGCGCAGGATGGCGTCGGCGAGCACCTCGACGACCGCTTCGGCCGACTCGGGCAGGGCGTCGCCCTCGGTGAATCCCGGTGTCGGCAGGGTGATCACCGGGCGGACACCGCGCAGCGGGGCGGCGAGCCGGGCGTGCTGATGCACGCCGCCGGTGGCCATCGGGGTGCTGAGGCAGATGAGTTTGGGGTGGGCCGGGCCGTCGGCGAGGTGGACGGGTCGCAATCCCAGGTCGGCATCGGAGGTGAATTGGGGGCGTAGGTCGGCGACCGCGCGCAAGAGGGCAAAGCCCGCCGTCGAGCGGCCTTCGAGGATGGCCTGGCGAAACAGGGCGCTCACAAGGTCTTCAGTGGACGGTCGCGGTGTCGGCTCGCCGTCGGCGAAAGCGCCTGCCAGCCACGTGGCCAGGCCCGCGGGCGCCTTGGTGTCGAACACGACCATGGGCGGGAGGGTCAGGCCGGTCGCCGAGGCCAAGGCGGTGCGCAGTTCCATCGCGCTCAGCGAGTCGAAGCCCGCCTCGAGGAAGTCGCGCTCGGCATCGACGACGTCCGCGTCGGGATGGCCGAGGACGGTGGCGGCGCGGCGCAAGACCAGGTCGAGCAGTTCGCGTTCGCGATCGCCGTCGCTGAGTGCGGCCAGGCGTCGGCGAAGCTGGATCGGGTCCTCGCCCGGGGTGCGCGCCGGGCGGGCACGGACGATGCCGCGCCACAGCGGGGGCAGATCGTCAACGCGGGCCAGTGCGGCGAAGTCCAGGCCCATCGGGACCACGGCGGGCAGGTCGACGGCGATGGCGCGGTCGAACAGCGCCACTCCTTCGGGCTCCGCCAGCACACGGCCACCGCTTCCGGTGATCCGGTCGTTGTCGGTCTCGGTCAGGTGGTCCGCCATGCCGTCGGCCCAGAGTCCCCACGCCAGCGAGTGAGCGGGCTGGCCGTTGGCGCGGCGATGGGCGGCCAAGGCGTCGAGGAAGGCGTTGGCGGCGGCGTAGTTGGCCTGGCCGGGGTTGCCGAGCACGCCCGCGGCGGAGGAGAACAGCACGAACGCGTCGAGGTCGGTGGTGAGCTCGTGCAGGGCCATGGCGGCGTCGACCTTGGGCCGCAGCACGCGGTCCAGGCGATCCGGGGTGAGTGCGGGCAGGGTGGCGTCGTCGAGGACGCCTGCGGCGTGGACGACCACCCGCAGCGGGTGGGCCGGGCCGATGGCGGCCAGGGTGGCGGCGAGGGCGTCGCGGTCGGCGACGTCGCAGGCGGCCGCCGTGGCTTTCGCGCCGAGTTCGGACAGCTCCGCCAGCAGTTCGGGCATACCGTCGGCGTCCGGGCCACGCCTGCTGACCAGCAGCAGGTGGCGGACGCCGTGGGTGGTGACCAGGTGGCGGGCGAAGAGCTTGCCGAGGGCGCCTGCGGCGCCGGTGAGGAGCGTGGTCGCCGCCGGATCGAACGTCGGGATGTCGGCGGGGACGCTGGGCACCCGGGCGAGCCGGGCGGCATGGGCCTTGCCGTCGCGGACGACGACCTGCGGTTCTCCGGTGGCGACGGCGATGGCGATTCCGGCGAGTTCGTCGACGTCGGCGAGGACGAACCGCCCCGGGTTCTCCGACTGGGCCGAGCGGACGAGGCCCCAGACGGCCGCGCCTGCCAGATCGGTGACGTCCTCGCCGACCGCGCCGCTGGTGACCACGACGAGCGGTACGGGGTCGTCGTAATGCTGGAGGTGGGCGAGCACGGCGTGAAGGGTGGTGTGGACGTCGCCGGGTTCGACGATCAGCACCCGGTGGTCTCCTGCCGCGCCGATCGGCTCGACCGGGGTGAAGACGACGTGGAACAGGGAGTCCGGGGCCGCCGGGTGGATGCGGCGCAGGGCCAGACCGTCGACGGTCGCCAGCGGTTGGCCGTCGCGGCCGGCGATGGCCAGGGATACCGCGCCGTCGCCGGTCCGGCGAATCCGGACGCGAGCGGCGGTGGCGCCGGCGGCGTGCGCGGTGACGCCGGTCCAGGAAAAGGGCACGCGGGGTTGCCTGCCTTCGGGGCCAAGGGCGATCGCGTGCAGGCAGGCGTCGATGAGGGCGGGGTGGAGGGTGAAGCCGTCGACGTCGACGTCGTCGGGGAGCTCGACTTCGGCGTACACGTCCTGGCCGGACCGCCAGGCGGAGCGCAGGCCACGGAAGGCTGGACCGTAGTCGAGGCCGTCGTCCGCGAGGTCGTCGTAGAGGGTGTGAAGGTCGATGGGGTCAGCGGCGGGGGGCCAGTCGGTCAGGGGCTCGCCGGTGGCGGTGGCCGTGGTGAGGAGGCCGGTCGCGTGGCAGGTCCAGGGCGCGTCGGGCTCCGGTCGGGAGTGGATGGTGACCGTCCGGCCAGGTGTGGTGACGACGCGGAGGAAGACGGTGCCGCGCTCGGGCAGGATCAGCGGGGCGTCGAGGGTCAGCTCCTGGATCGTGTCGCCGGCGGTGATGGCGAGGTCGACCAGGGCGGCGCCGGGGACGAGGACCGTGCCGCCGAGGGCGTGGTCGGCCAGCCACGGGTGGGTGGCGAGGGAGAGTGCGCCGGTGTGGACGACTGTGCCGTCTTCCGGAGCGACGACTTCAGCGCCCAGCAGCGGATGGCGTGCCGGGTCGACGCCGATCGCGGCGAGGCCGCCGATGTCGGCGCCCAGCCAGGAGTCGGCGAGGAAGCCGACCGGGTCCAGCCAGTAGCGCCGGCGTTGGAAGGCGTACGTCGGCAGGGGGGTCAGTGCCGCGTCGGTGAACAGGGGGCTCCAGTCGACAGCGGCACCTGCGGTGTGGAGGTGGCCGAGCGCGGTCAGGAAGGTCGCGGGCTCCGGCCGGTCCCGGCGCATTGTCGGCGTGCTGACATTCGCTTCGACGGTCTGCGACGCCATCGCGGTGAGCACGCCGTCGGGGCCGAGTTCGAGGAAGCGGGTGGCCCCGGCGTCGCGCAGAGCGCGGACAGCGTCGGCGAAGCGGACGGGCTCGCGCACCTGGCGGACCCAGTAGGCCGGGTCGAGCAGTTCCTCACCCGCGCGCTCGCCGGTCACCGTGGAGACGAGCGGCCGGTTGGCGGGGCTGAGGGTGACGCGGGCCAGGACGGCGCGGAAGTCGGCCAGCATCGGGTCCATCAGCGGCGAGTGGAACGCGTGCGACACCGCGAGCGTGGTCGTCTTGCGGTCGGCGAAGTGAGCCACCAGGTCGGCCACGGCGTCCGCATGGCCGGAGACGACGACAGCGGCGGGACCGTTCACCGCGGCGATGACCACGCGGTCTGAGCAGTGGGGGGCGACTTCGTCCTCAGTGGCCTGGATGGCCGCCATCGCGCCGCCCTCCGGGAGGGCACGCATCAGCCTGCCCCGGGCGGTCACGACCGCGGCGGCGTCGGCCAGGGTGAACACCCCGGCGACGTGCGCGGCGGCGAGCTCGCCGATGGAGTGCCCGGCCAGGAAGGCTGGGGTGACGCCGAAGGATTCGACCAGCCGGTACAGCGCGACCTCGACGGCGAACAGGCATGGTTGGGCGTAGCCGGTGTCGTCGAGCAGCGCCTGGTCATCGCCCCAGATGACGTCCCGAAGCCCGCGGTCCATGTGTTTGTCCAGTTCGGACACGACACTGTCCAGCGCGGCGGCGAACACGGGGAACGAGTCGGCGAGCCCCCGTCCCATGCCGATCCGCTGGGCGCCCTGGCCGGTGAACAGGAACGCGATCGCGCCGCCGGAGCGGGCCGGGACCGACTCGCCGAGCGCGGTCAGGCCACGGACGAGTTCGTCTCGGTCGGCCCCGACGACGACAGCGCGGTGGTCGAGCCGGGCTCGGCCGGACAAGGTGTAGGCGACGTCGGTCAGCATCGGATCAGCCGAAGAAGTGGGGTATGCGGGCCTGACCCCTCGGCCACCCGGCGCGCGGTCGTCGAGCGCGGGGTCCGCGTCGGTCACGGTCAGGTCCGACGACGACAGGTGAACGGCGAGACGGTTCGCCTGGGCGCGGAGCGCGGTCGCGTCCTTTCCGGACAGCAGCAGGGGAACGACGGGCAGTGGCCGGGTGGGCGCGCGCTCGGTGTGCGGCGCCTGTTCGAGGATCACATGCGCGTTGGTGCCGCTGATCCCGAACGACGACACCCCCGCCCTGCGCCGGCCGTCGGGCCATGGCAGGGCTTCCGTCGCGAGTCGGACCTTGCCTGCCGTCCAGTCCACGTGCGAGGTCGGCTCGTCCACGTGCAGTGTGGGCGGAACGATGCCCTTCCCGATGGCCTGGACCATCTTGATCACCCCGGCCACCCCCGCCGCCGCCTGGGTGTGACCCATGTTCGACTTCACCGAGCCCAGCCACAGTGGTGCGGATCGGTCCTGGCCGTAGGTGGCGAGCAGGGCCTGCGCCTCGATCGGGTCACCGAGAGTGGTCGCCGTTCCATGAGCCTCGACAACGTCCACCTCGGAGGCGACAAGGCCCGCGTTCCGCAGTGCCGCGCGGATCACCCGCTGCTGCGCGGGGCCGCTCGGGGCCGTCAAGCCATTCGACGCGCCATCCTGGTTGACCGCGGAGCCGCGGACGACGGCGAGTACGGGGTGGCCGAGACGCTGGGCGTCGGAGAGGCGTTCGACCAGCAGGACGCCCGCCCCTTCGCCCCAGCCGGTGCCGTTCGCGCCCGCCGCGAATGAGCGGCAGAGACCGTCTGGGGACAATCCGCGCTGACGGCTGAACTCCACGAACGTCTCCGGGGTGGCCATGACGGTCACGCCGCCGACCAACGCGAGAGTGCACTCCCCCGCCCGCAGCGAGCGGGCCGCGAGGTGCATGGCCACCAGCGATGACGAGCACGCGGTGTCGAGGGTGACCGATGGACCGGTCAGTCCGTACACATAGGACAGCCGGCCTGCCACGACCGAGCCGGTGTTCGCGTTGGCCGGGTAGTCGTGGTACATGACGCCGGCGAACACGCCGGTGTCGGTCCCCCGCAAGGAGAGGGGGTCGATGCCCGCGCGCTCGAAGGCCTCCCAGGAGACCTCCAACAGCAGCCGCTGCTGCGGGTCCATGATCCGGGCCTCGTTGGGGCTGATGCCGAACAGTCCGGCGTCGAAATCGGCGGCGTCGTGCAGGAAGCCGCCTCGGCGCACGTAGGTCGTGTTGGGCCGCTCACCCGTCGGGTCGAATAGGCGTTCGACCTCCCAGCCGCGATCGGAGGGAAAGTCGGAGACGACGTCGACGCCGCCGGCCACGACACGCCACAGGTCTTCCGGCGAGGCGATCCCGCCCGGGTAGCGGCAGCCCATGGCCACGATGGCGATGGGCTCGGCAGCCGCGTCGGTCAGCTCGCGGTTGCGAACGCGCAGCCGCTCGGTCTCCTTCAGCGAGGCCCGCAGTGCCTCGACCAGCCGATCGTCAGCGGTCACGACCCGATCACCCTTCCTGCAAGCCGAGTTCGGAGTCGATGAAGGCCAGCACATCGTCGGCGGAGGCCGACGCGAGGTCGACATCGACGGGCGCGGCGAGGGAGTCGGCCAGCGCGCGCAAGCGGGCGGCGATGCGGTCCCGCTCCCCCGCCGCCGGCGGGGATTCCGCCAGCCGCTGCCGCATCCGGTCGAGTTCACCGTCGAGATCGACGGCGTCGTCCTCGGCCAGTCGGGCGGACAGGAACCCGGCCAGGGCGGTCGGGTTGGCGTGGTCGAAGACCAGCGTGCTGGGCAGGCTGAGCCCGGTGGCCGAGCCGAGCCGCCCGCGCAGGTCGACCGCGGCGACGGAGTCGAACCCCAGGTCGGTGAAGGACCTGGCGGTGTCCAGCGCGCTCGGGTCGTCGTAGCCAAGGAGGGCGGCGACGTTGGTGCGCACCAGGTCCAGCACGGTCCGCTCCCGGTCGGCGGGGCTCAGCCCGGCCAGGCCCGGGTCGACGGCGGGCTTGTCGTCGGCGATGGCCGCCTCGGGGATGCCGTCCAGCAGCGGGTGCGGGCGGGACATGCGGAACGTCGGCGCGAACCGGGACCACTCGAAGTCGGCGACCACCAGGTCGGTCTCGTCGTGATCGAGCGCCTGCCGCAGCGCGCGGACCGCGAGCCGGGGCGACATCGGCGGAGCGCCGACCCGCCGGGCGGCCGCCGCCACCGCGCCGTCGACCATGCCGCCCTCCCACGGACCCCAGGCGATCGCGGTCGCGGTCAGGCCGCGGGCGCGGCGCGAGTGGGCAAGGGCGTCAAGGCAGGCGTTGGCGCTGGCGTACGCGGCCTGGCCGCCGCTTCCCCACACCGCGGCGCCGGAGGAGAACAGTACGAACGCCGACAGCGGGCGGTCGCCGAGCAGGTCGTCGAGCAGCAGCGCTCCGCCGACCTTCGCGGCAGCGACGTCAGCGAACTCGTCGATGCTCTGCCCTGTCACCGGTCCCAGGTGCTGCATGACGCCCGCAGCGTGGAAGACGGCGGTCGGCGGCTCGGGTAGCCCGTCCAGGAGTGCGGCGACGGACGCGCGGTCGGCCATGTCGCAGGCCGCGACGGTCACCTTCGCGCCGAGCCCGGTCAGCTCGGTGACCAGTTCGTCGTCGGCGAGGCCGCGCCTGCTGACCAGCATCAGATGGTCCGCGCCGGCGGCGGCCAGGTCACGGGCAACGTGGGCGCCGAGTCCGCCGGTGCCGCCGGTGATCAGGGTCAGGCCGTCGGGGGTCCACGTCCGGACCGGGGGTGCGCCGTCGAGCGGGGCGCGCTCCATGCGGCGGGCGTACAACCCGGACGCGCGCACGGCGACCTGGTCCTGGGTCCCGTCGGCGATGGCCGCGAGCACGCGGGCAAGGGTGTCCGGGCACGTGGCCGCGGGCAGGTCGACGAGGCCGCCCCAGGTGTCGGGGTGGTCAAGCGCCAAGCCCACGCCGAGGCCCCACAGTCCCGCGCGGCGCGGGTCGACGGGCTCGTCGGTGCGCTCGGCCGCGACCGCGTCCTGGGTGAGGCACCACAGGCGCGCGGTGATCCCGGTGTCCGCGAGGGCCTGCACGAGGGCGACCGTGCGCAGGGTTCCGGTCGCCACGCCGGGGCGGTCGGCGGCGTGCTCGAGAGCGAGCAGGGACAGCACACCCGCGAACGGCCCGGACGGCAAGGCGATCGCGGACCGATCGGCGGTGTCGACTGAAACGACCACAGTGGACAACCCGCGAAGGCCGTCGACGAACTCACGGGGAAGCCCGGGCGGGACGACCACGAGCCAGGTCCCGTCCGGCGTGGCGGGCGCTTCGGGAACCGGACGCCACACCACCCGGTACCGCCAGCCGTCCACAGTCGACTCTTCTCGATGCCGTTCTCGCCACCGCGTCAGCGCGGGCAGCACCGCCCGCCACGCCTCGGGAGCGACGTCGAACCGCTCGGCGAGCACGTCCGCGTCGGCGAGGGCCACGGCCGACCAGAACGAGCCGTCGACCGGATCGGCGGTGGCGGGCGAGGTCTCCCAGAAGTGCCACGAGCGCTGGAAGGGATACGTGGGCAGTTCGACCCGCCTCCCGGGGCACGCGGCGGCCCAGTCGACCCGGGTGCCCGCGACGTGGGCGGCGGAGAGGGCGGTCATCAGCTGCGCCGCCTCGGCGTGGTCGCGGCGCATCAGCGGGGCGACCACGGCGCCGGGAGCGCAGTCGGGCACCGTGGCCGAGAGCGCGGCGTCCGGGCCGACCTCGATGAACGTGCCGACGCCCTGCTCGGCCAGCCACGCGACCGCATCGCCGAAGCGGTCGGCGGCGCGGGCCTGCCGCACCCAGTGCTCCGGCGATGCCAGGTCGGCGGACCGGTCCCCGGTGACCGTGGAGACGACCGGGATGACCGGCTCGGCGTAGGTCAGGCTCGCGGCGAGCCGGGCGAACTCGGCCAGCATCGGCTCGATCCGCGCGGAGTGGAAAGCGTGGGACACGGCGAGCCGCTTGGTCTTGTGCCCGTCCGCGTCGAAGTGCGCTTTCACGGCGAGCACGGCGTCGACGTCGCCGGAGACCACTGTGGACATCGGACCGTTGACGCCTGCGACGGTGGCCCCGTCGACCAGCACGGAAAGCACCTCGTCCTCGCCTGCCTGGATCGCGACCATCGCGCCGCCCTCGGGCAGTGCCTGCATCAGCCTGCCGCGGGCGGCGACGAGCGCGGCCGCGTCTGCGAGGCCGAGCACCCCGGCGGCGTGCGCGGCGGCGAGTTCGCCGACCGAGTGGCCCGCGAGGTAGTCCGGCCGCACGCCCCACGCGGACAGCAGCCGGAACAGGGCCACCTCGACGGCGAACAGCGCGCACTGGGCGTATCCGGTCTGGTTCAACCGCTCCGCGGCCTCGCCCCAGATCACCTCGCGCAGCGGACGGTCGAGATGCGGGTCTATCGCCGCGAGTGCGTCGTCGAACGCGGCGGCGAACTCGGGGTAGGCCCGGTGCAGCTCGCGGCCCATGCCGATCCGCTGCGCGCCCTGGCCGGTGAACAGGAACGCGGTCAGCCCGTCCGGCTGGACGACCCCGCGCGCCAGGCCCGGTGCGGGCCCGTCGGCGGCGAGCGCGGTCAGCCCACGCACCAAGTGGTCGCGGTCGGCCGCGATGACGACGCCACGACATTCCATCTCCGCGCGAGTGGTGGCCAGCGAGTACGCGATGTCCTCCAGTTCGACATCGCGGCCGGCGCGGTCGGCGAGGTGGGCGAGCAGCCGCTCGGCCTGCGCCCGCAGCGCGGCCGGACTCCGGGCGTGCAACGGGAAGGCCAGCGTGGCGCACGACCGGGGTTCGCGCTCGGACACCGGCTCCGCTTCAGGCGCCTGCTCCAGGATGACGTGGGCGTTGGTTCCGCTGAGCCCGAACGACGACACGCCCGCGCGGCGCGGGCGCTCTCGGTCCGGCCACGGGATCGAGGTGTCGAGCAGCCGGATGCCGCCGGCCGTCCAGTCCACTTTGGACGTTGGTGCGTCCAGGTGCAGGGTCCGGGGCAGCACGCCGTGGCGCAGCGCGCCGACCATCTTGATGATGCCGGACACGCCCGCCGCTGCCTGCGCGTGCCCGATGTTCGACTTGACCGACCCCAGCCACAACGGCTGGTCGGCGGGCCTGCCCTGGCCGTAGGTGGCCAGCAGCGCCTGCGCCTCGATGGGGTCGCCGAGCACAGTGCCGGTGCCGTGGCCCTCGACCTCGTCGACCTCGGCCGCGGCCAGCCGCGCGTCGGCGAGCGCGGCTTCGATGACCCGCCGCTGGGACGGACCGTTGGGTGCGGAGATGCCGTTGGACGCGCCGTCGGAATTGACGGCGGTGCCGCGCACGACCGCGAGCACGGTGCGGCCCTCGCGCAGGGCGTCGGTGAGGCGTTCGACCAGCAGCAGGCCGACGCCCTCGCCCCAGCCGGTGCCGTTGGCGGCCGCGGCGAAGGATTTACACCGGCCGTCCGGGGCGAGACCGCGGTCCTGGCTGAAGCCGACGAAGGCGTCCGGTGTGCTCATGACGGTGACCCCGCCGACCAGGGCGAGGTCGCAGTCGCCCGCGCGCAGCGACCGGGCGGCGGTGTGCAGGGCGACCAAGGAGGACGAACAGGCCGTGTCGATGGTGACCGCCGGGCCCTCCAGGCCCAGTGCGTAGGCCACGCGTCCGGAGACGACACTGCCGAGGGCGCCGATGCCGCGCTCGCCGTAGGGCGCGCGACCCGCGTAGTCGTGGTAGGCGACGCCCGCGAACACCCCGGTCCGGCTTCCCAGGAGGGAGGTCGGATCGATGCCCGCGCGCTCGACGGTCTCCCACGCGACCTCCAGCAGCAGGCGCTGCTGCGGGTCGGTCTCGCGAGCCTCGCGCGGGCTCATCCGGAAGAAGTCGGCGTCGAACTCGCCCGCCTGGTGCAGGAATCCGCCGTTGACGGAGTACGTACGGCCAGGCGTGGCGGGCTCTGGGTGAAACAGCGCGGCGGCGTTCCAGCCGCGGTTCTCCGGGAACGCGCTGATCGCGTCCCCACCGGAGTCGACCAGCGCCCACAGGTCCTCGGGAGTCTCCACACCGCCCGGGAACCGGCAGCCCATCGCGACCACCGCGATCGGCTCGTGGGCACGCTCCTCCGCCTCCCGCAGCCGCAGCCGGGTCTGCCGGAGGTCGGCCGTCGCGCGCTTCAGGTAGTCCCTGAGCTTGTCGTCGGCGTCGCTTGTCATGGGAAGAACCACCGTTTCCTTCAGGACAGGCCGAATTCGCGATCGAGGGCGTCGAACAGCTCGTCGTCGGTGGCGCTCGCCAGGTCCGCGTCGGGTTCGGCGGGAGCGCCGCGGTCGTCGCGAAAGCGACGCAGCATCGCCTCAAGGCGGGCGGCCACCCGGTCGTGGTCGCCGTCGACCGGGGTCAGCGTGGCGAGCGCGGCGTCGAGGCGGTCCATCTCCGTCAGCACGGACCGCATCGGGTCGGTCGGGGCGATGAGCCCGTCGGCGACCACCCCGGCGACGCCGCGGGCGGTCGGGTGGTCGAAGACGAGCGTGGCGGGCAGGTCGAGGCCGGTCGCCTCGGACAGCCGCTTGCGCAGTTCGACCGCGGCGAGCGAGTCGAAACCAAGATCGGTGAACGGGTCGTCCGTGCCGACCGCGTGCGGGCCGTCGTGGCCGAGGATGTCGGCGACCTGCCCGCGCACGGCGTCCAGCACGACGCGGTCACGTTCGCCGTCGGTCAAGCCGTCGAGCCGGTCCCGCAACGACATCGGAGCCGGGGCGCTCGGTACCTCGGCGCGGGCGGCGATCTGGTCCAGTACCAGCGGCATGAGCACCGGGTCGGGCCTGCGGACCGCATCGTCGAAGACGGCGAGCGCCTGGGCGGGGGCAAGTCCGGGCGAGCCGTCGACGCTCCACGGGCCGAGCGCCAGCGACAGGCCGGGTAGCCCGGCGGCGGCGCGGTGGCGGACGAGCGCGTCTTGGAAGACGTTCGCCGCGGCGTATACGGGCTGGGCCGGGCCGGGGAGCAGACCGGCGGCGCTGTAGACGAGGACGAACGCCGACAGGTCCATGTCCCGGGTCAGCTCGTGCAGCCGCCAGGCCCGCTCGGCGCGCGGAAGCACCACGGTGTCGACGACCGCGTCGTCGGCCGCTGGGTCGGCCGCCCCGTCGGTGTGGATGACGCCCGCCAGGTCGGGCAGCTCCGGAAGATCGTCGGAGATGCGGACTTCGGCGCCCGCGGCGGTCAGTTCCGCCACGAGGTCCGGGGCGGGCGGGCCGGTGAGGATCAGCTTGCGTACTCCGTGCGCGGCTACGAGGTGTCGGGCGATCAGCGCGCCTGGACCGGTTGCGCCGCCGGTGATGAGGACCGTGCCGCCCGTGCGCCAGGGCGCGGGGTTCGCGTTGTCGGGCGCGGGAAGCAGGCGCGGGGCGAAAACACGGCCTTCCCGCAGGCCCGCCACCGGCATGCCGGTCATGGCGACGGCGGAGAGCAGGGCGTCGCTCTTGTCGTCGGTGTCGAGCAGCATGAACCGGCCGGGGTTGGCGTCCTGTGCTGACCAGCAGAGACCCCAGAGCGGCCCCTGCGCCAAGGTGATCGGGCTGTCCTCGATAACGACGCCGCGGTCGGTGGCGATGACGAGCTTGGCGTGGGCGTAGCGGGGGTCCGACAGCCACTCGTCCAGCACCTCGTGCACCTCGCGGGCCACCGCGGTCGCGGCTTCCGCGGGCGTCCCGTCCGCGTGGGGGCAACGGTAGATGACGACGGCAGGCACGGTGTCGAGCCCGCGTGCCTCCTCGATGGTGACCAAGTGCGTGCCGTCCGGGGCGGGCGGGTCGGCGAGGACCTCCCACCGCAGGCCGAACAGGGACGGGGCGGGCGAGTCGTCGGGCACGGCGACCTCCTCGGGGGTGACCGGGCCGGACACCACGGATTCCACGGTGAGCACGGGCGAGCCCATGGCGTCGAACACGGCGACGCCCACACCGTCGTCGGGCGGCGAACTCCTCCGAACCCGGGCCGGATGTGCGCCCGGGGAGTGCAGGACGACCCGGCGCCAGCGACGAGCGATGACGCCGTCCCCGGCGAGCACGGCGTCGAGCACGGCGGGGTGTAGCCCGTACCCCGACGGGTCGATGCCGTCGGGAACGTCCACGTCCTCGCCGGTCAGGTCGACGGGCGCGTCGTCCGCGGCGGCGAGCGTGCCCACGGCGTTGCGCACCCATGACCCGCCTTCGCGGCGGGAGTGCAGGGAGACCGGCCGGACGCCGCTTTCCCCTGCCGCTCCGACCGCGACCTGGACCGCGACCAGGTGGGCGGTGACGAGCGGCCGCTCGACGGTCAGCTCGGCGAGCATGGGAGTGTCCACATAGGAACCCGCGTGCAGGGCCAGCTCGACCAGGCCTGCCGACGGGAACACGGGCACGCCGTGCACGGTGTGGTCGGCCAGCCACGGCTGGTTGGCGACGCCCAGCCTGCCGGTCAGCACGACCCCGCCGGTCTCCGGCAGGGTGACGACCGCGGCGAGCAGCGGGTGCAGGGCGGCCGTCTGCCCGACGGCGGTCGCGTCGCCTGCCGCTTGCGCCTCCAGCCAGAACTCCCGGTGCCCGAAGGCGTAGGTGGGCAGGTCGACGCGGCGGGCGCCGCGGCCTGCGAAGAACGCCTGCCAGTCGACGGCGTGACCGCGGGTGTGCACAGCGCCCACGGCCGTCACGACAGCGTGTTCCTCACCGCGGTCGCGGCGCAGGGCGGCGATGAATCCGCCCAGGTTCGAGTCGGCGCCCATAGCCGTGAGGACCGCATCCGGTCCCAGTTCGAAGCCGGTGCCCGTGCCGAGACGGTCCACGGCGGACAAGGCGTCGGCGAACCGCACGGGCTCGCGGACCTGGCGAACCCAGTAGCCCGGGTCGTTCCAGTCCTTGAGCAAGTCACCGGTCACCGTCGAGACGATCGGCACGGCGGGCTCGGCGAACTCCACGCCCGCGAGGACGGCGGCGAACTCGTCGAGCATCGGTTCCATCAGCGGCGAGTGGAAGGCGTGCGAGACCGCGAGCCGCTTGGCCTTGCGGCCGTCGGCGACGAACCGTGCGGTGATCTCGGCGATCGCGTCGGCCTGCCCGGACAGCACGACGGAGGCGGGCCCGTTAACCGCGGCGACGCTCACCTGGTCGGTACACAGCGTCAGGGCCTCGGCCTCGGTCGCGGTCAGCGCGACCATGGCACCGCCCGGCGGCAGCGCCTGCATCAGCCTGCCGCGGGCGGCCACGACGCGGGCGGCGTCCGGCAGCGTCCAGACACCCGCGACGTGCGCGGCGGCCAGCTCGCCGATGGAATGCCCGGCCAGCAGGTCCGGCGTCACGCCCCAGGACCGGAACAACCGGTACAGCGCGACCTCGATGGCGAACAGGGCGGGCTGGGCGAACTCGGTGCGGTCGAGGGTGTCCTGGTCGTCGCCCCACACGACGTCGCGCAGCGGCCGGTCCAGATGGCGGTCCAGCTCGGCGACGACGGCGTCGAACGCCTCGGCGAACACCGGGAACACGGCCGCCAGCTCCCGTCCCATGCCCAGGCGTTGGGCGCCTTGGCCGGTGAAGAAGAACGCGAGCCCGCCGGTCGTGACCGGCTCCCCCGTCGTGACCGCGTCGAGGCCACGCGACAACTCCTCCCGGTCCGCGCCGACGACGACGGCACGGTGGCGCATCGGAGTGCGGGTGGTCGCCGCGGCGAACGCGACATCGAGCGGACGGTTCTCGGCCAGCGGCTCGCGGAGCGCGGCGGCCTGGCTGGCGAGCGTGTCCGCGGTCGGTGCCGAGATGACCAGTGGCACGACGTCACCCACTGGGCGGGCCTGCAGGCCCAGGAGAGTGAACGCGGTGTCGAGCGCCCGCGGGTCGCGGCTGCTGACGGCCGGGACGAAGACGCCGTTTTCCACGCTGGCGGGTCCCGCCGCGGACAGCACGGCTTCGGGCCCCAGCTCGACGAAGCGGGACACGCCCTCGGCGGCGAGGGTGCGCAGGGCGCCGGCGAAGCGGACGGTGGCGCGGACTTGGCGCACCCAGTAGTCGGGGTCGCACAGGTCGGTGGCGATCTTGCCGGTGACCGTCGACACCATCGGGATGCGCGGCTCATGGAAGGTCATCGACCGCGCGACCTCGGCGAGATCGGCGAGCATCGGCTCCATGAGGGCGGAGTGGAAGGCGTGCGACACGGCGAGGCGCTTGGTCTTGTGGTCCTTGAGCGCCGCGCGCGCCGCCTCGACGGCCGCTTCGGCGCCCGCCAAGACGACGGCGTCGGGGCCGTTGACTGCGGCGAGCG
Source organism: Amycolatopsis sp. WAC 01416 (assembly GCF_003947485.1). Lineage (NCBI taxonomy): Bacteria > Bacillati > Actinomycetota > Actinomycetes > Pseudonocardiales > Pseudonocardiaceae > Amycolatopsis > Amycolatopsis sp. WAC 01416. The sequence continues at coordinate 812,387 of NZ_QHHX01000003.1, read as the reverse complement.
CGAGGTCCGGTCCGCACAGGTGCGCCACATCGGCCTCGCTCGCCTGGACCGCCAGCATCGCGCCACCCGGCGGGAGCGCGCCCATGAGTCGTCCACGCGCGGCGACGAGGCGGGCGGCGTCGGGCAAGGTCAGCACTCCGGCCACGTGCGCGGCGGCCAGCTCGCCGATCGAGTGCCCGGCCAGGAAGTCCGGCGCGGCGCCACGCGACTCCAGCAGCCGGTAGAGCGCGACCTCGATCGCGAAGATGGCGGGCTGCGCGTACTCGGTGCGGCCGAGGGCGGAGTCGTCGTCGCCCCACATGACGTCGAGCAGCGGGGTCGCGAGGTGGTCGTCCAGTTCGGACACCGCCGCCGTGAAGGCGGACGCGAACTCCGGGTACCGGTGGTACAGGTCGCGGCCCATGCCAAGGCGCTGGGCGCCCTGTCCGGTGAACAGCAGCGCGAACCGGTCGAGGGCGTCGGCCTGCTCGATGATGACATGGGCGTTGGTGCCGCTGATCCCGAAGGACGACACCCCCGCGCGCCTGGCCCGGTCGGCGTGGGGCCATGGCTGTGGCTCGGCGAGCAGGGCGACCGCGCCCGATGTCCAGTCGACCTCGGGGGTGGGCTCGGTCAGGTGCAGGGTGCGCGGCAGGGCGCGGCGGCGGATGGCCTCGACCATCTTGATCACACCGGCGACCCCGGCGGCGGCCTGGGTGTGGCCGATGTTCGACTTGATCGAACCGAGCCAGAGCGGCTCGGTCCGGTTTTGGCCGTAGGTGGCGAGCAGGGCCTGCGCCTCGATCGGGTCGCCGAGGGTCGTCGCGGTGCCGTGCGCCTCCACAGCGTCCACATCGGAGGGTTCGAGCCCGGCGTCGGCCAGCGCCTGAGTGAGCACCCGCTGCTGAGCGGAGCCGTTGGGGGCGGTGAGCCCGTTGGACGCGCCGTCGGAGTTGACGGCGGTGCCGCGGACGATCGCGAGGATCGGGTGGCCGTGCCGCCGGGCGTCGGAGAGGCGTTCGATCAGCAGCAGGCCCGCGCCCTCGCCCCAGCCGGTGCCGTCGGCGGCGGCGTCGAAGGAGCGGCAGCGGCCATCCGAGGAAAGCCCGCGCTGGCGGCTGAACTCGATGAATGTGTCCATGGTGGCCATGACGGTCGCACCGCCGACGACCGCGAGCGAGCACTCGCCAGACCGCAGCGAACGAACCGCGAGGTGCAGCGCGACCAGCGACGACGAGCACGCCGTGTCCAGCGAGATCGCGGGCCCCTCCAGGCCGTAGTTGTAGGCGAGGCGGCCGGAGACGATCGAGCCGATCGCACTCGCCAGCGGGTAGTCGTGGTACATGACGCCGGTGAAGACACCGGTGTCACTGCCGCGCAGCGTGGCCGGGTCGACACCCGCCCGCTCGAACAGCTCCCAGGACAGCTCCAGCAGCAGCCGCTGCTGCGGGTCCATGCCGATCGCTTCGGCGGGCGAGATGCCGAAGAAGGCGGGGTCGAAGGCGCCGGCGTCGTGCAGGAACGCGCCGCGGCGGGTGTAGGTGCGGCCGGGGGTGCCGGGCTCGGGGTGGTAGCGGCCGTCGACGTCCCAGCCACGATTCGCCGGAAACGGGGAGGTCGCGTCGACACCATCGTCGACCAGGCGCCAGAGGTCTTCCGGCGAGCGCACGCCGCCCGGGTAGCGGCACGCCATCGCGACGATGGCGATCGGCTCGTCGGTCTTGGCGGTCACGACGGCCTGGCGGGCGACTGGAGGCGCGCTGATCCGGTCGCGTAGGTGCTCGGCGACGGCGCGGGAGCTCGGATGGTCGAACACGAGGGTGGCGGCCAGCCGCTCCCCCGTGTCCGTCTGGAGGCGGTTGCGCAGTTCGACGGCGGCGAGGGAGTCGAAGCCCAATTCGGAGAACGCGCGATCGGGCTCGACGGCGTCCGTGGTCTCATGTCCCAGCACGGTGGCGACATGGGCGCGGGCGATGTCGAGCAGAGCCCGGTCGCGGTCGGCGCCGGTCAGCCCGGTCAGCCTGCGGGCCAGGTCGGAGTCGGCGGTCTGGGTCTGGCGGGCCCGGACCAGGTCACGGAGCACCGGCTGACTCGCTCCGTCGGCGCGCAGTGCCGGAATGTCGAGCTTGAGCGCGAGGACGACCGGGGTGTCGGCACGCAGAGCGCCATCGAAGAGCGCCAGACCATCCTCTTGGGACAGTGCGGGGAAGCCCTGGCGGCGCAGCCTGCTCAAGTCGGTCTCGGTCAGGTGCGCGCCCATGCCGTCACCCGCCCAGAGACCCCAGGCGATGGCGGTGCAGGGCAGGCCCTGTGCGCGACGGTGCGCGGCGAGGGCGTCGAGGAATACGTTCGCGGTGGCGTAGTTGGCCTGGCCCGCCGCGCCGAGGACGCCGGCGGCCGAGGAAAAGACCGCGAAGACGGCGAGGTTCTCGGTGAGTTCGTGCAGGTGCCAGGCGGCGTCGGCCTTGGCGGCCAGCACGGCGTCGAGCCGTTCGGGTGTCATCGACTCGATCACCCCGTCATCGAGGACGCCCGAGCAGTGCACGACGCCGGTCAGCCGATCGATGCCGCCTAGCAGCGCGGCGACCGCGTCCCGGTCGGCGAGATCGGCGGCGGCGATGGTGACCTCCGCGCCGAGCGCGGTCAGGGCGTCGCGGAGTTGGCCGGCACCGGGGGCGGCGGGGCCGCGGCGGGAGACCAGGTGCAGCCGTGTCACACCGTGCGCGGCGACGAGGTGGCGGGCGACGACCGCGCCGAGTCCGCCGGTGCCACCCGTGACGAGAATGGTGCCGTCAGGGTCGAGCCGTGGGGCCGAGTCGGTGGGCGCGCGGCGGGCTGCCCTTGGCACCCGGACCTCGCCCGCGCGCAGGGCGAACTCGGGCTCCCCGAGCGCCAAGGCGTCGTGCAGGGCGGCGGTGGACTCGGCGGAGCTGTCGGTGTCGACGAGGACGAACCGGCCGGGGTGTTCGGCTTCGGCGGCGCGGACGAGTCCCCAGATGGGCGCAAGGGCGGGGTCACCGGACTCGGCGGGGCCGGCCGCCATGGCCTCGGCGGTGATGACGACGAGACGGGCGGCGTGATCTTCGGCCAGCCAGCGCTGGACGAGCTCGAGAACGCGGGCGGCGCTCGCCCGGACGGCGTCGGGGACAGCACCGCCGGACCGGGTGATGGGACAGAGGACAAGCTCGGCGTCCGGGACCTCGGTGTAGCCGGGGAGTTCGAAGGGGTTCGCCTCGTTCAGCGAGGCCAGGCGGAGGGAAGCGGCGGGCTCAGGCAGGGGGACGGGGTTCCAGACCAGGCCTAGCGGGGCGGTGGTGGAGCGGCCCGCGGCGATTCGGTCGGCGGTGACCGGGCGGGCCGACAGCGAGGTCACCGACAGGACCGGGCGGTCCGCCTCGTCCACCGCTGTGATCTCGGTCTTGTCCTGCCCAGCCGGGGCGAGGCGCACGCGCAGAGTGGTCGCGCCGGTCGAGTGGGCGGTCACGCCGTGCCAGGCGAACGGCAGGACCGGCCCGCTGTCCGGGCCCGCGACCAGGTCGGCGTGGAGGGCGGCATCGAGCAAGGCGGGGTGCAGCACGCACCGGACCGCGTCGGGGTGGGTCCACTCGGGAAGGGAGACCTCGGCGAACAGAACATCGTCCTGTCGCCACAGGGCGCGCAGGCCCTGGAATGTGGCGCCGTAGGCGTAGCCACGCTCGCGCAGCAGGTCGTAGGCGTCGGTGAGCTCGAGGCGCTCGCCGCCGGGCGGGGGCCAGGCGATCGCGGCGGGGACGTCGGCGGAGCGGGAGGTCAGGGTGCCGACGGCGTGGCGTACCCACGCACCGTCCGCGACGCGGGAGTGGATGGCGACGGTGCGGCCACCGTCGGGCTCTGGGGCGCCCACCATCACCTGTAATCGGACGGACGTCACGGCGGGCACCGGCAGCGGCGCCTCCAGGGTCAGCTCCGCGAGCGTGCCCGCGTCGAGGCGTTCGCCCGCGCACAAGGCCAGTTCGACGAAGGCGGTGCCTGGGAGCAGCACCGTGCCCAGCGCGGCGTGGTCGGCCAGCCATGGGTGGGTTCGCGTCGCGATGTCGCCGACGAAGAGGTGGCCCGTGCCGTCGGCCAGCTCGGCGACGGTGGCAAGCAGCGGGTGGTCGATCGAGTCCGCCCCGTTGACGGCACGGTCGCCGCGCGTCGCGTCCATCCAGTAGCGCTTGCGCTGGAATGCGTACGTCGGAAGGTCGACCGGCACCGCGTCGGCGCCCGCGAACCAGGCCGGCCAGTTCACGGCGACGCCCTTCACCCACGCCTCGGCAAGCCCGGTGAGCAGGTCGGAGCCTGCTCCGATGACCAGGTCGGCACGGGCTTCGGCCAACGCGTCCGCCCGGCGGGACGGCTCGTGCAGGCCGCGGTACCAGTGGTCGGCGTCGAGGGTGGCCTTCTCCTCCCCTGCCAGCCCGGAGTACAGCGGAATCCGGCCTGTCGTCGTCCGCACCTGGCCCAGCAGCACCGACATCGCCTCGCGCACCGCGACCGTGGCACCCGCGCCCGCGGCGACCATCTTCGACCGCACGACCGCGATCCGCGCACCGTCCGAGAGGGACAGAAGGCCGGCGACACAAGCGGCGGCGACCTCACCGGAACGGTCGCCAAGGACGGCGTCGGGGACGACACCGAACGACCGCCACAGTTCAGCCAGCGCGACCTGGACGGCCCACGTGGCGACGCCGGCCACGTCCGGGGAGTCCGCGCCCGACCGCAGCACCCGCTCCAGGTCCCAGTCGACGACGTCGGCCAGTGCCCGTCCGCACTCGGCGATCCGCGTGGCGAACGCCGGGTATGCGTCGAGCAGCGCACCCGCGTTCACCGGTTCCCCGTCGGAGTAGTCGATGAGGACCCGAGGACGGTCTGCCACGACGCCGGCGATGACGCCGGGCCGGCCGGCGGCCACCGCGTCCAGCGAGGCCAGCATTTCCTCCGGATCGGACCCGATCACCGTGGCGCGGTGCCGCAGCGCCGACCGGCTGGTCAGCGTGAGCCCGACATCGACCGGACGGAAGATGTCGCCGGTGAGGTGCTCCCGCAGCCGGGCGGCCTGCCCGCGCAGCGCAGCCGCACCCGCCCCCGACACCACCCAGGGAAACCGGTCACCGCCCACGGGGCACCCCCTTGGCATTCATTGGAAAGTGGACAACCGGAAACGTCACAGAAGGTCGCCGAACTCCGGGAAGTTCGCGACGGCGGCCTCGGCGGTCAGCGGCGCCGCGGTCGGCCCGCGCTCGATCAGCTCCAGCAGGCGGGGCGTCATCATCTCCGCCTGCGGCGTGATGAGCGTGTAGACGCCGAACAGGGCGTTGGCGACCTCGGGCTCGCTGAGCGCGGTCTGCGCCATCCGGGCCAGGAAGTCCAGTTCCTGCTGACTCGGCGGCGGCGACGGCCGCCGATTGGTGCGCACGTCGGGGAAGGCGAGGTCCTGATCCCCCGCCATCGCCCACGGCGTCTCCACCCGGGCGGCTATCGCGGCCTGCGCGGCGGCGGCCAGCCCTGGCTTGACGCCGATACTGTCCAGCTCGTCGCGCAGCGCCAAGGCTTCCTGGGCCGCAACGGACATGCCGTGCGCGTACACCGGGTTCAGCGCGGCCAGCGCGTCGCCGAGCACCACGAAGCCCTCCGGGCCATCGATCCGCTCGAAGTGGCGCCGCCGGTTGACGGTGCCGCGGTAGGGCGCCACGTCGGTGATCGGCTCGGCCTTGGCGAACAGCTCGGCGATGAGCGGGCTCGGCAGCGACCGGGCGAACTCGACGAAACCCGCGTCGTCGGTCGGTGGCTCGCCGCCGCGGGTGCCGGTCATCGTGACAATCCACCGGTCGCCCTCGATGGGGAACAGCGTGCCGCCCCGGCCGGGCTCGCCGGTCCCGGCGCGCGGCTGCACCAGCACAGCGGGTAGTTCCGGGCTGGTGCCCTTCGGCGCGGTGAACAGCCTGGTCGCGTAGGCCAGGCCGGAGTCGACGAACTCCTCGTCGACCGTGTCCACCCCCAGCTCGGCCAGCCACTCCGGCGCCTTGGAGCGCCTGCCGGTCGCGTCGACGACGAAGTCGGCGGGCAGCACCCGCTCCACGTCGTCCGCCCCGGACACGCGGGCACCGGTCACCCGTGCGCTGTCGCCCGTGAGGCCGACGACGCGGGTGGCGGGGACGAGGCTGATCTTGGGGTCGCGCAGCACCCGGTCGCGCACCACGTGGTCGATCAGGTCGCGGCTGCACACCACGATGTACGAGGGGCCCTCGTGGCGGGGGAACCAGCCACCCGCGGAAAGGGTGAGCATGGCCCACGGCATCCCGCGCCGGTTCGCGCCTCCGGCGACGAGCGCGTCGACCAGGCCGGGCACGAGCGCGTTGAGCGCTTCCACGCCGCCCGCCATGAACATGTGGCTGTGCTTGCCCTGCGGCAGGCCGCGACGCGGGGCGGGCTCGGCGGGGAACGTGTCGCCGTCGACGACGGTGACGGTGTCGCAGTGGCGGGCCAGCGCCGCGGCGGCGAGCATCCCCGCCAGTCCACCGCCCAGCACGACGGATCCGGTCATGGTCGGGCTCCCTCTGATTCGGCCGCGCCGCGCAGCAGGATCGCCGCGACGGGGCACACGTCGACCGCCTCTTCGACGGCCTCACGCTGGTCTTCGCCGGGATGGTTGTCCCGCACGACGACCCGTCCGTCCACTTCGGACTGACTGAATACCTCGGGGGCGGCGAACACGCAGGAGCCGGTGCCGACGCACCGCTCGCGGTCCACCTCCAGGTGCGGCCGGCTCACCAGGTCACCGGCAACGCGTACATGCCATAGACGAGCGCGTCTTCCTTGAACGACAGCTCATCGAACGGCGCCGCGAGGCGCAGCCCGGGGATTCGGGCGAACAGCGTGTTGAAGACGATCTCCAACTCCAGCCGGACCAGGCTCGCGCCTGGGCACTGGTGCACGCCGCCGCCGAAGGCGACATGGCCGCGGGTGTCGCGGTGGATGTCGAAGGTGTCGCCGTCGGGGAACACGTCCTCGTCGCGGTTGGCCGAGCCGTAGAGCAGCACGACGCCCTCGCCCTCGCGGATCAGCACGTCACCGATCTTCGTGTCGGCGGTGGCGACCCGGCCGCTGGCGGAATCGTTGATGCTCAGATAGCGCAGCAGCTCGCCGATCGCCTTCGGGGTGAGCGACGGGTCGCGCTTGATCTGGTCCAGCTGGTCGGGATGGCGCAGCAGGGTGAGCGTGCCAAGGGAGATCATGTTGGCGGCGGTGTCGAAGCCGCCGAACATGAGCATGCGGGCGATGGCGACCATCTCGTGGTGCTGGAGTTCGCCGTCCTCCCTGTTCTTGCCGATGATGCGGCTGAGCAGGTCGTCAGTGGGGTGGCTTGCCTTCTCGGTGACCAGCTTGTCCAGGTGCGCTTCCATGCGCGTCTGGAGGTGGTCGAGGGCTTCGGCGTCGATGCCGCGGGTCATGGTGGCTTCGGCGTGCCGCCGGAACATGGCCGAATCCTCAGGCGGGGCGCCCATCAGCTCGGCGAACAGCAGGGTGGGGACGGGGACGGCGAGGGCCTGGACCAGGTCGATCGGGCCGCCGTCGGCCAGCATCGCGTCGATGCGGTCGTCGACGATCTGCTGCATGCGGGGGCGGAGGTCCTGCATGCGCTTGACGGTGAACTCCGGGATCAGCAGGCGCCTGCGGACCGTGTGGGCTGGGGCGTCGAGGGCGAGCAGGGGGAGTTCCACGTTGGCGAGGAAGTCCTCGGAGAGGGGGACCTGGTGGGGGTAGCCGGGGTTCTTCCAGCTGGAGCTCATGGTGGGGCTGTTGAGGACGTCCTTCACCAGGTCATGGCGGGCCACCACCCAAGCGGGCTTGCCGGTGACCGGCATGCGGACTCGCTTGACCGGCTCTTCGGCGCGGAGGCGGTCGTACTCCGGGGTGCCGCTGAATGGGCACTTGCGGGCCAGCGGGAAGGTAGGCAGATCGCTGATGCTGGGATCGACGTTGGCGAGATCAGTCATCGTTGCCTTCTCAGTCAGGGATTCCCGGTGTGTGCGAGCCATGAACGACGCTATTCGCGTAGTGGCGGTGTCCCCACCCCTAAGTGCCCCTAGGGCCTCCGCTTGGCGTGGCGCGGGCGCGTCGCTCGGGTGGTGATTCGGCGTGGCGCCGAAGGATCTTGTTTCTTGTTTCGTGCGGTGACGATGCCGGCTGAGGCCGCGAGCATTTCGCTGACTTCAAGGTAGCCAGGAAGCCTTCATGGCGAGGTTCCGGACCGCCACGGGAGCCGGCCCCGTGCGGAGTGTCCAAGGACAGGGGGCCGCTGGGTGGTCGTGAGTGTCATGTGTCGTTCTAACGCAATGCCACTCAGCTTGAGTTGATCATGAGCGGGGATCTTCAGCGGCCGCAGGTCAAGCGCTCGGTTGCCCTGCCTGACGGGAGCTGCCACGCCCCCGAGCGTCCATTGTGGACACATTTCCTTGACTGAATGTCCGATTGATGACGAAATGGGCGGCTTTGTCAAGGGGTCGTGAGTGGCAAAGGTCGTTCTAACGCTCATTGCCACTCACGACCCCTGCACGCAGCCGCGCAAAGCACCCAAATCGGGCACACGGATCTCGATCGGTGTCCCGTGTGGACAGTCGCACGCCGGGTCCGCTGCCGGTGACTTATCCGGCTTGATCAAGCAGACCGGCGGCCACTGAAGACCCCCGCTCATGATCAACTCAAGCTGAGTGGCATTGCGTTCTAACGACCCGAAACACTCACGACCACCCAGCGGCCGCGTCGCGAAAGCCACTTTCGGGACATCTGACGTCGCGAAAGTGGCTTTCGCGACACACCTTGGCATCACGCCACCTTCGCCTTACCCCTCACTAGAACGCTCATTAACCCGGACCAGGCGCGAAACAGCCGGATATCGATACGGACTCACGGCGCGAATTCCGATGCAGGACCCTAGGGCCTCTGCTTGGCGTGGGTCGCGCACTCGGGTGGTTACGTTGCCTTCATATGCGGATTGTCTTGCCGTGCCTTGCTTTCTCTTGCCGGTCAGTTGTCGCCGAGGGCCATGGCGATCAAGTCCTCCGCGGCCAAGGTGTCCAGGTCCGCGGTGCTGGCCGCGGGGAAGGTGTCCGCAGTCGGCGGCTCGGTCGCCAAGGACAGCAGACGGTCGATGAGGCCCTCGGCGCGCAAACGTTCGATCGGGACCGAGTGCAGCAACCTGCGGATGCGGTCGTCGTCCTCCGACACCGGTTCGGACTGGGCCAGAATGGTGGCCAGTTCGTCGGCAAGCGCGTTGGCGTTGGGGTAGTCGAACACCATTGTCGCGGCCAGGCGCAGACCGCTCGCCCTGTGCACCGCGTTGCGGAACTCCACCGCGGTCAGGGAGTCGAAGCCCAGTTCGCTGAACGCGCGGTCAGGTTCGATCCGTTCGGCGTCGGCGTGGCCGAGGACGATGGCCGCTTGGCCGCGGACGAAGTCGACCAACGCCGCGTGCAGGTCCGAACCTGACAGGCCCGCGATACGGGACGACAGGTCAGCGACGGCGGCCGTCTTGCGACGGGTGGGGCCGAGGGCCAGCGAACCGAGCACAGGGGGCAGGTTCTCGACAGCCGCCAGCTTCACTGGATCGACGCGCATCGGGACCACAGCGGCGCGGTCGGTCGGAGCATCGAGCAGGGCAAGGGCCTGCTCCGTGGTCAGGCTGACGATGCCGGACTCGGCCAGCCGACGGCGGTCGGTGTCGGCGAGCGCGTCCGCCATCCCCGCCGCGTCCCACGGGCCCCATGCCAGGGACCGCGCCGCCAGGCCGTGCGCCCGGCGGTGCACGGCGAGGGCGTCGAGGAAGCTGTTCGCCGCCGCGTAGTTGCCCTGGCCCGCGTTGCCGAGAACGCCTGCCGCCGAGGAGAACAGGACGAACTCGTCCAGGTCCTCGGTCAGTTCGTGCAGGACAAGCGCGGCGTCGACCTTGGGGCGCAGGACGGCCTCCACCCGCGATGGGGTGAGGCCGGTCACCAGGCCATCGTCCAGCACCCCCGCCGCGTGGACGACGGCGCGCAGGTCGTCGATGCCCGCCAGCACCGCGGCCATCGCCTCGCGGTCGGCGGCGTCGCAGGCGGCGACAGTGACCGACGCGCCGAGGCCGGACAGGTCGGCGACCAACTCGGCCATGCCGGGCGCCTGGCCACCTCGCCTGCTCACCAGTACGAGGTCACGGACTCCGTGCGCGGTCACCAGGTGCCGGGCCACCAGCCCGCCGAGCGCGCCCGTCGCGCCGGTCACCAGGGTGGTGCCTGCGAAGCGCGGGGCCTCCCCGCCCGGGGCGACACGGGTCAGCCGTGGGACCCACACCGCTCCGTCTCGGACGGCGCCCTGGGGTTCGCCGGAGGCGACGACCAGGCCGACGTCCTCGGGGGCGCAGTCGGCGAGGATGAAGCGGCCGGGGTTCTCCGCCTGCGCGGACCGGATGAGACCCCAGACAGCGGCTCCGGCGAGGTCGGTGATGTCCTCGCCGTCCAACGACACCGCACCGCGGGTTCGAATGACCAAGGCGCCGCGTTCGTCGGACAGCCAGTCGCGCACGTGCTCGACCGCGCGGTGCACGGCGTCGTGCACGCCGGGTTCGATGTCCACTACCGCGGCGGGTTCGGCTCGGCTCCTGACGTCGACCTTGGACCAGGTGATCGCGTGCAGGGAGTCGACGCGCCGGGCGAGGGCGGGTGGCCGGCGCAGGACCAGCGAATCGACGCTCAGGACCGACTGTCCTGTGTGGTCGGTGACGGTCACGGCGACCTTGTCGCCGTCGACCCTCAGCCGGGCCCGGACGTCGGTGGCTGCCGTGGCGTGCGCGGACACACCGGTCCAGGCGAACGGCAGCCGCACCGAGTCCTGGTCCAACCCCAGCGCGTGCAGACAGGCGTCGATCAGGGCGGGATGCGCCAGGAAGCCGCCTGTGACCGGCAGGGAGACCTCGGCGTAGATCTCGTCCCCGCTGCGCCAAGCCGCTCGGAGGCCCTGGAACGTCTGCCCATAGCGCAGACCCGCTTCGGCGACCGTCTCGTAGAAGCCGCCGAGGTCGATGGCCTCGCCGGGCGGGGGCCAGCGCAGCGGGTCTGCCGTGCCTAGTGCGTCGCCGAGTATTCCGCTCGCGTGCAGGGTCCAGTCAGGTTCGTCGTCGAGCCGGGAGTGCACGGTGATCGAGCGGTCTTCGGCGACCACGACGCGCAGTGCCGCAGCACCGGTCTCGGACAGGGCGAGCGGGGCGTGCTGGGTCAGTTCGGCGAGCGCGGCGGCGCCGACATGGCTTGCCGCGGTCAGTGCCAGGTCTACGAAACCGGTGCCAGGGAACAGGATTGTGTCGCCGAGCGCGTGGTCGCGCAGCCAGGGCTGGGCCGCGACGGAGATCTGGCCGGTCATGATCGTCTCGTCGGAACCGGGCAGTTCGACCACCGCGGTGAGCAGCGGGTGGGCGATCGGGTCCAGTCCGGCGGACGCCGCGTCGCCGAGGCCTGCCGCGCTGCCCGCCCACGCCTCACGCCAGTAGTCCTGGGCGCTCATCCAGTACCGGGAGCGCTGGAAAGCGTAGGTGGGGAGGTCGACCCGTGTCGCGCCGCGGCCCGCGAAGAACGCCTGCCAGTCGACTGCGACCCCGCGGGTGTGCGCCGTCGCCGCGGCCGTTACGACGGTGGCCGGCTCTGGCCGGTCGCGGCGCTGGACGGGCACGAAGGCCGCGTCAACGCAGGCCGAGCCGAGTCCACTGAGGACACTGTCCGGCCCGATCTCCAGGTGCGTGCGGACTCCCGCGGCGGCGGCCGTCGTTACGGCGTCGGCGAAGCGCACAGTGGCGCGGACCTGCCGAACCCAATAATCGGGATCGGCCCAGTCCACCGAACGCTCGCCGCTCACCGTCGAGATGACGGGAAGAACGGGCGCGGCCAGGGTGACTTTACCGAGCACCGCGGCGAACTCGTCGAGCATCGGGTCCATGAGCGCCGAGTGGAAGGCGTGTGAGACGGCGAGTCTCGATGTCTTGCGCCCGAGTGCGGCGAAACGCTCCTGTGCGTCCGCGATCGCCGGCTCGGGGCCGGACAGCACGACGGCGCCCGGACCGTTGACCGCGGCGATGTCCACCGGACCGTCGATCTCGTCCTCGTCGGCGGCTACCGCGAGCATGGCCCCGCCATCGGGCAGCGACTGCATCAGTCTGCCCCGGGCGGCCACCACGGTGGCGGCGTCGGACAGGGTGAACACCCCGGCGACGTGCGCGGCGGCCAGTTCGCCGATCGAGTGCCCGACCACGAAGTCCGGGCGCAGGCCCCAGGACTCGACCAGCCGGTAGAGCGCCACCTCGAAGGCGAAGAGCGCGGGCTGCGCGAACTCGGTGCGATTGAGCGCGGCCTGCGCGCCACCCCACATCACCTCGCGCAGCGGTGTGTCCAGATGTTCGTCCAGTTCGGACACCGCGGCGTCGAAGGCGGCGGCGAACACCGGGAAGGTCGCGAACAGCTCTTGGCCCATGCCTACGCGCTGGGCGCCTTGTCCGGTGAACAGGAACGCGGTGCCGCCGATCTCCCTGGCGAGCCCGGTCACGACGTGCGGGGTGGTCTCACCGGCTGCCACCGCGGCCAGTCCGGCCAGCAGGCCATCGCGGTCCTCGGCGACGACGGCTGCCCGGTAGTCGTGGGCGGACCGGTGCGCCGCGGCCGTGTAGGCGAGGTCGAGCAGCGCGGTGTCACCAGCGACAGCCAGCCGCTGGGCCTGCTCGCGCAGGGCTGCCGCGGTCTTGCCTGACACGACAACCGGTACGGCCGGAAGTGGCAGCACCTCAGCGCCGGCGATGTCCTTGGCAGGCGGCTGTTCGACGATGACGTGCGCGTTGGTGCCGCTGATCCCGAATGAGGAGATCCCGGCCCGGCGCGGCCGGTCGACCGCGGGCCAGTCCCGGGGCTCGGTGAGAAGCCGCACCTGCCCGTCGGACCAGTCGACGTGCGGCGTCGGCTCGTCCACGTGCAGGGTCTGGGGCAACGTCCCGTGCGAGATGGCCTGCACCATCTTGATCACTCCGGCGACACCGGCCGCGGCCTGGGTGTGACCCATGTTCGACTTGACCGATCCCAGCCACAGCGGCTCGGACCGATCCTGCCCATACGCGCTCAGCAGTGCCCGCGCCTCGATCGGATCGCCCAGCGTCGTGGCCGTCCCGTGCGCCTCGACAGCGTCCACTTCGGACGGAGTGAGACCGCCGTCCGCCAGTGCAGCGGCGATCACCCGCTCCTGGGCGGGACCGCTCGGCGCGGTCAGCCCGTTCGACGCGCCATCCTGGTTCACGGCGGTGCCCCGGACGATGGCCACCACCGGATGACCGAGGCGACGCGCATCCGAGAGCCGCTCCACCAGCAGCACGCCCGCGCCCTCGCCCCAGCCCGTGCCGTCCGCGCCCGCCGCGAACGTCCGGCAGCGTCCGTCCGGGGACAGTCCGCGCTGGCGGCTGAACTCGACGAACATCTCCGGCGTCGCCAGTACCGACACACCGCCGGCGATGGCCAGCGAGCACTCCCCGTCCCGCAGCGACCGGACAGCCAGGTGTAGTGCCACCAGCGACGACGAGCACGCCGTGTCGACGGTGATCGCCGGGCCCTGCAGACCGAACACATAGGACATCCGGCCGGACGCGATCGCGCCGGTGCTGCTGTTGGCGGCGTAGTCGTGCGACATCAGGCCCGCGAACACGCCGGTGTCGCTGCCGCGCAGGGACACCGGGTCGATGCCTGCCCGCTCGAACGCCTCCCACGCGACCTCCAGCAGCAGCCGCTGCTGCGGGTCCATGGCGCGGGCCTCGTTGGGGCTGATGCCGAAGAAGTCCGCGTCGAAGTCGGCCGCGTCGTGCAGGAACCCGCCCTGGCGCACGTAGCTGGTGTTGGGCCGCTCTCCGGTGGGGTCGTAGAGCCGCTCGACGTCCCAGCCGCGGTCGGCCGGGAAGTCCGAGACCACATCGACGCCGCCTGCCACCATCCGCCACAGGTCCTCGGGCGAGGTCGTCCCACCCGGGTAGCGGCAGGCCATCGCCACGATCGCGATCGGTTCGTCGGCGGCCGAACCGCCGGTGATGGCCGGCGGCCCGGCGACCGCCGTTCCGGTCGACTCGGCGACGAGGTGCCGGGCCAGCGCGCGCGGGGTCGGATGATCGAACACCAGGGTGACAGGCAGCCGTCTGCCCAACGCCTCGCCGAGGTGGTTGCGGAACTCCACGGCGCTGAGCGAGTCGAAGCCCAACTCGCGGAAGGCCCGCTCGGGGTCCACCGCGGAACCGGAGCCGTAGCCGAGGACCACGGCCACCCGGCCCAGCACCAGGTCCAGCGCGGCGGCGACCTGATCGGCCTCGGGCAGCCGGGCGATCGTCTCAGCGAACGAGCCACCGGTTGCCGAGCCACCTGCGGCCGTGCGGCGCACGGCAGGAACCAGCCCGCGCAGCACCGACTGCGGTGGCTCGCCCCGGGCGCGCAGACCCGCCAGGTCCAGCCTGGCGGGCACCGCGACGTCGGCGGCCGCGCCGAGCGCGGCGTCGAACAGGGCCAATCCCTGCGTGGCGGCCAGCCCGAGCAAGCCGTTGCGGGACATGCGGTCGCGGTCGGCGGCGTCAAGGTCGCCGGTCATGTCACCTGCCTGCTCCCAGAATCCCCACGCCAGGGCGAGTGCGGGCAGCCCGAGAGCGTGCCGGTATGCGGCCAGCCCGTCGAGGAAAGCGTTCGCGGCGGCGTAGTTGCCCTGACCGGGAGCGCCGAGGACGCCCGCCGCGGAGGAGAACAGGATGAAAGCGTCGAGGTTCAGCTCGGCTGTCAGCTCGTGCAGGACCAGCGCGGCGTCGACCTTCGACCGGAACACCGCGTCGACGCGCTCGGGGGTCAGCGAGGACACGACTCCGTCGTCACGTACGCCCGCCGCGTGCACTACGGCGCCCAGGTCGTCGATGCCTGCCAGGACCTCGGCCACCGCGGACCGGTCGGCGACATCGCAGGCCACGACCGACACCTCCGCGCCCGACGCGGCAAGGTCCGTGGTCAGCCCGGGTATGCCTGCCGCGTCCGCGCCGCGCCTGCCGAGCAGGACCAGCTTTCGGACGCCGTGCTCGCTGACGAGGTGCCGGGCGAGCAGGCCGCCGAGCAGCCCGGTCGCGCCCGTGATCAGCACGGTGCGGTCGGCGTTCAGCTGCCCCGCCACACCGGGCAGGCGGGCGAGCCGGGCCGCGCGGATCTCCCCGTCCCGCACCGCCACCTGCGGCTCACCGGAGGCGAGGACGGCAGGCAGCACAGCGTCCACGTCCGTGCCCGGCTCGATGTCGATGAGGACGAACCGACCGGGGTTCTCCGACTGGGCTGAGCGAACCAGGCCCCACACGGCCGCGCCCGCCAGGTCGGTGATGTCCTCGCCGCGCACCGCGACCGCGCCATCGGTCACGATGACCACGGTGGACTCGTCGTCCGCGATCGGCTTCTGCAGCAGGGCCAGCGCCCGGTGGGCCGCGGCGTGGACCGACTCGGCATCGGTGCCCGGCGCGGAACGGAAGACCTCGAGGGCGACCGCGTCCGAGGACACCGGAGGGACCGGGACCCAGCCGAGATGGAACAAGGCGTCGTGGTGGGCGGGGCGGGCTCCCGCGGCGTCGGCCGCGGGCCGCAGTGCCAGTGTCTCGATGGTGGCGACCGGCGCGCCGGTCGCGTCGGACACCGCCACCCGCGCGACGCCCTCACGCAGTGGCGTCAGCCGTACCCGCAAGCTGCTCGCCCCGACCGCGTGCAGGGCCACGCGGGACCAGGCGAACGGCAGGGCAGCGGCATTGCCGACGACGTCGGTCAGCGCGACGGTGTGCAGGGCGGCGTCCAGCAGCGCCGGATGCAGGCCGAACCGGGCGGCCTGGTCGGCGGCGGCCGGAGGCAGCACGACCTCGGCGAGCACGTCGCCGCCGTCGCGCCAGGCCGCGGTCAGCCCCTGGAACACCGGGCCGTAGGCCAAGCCCGCGGCGGCGAGGTCGTCGTAGATGCCGTCGACCGGCAACGCGGTCGCGCCCGGCGGCGGCCACACCGTGTCGTCCGTGGCGGGGGCCGTCGCGCCGGTCGTGAGCACGCCGTCGGCGTGCTGGGTCCAGGGCAGGTCGTCGGGGGCGTCCTCGGCGCGGGAGTACACGGCGACCCGCCGCGCGCTGCCCTCCGGCTCGGCCACGACGACCTGTACGCGCACGGCCCCGCGCCGGGGCAGCTCGAGCGGCGCGGACAGCGTCAGTTCCTCGACCAGGTCACACCCGGCCTGGTCACCCGCGCGCAGCGCGAGTTCGACGAAGCCCGTGCCCGGGAAGAACACGTTGTCGCCCACTTGGTGGTCGGCGAGCCAGGGGTGCGTGGCGAGGGAGAGCCGCCCGGTCATGGCGATTCCCCCGCCCGGCGCCGACAGGACGGCGCCGAGAAGCGGGTGGCCTGCCGCCGCCAGTCCCGCCCCGGCCACGTCGGCGACGGCGCCGGGAACCGGCTCCAGCCAGTGGCGGTCGCGGCGGAACGGGTACGTCGGCAGATCCACCCGCCTGCCGGGGCGGAGGGCGACGAGTCGAGTCCAGTCGACGCGGGCACCCCGCACCCAAGCCTCGGCCAACGCCGCGGCGAAGCGATCCAACCCGCCTTCGCCACGGCGCAGCGATCCGATCGCCGCGCCCTGGGCGCCGAGGTCGGCGAAGGTTTCCTCAAGACCGACCCGGAGCCCCGGGTGCGGGCTCGACTCGACGAATACGCCGTACCCGTCGGCGACCAACGCGCGGGTGGCGTCCTCGAACAGCACGGTCTGACGGAGGTTGCGGTACCAGTAGTCGGCGTCCAGCGAGGCGGTGTCGATCGGCGCTCCCGCCACCGTCGAGTAAAACGCCACGGCCGCGGTGCGCGGCCGCACCGGGGCCAGCACATCGAGCAGGCGCTCGCGGATGCCCTCGACGAACATCGAGTGTGACGCGTAGTCCACCGGGATCACCCGGGCCCGCACGCCGTCGGCCTCCAACCGGTCGCGCAGCTCGTGCAGGGCGTCGACGTGCCCGCAGACCACGGCGGAACCGGGACCGTTGACCGCGGCCATCGACAGCCGGTCGGCGTAGGCCGCCAACCGCTCGCGAGTGTCCGAAGCAGACAGTGCGACGGACATCATCCCGCCGAGCCCGGCCAGTTCCTCGGCGATCACCTGGCTGCGCAGCGCGACGACGCGTGCGCCGTCGGACAGGGTGAGTGCGCCGGCGACACAGGCCGCGGCGATCTCGCCCTGCGAGTGGCCGACGACAGCCTCCGGCGCGACGCCGAAGTGCTCCCACAGCGCGGACAACGAGACCATGACCGCCCAGAGGGCGGGTTGCACGACGTCCACCCGGTCGTAGCCGGGGGCCCCGTCGAGCCCGCGGATGACGTCGATCAGGTCCCAGTCGACGAACTCGCGCAGCGCGTCCGCGCACTCGGCCATGCGGCGGGCGAAGGTGGGCGCGGTGTCCAGCAGGTCCACCGCCATGCCCGCCCACTGCGAGCCCTGGCCGGGAAAGACGAACGCGACGCGGTTCGCGTTCGGGCGATGCACCGAGCCGCGCACGACGCTCGGGGCGACCGCGTCCGCGGCCAAGGCGTCGAGCCCGGCGCGCAGGTCGGCGGTGGTGGCGCCGAGCACGACGGCGCGGTGGTCAAGGCCCGCCCGGGTGGTGGCCAGCGCGTGGGCGACGTCGGTGGGGTCGGCGTCGACGGTCGTCAGCGCACTTGCCTGCGCCCGCAGGCCGTCGGCGTCGCGGCCGGACAGCGGCCACGGCACTACCGGAGTCGCGACCGGGTCCGGGTCCGGGTCGGCGGGCACGTCCACCGCGAGCTGTGCCTGTTCGATTATCACGTGCGCATTGGTGCCGCTGACGCCGAAGGAGGACACGCCCGCGCGGCGCGGCCGATCGGCCTCCCACAGACGGGACTCGGTCAGCAGCCGCACCGCGCCTGCCGTCCAGTCCACATGCGACGATGGCTCGGTGACATGCAGGGTGGGCGGCATGACCCCGGCGCGCAGGGCCATCACCGTCTTGATGACCGCGCCAACGCCCGCCGCGGCTTGGGTGTGGCCGATGTTGGACTTGAGCGAACCCAGCCACAGCGGCTGGTCGGCGGCGCGCCCCTGACCGTAGGTGGCGAGCAGTGCCTGTGCCTCGATCGGGTCGCCCAGAGTGGTGCCGGTGCCGTGTGCTTCGACCAAGTCGACGTCGCCGGCCTCAAGACCCGCGTTGGCCAGCGCATGGCGAATCACCCGCTGCTGGGACGGCCCGTTCGGCGCGGTGAGCCCGTTGGACGCGCCGTCGGAGTTGACCGCCGAGCCGCGCAGTACGGCCAGCACCTGGTGACCGTTGCGCTCGGCCTCGGAGAGCCGCTCCAGCACCAGCAGACCGGCGCCTTCGCCCCAGCCGGTGCCGTCGGCGGTGTCGGAGAACGCTTTGCAACGCCCGTCCCGGGCCAGCGCGCTCTGCTTGGAGAAAGCGACGAAGACCCCGGGTGTGCTGATCACCGTCGCACCGCCGGCCAGCGCCAGGGTGCACTCCCGCTGGCGCAGCGCCTGCGCCGCCAGGTGCAAGGAGACAAGCGACGATGAGCAGGCGGTGTCGACGGTGACCGACGGGCCCTCGAGGCCGAGGGTGTAGGAGATCCGTCCAGAAAGGACGGCGGCGGCGGTCGCGGTCGCGCCGTAGGCCGCCGTGCCCTCCGGGTCACGCTCGTGCAGGTACTCGTAGTCCTGCGCGCCCGTGCCGACGAACACGCCGACGCGCTCGCCGCGCAGCGCGTCCGGCGGGACAGCGGCTCGCTCGCATGCCTCCCACGCCAACTCCAGCAGCATCCGCTGCTGCGGGTCCATGGCCACGGCTTCGCGCGGGGAAATGCCGAAGAAGCCGGCGTCGAAGCTGCCCGCGTCGGCGAGGAACCCGCCTTCGCGCACATAGCTCGATCGCGACGGGTCGTCCGAGAACAGCGCGTCGAGGTCCCAGCCGCGGTCGTCCGGGAAGGAGCCGATGGCGTCGCCGCCCTCGGCCACCAGCCGCCACAGGTCCTCCGGCGAGCGGACGCCGCCGGGGTAGCGGCAGCTCATCCCGACGATCGCGATCGGCTCCCTTTCGGCGCCCTCGGCCGCGCGCATCCGCGCGCGAGCCTGGTGCAGTTCCGCGCTGACCTTTTTCAGGTAGTCGAGCAGCTTCGCGTCTGTCGCCATGGTCATCACCCAATCGCGGGAAGTGGGGCGTCAGCGGATTCCGGCGGTTTCCAGGACTAGGCGCATCCGGTGCTCGGCGAGGTCCGCGTCGGGGAACAGGCCCAGGCCGTCGGCCAGGCGGTACGCCTTCGCCAGGTGCGGCACCGATCGGGCGGACTGCTCGCCCCAGATCATCCGGAAGTGTTCCTGGTGCCCGGAAAGCCAGGCAAGGAAGACGAAACCGGTCTTGAAGAAGCGCATCGACAGCGCGTCGCCTTCGAACAGGTGCTGGGCCAGCGGCAGCGTCGACTTCAGCTCGGCGCGGTAGGTCTCGGTGTCCCCGGCGTCCAGCGCGCGGAATCCCCCGGCGATCACCGGGGCCAGCGGCCCGAACACCGATGCCAGCGCGTCGGAGTGGCCCTGCTCGTCGCCCTCGATCAGCTCGGGGAAGTCGGTGATGTCGCCGTTGTAGACGTGTACGCCCTCGGGCATCACCCGGCGCAGCTGGATCTCCCGCTCACGCGAGACCGGCCAGACTTTGACCCCGTCCACCTTGTCCACATTGGACTTCACAACGGCGGCGAAGGCGTCGAGCGCGGCGTCCCAGTCGGTGTGGCCCCAGTAGCCGGCAAGGCGGGGGTCGGACTCGGGCAGGACCCAGTGCAGGATCACCGGCGTCGTGGCCTGGGCCAAGAGATGCCGGTAAACGGCGGCGTAGTCGTCGGGACTCGCCGCGGTCTGGGCCAGCTGCGGACTCGCCATGATGATCGTCTGCGCGCCAACGCCCTCGACGAACTCGATCTGCTCCTCGTAGGCGGCGGTGATGTCGGCGATGCTGTGTGGGCGCATGGGGTCCAGCTGATCGGTCCATACCCCACCCGCGATCCGGCCCCCCACCGCGTGGGCCTCCTGGGCGCTGCGGCGGATCAGCTCGGCCGACGCGCTCCAGTCCAGCCCCATCGCGCGGTTCTGTGTGTCCAACGCCTCGGCGACGGCGAACCCTTGCGCCCACAGGTGACCGCG
This sequence comes from Amycolatopsis sp. WAC 01416, assembly GCF_003947485.1. Classification (NCBI taxonomy): domain Bacteria; kingdom Bacillati; phylum Actinomycetota; class Actinomycetes; order Pseudonocardiales; family Pseudonocardiaceae; genus Amycolatopsis; species Amycolatopsis sp. WAC 01416. Next base: position 792,158 of record NZ_QHHX01000003.1, on the reverse strand, counting down.
GAACGCGATCGTGGCGTCCCAGTCGATCGCGGGCGGGCGGAATGGCTCGAAACCGAGCAGCAGCGTGGTGTTCGCTGCCATCGGATCGGCCACGACATGTGCGGTGGAGAACACCACGCGGCTGGTGAACGGCGCGTTGCTCGGGGTGAACCCGCGCGGGACGGTGGACGGCTCGTACGGCGCCAGTGTGCCGTCCGGCTCCGGAAGTTCGATCACGACATCAGCTCCAGGGCTCGGGTTCGCCGGACTCGGCGGACAACGGCGCGAAGGGGGCTTCGCCATTGAAGGGCCGCGGCGACCGAGCCACCACGGCTACCGGCCCCTAAGCCGTCGGGACGGCCCCTACTGGCGGCCGGCAACCCGAGCCGAAGCTGCGTGCTTTTACGAAACAGGCCTCGTCCGGTAAAGTATTCATACGTACAATTCATACGAACGAGTGAATAGCGAGGTTCGATCGATGGCCTTAGCCGACCGGCGCCCCGCCCCGCACCAAGCGCTCGACCCCGCCGACCAGCTCCCCACCGGGAGGCCGTGGTGCTTCACCAGGGCCGCCGACCCGGTCGAACTGCGGCTGACCCCGTTCGAGCAGCGGATCGCGACCCTCGCCGCCCGAGGCCACACGGCCGACGCCATCGGCGCCCGGGCACGCGCCACCGGCGCCGAGATCACCTCGGACCTGGTGGACATCCTGCGTAAGCTCCACGACCTCCCGTGCGACCAGCCACCGGTCGAACTGGCGGTCAAGCGCGTATATCTGCCATAGGACGCGCCTGGTGAACTCATGGTGGGCGGGATCAGCAGAAGGGACGGCATCCGTGCTGACCCACCAGACTCCTCATCCGGGCAGGCCGACCCGGCGGGCCGCGATATCCCACAGCCGGCCGGCCACGTCGGCATCCTCGGCGCTGCGGCCCGCGTCGGTGCGCCGGGAGTCGGCGTAGTAGTCGCCGCGCAGCGGCGACTGGGTCTCGGCGAGGTGGATCATCGTCTTCGCCCCCTCCTCCGCCGTGCTGACGAAGAACTCCACCACGTGCCGCATCGGAGGCATGGCGAGGACGCGCTGCATCGGCAGCTCCCGGGCCAGTCCGGCGACGTACACCCCCGGGTGGAAGTCAGCGATCGGCAGCTCCGGGTAACGCCGGGCGAACTCCCGGGTCAGCAGCGCGAGCGCCAGCTTGCTCAGCGAGTATGCCTCGTACGGCTCGTACTCGCCCGACACGTCGAGGTCGTCGAGGTCGATCTGCTTGCGGTCCTCGACCGTCTGGGATGAGGTGTTGATGACCCTCCCACCACTGGCGAGCACCCGGTCGAGCAGCAGCCGGGTCAGCAGGTACGGTGCCAGCGCGTTGACCTGGAACGACTTCTCGTTTCCGTCTTCGGTCATGATCCGCCGGGGCCAGATCCCCGCCGCGTTGTTCACCAGGACGTCGATCTTTGGACATCGGTCGAGCAGCGTCGCGGCGAGGCCGCGGACCTCGGCGAGATGGGCGAAGTCCGCCGTCAGCGGCTCGACGCCCAGGTCGACGGCCACGGCCTGGGCCTTGCGCGGTGACCGGCCGATCGGGACGACGACGGCGCCACGGCGCGCGAACTCGCGCGCCGCGGTCTCGCCGAGCCCGGAACTGGCACCGGTCACCACGATGGTCTTCCCCGACAGGCTCATCAAGCTCTCCCCAACTCCCAAGATGGATCTGTACGGAAGTACTATACGCGCGTACCTGACATATGTATAGTTTTGTCATGCCTCCTACTGCAGCCAAGGCGGGGTGCAAGGCGTGGATCGGGCTTGCGGTCCTGATCCTGCCCGTACTCCTCGTCTCCATGGACATCACGGTTCTGTACTTCGCCCTTCCGTCCATCAATGCCGACCTTCATCCGACCAGCACCCAGCAACTGTGGATGATCGACATCTACGGCTTCATCCTCGCCGCGCTGCTCATCACCATGGGAGGTATCGGCGATCGGATCGGCAGGCGCCGCCTGCTGATCATCGGCACCATCCTCTTCGGCGCCGCGTCCGTGCTGGCCGCATTCTCCGGAAGTCCGGAGACCCTGATCATCGCTCGTGCGCTGCAGGGCGTCGGCGGTGCGACGCTGATGCCGTCGACCCTCGGCCTGATCCGCAGCATGTTCAACGACGCCAAGCAGCGCCGCACCGCCATCGCGGTGTGGACGATCGGCATGGGCGCCGGCTCCGCGCTGGGGCCGGTGTTCTCCGGTCTGCTGCTCAACTGGTTCTGGTGGGGCTCGATCTTCCTGGTCAACCTGCCGTTCGTGATTCTGTTGCTGCTGCTCGCGCCTGCGTTCGTGCCGGAGTACCGGGCGGAGGGGGCGCGGCTGAACTTCGTCTCGGCCCTGCTCTCGCTGACCGCCGTGCTGCCGATCGTCTGGGGCTGCAAGGAACTGGCCGTGCACGGAGCCTCACTCGGTTCCATCGCGGCTATCGCGGTCGGTCTCGTGCTGGGGGCGATGTTCCTGCGACGCCAGGTCACCCACGCCAATCCGATGATCGACCTGAATCTGTTCCGCACCCGCGGCTTCGGCCCAGCGATCAGCATGAACCTGGTCGTGTACTTCACGATGGTCGGTTTCGGCATCTACATGACGCAGTACCTCATGGAGGTGCTGCGGATGAGCCCGCTGGAAGCCGCACTGTGGACGATGGCCAGTCCGATCGGCATCACCATCACCGGGCCACTGGTGGCGTACATGGTCGGTCGGATGCGACCCGCCTACGTCATCGCGATCGGTTTCGCGATCGCGGCGAGCGGGTGTTTCATGATGACGCGGCTGACGCTGGAGAAGGACCTGCCACTGATCGTCGCGGCCGCGGTCTGTATGGGCTGCGGTGTGGTGATGGCCAGCACCGTGGTCACAGACTGGATCGTGGGCACCGCGCCGGCGGCGCAGTCCGGTCGGATCTCGGCGCTGCTGCAGACCGCGCAGGAACTCGGGGCCGCGCTCGGCATCGCCGTGTTGGGCACCATCGGCGCCGCAGTGTTCGGCCGCACGTTGGCCGCGTCTATCCCTTCCGGACTCCCGCAAGGGACCGTCGACGCGGCTCAGCAGACGCTGGGTGGCGCGCTGAACTCCGCCGTCACGCTCCCTGAGCCGGAGCGCGGCGAGTTGGTGCGGGCGGCGCAGGAGGCGTTCGTGGCCTCGCTGAGCCCAGCGCTGTTCACCGCGGCGGGCGTGCTGATCGCCGCGGCGATCTTCGCGCTGGTCCGGCTGCACCACATCACCGACGTCCCGAACGATGCGGACGCCGACGACGAGGTCGAGCCTCCCGCCGAGACCGGGCCGGCCGCGGCGGCCGCGCAGAACGTCGCCGGCGGAACTTCCGCGCCCACCCATTGAGCCCGGAAAAAGGGGAACACGGTCAGTCGACAGCCGTGTTCCCCTTTTTTGTGACCGACCCGGAGGCACTTCCGGAAAACACGAACGGCCTGGCCGGATCTCCGGCCAGGCCGTTCGTGTTTTCGGCTTCTTTCAGGACTGGCTGTCGTGCTCCTCTTTCAGAAAACGCGCCAGGCTCGCCAGGCCGGTGCGAATCTCATCCTCGTTCACCGCACTGATCGAGATACGGATCTGATTGCGCGGGACGCCGTCGCCGTAGAAATGGTGCATCGGCGTCCACAGCACGTCGTGGTCGCGGCCGCAGCGGGCCAGCATCTCGTCGGTGACGGCGAACGGCACGGTCAAGATCACGAAGAACCCGCCCCTTGGCACGTTCCAGGTGACCTCCGGGGTCGAGCCGTCCGGGAACAGCTCGGTCAGCGTCTTCAGCGCGACCTCCAGGTTGCCCAGGTAGATGCGAGTCTCGCGGACGTTGGCCGCGCGCAGGCTGAAGTCGTTCTCGATCAGCTTGCCGCCGATGACGGCCTGCGCGATCGGCGAGGTGTTGACCGTGAGCATGCTCTTGATCCGGGCCAGCTGGTCCGACAGCGTCTCCGCGCCCTGCTTGCCGCCGGTGACGACCTGGTCGGCGATCACGTAGCCGACGCGGGCGGCCGGGATACCGGACTTGGCGAACGAGCTGCAGTAGACGACGCGGCGGTTGGTGTCCATCGCCTTGAGGGTGCGCGGCTGTTCCGGGTCGTCGGTGAGCAGACCGTACGGGTTGTCCTCGATGATGAGGAAGTCGTGCTCGTCGGCCAGGGCGAGCAGCTTCTCCCGGACCGGCGCCGGGATGGTGGTGCCGGTCGGGTTGGCGAAGTCGGGCACCAGATACAGCGCGCGCGGCCGCAGGCCGTCGGCCTTGGCCTTGGTCACGACCGCGACCAGGTCGTCGACATCGACGCCGTCGGCGGAGTCCTTGACCGCCAGGACCGGCATGTCCGCCAGCTCCGCGGCCCCGGAGACGCCGAAGTAGCAAGGGAAGACGGCGAGCAGCGCGTCCTTCTCGGTGCGGCGCAGCGCGCGGACGGTGAGGTAGAGGGCCTCCTGGCAGCCGACTGTCACCACTATGGTCTCGGGATCGACAGTGATCTTTTCGTCGATCTCGAGGTGCTTGGCGATGAGGTCGTGGATGACGCCCTTGGTCCGGCCGTACTGCAGCAGGGTGCGGTTGACCCAATACTCGTTGCCCTTGAACACGGCGCGCAGGTGCTCGCGGAACGTCTCGATGTAGCGGGGCAGCACGGCGGGGTCGAAGAAGCCCTCGTGCGGACGGCCCGCGGCCAGCGAGATGGAGTTCAGGTACCGGTAGGAGACTTCGTTGAGCAGGTTCATCGACTCGGTGAACGGGGTGTCCAGCGAACCGTGCAATTCGTGGAGCGCCAGTTCCACGGCTTTCTGATCGGTCGTCATAACTGCCTTCCGTCAGGGATGTCGGGCACACCTGGCCACGTCGTGAAAACAATGGCCGAACGGACGCGGTAAATCCGACCGCACACCGTCATGAACGAAACGGACCGGCCCGTTTCCAAAAACTGCGGCCAGCCTAATGACGGCCTTCCGTCCCGGTCAACGCGCATACCGGCGGAAGCACCCCAGAGCGCGCGCTTGCTCACCCCTAATCGGCCGGCCGTACCCCTACAATCGAAACCGGACCCGCCAGAGTGCTGCGCGCACAGCTCCTCGGATGAAATCATTTGCTGAACACCCGCGGCCGTCCAAGCCGGTCTGCCACCTCGACATCGACACGGTAACGGGTGCCATGCCCGTCTGACGTGCGTATAGGACATGAGGTAGGTTGAGCCGATGGGACATCGCGAGGATCTCCTGGCAGGCGCCAAGCGCTGCCTCATCGAGAAGGGGTACGCCCGTACCACCGCCCGCGACATCGTGGCGGCGTCCGGAGCCAACCTGGCCTCCATCGGCTACCACTTCGGCTCCAAAGAGGCGCTGCTCAACGAGGCGCTGATCCAGTCGAACAGCGAGTGGGGCGAGGCCCTTGACCAGGCGATGGCCGCCGGCGTGAACATCGACGGCGGCGCGGCGTCCCTGGAGCACTTCGAGGCCGTGTGGACCAGGATCGTGGAGCTGTTCGCCACGCACCGGCAAATGTGGGCCGCCAATTTCGAGACCTTCGCCCAGATCCAGCACGTTCCCGAGGTCCGCGCCGTCCTCGCAAGCGGTCTCGACGAAGCCCGCCTCGGCATGGCCGACACGTTCCTCGACCGGCGCCCGGAAACCGACGACGTCACCGTCCGCGCCGTCGGCTCGTTCTACCAGGCCCTGCTGACCGGCGTGATGGCCCAGTGGCTCATCGACCCGGAGAACGCGCCGACGGGCAAGGACCTGGCCATCGCGGCGCGCACGATCGTCGGCGGGATCACGACGGCGGCACTGCACCGCTGATCTTGCCGCACATACGTACGTATTGCTAACGACCCAGGACCCTAGGCCGTGTCCTGCATGCTCTCTTGCGCGGTGACCGTGTGGAGTTCGGGTCATCCAACGCACCAAAATCCACATAGTCAGCGATGGCCCTGACAGCGAGTGAGGGGTGTGTGGCTATAGGGACACTCAACGTCCCTATAGCCACACACCCCCTCCCGCGACACCAAAGGTCCCCCGCTCCCTTTCCACAGGTCAGCACACCAGGCGATACTTATCGGACACTAGGGGCCGCTAGGGGAAGTGGCGTCTCTCGGACCGGTCTAGCGTCGAAGCCGCACCGCATCGCCCGCGCCGACAAGGAGCGCAATGACCCGGCCATTCAAGCTAGTGAACACACTGCACCCGCGACTGCTCGTCGACGACTTCGCCGCCGTGTTCCGCTTCTACGACACTGTGCTGCCCCAGGTGATCGGCGCCAAGCTTGCCGAGGGCTCGGCGGAGGGCCCCTACGCCCGCTGGGACACCGATCTGGACAAGCAGCCCGCTATCGCCGTCCTCGACCGCGCCGCAATGACCGGTATGCTCGCGGAGACCACGGCATCCACCGGCGACCAATCCATCATCGTCCTCCGGCTGGCCGACGTGGACACCGCCCAGAACGTCTTCACCGCCGCAGGCGCCACGATCGTGAGCGCGGCGGCCGCCCGCCCGGAGTGGGGCTCTGACGTCCGGATCGCGTACCTGCGGGATCCGGCGGGGACCCTGGTGGAGCTACAGGCCTCTCCGGACTGAGTGCCTATTCCCAGGGAGCGCCCAAAAGCCGATTTGTGACGGCAAACGCCGGATGCCCTCGCGACGGCGCTGCGCGTCAAAGTGGATGGCCTGCTGAAGCAGTCGGGCGTTTGGGCGGCATCGGGTTGATCGACCTCGGTCGGACACTGAAGAGCCCTGACGACAGAAACCTTGGAGAGCCCGGTGTTCGGCGAGCGGTCTGAGGAAACGGATCAAGAGCAATCTCGATACCGGGCCTCAGACCGACTCGTCCGTGCCGATCGGGTTCGCGTCGACCGGCGCGAAGGCCGGCGAACATCAGGCCCCGTCCGCATACCTTCCACAACGACCCCACGCTGACCGGCCGGGCCAGACCATCATCGGGATGAGAACTACTTCGGTGGCGAGTCCGAGGCGTTACTGGCCGATGCCGGTTCTTCGATGATCACATGGGCGTTCGTCCCACTGATCCCGAACGACGACACCGCGGCTCGTCGCGGCCGCTCCTTCCTCGGCCACGGACAAGGCTCGGTGAGCAGTGAGACGGCACCGGATTCCCAGTCCACCTGGGGCGTCGGCTGATCAACGTGCAGCGTCTTCGGCAACTTTCCGTGCCGCATCGCCATGATCATCTTGATGACCCCGGCGACACCAGCGGCTGCCTGCGTGTGACCCAGGTTCGACTTGATGGATCCCACCATGAGCGGATCGGCCCGCCGATCCCGCCCGTACGTGGCCAACAACGCTTGCGCCTCGATCGGATCGCCAAGGCGGGTACCGGTGCCGTGGGCTTCGACGGCGTCGACGTCGGCGCCGGTCAGGCCGGCATCGGACAATGCTTGGCGGATGACACGCTGCTGGGAAGGGCCGTTCGGTGCCGTCATACCGCTGGACGCGCCATCCTGGTTCGTGGCCGACGAGCGCACCAGTGCCAGCACCCGCCTGCCATTACGGACAGCGTCGGAAAGCCGTTCCAGCAGGAGAATCCCGCACCCCTCTCCCCAGCCGGTCCCATCCGCGGCAGCCGCGAAGGACTTGCACCGCCCGTCTGGAGCCAGGCCACGCTGTTTGCTGAAGTACTGGAACGTCTCCGGCGTGGCCATGACGGTCACTCCGCCCGCCAGCGCCAGCGGACACTCACCCGACCGCAGCGCCTGCACCGCCAGGTGCAGTGCCACCAGTGACGAGGAACAAGCGGTATCCACCGACACCGCGGGCCCTTCCAGCCCGAACGTGAACGCGACCCGCCCGCTGACCAAGCTGCCGCCGCCATCGGCGCCGGTGTAGTCGTGGTACATCACACCGGTGAAGACCCCGACCCGACTCCCCTGCAGCCCCAACGGATCGATCCGGGCACTCTCGAACGTCTGCCAGGCTGTCTCCAACGACACCCGCTGCTGCGGATCCATCTCCCGCGCTTCGCGCGGCGAGATGCCGAACAGCTCGTTGTCGAAGTCGGCGGCGTCGTGCAGGAACGCTCCTTCCCGAGTGATGATCTTGCCCGGCTTGCCCGGCTCCGGGTCATAGAGCGTCCCGATATCCCAACCGCGGTCGGTGGGGAACTCGGTCACCGCGTCACGGCCGTCAGCGACGAGCTGCCACAGGTCCTCTGGCGACTCGACACCGCCGGGGAAACGGCAGGCCATCCCGACCACTGCGATGGGCTCGGTCAGCCGGGTCATCTGCTCGCGCAGCCGTTCGTTGTCCGCGACGGACTTGCGCAGCGCCTCGACGATCTGGTCGACAGACGCGTCCATGTGCTTGCCTCCCAGACCAGTCATCGAATCGGTGGTGCGAGGGCGGGCACGGCGGACCACTCCTCGTCGTCAAGGCACTCGCTCAGCGCCGCGATGATCTCGTCCACGGTCACTCCGTCGCCGCGAGCGCCGCGCGGACCAGGTCGTCGATGCTGCCTTCGGCAGGCTGCGGCGACGCGGGGCCGGCGAGGCCGAGCAGGGCGTCGAGCAGGCCCGCCGCCCGCAGCCGCTCCAGCGGAATCTCCCGCAGCACAGCGCGGATCTCGGTCTCGCCCATGGGGTCGTCCTCGGCCGCTTCCGGCAGTTCGTCGGCTAGTTCGTCGAGCAGGTACCGAGCCAGAGCGGCGGCGGTCGGGTAGTCGAACATGAGCGTGGCGGGCAGGCGAAGACCGGTGGTCTCGGCGAGCCGGTTGCGCAGTTCGATGGCTGCCAGCGAGTCCAAACCCAGCTCCGTGAAGCCACGGTCGTGGTCGATCGGGCCGGACTGGTGCCGGACGCCCGCGACGTGGGCGCACACCACGTCCAGCACCTCCCGTGCCCGCTGGTCCGCCGACAGCGGGGCCAGGCGGTCCAGCAAGCCGACCTCGTCGCGCGCCACCGCGACGGTCGCGGCCGCCCGCTCGATCCGGGCCGGCACGCCCGCGACGAGATCGGACAGCAGGACCGGCGCATCCGACGCCGCGACGGCGGGGAGGTTCAGGCGCATCGGCACCAGCACGGGCGCGTCCAGCGCCATGGCGGCGTCGAAGAGCCGCAGGCCATCGCCGGGCTCGATCTCGGGCGTGCCGCGCCGCCGCTGCCGGTCGACGACCGACCCGTCCAGCCTCGAACCCATGCCCGCGCCCGCCCAAAGGTGCCAGGCCAGCGAATGCGCGGGCAGCCCGGCCGCCCGGCGGTGGCGGGCGAGCGCGTCGAGGAAGACATTCGCCGCGGCGTAGCCGGCCTGGCCCGCGTTGTCGAGAATGCCGGTGGTGGACGAGAACAGCACAAACGCGGTCAGCGCCATACCGTCGGTCAGCTCGTGCAACCGCCAGGCCGCGTCCACCTTCGGCCGCAACACGGTGTCGAGCCGCTCTGGTGTCAACGAGTCGAGCACGCCGTCATCGACAACGCCCGCGGCGTGCACGATGGCGCGCGGGGGATGACAGGCGACCAGGTGGTCCAGCGCCGCCGGGTCGGTCACGTCGCAGGCCACGACGACGACATTCGCGCCCGCCTCGGTCAGTTCGGCGCGCAGGTCGGCCGCGCCGGGCGCGTCCGGTCCGCGCCTGCTGGTCAGGACGAGTCGGCGCACGCCGTGCTCGGCGACCAGGTGCCGGGCGACAAGCGCGCCAAGACCGCCGGTGCCGCCGGTGACGAGCACGGTGCCGTCCGGATCCCAGCTGACGTCCTGTACGGACGCTTCGGCGGCGGCCAGCCTTGGCACGGAGGCGACGCCCGTGCGCAGCGCGATCTCCGGCTCGCCGCAGGCCACGGCTCGGCCGATCAGCGCGTCGGACTCCGGGGTCCCATCGGTGTCGACGAGCACGATCCGTCCGGGCCGTTCGGCTTGAGCGGCGCGGACCAGGCCCCACACCGGGGCCTGCGCCAGGTCGACCCGTTCGTCGGTTACCACGACCGCGTTGTGGGTCAGTACGACCAGGGTCTCGGCCGAGTCGGTCGCCAGCCAGTCGCGAACCGAGTCAAGGGTGTCGGCGACGACCGCGCGGGCCGCCGACGGGATTTCGCCGTCGGACGCGACCACCTGGTGTACCTCGTGGCCGGTCGCGTCGGCCGGGAGCTCGACCGGTCGCCACGCCACCTCGTACAGCGAGTCGGCGCGAGTAGCGAGCTGCCCGGCGGTCACCGGGCGGGACACCAGGCTCGTGACGGTGGCGACCGGCTTGCCCGCCGCGTCCGCGACGTGCAGGGCGGTCGACTCGCTGCCGCGCAGCCTGCGCAGCCGCACCCGCAGCCGGGTCGCGCCGGTCGCGTGCAGGGTGACGCCGTGCCAGGAGAACGGCAGGATGGTGTCGCCGCCATCGCCCGCGAGCAGGTCGACGTGGCTGGCGGCGTCGAGCAGCGCCGGGTGCAAGCCGTAGCCATCGGGGTCGGTGGTCTCGGGCAGCTCGACCTCGGCGTAGAGGTCGTCGCCGGACCGCCAGGCCGCGCGCAGGCACTGGAAAGCCGGGCCGTAGGCGTAGCCGCGACCAAGCAGTCTGCCGTACGGGTCGTCCAGGGGCAGCGGGTCAGCGCCCGCGGGCGGCCACGCGGTCAGCTCATCCCCTTCGATCGCGACGGCGGTCAGGAGCCCGGTCCCGTGCCGGGTCCACTCCCCCGCCGCGTTCTCCGGGCGCGAGTACAGCCGGACCGCCCGCGCGCCGGCCGCCGCCGCGGCGTCGACCACGATCCGCAGCGCGAGCGCACCCTCCGCGGGCAGCACCATGGGCGCTTCGAGCACGAGTTCGTCGAGCGTGCCGAGGCCGACCTCGTCCCCAGCCCGGGAAGCCAGGTCCACCAGGGCGGCGCCGGGTAGCAGCACGCTGCCGAGAACCGTGTGGTCGGCGACCCACGGGTGGGCGCCGGTGGAGACGCGGCCGGTGAGCACCACCGCCCCGGACTCGGGCAGTTCGACGGTGGCGGTCAGCAGCGGGTGACCGGTGCCCGTGGTGTCGGCGGGCGCGGGCCGCAGCCAGAACGGCCGCCGCTCGAAGGCATATGTCGGCAGGTCGATCCGCCGTGCACCGCGACCGGCGAACACCGAGGACCAGTCGATCTCGGCGCCGGACACGTGCAGCCTGCCCAGCGCGGCCATCAGGGCCGCGGTCTCGGGCACGTCGGCACGCTGTGCCGCGACGAACGTCGCCGACAGCGTCTCCACGCCCATCGGGGCGAGGACGGCGTCGGGTCCGAGTTCAAGACCGGTGGTGACGCCAGAGGTGTCCAGAGTGGACAGTGCGAGGGCGAAGCGGACCGGCTCGCGCACCTGGCGCGCCCAGTACGCCGGGTCGCCCCACTCGGTGAGCAGCGCACCGGTCACCGTCGACACGATCGGAATCCGGGGCCGCTCGGCGGCAGCACCGGCGACCACCGCCTCGAACTCGGCCAGCATCGGCTCCATGAGCGGCGAGTGGAACGCGTGCGACACCGCGAGCCGCTTGACCTTGCGGCCCTCGGCCCGGAACTGCGCCTCGATCTCGAGGATCGCGCCCTCGGCCCCGGACAGCACGACCGCGGTCGGACCGTTCACGGCCGCCAGCCCGACACGCTCGGTGCACAGCCCGAGGACCTCGTCCTCGGTGCCCGCGACAGCCAGCATCGCGCCGCCCGGCGGCAGTGCCTGCATGAGACCGCCGCGCGCGGCCACGATCCTGGCCGCGTCCGGCAGCGACCACACGCCCGCGACGTGCGCGGCGGCCAGTTCGCCGATCGAGTGCCCGACGAGGAAGTCCGGGAGCACGCCCCAGGACTCCATCAAGCCGAACAGGGCGACCTCCACGGCGAAGAGCGCGGGCTGCGCGAACTCCGTGCGGTTGAGCAGATCCTGGTCCTCGCCCCACACGACCTCGCGCAGCGGACGCGGCAGGTGCCGGTCCAGCTCGTCGGCGGCCGCGTCGAACGCGTCAGCGAACACCGGGAACACCGCATGCAGCTCACGACCCATTCCGATCCGCTGCGAGCCCTGTCCGGTGAACAGAACCGCGCTCAGCCCGGTGGACCGGCCGGTTCCGGTGCTGACGCCGGAAGCGGGCTCACCGGCGGCAAGAGCGTCCAAAGCAGACAGTGCGGACGCACGGTCGGCGGCGACGATCACCGCCCGGTGCTCCAGCGCGGCACGCGACGTGGCCATCGAGTACGCGGTGTCGATCAGATCCGATCCACGCAGGTGCGCGGCGAGCCGGGCCGCCTGCTCGGGCAGGGCATCGGCGGTGCGCGCGGACACGGTCAGCGGCACGACCGGCAGTGACTCGCCTGCCTCGGAGACCGTCGCCGGCTCCGGCGCCTGCTCCAGGATGATGTGCGCGTTGGTGCCGCTGAGTCCGAAGGACGACACTGCCGCGCGGCGCGGGCGCTCGACGCTCGGCCAGTCCCGCGACTCGGTGAGCAGCCGGACCGCGCCGCTGTCCCAGTCGACGGCCGCGGACGGCTCGTCCACGTGCAGCGTCTTGGGCAGCACGCCGTGGCGCAGTGCCATCACCATCTTGATGACGCCGCTGACACCCGCGGCGGCCTGCGCGTGGCCGAGGTTCGACTTGATGGAGCCCAACCACAGCGGTTCCGCGCGGTCCTGCCCGTACGTGGCAAGCAGTGCCTGCGCCTCGATCGGGTCGCCGAGGCGGGTGCCGGTCCCATGGCCCTCGACTGCGTCCACATCGGACGGAGAGAGTCCGGCGGCGGCCAGCGCCTGTGCGATGACGCGCTGCTGCGACGGCCCGTTCGGCGCGGTGAGCCCGTTGGACGCGCCGTCCTGGTTGATCGCCGAGGACCGTACGGTGGCCAGCACGGTGTGGCCGTGCTCGCGGGCAACGGACAGCCGCTCGACCAGCAGCAGCCCGATGCCCTCCGACCAGCCGGTGCCGTCGGCGGCGGAGGCGAATGCCTTGCACCGGCCGTCGGCGGCGAGCCCGCGCTGCTGGCTGAAGTCGACGAAGATGTCCGGGGTGGGCATTACCGTGACGCCGCCCGCGATCGCCATGCCGACCTCGCCGGACCGCACCGCCTGGCAGGCCATATGCAATGCGACCAGCGACGACGAGCACGCGGTGTCGACGGTGACGGCCGGGCCCTCCAGTCCGAGCGCGTAAGCGACGCGGCCGGAGGCGATGCTGCCCGCGCTGCCGTTGCCGAGGTAGGCGGCCAGGTCGTCGGGCACACGGCCTGCCTGCGCACCGTACTCGTGGTACATCAAGCCGACATAGACGCCGGTCCGGCTGCCGCGCACCGAGAGCGGGTCGATGCCCGCGCGCTCGAAGACCTCCCACGCACCCTGCAGCAGCAGCCGCTGCTGCGGGTCCATGGCCAGCGCCTCGCGCGGCATGATCCCGAAGAACTCCGGGTCGAACTCGGCGGCGTCGTGGAGGAATCCGCCGCGCCGAGCATAGGTCTTGCCTGGGGTGCCGGGTTCCGGGTGGTAGATCGCGGCCGGGTCCCAGCCGCGGCCCGCGGGGAAGTCCCCGGTGGCGTCGACGCCATCGGCCACGAGCCGCCAGAGGTCCTCGGGCGAGCCGACCCCGCCGGGGAACCGGCAGCTGATGCCGACGATGACGACCGGGTCGTCGTCCGCGGCGGTCACGGCTTTGGCGGTCACCGCTGCGGGCTTGACCGGCTGGATGCTCCCCGCCACCAGTTCTGCGACCGCGCGCGAGGTCGGGTGGTCGAACACGAGGGTGGCGGGCAGCCGCAATCCGGTCGCGCCGTTCAGGGCGTTGCGCAGTTCGACCGCGGCGAGTGAGTCGAAGCCGAGCGCGGAGAACGCCTTGTCCGGCTCGACCGCGTCCGGCCCACCGTGGCCGAGGACGACCGCCACGTGCGTGCGGACGAGGTCGAGCAGCATCCGGTCCCGCTCGGCGGGGGTGAGCCCGGCGACGCGCGCGGCTAGCCCGCCGGGGGCGGCGTCCTCGGTCGCGGCGCGGCGCACCGGCCTGGGGACGAACGCCCGCAGCAGGGCGGGGATCTCATCGGCCCGCGCCCGCAGGGCGACCGGGTCGACCGGCAGTGGCACGGCCACCGGGTCATCACCGGCGACGGCGGCGTCGAACAGGGCCAGCCCGAGCTCTGCGGACATCGCCGGGGTGCCGAGGCGGCGCATGCGGTCTCGGTCGGCATCGGTGATCGCGCCGAGGCCGGTGTCGACGTCCCACATGCCGAAGGCCAGCGCGGTCGCGGGCAGTCCCTCGGCGCGGCGGCGCTCGGCCAGCGCGTCCAGGAAGAGGTTGGCGGCGGCGTAGTTGGCCTGCCCGGCAGCCAGCACCATGCCGCCCGCCGACGAGAACAGCACGAACGCGGCCAGGTCGAGGTCGCGGGTCAGCTGGTGCAGGTGCCAGGCCGCGTCCGCCTTGGGCGCGAGGACGGTGTCCATCCGCTCGGCCGTCACCTCGGCGACGAGGGCGTTGTCCGCGACGCCCGCCGCGTGCACAACGGCGCGCAGGTCGGGGTGCGCGGCGATCAGCGCGGCGACGGCATCGCGGTCGCTGACGTCGCAGGCCCTGATGGTGACATCCACGCCGAGTTCGAGAAGTTCGGCCATCAGCTTCGTCGCGCCGGGGGCGTCGGATCCGCGCCTGCTGGTCAACACGAGCTTGCGGACCGCGTGCTTGACCACCAGGTGCCGGGCGACGAGCGCGCCGAGTCCGCTGGTGCCGCCGGTGATCAGCACAGCGCCTGTCCAGGGTGCGGCACCGCCGCCGCCGGTCGCCGGCACCAGCCTCGGCACGTGGGCCGTGGTGGAGCGCAGCGCGATCTCCGGCTCGCCGGTCGCCGCGGCCGCGGGGATCAAGGCCGTTGAATCGGCGTCGGTGTCGATCAGCAGGAACCGGCCGGGGTTCTCCGCCTCGGCGGCCCGGATCAGGCCCCATACCGGGGCGTGGGCCAGGCCGGGCGGCTGCGTGCCGACCGCGTCCCTGGTCACGACGGCGAGCCGGGACGCCGCGAATCGCTCGTCGGCCAGCCAGCCGCGCACCGCGGCGAGCACGGTGTCGGCGACCTCGCGCACCGCCTCCGGGACGTCCGCGGAGGTCGGCGCGGGCACGGTGAAGCGGACGACGGCCGGGATGTCAGGGCCGATCTCCGCGAGTTCAGGCACGGCGGACGCGATGTCCGGCAGCGCGGCCGGACGCCACTGGACGCGCAGCGGGACGTCGCGGGCGTCGGGTCGAGCCACGAGCTGCCCTGCCGAGACGGGCCGGGAGACCAGGGAGCGCACGGTGGCGACCGGGCGGCCCGTCTGGTCGGCGACGAATATCGCCGATACCTCGTCGCCTCGGACGCGGCGCAGGTGCACGCGCAGCGCGGTCGCGCCCGCCGCGTGCAGGGACACCCCGTTCCAGGAGAACGGCAGCAGGGTGTCGCCATCGGCGTTGCCGTTCGCATCGAGCAGGTCCGCGTGCATGGCGGCGTCGAGCAGGGCCGGGTGCAGCCCGAACCGGGCGGCCTCCGCGCGGGCGGCCTCCGGGAGGGTGACCTCGGCGAACACGTCCTCGCCCCGGCGCCAGGCCGCGGTGAGGCCCTGGAAGGTCGGTCCGTAGCCGTAGCCGCGGCCGACCAGGCGCTCGTACACGCCGTCGACCGGCAAGGGGGTCGCGTCGGCGGGCGGCCACTGGGTCAGGTCCCCGCCCGGCGCCACGGGTCCAGGCAGCAGCGTGCCTTCCGCGTGCAGCACCCACGGACCGCCCTGAGCGCTGGAGTAGATCGCGACCGTGCGCCTGCCGGCGTCCTCGGCCGCGCCGACGACGACCTGCACCGCGCGTCCGTCGCGTTCGGGCAGGATCATCGGCTGCCGCAGCGTCAACTCCTCGACCGCGGCGCAGTCCACCTCCTCGCCCGCGCGCAGCGCCAGCTCCACGAACCCCGTGCCGGGCATCAGGATCGTGCCGTGCACGCGGTGGTCGGCAACCCAGTGGCCGCCGTCCGCCGACAGCCGACCGGTCAGCACCGACCCGCCGGTGTCCGGCACGGGGACGGACGCGGCGAGCAGCGGGTGCGCGACCGGGGCGAGACCGGCGGCGGCGACATCGCCTGCCGATGTGGTCGCGTCGAGCCAGTAGCGCTTGCGCTGGAAGGCGTAAGTGGGCAGGTCCACCCGGTCGCCGCGCGCCCCGAAATACGCGGGCCAGTCGACCCGGCCACCGCGGGCGTGCACCCGGCCGATCCCGGCGACCACCTCGCGTGCCTCGGGGCGGTCGCGCCGCAGCAGCGCGACGAATCCGGCGTCTTCGGCGCACTCGGCGCCCATGGCGGTGAGGATCGCGTCCGGACCCAGCTCGACGAAGGTCCGCACGCCCTGGGACAGCAGGAACCCGACGCCGTCGGCGAAGCGCACGGTTTCGCGCACATGCCGGACCCAGTATTCGGGCGAGGCCAGCTCATCGGTGAGCGCGCCGGACACGTTCGACACGACCGGGGTCGTCGGCGCGGCGTAGGACACCTCGCGGGCGACGGCGGCGAACTCGGCGAGCATCGGCTCCATGAGCGCGGAGTGGAAAGCATGCGACACCGAAAGCCTGCTGGTCTTGTGCCCGTCGGCGGCGAGCCGGTCGGCCACCGCCGTCACCGCGGCCAGCGGCCCGGACAGCACGACCGACGACGGCGCGTTGACCGCCGCGATGTCGACCCCGTCCGGCAGCAGGTCCGCGACCTCGGCTTCGCTCGCGCGGACCGCGACCATGGCCCCACCGTCGGGCAGTGTCTCCATCAGCCGTCCGCGCGCGGCGACCAGGCGTACGGCGTCGGGCAGGGTCAGCACCCCGGCCGCGTGCGCGGCGGCGAGCTCGCCGATCGAGTGGCCCGCCAGGAAGTCCGGCCGGACGCCCCAGCTCTCCAGCAGCCGGAACAGGGCGACCTCCACGGCGAACAGCGCCACCTGGGCGACACCGGTCCGGTTCAGTGCGGCCTCGTTCTTCCCCCACACGACGTCGCGCAGCGGCCGCTCCAGCCACTTGTCCGCTTCGGACGCGACGGCGTCGAACGCGGCGGCGAAGGCCGGAAAGGTGGAGTGCAGCTCGCGACCCATTCCCAGGCGCTGCGCGCCCTGGCCGGTGAACAAGAACGCCACCTTGCCCTCGCGGACCTTGTCGACCACCGCAGGTGCGGCCAGCCCACGCAACAGGTCTTCGCGATCGGCGCCGACCACGACGGCGCGGTGCTCCAGGTGGGCGCGCGCGGTCGCCAGAGTCCGGCCGACCGCGGCCAGCGCGGCTTCGTCCATGGTTTCGACGCTCTCCCGCAGCCGGTCGGCCTGGGCGACCAGGGCCTCGGGGGTATGCGCGGACAGCACCCACGGCTCGACCGGGGCCAGCACGCCCGCCACCGCGGGTTCTGCGTCCGGGGCCTGTTCGAGCACCACGTGCGCGTTGGTGCCGCTGATGCCGAACGACGACACGCCCGCGCGGCGCGGACGGCCGTGCTCGGGCCACGGCGTCGTGCCGGTCAGCAGCTCGACCGCGCCGGAATCCCACTCGACCTGCGGCGATGGCTCGTCGATGTGCAGGGTCGCGGGCAGGACGCCGTGCCGCATGGCCAGCAGCATCTTGATCATCCCGGCGACACCCGCGGCGGCCTGGGTGTGGCCCATGTTCGACTTGATGGAGCCCAGCAGCAGCGGCGTGCCCTGCGCGGGCCGTTCCTGCCCATAGGTGGCCAGCAGCGCCTGCGCCTCGATCGGATCGCCGAGCGTCGTGCCGGTCCCGTGCCCCTCCACGGCGTCCACATCGGATGGTCGAAGCCGGGCATCGGCCAGCGCCTGGGTGATCACCCGCTGCTGGGACGGCCCGTTGGGCGCGGTCAGGCCGTTGGACGCGCCATCGGAGTTGACCGCGCTGCCCCGGATGACACCGAGGATCGGGCGGCCGTTGCGGCGCGCGTCGGACAGCCGCTCCAGCAGCAGCACGCCGGCGCCCTCGCTCCAGCCGGTCCCGTCCGCGGCGGAGGCGAAGGACTTGCACCGCCCGTCGGCGGCCAGGCCGCGCTGCCTGCTCATGTCGATGAAGGTGTCCGGTGTGGACATCACGGTCACACCGCCCACCACCGCGAGCCCGCATTCGCCGCGCCGCAGCGCCTGCACCGCCCAGTGCGTGGCGACCAGCGACGACGAGCACGCGGTGTCCACGGTGACCGCGGGTCCCTCGAGGCCGAGCGCGTAGGCAACGCGGCCAGAGACGACGCTGGCCAGGCTCCCGTTGCCCAGGTACGCCGCCACGTCGTCGGGGACGTCGGCGAGCCGGGTGCCCCAGTCGTGGTACATGACACCCGCGAACACGCCGGTCCGGCTGCCGCGCAGCGAGTGCGGATCGATACCCGCCCGCTCGAAGACCTCCCACGAGGTCTCCAGCATCAGCCGCTGCTGCGGATCCATCGCCTGCGCCTCGCGCGGGCTGATGCCGAAGAACGCCGGGTCGAAGTCGGCGGCGTCGTACAGGAATCCGCCGGAGCCGGAGTAGCTCTTGCCCGGCTTGCCCGGCTCGGCGTCGTAGAGGTCACCGGGCCAGCCCCGGTCGCCCGGGAACGGGCTGATCACGTCCCGGCCCTCGGCCAGGAGCGCCCAGAGCTCCTCGGGTGTGGTGACCCCGCCGGGATAGCGGCACGCCATGCCGACGATCGCGATCGGCTCGTCCTCGGCCGCCGTGACGGTCACCGGCGCGGCCGGGGCGGGGGCGGGGGCCGGGGTGGGGGTGGGGGCGGAGCCGCGCAGCTTCTCCGCGATATGCGCGCTCAGGTGTGTCGGCGTCGGGTAGTCGAACACCAACGTCGAGCTCAACCGCAACCCGGTGGCCGAGTTCAGCCGGTTGCGCAACTCGACGGCCGACAGCGAGTCGAAGCCGATGTCACTGAACGCCCGCGACGGCGTGATCGCCGCCGGGCCGTCGTGGCCGAGCACGCCCGCGACCTCGGACCGCACCAGGTCGAGCACGGCCTCTGCCCGGTCGGCGGCCGACAGGGCGGCGAGCCGACTGTCCATTGTGGACTCGGTCGACGCCGGTCCGGCCGCGGCCCGACGCGCCGGGGCGCGCACCAAGCCGCGCAGCACGTGCGGCAGGTCGGCCCGCAAGCGCAGGGCGGTACGGTCGATGCGGACCGGGACGAGGGCCGGTTCGGGGCGGGCGACAGCGGCGTCCAGCAGGCGCAGGTTCTCCGCCGGGCTCAGCACGTCGAGGCCGAGGCGGCGGATGCGGCCGATCGCGGCCGGGTCGAGGCCGGCCGCCATACCCGCGTCCGGCCACAGGCCCCAGGCCAGGGCCGTGGCCGGCAGGCCGTGGGCGCGCCGGTGGGTGGCGAGGGCGTCGAGGAAGACGTTGGCGGCGGCATAGTTGCCCTGGCCCGCGCCGTCGAGGAAGCCGGCGGTGGACGAGTACAGCACGAACGCGACGAGCTCGCGGTCGGCGGTCAGCTCGTGCAGGTGCCAAGCGCCGTCGACCTTGGGCGCGAGGACCGAGGCCAGCCGGTCTGCATCGAGGGTGGCGACCAGTCCGTCGTCGAGCACGCCCGCGGTGTGTACGACCGCGGTGAGATCGTCCACTGTGGAGAGAAGTTCGGCGAGCGCCGGCCGGTCGGCGGTGTCGCAGGCGGCGACGCGGACCCGCGCGCCCGCCGCGGCCAGCTCGTCGACCAGCACGTCCACGCCGGGCGCCGACCGGCCACGCCTGCTGGTCAGCAACAGGTCGCGCACGCCGTGCCCGGTCACCAGGTGCCGGGCCAGCAACGCGCCGAGACCGCCGGTGCCGCCGGTGATCAGCACGGTGCCATCGACCGGCCACGGCGGCGATCCCGCGTCCCCGCTGACCGCGACGAGCCGGGGCACGCGGGCCTCGCCGTCGCGCAGGATCAGCTCGGGCTCGCCCGAGGCCGCGGCGGACGCGACCTCATCGAGCGGTGCCCGGTCGGTGTCGACGAGCACGAACCGCCCGGGGTGCTCGGCCTGTGCCGAGCGCACCAGGCCCCAGACGGGAGCGGCGGCCAGGTCGGTGATGTCCGGGCCCGCCGCGCCGGACGTCGCGATGACGAGGGTGGAGCGAGCGAACCGGTCGTCGGCGAGCCAGTCGCGCAGCAACGACAGCGCGTGGGAGGTCGTCTGCCGCACCGCGGCGGGCAGGTCTCCGGACGCGCCCGACACCCGAGCGATCACGAGATCGGGCACGGTCTCGTCGACGCTGTCCCAGTCCGCCCACGTCCCGACCGGCGCCATGGCGGAAACCGGGACCCACTCGATCCGGTAGGGCAGGTCGGTCCGGGCGGTGGCGAGCCCGCCCGCGGCGACCTCGCGGAGCACGAACCCCCCGATCTCGGCGACCGGCGCACCCGCGGCGTCGGCCAGGCCGATGGCCACCGCGTCGGAGCCGGTCGCGGTGATCCGCACGCGCAGCGCCGACGCGCCGGTGGCGTGCAGGGCGACACCCGTCCAGGCGAACGGCAGCCGCGTCCGTCCGGGCATCCGCTCGGGACCGGCGAAGTCGGTGGCGTGCAGCACGGAGTCCAGCAGGGCAGGGTGCAAGCCGTACGCGCCCGCGTCCGCGACCTCGTCCGGCAGCCTGACCTCGGCGAACACCTCACCGTCGCGACGCCAGACCGCCCGCAGGCCCCGGAACGCCGGTCCGTACTCGTAGCCATGGTCGACGATCTCGGTATACAGGCCGGACACGTCGAGCGGCTCGGCCCCCGCGGGCGGCCACTGGCTCGCCCACGCGGTGTCCGCCGACGTGCCCGCGAAAGGCCCGAGCGTACCGGTGGCGTGGCACACCCAGGCCGCGTCATCCACGCGCGAGTGCACGTCGACCGCGCGCCGCCCCGTGCTGTCCGGCGGCCCGACGACGATCTGGACCGCGACGCCGCCGGACGGGGGCAGCGCCAGCGGAGTCTGCAGCGTCAGCTCCTCCAGCGCGGGGCAGTCGATTTCCTCGCCCGCGCGCAGGGCCAGCTCGACGAACGCGGTGCCCGCCAGCAGGGGCACCCCCGAGATCACATGGTCGGCGAGCCACGGGTGCGACCGCGTGGAGAGTCGCCCGGTCAGCACGACACCGCCGTCGCCACCGAGCGGCACGACCGCGCCCAGCAGGGGGTGGCCGGCGGCAACCTGCCCGACTCCGCTGACGTCGTCGAGAACGCGAGCACGCTCAAGCCAGAAGCGGCGCCGCTGAAACGGATACGTGGGCAGGTCTACCCGGCGCGCACCGGAGCGGGCGAAGTACGCGGACCAGTCGACGGCGACGCCCCGCACGTGCGCGGCGGCCACGGCGGTGACGACCTCGCGGGTCTCGTCGCGGTCCCGGCGCAGCGCGGCCAGGAACTCGCCGTCCGGCAGGCACTCCTTGCCCATCGCGGTGAGCACGGCGTCCGGGCCCAATTCCAGGAAGGTGCCGACGCCCAGCTCGCCAAGAGCCGCGGCGGCGTCGGCGAATCGGACGTTCGCACGCACGTGCTCGACCCAGTACTCCGGGGAGCACAGCTCGTCTGCCGTGGCGATGCGACCGGACACAGTGGACACGATCGGAATGGTCGGCGCCGAGTAGGTCAGCACCCGCGCGACCCGCAGGAACTCATCGAGAATCGGCTCCATCAGCGGCGAGTGGAACGCGTGGCTCACCCGCAGCCGCTTGGTCTTGCGGCCCTGCGCGCGCAGCGTCTCCTCGATCCGCAGCGCGGACTCCGCCGCCCCGGAGATCACGACGGCGTCTCGCCCGTTGACCGCCGCGATGCCGACGTCGGCCGCGTCGCCGAGCAGCGCGCGCACCTCGTCCTCGGTGGCGCGCACGGAGATCATCACCCCGCCCGATGGCAGCGCCTGCATGAGCCTGCCGCGCGCGGCGACCAGCGTGGCGGCGTCCGCCAGGGTCAGCACGCCCGCGACGTGCGCGGCGGCCAGTTCGCCGATGGAGTGGCCTGCCAGGTAGTCCGGGCGCATCCCCCAGGATTCGAGCAGCCGGTACAGCGCGACCTCAAGGGCGAACAGCGCGGGCTGGGCGTATCCGGTCTGGTCGAGCAGGAGCGCGTCAGGCGAGCCGGGCTCCGCCTCCAGCACGTCCCACAGCGACCGGTCCAACTGGATGTCCACCTGTGCGATGGCGTCGGAGAAGGCGTCGGCGAACACCGGGAACTCCGCGCACAGGGCCAGCCCCATGCCAAGGCGCTGGCTGCCCTGCCCGGTGAACAGCACGGCGAACCGGCCGCCGTCAGAGTCCCCGGCTACGGTGTCCGGCCCGTTTCCGCCGTCGGCGAGCAAGCGCAGCCCGCGGCCGAGCGTCTCGGCATCCTGACCGACCACGACGGCGCGGCTGCCGAGCCGGGCACGGGTGTCTGCCAGCGAGTACCCGACGTCCACCGGCCGCGCGCCGTCCTCCAGCACCGGCAGTAGCGACCCGGCCAGTTCGCGCAGGGCAGCGGGGTTCTTGGCCGAGAGCACCAGCGGGACCAGCGCCCGCGGCGTGGTGTCCGGCTCGACGGCGGCCTCGTCGACCGCAGGCGGCTCCTCGAGGATGACGTGCGCGTTGGTCCCGCTGATGCCGAACGCGGAGACCGCGGCGCGGCGCGGACGTTCCGCGCGCTCCCACGGGATCTCCTCGGTGAGCAGCCGCACGTTGCCTGCCGACCAGTCCACGGCCGTGCTCGGTGCGTCGACGTGCAGGGTCTTCGGCAGGGTTTCCTGCCGCATCGCCATGATCATCTTGATCACGCTCGCCACGCCGCCTGCCGCCTGGGTGTGGCCAAGGTTGGACTTGACCGAGCCCAGCCACAGCGGGCGCTCCCGGTCCCGGCCGTAGGTGGCCAGGATGGCGGCGGCCTCGATCGGGTCGCCGAGCCGGGTGCCGGTGCCGTGCGCGTCCATCGCGTCGACATCGGCTGGCCGGTAACCGGCGTCAGCCAGCGCCGCGCGGATCAGTTTGCGCTGAGCCCGCCCGCTGGGCGCGGTGAGCCCGTTGCTCGCGCCGTCCTGGTTGATCGACGATCCGCGCACGAGCGCGAGGACCGTGTGCCCGTTACGGCGTGCGTCAGAGAGGCGCTCGACGACAAGCAGGCCGATGCCCTCGGAGAAGCCGGTTCCATCGGCGGCCTCGGCGAACGCCTTGACCCGCCCATCCGGGGCCAGCCCGCGCTGCCTGCTGAACGCGGTGAACATGCCGGGGCTGCCCATCACGGCGACGCCGCCCACCAGCGCGAGATCGCACTCGTCGCGACGCAGCGACTGGGAAGCCAGGTGCAGGGAGACGATCGAGCCCGAGCAGGCCGTGTCGACGGTGACCGCGGGGCCTTCCAGTCCCAGCACGTAGGCGACGCGGCCGGAAACGACGCTCGGCGCGTTGCCTGTCATCAGGTAGCCGTCGAGCCCATCCGGGGCCTCGTGCACCCGTAGGCCGTACTCGTGCACCTCGGCGCCGATGAACACGCCGGTACGGCTGCCGCGCAGCCCGGCCGGGTTGACACCCGCGCGCTCAAGCGCCTCCCACGAAGTTTCCAGCATGAGCCGCTGCTGCGGGTCCATCGCCAGCGCCTCACGCGGGCTGATACCGAAGAAGTCCGCGTCGAACTCGGTGGAGTCGGCCAGGAAACCGCCTTTGTCCACATAGGACTTGCCTGCGACGTCCGGGTCGCGGTCGAACATCGTATCGATGTCCCAGCCGCGGTCGTCGGGGAAATCCGACAGCACCTCGCCGCCATCCGCGACCAGCCGCCAGAGGTCCTCGGCGGAACGGATGCCGCCGGGGAAGCGGCAGGCGATCCCGACGATGGCGATCGGGTCGTCCTCGTCGGCCCCGGACCGCGGCGAGGCCATGTCGGGCCAATCCGTGTCCCCGTCGTCGCCAAGCAGCTCAGCGCGCAGGTGCCCGGCCAGCTGGGCCGCGGTGGGGTAGTCGAACCCGACCGTGGGCGGCAGCGCGAGCCCGGTGGCCGCGCCGAGCCGGCGGTGCAGGTCGACCAGGATCAGCGAGTCAAGGCCGATATCGCGGAACGCCGCGTCCGGTCCGACCGCGGCGTCGGCGTCCGGGCGCACCTTGTGCAGCGCGGCGGTTGCCTGCTCGGTGACGATGTCCAGCAGGATTCGGATCTGCTCGGACACCGGCAGATCCGCGAGCCGGTGGACCAGCTCGGCCCGCCGGGCGGCTTCTGGGCTTCCGGACTCGCTCATCAACGCACTCCACGAAGGTTTCGGCGGTACAACGGACAGCACGGACCACTCCCCCGCACGGTATGGCCGGCCGCACACCGGCCCCACCCCTAGACGCCCTTAGGCCGGGTCGCGGGACTGGGGTGCGCGAGTACGGCGAACCGGCCGGGCACCGTGTTTACCCACATACTTACGGCGCGAATTCCCGGCGCGGGACACAAGGGACAGGGGACCGCTGGGTGGTCGTGAGTGTCATGTATGGCGACGGTTGCCGCAGGTCAAGCGCTCGGTTGCCCTGGCCGACGGGAGCCGTTACGTCCCTGAGCGTCCATTGTGGACACATTTCACTGACTGAATGTCCGATTGATAACGAAATGGGGGGTTCTGCCAAGGGGTCGTGAGTGGGAAATGTCGTTCTAACCCTCATTACCACTCACGACCCCCACGCGCAGCTACGCAAAGTACCCAAATCGGGCTCCTTGATCCGGATTAGCGTCCGGTGTGGACAGTCGCACGCCGGGTCCGCTGCCGGTGACTTGTCCGGCTTGATCAAGCAGACCGGCGGCCGCTGAAGATCCCCGCTCATGATCAACTCAAGCTGAGTGGCATTGCGTTCTAACGACCCGAAACACTCACGACCACCCAGCGGCCGCGTCGCGAAAGCCACTTTCGGGACATCAGGCGTCGCGAAAGTGGCTTTCGCGACACGCCTTGGCATCACGCCACCTTTGCCTTACCCCTCACTAGAACGCTCATTAACCCGGACCAGGGGCGCAACGGCCGGATACGGATTCACGGCGCGAATTTCCGGCGCGGGACATCAGCAGGGCAGCTCCGGCGTGCGGTCGCGGTGCAGCGCGGCGGGATCCCAGCCCGCCGTGTCGAACCGGTCGCGCACGTGGTTGAGGTTGGACAGCAGTCCCGACGACGACATCGAGCGCCTGCCCCCGCGCTCGACCAGATGCCCGATCGGCAGCGCGCCGGTCTCGGCCCAGCGCAGCCATCCCCGGTCGTCGATGACGGCTTGCGTGCGGCCCGCGTTGTCGGGGTGCAGACAGTACGGGATGTCGAGGAACCCGATACGGAACGCGGCGAGCAAAGCGCGACCGATGTCGTCGTCGAGGTCGAGCACCGCGTGCACGAGAGCACGCGCTTCCTGGTAGGTCTGGGAATCAAGGCTTTCCACCGCGTCCACCGGCCCTGGGGCGCGCTCTGCGATCAGCGCGGCGTACTCCAGCGCCTCGACGTTCTCGGCGAACGACGGGATTCTGGCCGACTCGACGGCGGTCTTGACGATCAGCCGTTCGGCTCCGGTGCGGCGGGCCAGCTCGACGGCCAGCCCAAGCAGCCGGAAGGCGCCATCCTCGGTCGTGGGGTAGACGCCCATATAGGTGTAGACCACGACATGCCAGCCCGGATACGGCAGCAGGTCGCGGCACAACCGGCGCAGCGCCAGAACGGCTTCGGAGTCCTGGTCCATGTCGGTCTGCTGGGCGTAGCTGACCGACACCGATCGCACGCCGTGCTGTTGGAAGAACAGCGCCTCCAGCACGCTCATCGCGACGAGCTGGCTGGGCGGGCAAAGCTGGCCGAGCATGCAGCCGCCGAAGGTCTCCAGGTGCGGACGGAGCCCGGTTTGCCCTATCGCCGCGAGAAACTGGCAGCAGCGCGCCCAGTTGGCCACCGCCTCGGCCAGCGGGACGCGGCCGTACGGCAGGCAGTACGAGACCGGGCCCCCCTCGGTGGCGGCCAGGCCGACGGCGGCCATCGCGGCGAAGATATCCAGCGGGGCCGCGGACCCGTGCCGCACCTGGACCGGGAAGTCCAGGCCCAGCACGCCATTCAGCATCGCCGACGTCGTCGTCCGGTCGTGCCCGAGGATGGGATAGCCGTTGAGTGACTCGCCCTTGCGCAGCGCCATCGCCACGCTCTCGGTCGCGCCGACCCGGGTGTAGCTGTCGAGGGTGACGGTGCCGACCGTGTGCGCGGCGGCGCCCCGAGTGGCCAGCAGACCCGCGCGCATCCGCGCCGGGTCGCTGACCCCCATCCTCGGCTGGACGACGAGCCCTCCCGCCGCCGCCACCCGGAGCACGTGCTCACCGAAGTCGACCGATGCGGCGCTCGGCGGGCGGACGCTCATACCCAGGCCCCGACTCCGTCCGGCAGCCAGGCGGCGGGGCGCGGGATCGCACCGACGAACCGGCGGAACTCGCCCGCGTCCGCGCCTTCCTGGAACACCATGTCGAACCCGGCGGCCATCAGCTCGCGGACCTGGGCGTCGTCCAGACCGGCCGCGATGCCCAGCTTGCCGCCGATCACCACGGGCGTGGCACGCAGCCGGGCACACCCACGCAGCTGCTTGATCACCCGCAGGCCGTCCTGATGGCCGTGGCCGTTGACACTGCTGATCACGACCAGCACGGGCTGAATCTCCCGGCAGTGCTCGGCCAATAGCTCATCGGGCACGCACGGGCCGAGGTTGACCACATCGTAACCGAGCTCGCGGATGAGCAGCTCGAGGTACACCAGATTCCAGGTGTGCGAATCCGATGCCGTGCTACTCACCACCACGGTGCCCAGGCTCGCCGCCGCGACGGCCGAGCCGCGGACCACAGTGGACTGAAAATCGCTGTCACGCACGCTGAAAATCCTCCATGGGGTGTCAGCTACTGGCGGGCGCTGGGGCCGTCGCCGAACACGTACACCCGCTCGTGTTCGATCCGGGACACCGACACAACGTCGCCGCCGCGGATCAGCACCTCGGCCGGGGCGGGCCTGCCGAGGAACATCAGCAGGCTCGCGGTCGGGCCGTAGGCGCCGGTGTTGGGGATGACGACCAGGTCGTCCGGGCCGAGGTCGGGCACGGCGACATCGCGGCCGAGCACGTCGCCCGGTGTGCACAGTGGACCGACCAGGGACGCCCTGCCGTCGGCGCCGTCGGTGACCGCGACGCTGACCGGCAGCAGCCTGCCGAGCCCGGACATGCCGCCGAAGGTGTTGATCCCCGCGTCGAGGATCACGTACCCGCGGCCTCTGCTCATCTTGACGTTGGCCACCCGCGTCACCAGCACTCCGCTGCCGCCGGCCAGGTAGCGGCCGGACTCGCAGGCGATCGTCGGATCGCCATCGCGCCAGCGCGGGAAGTGGGTGTCCAGGGCGGCGGCCAGTTCGCCGCGCAGCTTCGGATACCCGCCGCGCGGACCTGGTTGTCCATAAGGGACAGTGAAGCCGCCACCGATGTCCAGCAGCCGCAGCGGGATGCCGTGCTGGTCGCGCAGATGCGCGGCCAGCTCGATGGTGTGCCGGAACTCCCCGACGAGGTTCTCCTCGTCCTGGGCGTTGCTCAGCGGGAAGAAGTGCATCCCGGCGATCTCGACGCCCTTGACGGCGCGCAGCGCGGGTAGCACCTCGCCCAGCACCTCGCTGTCGAAGCCGAACTGCGACGGCGTTCCGGTCATCCGGATGCCCGTCGTCGCGCTCGCGGTGGCACTGTTGATCCGCAGCAGGCACTCGGCGACGACGCCGAGGTCGGTGGCCACCTCGCCGACCCGCCGCACGTCGGTCACCGAGTCTGTGGAGAAGGTTCGCACGCCCTGGGTCAGCGCCGTGCGCAGTTCCTCTACGGTCTTGCCGGGGCCGGTGTAGAGGATGTCCGCCGCAGGGACGCCGGCGGCCAGCGCGTTGGCCAGCTCGCCGGTCGAACTGATCTCCGCGCGACAGACCTTTCCTGCTCCCGCGCCGCCCTCTTCCGAGCACAACGCCTTGACCAGCCCGGGGTGCGGGTTCGCCTTGAGCGCGTAGTAGACCTCCACCTCGCTGGGGAGCGCGTCGAACAGCTGTCGGCGGGCGGCGCGCACGTCGTCGAGGTCGTAGACGTACAAGGGCGTGCCGAACCGCTCGGCGAGCGCGGTGTGGTCGATCACCGGGAGCCTCCGTAGAACATTTCCTCCAAGGCCTGGCGCGAGTTCTTGCCGTGCTGGGTGAGCGGGACCTCGTCGACGACGTGACAGCGCGCGGGCACCTTCTGCGGCTCCAGCCGCTGGGCCAGCTCCTTGAGCACCACGTGCGGCTCGAGGTCGCCCGCGACCACGACGGCGAGGTCGCGGTCGCCTGCGGGCGGCAGCGCGGCGGCCGCGCTCACACCCGCGATGTCCATCGCGGCGCCCTCGATCTCCAGCGTGCTCATCCGGATTCCCTTGCGCTTGAACATGTCGTCCCGCCTTCCCGCGAAGTACAGGTAGCCGTCGGCATCGAGGTAGCCGTAGTCGCCGGTGTGCAGCCGGGTACCCGCGCCGCCGGGATCGGGTCGGAACACCCGAGCGGTCGCCTCCGGATCACGCCAGTACCCGCCCGTCACGTGCGGGCCGGTGACGACGATCTCGCCGATCTCGCCGACCGGCAGCTCCCCGCCGTCCGCGCCGAGGATCAGCACCCGGGTGCCGGACAGCGGCCTGCCCACCGACAGCGAGCGGTCCTGGTCCTGGTCCTCGTCCACCGGCATCACCGAGATCCGCTTACACTCGGTCTGCCCGAACTGGCGCACGACGCGCACCCCGGGAAAGCACTCCCGCAGGGCGTCGATCGTCGCCGCGGGCAACGCCGCCCCGGTGTTGGTGATCAGCCGGACCGGCGGCAGGTCGGTCTCCCGGCGCGCGAGCGTGGCGATCATCGTGCCGAGTGACGGGACGATCGGCACCACGGTGGCCCGGGTCTCGCGCATGCGCCTGAGCAGCGCCAGATCGGACTCCTCGCCCGCGAGGACGATCTCGCATCGCACGGCGCACGTCATCAGGACCTTGTTGAGCCCGTAGTCCCAGGACAGCGGGAACCGGCAGAACACGACGTCGCTGTCGCGGTAGCCGAGTTCGACCGCCAGCGTGCGGCTGGCGAACACAACCTGCGCGTGCGGGAGGATGACCGCCTTCGGCGTGGCCGTGCTGCCGGAGGTGTACACCAACGCGGCCACCGCGGCCGGAGCGATATCCGCATCCGGCACTCGCCTGCCGACCAGGCTTTCGACCTCCGCCCACATCTCCTCCGCCGCGCACGCGCGGGCCGGATCGGGCAGCCCCGCCACTGCGTCGGCGGGGACGAGCACGACCGCGGGCTCGGCGTTGGCGAGCACCGTGGTCAAGTGAAACAACTTCATCGCCGGGTTGAGCGGGACGAACACCGCGCCGCACCGCAGGACGCCGAAGAACAGGGCCACCAGGTGCCGGGTGGTCGCCAACCGCGCGACCACCCGGTCACCGGGGCGGACACCCCGCGCGCGCAGCCACACCGCGATGGCGTGGCTGTGCGCGTCGAGTTCCCGGTAACTCCAGGTGCCGGTCGCATCGGTGATGGCGGG
The DNA here is from genome assembly GCF_003947485.1 of Amycolatopsis sp. WAC 01416. Taxonomy (NCBI): domain Bacteria; kingdom Bacillati; phylum Actinomycetota; class Actinomycetes; order Pseudonocardiales; family Pseudonocardiaceae; genus Amycolatopsis; species Amycolatopsis sp. WAC 01416. Next base: position 762,709 of record NZ_QHHX01000003.1, on the reverse strand, counting down.
AACGTCCGGCGACTCGGACACCGCCGCGTCGAGCAGGTGGTGGACGAGTTCGCCCGGGCAGGTCGGGTTCGGCTGGATACGCACGAGAAACTCCCTGATCAGGACGAAATGTGAAGGTTCATCGCCAGTTATGAACGCTAGTCTCAGACGCTTGTTCAGCCCACCCCTACGTTCCCCTACCCGGAATGCGGCTTTCGAGGCGGGATCAGCGCCCCGCCTTGACCGCCATACCCGCGTCGACCCGCAGCTGCATGCCTGTGACGTGCCGGGATTCGTCGCCAGCCAGGAACAGCACGGCGTGCGAGACGTCCTCGGGCGAGACCCAGGCGACCGGCTGGGCGTGCATGCCCGTCAGCACCGGGACGATGTCGTCGGCCGTCGGGGTCTCCAGGTCCGGGCGGAACGCGCCGAACATGGAGTCGTTGAGCAGCATGTCGGTGGCGACATTGGTCGGGTGCACCGCATTGATCCGCATGCCGCGCGAGGCCAGTTCCACGGCCAACGTGCTCACGTAGTCGACCAGCGCGCGCTTGGCGAACTTGTACGCGACAAAGCCCGGACCCGCGCCGGAGTCCTCGGGCGTGCGCGGCATCAGGCCCGCTCCCGAGCCGACCACCACGACGCTCGCGCCATCGCCGAGGTGCGGCAACGCGGCGTGCACCGTATTGAAAACACCACCCAGGTTGATGTCGACGGTATCGGCGAACGCCGTCATCGGCCGGTGCGCGCCCATCGGCAGAATGCCGGCGTTGGCGACGACGGCGTGCAGCCCGCCCAGTTCGGTGACCGCATCGGCGATAGCGGCCGCAAGCGCGGCGCGGTCGCGCACGTCGACCTGCGCGGTGACCGCGTTGCGGCCCGCGTTGCGTACCAAGCGTTCGGTCTCAGCCAGGTCGTCCATAGTGGCCATCGGATAGCCGGCGGACTCGATGTCGGCGCACACGTCCAGCGCGATGACGTCGGCGCCTTCCTCGGCCAACCGCGCCGCGTGGCTACGGCCCTGCCCGCGTGCCGCCCCGGTGACGACGACGACTTTGCCGGTCATGCGACCCATGTTCGGCTCCAAAGGGGTTGTGGGGGTCAGATCAGATATAACTACCGTGCGAATGGGCCGCGAGTGAGCCCTGGACGACCCCTACACCTGCGGCGCGAACCGCAGCATCGGAATCTATACCAACGTACTAGACTTACGTCATATACAATCGTATACTTGCCCTGTGTTACTGGCAGGCGTAAAACCAAGAGCCTTAAGCGGGCTGCAAGACCCGACGGTCGCATCAAGTCGCGACGAGGAGGAGTTCGTGAGCGTGCACGCGGTCGCAGGGGTGACTGCCAAGGTGCTGCCGGATGGCAGACTGCGACTGCGCTCCCGGCGGACCGGGGTCGTCGTGCACTGTCCGCCCCGCCAAGCGGCCATGTGGATCGCACTGAGCCAGCACAACGGCGACCAGACCGCCGCCGCGGACATGCTGGCCGGCATCTGGGAAGTCGACCCGGCCGCCATGCGAGCCGACTTCCACCTGTGGATCGACGAGATGCGTTCGGCGGGCCTGCTCGAAGAGCTGTAGGGGCCGAGCCCGCCTGCTTCACGCCGAGTCGATCGCCACCAGCGGCAGGTCCGCGGGTAGGTCCGCGCGCCGGTTGACGTTGAGCTTGCGATAGACGCGCGTCAGATGCTGCTCGACCGTGCTCACCGTGACGAACAGCTTCTGGCTGATATCGCGGTTGGTGTAGCCGCCCGCGGCCAGCGTCGCCACCCTGCGCTCCGCCTCGCTCAGCGTGGCGAAGGTGTCGGGCTCCTCCACCAGCGTGGGCTCGTCTGCGGGTAACACCTTCTCGCACAGCCACTCCGCGAAGCAGCTCTTGGCCACCTGCTTCGCGCGCCGAGCCGTCAGCCGGGCCCTGGTCGAGTCGCCGAGGGCGTGCTGCGCGCGACCGAGTTCGGCCAGCGCCAAGGCAAGCTCCAACTGGGCGCCGGTCTCCTGCAGCTTCGCGATCGCCTCGCCAAGCACAGCCGGCCGCCGGGGCAGATTGCACGTGCCCGCCAGCACCCGAAGCGACACCCCGGCCACCCGGAGCGACTTGCCGCCGGGACGGTCGAGCTGAGCACTGAGCAGCTCGCGGGCCTTGTTCGGCTGGTTCATCGCCAGATGCGCCTGGGCGGCGTCGCTACGCCACGGCAGGAACTCAGGCAGGTCAAGGCCCCAGCCCGCACACAGGTCACCGCAGGCCTGGAAGTCGGCAAGCGCGGCGTGCAGCCGATTGCTGGCCAGGTAGTAGTAACCGCGGCCGCGCAGGTACTGCCCCCAAAACGGAGCGTCCATCATGGACTCCGCCACTGGCTGCTTCACCAGGCGGTCGGCTTCGTCGAGCTTGCCCATCCCGGTGGTGGCGAGCATCAGCGTGGACATCGGCGAGCCGATCGCCACACCCCAGCTGTCCGGCGACATCGTCTGCAGGGCGTCGCGGGCGAAGCGCTCGGCGGCCGCTAGGTCGCCACGGCGCAGCGCGATGTGCGCGCGGATGTCGGCCAGCGCCGCGATCCAGGGTTTGGCCAGCAGGGTGCGCGCCTCGGCATCGAGCACGGAGCACCAGTGCAGAGCCCGGTTGGTGCGGTCGCCGTGCACCAGGGTCAGGAGCGCGGCAAGCACGGACTCCAGCATCGTGTCGGTAACCGAGCAGCACAGCAGCACCTGCTCGGCCTTGTCCAACACCTCGTTGGACGCGCCGTGGACCATGATGTCGGTCAGCCGCAGCCCGCGCCTGGTCCGCCGCATCGCGGTTGGCGCACTCCGCGCACTGTCCTGAAGGGGCTCCGGGAAGCGCACCGGGTGGGAGAAGCTCAGCCACTGCCGGGTGAAGTACAGCTCGGCCTCCGACCGAGGGTCGCTGGCGTGCTCCGCCAGCCGGTCGACGATTGCCGACCGGCGCACGCCGCGATCGTCGCCGCGCCACAGCAGGTAGTTCGACAGGACGATGGCGTCCCGGTCGCCAAGGTGTCCCGCGTCCAGCGCGTCGTGCAGCGGATCAAGCAGGCGGTTGATGGCCGAGGGGTTGGTCAGCCAGCGCACCCGGACCAGCAGCGCGACCGTGGCCGCCCGATCGCGGTCCCCCGACGGCGACCGCAGCGCCAGCTCCAGGCACGCGGTCGCGTCGACCAGCGCATGCCCGCCAAGGGCCTCGAGCGCGGCGGCGCGCAGCACAGCGGCGGCCCACGTCGCGCCGCCGGTGTCCCCGGCGGCGAGCAGCTGGGCGGCGATCTCTCTGCTGGGCGCGCCCTCCTCGTGCAGGAGCTGGGCGGCCGCGAGGTGCAGTCCTGCCCGCCCCTCGAGAGCGAGGTCGTCGCGGATGGCCGCGGGAACGGCAGGGTGCCGGAAGCGGCCGTCGTCGAGCAGTCCGGTCGCCGACAGTTCGTCGAGTACCTGGTCGACCACGACGGGCTCGATGTCCAGCAGCCGCGCGACAACCGACGCAGGCGTGTTGTCGCCGAGCAGCGCGAGCCCGCGCGCGACGGCGAGGTGCTCGGGCGCCCAGCGGTGCAGACAGCTCAGCACAACCGCGATGACCGCAGTACCGACCTGGACCGGCTCGTCCTCATCCACCGGGGCGGCCCCGGATTCGATCAGGTCGTCGATAAGCGCGTGCAGCAGCACCGGGCTGCCGCCGGTGAGCCGGTGGCAGCGCGGAGCCAACTCGGCCGCCTCGCGATCCGGCACCCGGTCTCGCAGCAGGTCCACGACGCCGGACTCCGACAGTGTCGACAGCCGAACCTGGCGTAACCACGGGGCCTTGGTCAGCTCGGCATGGAAGCGCGGGTGCGCGACCCGGCGGCACCGCACCTCGGAGAGCACGATCAGCACCGGCGCGGTCGCGATCCGCCGCTGCAGGTACAGCAGCACGTCCAGGCTCGGGCTGTCCGCCTCGTGCAGGTCGTCCACGATAAGCACCAGTGGTTGTGCCGCAGCCAGTTCGAGCACGACCTCCGCCAGGTCGCGAGCGGGCGCCATGAGGTCGGACTCGGCACGGCCGAGCAGCTCATCGATCCGGCCTCGCCACCCTGCGGGCAGTGCGCCCGATCCGAACAGCTGTCTGATTACTCCCAGGCCGAAGTGGCGCTCACTGCGGCCGCAGGTCGCGGTCAACACGAGAGCCTGGTCCCCCGCGTGCGCCCCGAATGCCGCCAACAGCTCGCTTCTACCCGCGCCGCCCGGTCCACTAACCAGGACGACCCGTCCCTCTCCGCGATCGGCGGCAGCTAAGCCCCCGACCAGCGTATCCCATTCCGCCTCACGTTCGATCAGACCCATCCCCAGCACGCTCTCAATCAGGTGTCGCCGCCTGTAGGTCGTTCGGTGGCCCCCATATTTGTCCGCATCGGTCGGAAACGGACCAGCCCCCGTAAGGACGAATGTACCCAAGGACGATTCAAAGGTCTACCACTGTCCAGGCAAATTCACATCCGCCTTCAGCCCGCCCCGCACACTCCGCGTAGCCCAAACCGTCGTACCAGGCCAACGTGGGTAGCGACGCGCAAACGTCCAGTAGACACCAGCTGTTAACCAGGTGGGACGAATCGGACGAAGCCGCGTGACTCCTTTAAAAAACTACCTTTATCTTTCCGCAAGGTCAGCAGTGCCGGAACAAATCAAAGGAGGGCTTGTAAAATGGTTCGGAAACGCACTCGAATATCGCGACACGATTTCGATCTACTTCAGTCACGCCAGATATCGGATTTGGCTGCCGGCGCGTGCCGTGCGCCGCTCGATCGGCTCCCGATCCCCAGGAGAGCGGACTGTGACGGACGTCTGATCAGGGGCGACACCCGCAGACGTCGATTAACACGATGGGGTTAGTTCGGCACTCACAGCTAAGGGAGTGTGTTTTTGTCTGACGATATAAAAGTACTCCTGAGCTGGAAAGATGAGGATTTCGGGCTCCTTTGGCCTATGCCGTCCAGGGAGCACTTTCGAGTGAATACCACGCCAGAGTGGACGCGTGGGCTAGCTGTGGAGGTCAGCAAGACGGGGATCGTCTCGCATGTCGGTGCGGCGGCACTACGGCTGCTGCCCACCAAGGTCGGCTTGACCACAGGTCTGTCAACCGCGTGCGACGCGAGGGATTCACCCGGACACATGATCGTGGCCAGGTGGTCACCCCTGCCAGACTCAAAGCCTGCACGGATCACCGGTGGCGATCTCGGTGCGACGGTCGTGATCGCCTGGACGCCACCCTGAAGACCGCGGACAATGCACAGGTCCGGGTTTCAGGCGCGCTGCTCGATCGGGCTGGATCTGGACGCCCGTGCCACGATTAACACGATGCCCGAACAGTGATGACAGGCCGCGGTCGCCGACTTGACGGGTCTGCTGGGCCACAGAGACGCGGGTGATCGTGCGCCGCGAGAACCACATCCCGGGACATAGATGTCGCTGTTCGAACAACACCACGGCCGGCGCTACCCGTTGCCGGTCACCGACACTCCCACCGGCAGATCGCGTTTCTCGAAGCCCGCCACCGCGCCCAGGCCCGCGTCGAAGACGGTATCCGCTGCGGCAAGGACACCGGCGAGTACAAGGTCGAGGCTGCGCATCGTGTGATCGATACCGGCCGCACGATTACCGAAGTCACCCATGAGCGGGGATCGACCCTGGAATGCCGAGTGGCTGGGTCGACGAAGAACGCCGCCGAGTGGACGCGGCCACAGTGGTCTGAGACGAGCCGTCGTCGGCATCGGAGCGGGCCGAACTACAGGCGTTGCGGGAGCGGGTCGCCGATCAGGACAGGGGTATCTCGCTCCTGAAAAAGGTCGGCGTACTTTGCTGCGATGCAGAACAACCGGAACGATTCGAACTGATGATGAAGTACGCCGCACCTGCCCCCCGACGCCACCCCTGCCGGAATCACCGCCACAGCCGAACTGTTCGGCATCACCCGCATGGCCCGGCTACTGGAGGTGTCCACCTCCGGCTACTACACGTGGAAAAAGCGTGCAATGACAACGGAACTGACGTCGCGGCAGCAGCGGCGCGCCGATCAGTGAACTGCGGGAACACGGCGAGACGGTGAACGAGAAAACCGTCGCCGCGATCACGGCCGGGATCGGAATCGAGGGCATCGGCCCCCGCACGTTCACTGTCCGCACCACCGTAAGCGATCCGACGGCATCGTTCCCGCCAGACCTGGCGCGGCGACACTTCGACCAAGGGCGGCTCGACGCGGTCTGGCTGACCGGCATCACCCACCTCACCTGCGGCGAAGGCGAAAGGTACTTGTGTGCGATCAGGGATGAGCACTCACGCCGCATGCTGGGATATGTTGCATTCCGACCACGGCGGCGAGTTCGCCGCAACGCTGACCATGAAATCCTGCGCCGCGCACGACTTGAAACGATCAATGGGCGACACGGGAATCTGCTGAGACGACAGTCCTGCGGAATCATTCTGGTCGTCGTTCGAGCATGAACACCACTACCGGCATTCCTATGTCACCAAAGCGGAACTCATCGCTGCGGTTGACAAATGGATCGAGTGGCACAACACCGAGCGTCGGCACTCCTCCATCGGGATATTCAGCCCCTGTTTGACACGAGCGATCCTTGGCAGCTACAGCGAAAGCTGCCTACCCCCTGTCAGTGGAACCGGCCTCCACTCGGCACGACTGCCTGGAAACCCCTGACGCCAACCACAAACAAGAGGGTTGCCAGCACGGCGCCAGAACAGACGATCACACCCGCGAGTAGCCGTGCTGCGTGGCGTCGCCGACCACCTCGCGGGCCGGCGATTCATACATACTTTAGTATCATACTGACGTACACTTTCTCGGAGTCCCAGGGTATTTACAGGCCGGGAAGCGCTCCCATGATCGAGCTGCCGGTAGGGCAGCTCGATCATGCTCGCGACGGTCGCGGCGTCCATGCGCCAGATGGGACGAGCATGTCCGCCGCCACCAGGGTGTCGCCGCCGGTGCCGATGGTGACCCGCACACCGAACTCCAGTCGGATCCGCGCCCGGCCGCCCTCCTGGTCCGTCGTCGAGTTCATGATGGCGTCGCCGCGCGCAGGCTCTCGGAGACCTGGTCGAGCACGGCGGCGACGTGCCCGGTCAGATAGAAGTGCCCCCCGGGGAAGACTCGCATCGTGAACGGCCCGGTGGTGTGGCCACGCCACGCCTCGGCTTCGGCGATGGTCACCTGCGGGTCATCGTCGCCGGTCAGCACGACTACCGGGCAGGTGAGGCCGGGCCCGGCCGGATACCGGTAGGTCTCGATCGCCCGGTAGTCCGCGCGGATGGCGGGCAGGGCCATGCGCAGGATCTCCTCGTCGGCCAGCACCTCGGGGCTGGTACCGCTCAGCAGCCGCATCTCGGCGATCACGTCGTCGTCGTCGGCCAGGTGCACCCGCTCGTCGCGGTGGCAGGACGGCGCTCGGCGGGCAGAGGCGAACAGGGCCAGCGGGACCATGTCGTCGGCGGCGAGCCTGCGTGCCACCTCGAACCCGAGGGTGGCTCCCAGGCTGTGGCCGAACAGCGCGAACGGCCGGTCCAGCCACGGCCGCAACTGCTCGGCGACGAGGTCGGCCAGCACGCCGAGGTCGTCGACGCAGGTCTCACCGCGTCGGTCCTGTCTGCCCGGGTACTGCACGGCCAGCACATCGACCTCGGGCGCGAGCGCCCTGGCCACCGGCAGGTAGAACGGCGCGGAGCCACCAGCGTGCGGCAAGCACACCAGCCGGACGGCTGCGTCGGGGGCGGGTGCGAACCGCCGGATCCACGGGCTCGCGGTGGTGTCGCTGGCGCGCATTGGTCATGGCCTTTCGGTCGATGGACGGGGTCAGTGCGCCCACGCGCCGGGCGGGCGGTAGCCGGTGCCCGACCAGGACGGCCGGGCGCGATCACCGTCGCCGGACGACTCGACGGAAGTCATGGCGAGCAGAACGACGGTCACCGCGGCGAGTTCCTCGGCGGTCGGATTCCCGCACACAACCGAGAACAGCGGCTCCTGGCCGGTCACGTGGGCGGGTTCCCGTGCTTGCGGGCGGGCGTCGTGGCGTGCTTGGCGCGCAGCATCGCCAGGGCGTCAATGAGGACGGCGCGGGTCCGCGCCGGGTCGATGACGTCGTCGACGAGCCCGCGCTCCGCGGCGTAGAAGGGGTGCATCAGCTCCTGCTGGTACTCCTTGATCCGCTGGAGCCTGGCGGTTCCGGGGTCCGGGGCCGCGGCGATCTCCCGCCGGAACACCACGTTGGCCGCGCCCTCGGCGCCCATCACCGCGATCTCGTTGGTGGGCCACGCGATGGAGAGGTCGCAGCCGATCGAGCGCGAGTCCATGACGATGTACGCGCCGCCGTAAGCCTTGCGCAGGATCACCTGCACGCGCGGCACAGTGGCGTTGCAGTAGGCGTAGAGCAGCTTCGCGCCGTGCCGGATGATCCCGCCGTGCTCCTGCTCCCGGCCGGGCAGGAAGCCGGGCACGTCGACCAGGGTGACCAGCGGGATGCTGAAGGCGTCGCACATCTGCACGAACCGGGCGGCCTTCTCCGACGCGTGGATGTCCAGCACGCCCGCCAGCGACGACGGCTGGTTGGCGACGATGCCCACCACGTGCCCGTCGAGGCGGGCGAGGCCACACACGATGTTGGTGGCCCAGTTGGCGTGCACCTCGAACATGTCGCCGTCGTCAGTGATCTCGGCGATCACCTCACGCATGTCGTAGGCGCGGTTGCCGTCGGCGGGCACGATGTCCAGCAGCGCCGACGACGGCCGGTCCGCCGGGTCGTCCGTGGGCGCGACCGGCGGCAGCTCCCGGTTGTTCGACGGCAGCAGGGAGAGCAGGTACCGCACCTCATCAAGGCACTCCTGCTCGGTGTCGTATACGAAGCCGGCCGCGCCCGACACTGACACGTGCACGTCCGCGCCGCCGAGCGCCTCGTGGGTGATCTGCTCGCCGGTTACCGACTGCACCACGTCGGGCCCGGTGATGTACATCTGCGCGGTCCCGCGCACCATGAACACGAAGTCGGTCAGCGCGGGCGAGTACGTCGCGCCGCCCGCGCACGGGCCGAGCATCACGCTGATCTGCGGGATCACCCCGGAGGCGCGCACGTTGCGGCGGAAGATGCCGCCGTAGCCCGCGAGCGCGGTCACGCCCTCTTGGATGCGCGCGCCCGCCCCATCACTGAGGCTGACCAGCGGGGCGCCGGCTGCCTCGGCCATGTCCATCACCTTGTGGATCTTCTCGGCGTGTGCCTCGCCGAGGGAGCCGCCGAAGATGCGGAAGTCGTGGGCGTAGACGAACACGGTGCGGCCGTGCACCAAACCCCAGCCGGTCACGACGCCGTCGGTGTGCGGGCGGCGGTCCTCCAGGCCGAACCCGGTGGCCCGGTGCCTGCGGAACGCCTCGATCTCGCGGAAGGTGCCCGGATCGAACAGCAGATCCAGCCGCTCGCGCACGGTGGACTTGCCCTTGGCGTGCTGGGCCTCGGTTGCCTGCTCTGACGGTCCAGCGCGCAGCGCGGCACGGGTGGCTTCGAGCTCGTCGATCCGGCACCGCAGGTCGGTGCGCACCGGGGCGTCCGACGTCGTGGTCTCTGTCATTGTTCACCCAATCCACTCGGCCCGCCCGAGCCGGGAAGCGAAGCGCCGGATGCGAGGCGCTTGTCGGCCGCGACGGGTCACGGACAGGCCGACGGTGACTCATGCAACCACGCCGCTTGGGCCGTGACGCCCCCTAAACCGCCCCTCGGGACCCCCTACGTCGCCCACGATGCGGGTGCTATCGCCGCGCGCGCCGATAGCGTGACCGGCATCGACATCCGGTGCACGAGGGAGGAGACGACCCGTGGAGCAAGGCGATCTGGCAGGCACGGCGGTCATCGAAGAGGCACTGATCGAGGATCTTCTTGTCGAAGAGGTGTCGATCGATGCGATGTGCGGTGTCTACTGACTTCGACTTGGACGCGGCCTGGGGCCTGGCGCCACAGGTATCGGTCCGGCAGGAGCCTTTCGGCGCGCTGCTGTACCACTTCGGTACCCGGCGGCTGTCGTTCCTCAAGAACCGCACGCTGCTAGAAGTGGTGCGCCGCCTTGATGAGCGCCCGAGCGCCCGGGACGCGCTGGCCGAGGTGCCCCCGGCCGAGCTGCCCGCCTACCGAACCGCCCTGGCGGCACTCGCCTCGTCCGACATGATCCGGGAAAGGACGCCGTGACAAGTCTGGTCGACCAATTCCAGCATGGCCTGTCCGCGCCGATCTGCCTGACCTGGGAGCTGACGTACGCCTGCAACCTCGCGTGCGTGCACTGCCTGTCCAGCTCGGGCAGGCGCGACCCACGCGAACTGTCCACAGTGGAGTGCAAGGCTGTCATCGACGAGCTGCGCCGGATGGGCGTGTTCTATGTCAACGTCGGCGGCGGGGAACCGACCGTGCGCCCGGACTTCTGGGAACTGGTCGACTACGCGACCGGCAATCAGGTCGGGGTCAAGTTCTCCACCAACGGCATCCGGATCGACTCCGCCGCCGCTGAGCGCCTCGCGGCCAGTGAGTACGTCGACGTGCAGATCTCCCTGGACGGCGCCAGCGAGTCGGTCAACGACGCGGTGCGCGGACCGGGCTCGTACCGGACGGCTCTTCTGGCGATGGAGAACCTGGCCGCGGCCGGGTTCGCCGGGTTCAAGATCTCGGTCGTGGCGACCCGGCAGAACGTGGGCCAGCTGGACGAGTTCAAGGCACTGGCCGACCGCTTCGGCGCACAGCTGCGCCTGACCCGTCTGCGCCCGTCCGGCCGCGGCGCGGACGTGTGGGATGACCTTCACCCGACCGCCGAGCAGCAGCGGAGGATCTATGACTGGCTGCTCGCCAACGGGGAGAACGTGCTGACCGGCGACTCGTTCTTCCACCTGGCCGCCTTCGGCAAGGCGCTGCCCGGCCTGAACATGTGCGGCGCGGGCCGAGTGGTGTGCCTCATCGACCCGGTGGGCGACGTGTACGCCTGCCCGTTCGCCATTCACGACACCTTCCGTGCGGGCAACGTCCGCTCCCCGGGCGGCTTCGCCGAGGTGTGGCGGGCCTCCGAGCTGTTCGCCGACCTCCGCGGGCCACAGACCGGCGGGGCGTGCACGTCGTGTTCGGCGTACGACTCGTGCCGGGGCGGCTGCATGGCGGCCAAGTTCTTCACCGGACTCCCCCTGGACGGCCCGGACCCCGAGTGCGTCAAGGGCCATGCCGAGGCGGCCCTGTCGACTGTGGACAGTAGGCCGCGCTCGTCTCCCGACCACTCCCGCCGCGGCCCGGTGCCAGTGACGATCGGCATGCGTGGGCGAGACCAGGCCGTGGCGATCGAGACGCGCGGGCCGGACCGCGCCTGCGACGAGAGCCCACTGGCAGGGTTCGCGCCATGACCAGGGTGGCGCTGGTGACCGGGGCAGCCAGGGGAATCGGCGCGGCCACCGTGCGCGCGCTGGCCGACCGAGGCTGGGCGGTGCTGGCGGTCGACCGAGCCAAGGACGACCCGACCCTTCCGTACCCCATGGGCACCGAGACCGAGTTGGTCTCCCTCACCGCCGACCGCGTCGCATGGCACATCGCCGACGTCCGCGACCTCGGCAGCCTGGAAGGCGCGGTCGCCTCGGCGGAAAGCCGGTGGGGCGGCCTTGACGTCGCCATCGCCGCCGCAGGCGTGATCGCGGGTGGCGTACCACAGTGGGAAGTGCCGGTCGAAGCGGAGCAGACGGTCCTGGATGTCAACCTGGGCGGCGTCGCGAACCTGGCACGCGCCGCGATCCCGGCCCTCCTCCGCCGCCCGACGCCGCGAACCGGCCGTATCGTCGCCGTAGCCTCCGCCGCCGCGACCCGAGGATTGCCATCGCTGGCCGCCTACTGCGCCGCCAAGGCCGGGGTCACCGGCCTGATCCGTGCGTTGGCGGTAGAGCTGGGCGGCACCGGCATCACCGCGAACGCCGTCAGCCCGGGCTCGACCGACACCGCGATGCTGGCCGAAAGCGCCCGCCTGTACGACCTGGCCGGACCACAGGAGTTCGCCTCCGGAGCGCCGATCGGCCGCCTGCTCGACCCCGCCGAGGTCGCCTCGGTGATCGCCTTCCTCGCCGAGGGGGACCGCGGCGGGGTGACCGGCGCGGTGGTGCCGGTGGACGGAGGACTTTCCCTGTGACGACACCACTTCCCGCTGGTTTCCGGATCGCCCTCGACCACTCCGCCCGCCGCATCGACGCGCACCGGTGGGCCGGTGGGTCACCCGCGCGCGTCTTCCGCCTCACTCCGGCGGGCCTGACCGTCTGGGCCGCGCTTCGCACCGGCCCTGTCCGCTCCCAAGCGGCCGGCGTGCTCGCGCGCAAACTCACCGACGCGGGCGTCGCCCACCCCGAACCTCCGCCCCTCACCGCTGCCCCGGATGTGACCGTCGTGATCCCAGTGCACGACCGCCTCGACAAACTCGCCCGGTGCCTGGCCGAGGTCACCGGGGACCGATACCCGGTCGTCCTCGTCGATGACGCGTCCCGCAACGGACCCGCCGTGGCCGAGCTGGCCGAACGATTCGGCGTGCGACTGGTGGTGCGACAAGAGAACGGCGGGCCGCCCGCCGCCCGCAACACTGGACTCGCCGCGACGGATACCGAGCTGGTGGCCTTTGTGGACAGTGATTGCGTACCGCCGAATGGCTGGATCGACACGCTGGCAGCGCATTTCGCCGACCCGCTCGTCGGCGCGGTCGCGCCGCGCGTGGTCCCGGCCGCCGGCACCACCTGGGCAGGCCGGTACACCCGAGCGACCTGCTGTCTCGACCTCGGCGACACCCCCGCGTCGGTCGCCCCCAACACCCGGGTCGCTTGGGTACCGACCACAGCCATGATCGTCCGGCGCGAGGCCGTCGCCGACGGATTCGACCCCGCCCTGTCCGTCGCGGGTGAGGACGTCGACTTCGTGTGGCGCATGCAGAAGGCGGGCTGGCGCGTCCGGTACGACCCCACGGTGCGCGTCCGCCACCTCGAACCCGAAACCTGGGTAGGCCTCCTGACCAGGCGGTATCGCTACGGCACTTCGGCGGCGCCACTCACCCTGCGCCACCCCGGCTCCCTACCACCCCTGGTCCTCCACGGATGGCCGACGCTGACCGTTGCCGCCGCGCTCGCCGGTCGCCCGCGCCTCGCTGCGGCCGCGTACGCCTGCTCAGTACTGAGCACCGCCCGGGCGCTGCGCCGAGGCGGCCAGCCGGTCGACACCGTGCCGCGGGCGATGACGGACGCTGCTGTCAAAACCTGGCTCGGAATCGGCCGGTACAGCACCCAGTTCGCCCTCCCCCTTCTGGCCGCTCAAGCCCTCCGCCATGGCTGGCGCCGACGCACGGCCGTCGCGACCCTTGCGCTCGGTCCCGCGTTCACCGAGTGGGCACGACGACGCCCCGCCATCGACCCCGCGCGCTATGTCGCCGGCCATCTCGCCGACGACCTCGCGTACGGCAGCGGTGTCCTGGCCGGATGCGTGACCCACCGCACGACGCTCCCCCTACGCCCCGCCATCGGACGCCACCGGAAAGAGTGATCATGGCAAACTCCTGGTTCGAGACAGTCGCCGAAGCCCAGCGCCGCGCCCGCAAACGCCTGCCGCGGTCTGTCTACAGCGCCTTGATCGCGGGCTCGGAGAAGGGCGTCACCCTGCGCGCCAACCAGTCCGCGTTCGACGACGTCGGCTTCGCTCCGCGGACAGCCGGCCTGGCCGCCAAGCGTGAGTTGGGCACCACGGTGATGGGCCAGCCGGTGGACCTGCCCGTGCTCATCTCCCCCACCGGTGTCCAGGCTGTCTGCCCCGACGGCGAGGTCGCGGTCGCGCGTGCGGCCGCCACCCGGAGTGTGGCGATGGGGCTGAGCTCGTTCGCGAGCAAGCCCGTCGAGGACGTCGTCGCCGCCAACCCGATGACCTTCATCCAGGTGTACTGGTGCGGCACCCGCGATGAGATGGCCCAGCGCCTCGACCGGGCGAGGGACGCGGGTGCGGCGGGCGTCATCGCCACCCTGGACTGGTCGTTCTCCCATGCCCGCGACTGGGGCAGCCCGCACATCCCCGAGCGCATCACCCTCCGCGAGGCGCTGCGCTTCGCCCCGGAGGCCATCGCCCGTCCGCGCTGGCTGCTGTCGTACCTGCGGTCCGGCAGCGTCCCGGATCTCACCGTCCCGAACATGGTCACCCGCGGCGAGACCCCGCCGACCTTCTTCGGCGCGTACGGCCAGTGGCTGCAGACCCCGCCCCCCACTTGGGAAGACGTCCGCTGGCTGCGCGAGCAGTGGGACGGCCCGTTCATGCTCAAGGGCGTCTACCGCCCGGACGAGGCCCGCCGCGCCGTCGACGCGGGCGTCACGGCGATCTCGGTGTCCAACCACGGCGGCAACAACCTCGACGGCACCCCCGCCGCCATCCGCGCCCTCCCCGCCGTCGCGGACGCCGTGGGCGAGCAGGTCGAGGTGCTACTGGACGGCGGCATCCGCCGCGGCTCCGACGTCGTCAAGGCCATCGCGCTGGGCGCCCGCGCCGTCATGATCGGCCGCGCCTACCTGTGGGGCCTGGCCGCCAACGGCCAGGCGGGCGTGGAGAACGTCCTGGACATCCTCCGCAACGGCATCGACTCCACCCTCCTGGCCATCGGCCACTCCACCATCCACGACCTGACCCCGGACGACGTCCTCGTCGCCCCCCACTTCCGCATCTGAGGCTTCGCAGAGCCATTCCGGTGCTCGGTAGTCCGGTGGCCAGCTCTGCCGGACTCCGGCGCCCGCGAGTTCGTGACTCCCGATGCCGAGGCAGATGCGTCGTCCGCCCATGCCGCGAATCGGTCGACAGACGAGCAGGACCGCTCATGCCGATGTGGGGATGACTCGGCTACTGCGGAAGTGTGTGACCGCGTGATCCGGTGGGCTGGTCGGCGGCAAGAAAAGGTGCCAGGAGGCGGAGCAGTTCCTGGGGCCGGTCCAGCGGAATGATGTGGCCGCAATCCTGGACGAGGTGCCCGACGAGGTCGTCGGTGACGGGGCGTAACTGCTGTTCCAGTGCGCGGCCGACCGGGTGGGCGCCGATCGCCATCGTGGGCATGGTGAGCCGGCTACCTGCCACGGCTTCGCTGATTTGACGCGCGCTGGTCGGCTGGGCGCGGTAGTAGGAGAAGGCACAGCGCAGGGCGTCGTGTCCGGTGTAGGCGCTGGCGAAGGCGTTGCGGATCTCCGGCGGTACACCGCGACCGTGGGTGCCTGCGGCGAGGAACAAGTCGAGGTACTCCTCCTCGTGTCCGATCAGGACTGTTTCGCCTAGACCAGGAACAGAGTGGAACCCGAACCACCACGGTGGGCCGTCGGCGAGGAAGTCCTCGGCGCCGGGCAATGGACCCAGCAAGGACTCCATCAAGACGAGTCGTCGCACCAGGTCCGGCCGTCGCATGGCGAGAAGGAAGGCAACCGGGGTGCCGGCGTCAATGGCGACCACGGCCGCGGTGGGTTCGCCGAGGGCATCGATGATTCCTTCGGCGTCGGCGGTCAGCGTGCCCGCGTCATAGCCATCCGCCGCGCGGGTGCTGGCCCCGAGCCCACGCAGATCTGGGGCGATGACCCGGTGGTGCTCGGCAAGCGGGCCGATGATCTCGGTCCAGAGCCGCCAGGTGTGTGGGAAGCCGTGCAGCAGCAGGACTGCCGGCCCGGTGCCGGTGACAGCCACGTTGGCTTGGATGCCGTTGGTGGTGATCCGCCGTAGCACGATGTCGGCTTTGTGTCGTGGAGAAGTGGTTGCGGGTGGTGTGCCGGGCACGGTTGCCTCCGATGCGGTTACCATTGGTTACTAGAAAACGATAGGTAACTTCGGTTGTGCCGCCAAGACGGCACCTTCCCCACAGGTGGTGAGTTCCAGGTGACCTCCCAGCCGGCGCGCTCGGCAGAAAGTGGGCGCGGTGACTTGTTCGACGCCGAGTGCCCGACCCGCCGTCTGCTGGACCGCATCGGCACGAAATGGACGTCGATGGCGGTCAAGATCCTCGCGGAGGCGGCTCCACACGAGGTGCGTTTCGCCGAGTTGCGGCGGCGGATGCCCGGTGTCTCACAGAAGATGCTGTCGGTGACCCTGCAGAGCTTGACCCGCGACGGCCTCGTCGCCCGCCGGGTGGAGCCCACCGTGCCACCACGCGTGCATTACCGGCTCACCGATCTGGGCTCGTCGCTCGAGGTCCCACTGGCGGCGCTCCGATCATGGGCCGAGGACCACATGCCCCAGATCGACCGCACCAACGCGATCAGCGACGCCCAAGCCGGCCCCGCCGACAGACGGTGAGGTTGTCGTCCGCGAAACACACGCACACGCCGCGAGGCGGTCGATACGGGCGGCGACCACGCACGCGGTCATGTCGAAGAGCGGTGGTCGCGGAGGTCTTGGCCGGTTACGACTCCGCTGGCCTGCTTCCGCGGGGGTCCGGCCACCGGCAGCGACACTGTCACGACCAGGCCGCCGCCGTCGCGGGGCTCTGCGTGCACGTGGCCGCCGTGGGCGTGCGCCAACGCACGGACGATCGACAGCCCGAGCCCGGCACCCATCCGGGTCGCCAGCCGATCCGTCGTGAGCCGGCGGAACGGCTCGAACAGGCCGGGCAGCTCATAAGGCGGCACCACCGGCCCTGTATTGGCGACCACCAGCTCGACGAGCCCGTCCGGACGGGTGCCGCTGGTTACCTGGACCCAGCCGTCCGGCACGTTGTAGCGCACGCCGTTCTCCACCAGGTTCTGCACGAGCCGTTCCAGCAGGACCGCGTTGCCCATGGTCGGGGCTTCGCCGGCGGACGTGGCCACGGTCGGGTGCTGTGCGGCCACGTGCGTCACGACGTCCGCGAGGTCCACATAGGACAGTTCGCCCAGCTCGCGGTCCGATTTTGCCAGCGTTAGCAGGCCGTCGATCAGCCGCTCGTGCCGACTGTTGATCTCCAGCAGTGTCTCGCCGAGCTGTCGGACTTCCACCGAGACATCGCGACGCCGCACCGCGATCTCGAGCAGGGTGCGGTTGAGCGTCAGTGGGGTGCGTAGCTCGTGGGAGGCGTTGGCGATGAACCGGCGCTGCCCGTCGAAGGAGTGGTCGAGCCGTTCGAGCATCAGGTCGAACGTGTCGGCGAGCCGCTTCACCTCGTCCGGCGGCCCGTCGAGGGCGATGCGTTCGTGCAGGCCGCGGTCGCTGCCGGGAGAATCGGCGATGCGCCGCGCGGCCCGGGTCATCTGGTCGATCGGCTGCAGCATCCGGCCGGCGATCAGCCAGCCGATCGCGATCGCCGCTGCCGCGACCAGGCCGAGTGCGAGGCCGCCCTGGACGAGCAGAGCCATGAGCGCGTCGGTCCGGGTTTCCTCGGCGACCTCCTTGAGGATGTCGACCTCTGGCGTGAAGGTCTGGGCATCGAGCACGGCGGCCGATTCGCGGTTGGACAGCTGCCTGGACATCAGCACGTACGTCGCGCCGAGCAACAGGATGCCGGCGAGCAGGAACAAGCCGCCGTACACGAGCGTCAGGCGGGTCCGGATGGTCAGGCGTTTCACGGAATGCGGTACCCCGCTCCCGGCTCGGTCACGACGACCGGTGGGTCGCCGAGCTTGCGGCGCAGCTTGAGGATCGCCATCCGCACGGTGTGGGTGAAGGGGTCGGCGTGCTCGTCCCATGCCTTCTCCAGGAGCTGCTCGGTGGACACCGCGCCGCCGTCGGCGCGCAGCAGTTCGGTGAGGACCGCGAACTCCTTGCGGGACAGCGGGACATAGCGGCCGTCGCGATACACCTCGCGGCGGTGCGGGTCGAGCCGGATGCCCGCTCGGGCGAGCACCGGCGGCGCGGCAGGCCGGGAGCGCCGGCCCAGCGCGGTCACCCGCGCGGCCAGTTCACGGAACGCGAACGGCTTGGGGAGGTAGTCGTCGGCGCCGAGGGCGAGACCGGCGACCCGGTCGTCGACGTCGGCTGCGGCGGTCAGCATCAGTACCCGGGTATCGCCGCCGCTGGCGACGAGCACCCGGCACACCTCGTCGCCATGGATGACCGGCAGGTCCCGGTCGAGCACCACCACGTCGTAGTCGTTGACGCCGGTTCGCTCCAGCGCGGCGGCGCCGTCGTGCACCACGTCCACCGCGTGTGTTTCCGCCCGCAGCCCTTCGGCCACCGCGTCCGCGAGGAGTGGCTCGTCCTCGACCACCAAGATCCGCATGGGTCCATGGTGACGCACGGTCGTGTCACTTCCGTGTCAACGTTTCCGGAGACGGCCGAGTGACATCACGCTCGCTGTACTTCGGCGCATGAAACGACTCATGTGTGTGCTCGTGTCGTTGCTGCTCGTCGGACTCGGCGGCTGCTCGTCAGCCCCCGATTCCGGCGCGGCCACGGCGGAGGACAAGCAGGCGGGGCTGAAGTTCGCCCAGTGCATGCGGGAGAACGGCGTGCCGGACTTCGAGGACCCGACGTTCGACGAGAACGGCGAGATGGAGCTGCGCTTCCCGCCGGGCACCGACCCGAACGCGGTGAAGCCGACGCAGGAGAAGTGCAAGAGGTACCTGCCCAACGGCGGTGAGCCGGAGAAGATGAACGCGGAGGATGTGAAGAAGTTCCAGGCGTACGCCAAATGCATGCGGGAGAACGGCATGCCGGACTACCCCGACCCGGACGCGGAGGGGCGCAGCCGGTTCGAGAGCGGTAAGGCGCCCGACCCGAACGACCCCGACCTCAAGACGGCGCACGAGAAGTGCGGCGAGCACCTGCCGGGCGGCGGCGGCGGTGGTGGTCTCGTGATCCCGGGGGGCGGCAAATGAGCCGGCGCGGGGTCGGCCGGGTGGTGATCGTGCTCGTCGCCGTGCTCGCCACCGGGGCCGCGGTCACCGCCGCGACCGGCTTCTGGGGTGGTGAGAAGCCCACCGAGACCGGCAACGACCTGCCCGCGGCGACGGCGAAGGTGACCAGGCAGACGCTCGTCGACACGCGGACCGAAAACGGCAAGCTCGGCCACGGCGCCCCGATCGACGTGACCGGCAAGCTCGCCGGGACGTTGACCGCGCTGCCGGCCGTCGGGCACACGGTGGAGCGTGGCCAGGCGATCTACTGGGTCGACGACACGCCGGTCGTGCTGCTGTACGGCACGCTGCCGGTCTATCGTCCGCTCGTGCCGGACACCGAGGGCACCGACGTGGAGCAGTTCGAGAACAACCTCGCCGCGCTCGGCTACCGCGGGTTCACGGCGGACAGGAAGTACACCGCGCAGACAGCCACCGCGGTGAAGAAGTGGCAGAAGGACCTCGGCCTGCCGGAGACCGGCACGATCGAGCAGGGCCGGATCCACTACGCGGCCGGCCCGGTGCGGGTGGACGGCCAGAAGGCGACCGTCGGCGCCGACGTCGCGCCGGACGCGCCCCTGCTCTCCTGCACCGGGTCGGCGCGGCTGATCACGGTCGAACTGGGCGTGGCCGACCAGCGGCTCGCGGTGAAGGCCGCCCCGGTGACCGTCACCCTGCCGGACGACAGGACCACGCCGGGCTCGATCACCGGCACCGCGACCGTCCTCGTCCCCGCCAGCGGGACCCCCGGCAGCCAGGCGACGACCATCATCGAGGTCACCGTCGCGGTCGCCGACCAGAACGCGCTCACCGGCCTCGACGAGGCGTCGGTAAAGGTCGCGTTCAGCGCCTCGCGGCGAGAGAACGTGCTGACCGTGCCGGTGGCCGCACTGCTCGCGCGGTCCGAGGGCGGGTACGGCGTCGAGGTCGTGAACGGGACGACCACCAAGATCGTCGCGGTGGAGACCGGCCTGTTCTCCGCCGGCCGCGTCGAGATCTCCGGCGAAGGGCTGGACGAGGGCATGACGGTGGGGATGCCGTCATGAGCGGGGCGGTCGTGGAACTGGACGGGGTCGGCAAGTCCTACGCCGGCGGGGTCGCCGCGCTGCGCGAGGTGTCGCTGTCCGTGGGGTACGGCGAGCTGGTCGCGATCGTCGGGCCGTCCGGGTCGGGCAAGTCGACCATGCTGCACCTGATCGGCACACTCGACCGGCCGTCGGCCGGCACGGTACGGATCGACGGCCACGACATCGCGGCATTGACCGACCGGCAGCTGTCCGCGTTGCGGGCCACCCGGATCGGATTCGTGTTCCAGCAGTTCCACCTCACACCCGGACAGTCCGCTGTGGACAACGTGGCGGACGGCCTGCTGTACGCGGGCGTGCCTGCCCGCGAACGGGCCCGGCGGGCCGAGACGGCGCTGATCCGCGTCGGCCTCGCCGAACGGCTCGACCACCGGCCGCACGAGTTGTCCGGTGGGGAGCGGCAGCGAGTGGCGATCGCTCGAGCGGTCGTCGGGGAGCCGGCGCTGCTGCTGGCCGACGAGCCGACCGGGAACCTGGACTCCGCTTCCGGTGCGGGCGTGATGGACCTGCTGTGGGAACTGCACGAGAGCGGCACCACGGTCCTGGTGATCACGCACGACCGGGAGATCGCCGGCAGCCTGCCCAGCCAGATCCGGCTGCGTGACGGGGCGGTGGTGTGATGCTGTCGCCAGCGCGCCTTCGCCCGCGTGACGTGCTCCGTGTCGGAGGCGCCGGCCTGCGGACCCGCCCACTGCGGGTTTTCCTTTCCGCGCTGGGCATCGCGATCGGGATCGCCGCGATGATCGCGGTGGTGGGGGTGTCGTCGTCGAGCCGCGCCGAGCTGGACCGGCAACTCGCCGCGCTCGGCACGAACCTGCTCACCGTCGCGCCCGGCAACACGATGGCGGGCGGCACCTCCACGCTGCCGACCGAGTCCGTCGACATGATCCGCCGCATCGAGCCGGTACAGGAGGTGGCGGCGCTCGGCGAGGTGCCGGCCACGAAGGTGTACCGCACGGACCGGATCCCGGAGGTCGAGACCAGGGGCCTGTCGGTTCAGGCCGCACACCTCGACCTGCCGGAGGCGGTGGGCGTGACGGTGGCCGACGGCACGTGGCTGAACGCGGCCACTGCTCGATACCCGGCCGTGGTGCTCGGCTCGGAGGCCGCGTCGCTGCTCGGCGTCATCTCGGCACGCGAGGGTGTCCAGGTCTATCTCGGCGGCCAGTGGTTCACCGTGGTCGGCATTCTCGACACGGCACTGCTCGCGCCCAAGCTGGACACCGCCGCACTGGTCGGCTGGCCTGCCGCGGAGTCCTATTTGGACTTCGATGGTCACCCGACGACCGTCTACACGCGAGTGTCCGACGTGTCCGTCGAAGCGACGCGCGGCGTGCTCGCCGCGACCGCGAACCCCCAGGCACCCAACGAGGTTCGGGTGTCCCGCCCGTCCGACGCGCTGGCCGCCCGCCAGGCGGCCGACCGCGCGTTCACGGGTTTGCTGCTGGGACTCGGTGCGGTGGCGCTGCTGGTCGGCGGAGTCGGAGTGGCCAACACGATGGTGATCTCCGTGCTGGAGCGGCGTGCCGAGATCGGCCTGCGCCGCTCACTCGGCGCCACCCGCGGCCAGGTGCGGCTCCAGTTCGTGGCCGAGTCACTGCTGCTGTCCGCGCTCGGCGGTGTCGGCGGGGTGCTGCTCGGCGTCGCGGCCACAGGCGGCTACGCGGCAACCCAGAACTGGCCGACCGTGGTGCCGGCGTGGGCGACGCTCGGCGGCGTCGCCGCGACACTGGTGATCGGTGCGATCGCCGGCCTCTACCCCGCCATCCGCGCCGCCCGCCTGCCACCGACCGAGGCGCTCGCGACGCCATGAGCCATTCCGGCGCCGGTGGCCGGGGTTACGGGACCCAGCCACCGGCGCATCGGTTGATCTGCCGTACTCGTCGGAAGCTCCCCAGCCCAAACGCACGCTCATGCCGCTATGCGCGCAGTCCCAAACGCGTGCACGCCGATTACCCGCTGATCGAATCGTCGCTCCAGCGATGCGCTTCCAGACCGACGGTCACGTACTCGTCCTGGCCCGGCGCAGCGGTAACTCCGAGCGTCCGCAAGCCGGCATTGATGGCCATCTCCGCTGGCGGCACCAGTCGGTATGGCGGATCTTCCATGCCATTAGTGCAGGTGAAGGACGGGCCGAAGAACACCTCTCCGTCTGCCCATCCCACGGCAGCCTGCAATGCCGTACCGCCGAAGAACTCACTGTGGATATAGAGCACCTGCCTACCCTGCGACAGGCGCCGTGCCCAGCGAACCAGTCCTCTGTTCGCTCGTAGAAGCCTTCGACCACTTCGTCATCGCCAGGAGCATTCGAGGTGGTACATCTCTTAGAGGGTCGAGCACGGAAATACGAGTTCGGAGTACTGCCTGGACGCAAAGCAGGACCCGACCTTCAGGAACGGTTCGCCATCGCCCTTCGCAGTTATCGCAATGGCCCGTGAGGTCTCCGTTCAACAGGATTCTTCGGCCCGTCCGTCAGCACCGGCCACTCCGGATCCTGCGGCCTCACGCACTGCTGCAGTTACTCAGAAGCGCAGATAGTTCCTGAAGCGACGACCTTTACTGCCGCCGTGACGGCTGCCGGGGCCTTGACACACTCGGGTCGTCGTCGAACGCTCCCGGGATGCAACGTCCCAATCGTGGCCTTCCGCGGCCCACCTGGACATCGACGTGCTTACCAGGCTGTCCGACGCACGGGCCGCGAGCGGCGACACGGCCGAAGACGACCGCATGCGAGCCCGCGGTCCGACTGTTCCGCGCACAAAACCGCCTCGACGAGGCAAACCACGCCGAGCACCGTGCCCTACCGCCGACGCGCCCTTGGTCGCGGATGACCGGCACCACTTCCCTTGCCGCCCCGGCCGTCGAACGAGCGGCAGTTTGCCCTTTATCGCTTCCCTGGACTCCAGCACGTCCGTACCGTCGCGCATTGGCTGATTCGCCGCATTCAAGGAGAAAGGGAACGTCGTTGAGAAGATTGATGGTCGTACTGCTCGGCGTGGCATTGGCGTTGGGAAGCACTCTCCTGGTAACCCCGTCGGCGCTGGCCGCGACGGCACGGAACGGCGTCTGCGAGGACGGCGAGTTCTGCTTGTACTACAACAGCAATCAGCAGGGATCGGTCAGCGATTTCGACGCGTCGGTCGGTAACTACGGCACGGGCTCCGACTGCTATCACTTCCTCGGCGCGGGTGCGGGGAAGGGCCTGTGCGTGAAGGGCAACGCGGCCTCGGTGTGGAACCGGAGGGACGCGGTGGTCACCGTGTTCTTCAAGGGCGGCTGGACGGGGCCGATCGACTCGTTCACGCACGGCGCCAAAGGCAATTTGACCTCGACGTACAACGAAAACGTCGGGCACCTGCTCGGTCTGGTGGGGAACGACTGGCTCGAAACCGGGCTGTACCACAGCGACTCCGGCCGCATCACCTCCTATTTCGACGGCTACGTGAATACGTCGGGCAGGCACGAGGGGATCGACTTCGCGCGCGGCTTCGGCGTTCCCGTGTACTCGATGACTCAGGGCTCCGTGATCAGGAAGACCGAGGGCAGCAACGGCAGCGGCGGCCTGTCCACGTTGGCGATCTACAACCGGGATCAGGATTTCACCATCATCTACCTGCATCTCAACCCGTCGAACGGGCTCGCGGTCGGTGAGTTCGTCAACCGTGGCCAGCAGATCGGCACCGAGGAGTACCGCGGCGCCAGCTCCACGCACACGCACGTCGAGTACCGGCCGGGCAGGCACGAGAGCGCGTCGGACAGCACCGGCGATCCGGTTCTCGACAACCCGAGCCCGTCGCTGTTCTGGCGGAACCACGGCTACAACATCTGCTGCGGATAACGTCGCCGAGCCCGAGCCGAGCGGGCTTCCGCGGTCACGTACCCGACGTCCTGACGGTGAACCGGTACTTCTTCGTGGAAGTTTCCGGTTGTCCGTGCCCTGCCGCTTTCCGACCATGATGCGGCATCGGTGACGCGAGTCGCTGAGCGAACGCGGAGGACGCCAGTGACTCAAGGTGTTCACACCATCCTGCCTGACAGGCAAGCGACCGTGCTGTACGTATCGCTGCTCGACGCGAACCGGGTGGTCGGCGTCGACCTCTGGGACACCGAGCCGCCTGCCACCGCGCGCACCCAGATGCGGATCTGCGTGTCGACGCTGGAGGCGGTGATCCCGGCGGATGAGGGTCCGACCCGCTTCGGCGAATTGCTGCGGAGCCACCGGCACAGTCTCGGCACGACCCAGCGGGTTCTCGCCGCCCGCTCCACCGTCAGCGTCCGAGCGATCAGAGACCTCGAGCACGGCCGGGTCGGCAGGCCCCGCCGCGACACGGTCCGGCTCATCGCGGCCGGGCTCGGCCTGTCCGGCCAGGCTCGCGCCGACTTCGAACGAGCAGCGGTTTCGTATCGACCGACCACCGGCACGTCAGCGCCGGGAACCCACCGCAAGAGGAGACCCGAATGAAGCATCCGTGGAGAGCGGCGATGGCCGCCACGCTCGCCGCTCTCGCCGCCTTCGCCCTCGGCGCCGTGCCCGCCGGGGCCGACGTGACCCCGCAGGCCGACGATCCGCCACCACTCGCGATCGAGGACTTCAACTACCCGCAGGCCGCGCAAATCCAGGCGGAGCGCGGGTTTCTGCTCAAACGCGGCGACGGCCACATCGTGCTGCTCGCCACCTGTCCTGCCGACACGACGGATCCGGATCTGCTGCGGATCGCCGAGCGGGGCCAGCCCGGCTCCGGTTACGTGTGCTTCCGCGTCTCCGGGAAGACCGGGCACCTGACCGTCGAGATGCCGTCCGTTTACGGCGTGAGCACCGGGAACTTCACCAGCGACGTCGTACTGACCCCCGACGACGGGGCGACGAAGACGTACAAGGTGCCGCCGAACAGCTACGCGGGCGTCGGCGAGACCGACCCGGAGGGCACCGGCGGCGAGTACATGCTCCTGGAAATCAAGGTCTCCCGTTGACCGGCCCCCGCTTCCAGCACCGTGTGAGGAACTCAGTCATGACAAGACCCACCAGAAGGCTGGCCCTGGTGTCCGGCCTGGCCCTGGCCGCCACCGCGGTGACGACCGCACCAGCGGCGGCCGTCGTCGGAGGCAACGCCGACCACGCGTTCGTCGTGCGGCTGGACATCGGCAACGGCGCCCGCGCCTGCACGGGCGCGCTGGTCGCGCCTGGCTGGGTGCTCACCGCCGCGAGCTGTTTCGCGGCCACTCCCGGCACGAGCCTCCCGCCGTCGGGCACACCTCCCCAGCCCGTCACCGCGACCATCGGCCGCCCCGACCTCACGACCACCGCCGGCGTGGTGCGGAACGTGCTCCGCCTGGTGCCACACGAGTCGCGGGACCTGATGATGGCCCAGCTCAACCTTTCCGTCCCGGGTGTCACCCCGGTCGCGGTCAGCTCGACCGCACCGACGGCAGGCGAGCAACTGACGCTCCCCGCCTACGGCCGTACCGCCACCGAGTGGGCGCCGCTGCGCCAGCACGTGGGCACCTTCACGGTCGACGCGGTCACCGGTGGGAACCTCGCGCTCACCGGGCAGAACGGCGCCGCCGTATGCGCCGGTGACACCGGCGGTCCCGCGCTGCGCACCACCGGCTCCGGCGTCGAGGTGGCCGCGGTGAACAGCCGCTCCTGGCAAGGCGGCTGTTTCGGCACGCCGTCGACCGAGACCCGGACCGGGGCCGTCGACACCCGCGTCGACGACGTCCGGCCGTGGATCGCGAACGTCGCACTGGGCGTCCACTGGACCGACGCGGCCCCGGTCACCGGCGACAACCAGACCGATTCGGCGGTCGCGACCTCGCGCAACGGCGCGATGACCGCGGTGGTGTGGGAGGACGACCGGCTGGGCACCAATCCCGCCGACACCGTCGGCACGAACGTCTACCTTCGGCTGTACCAGAACGGGCAGCCCAAGTTCACCCGCGCGGTCACCTCGGCCGGAGCGGCGAACTGGAAGCACATCCAGCCGGACGTCGAGGTCCGCGACGACGGCACGACCATCGTCACCTACGCGGACGACCGCGACGGTAACGGGTACTACGACGTCAAGGTGAAGACGTTCGACTCCATCGCACGCGAGACCGGCGCGACCACGGTCAACGCGAACACGGCCGGACAGCAGCAGAACCCCCGGATCGCCGCCGACCCGGACGGCACGGGCTTCGCCATCGCCTTCGAAACCTGGAACGGCGCCCCGAAACAGGTGCACCTGGCCTTCTATTCCGCCATCACGCTCAAGAAGTGGGAAAAGATCATCAGCCCCGGCGCGGGTCCCAGCCAGAGCCCCGACGTGGCGATGGGCGCGAACGGGAACGCGGTCGTGGTCTGGGAAATGGACACCGGCAGCGGGGTGTTCGCCATCCGCATTCGCGGGTTCGCCCCGGGCGGCTCGGAGTCACTGGGATACCGCGCCCCCGGCGGCACCGGGGATCAGCGGGACCCGAGCATCGCCGCCGACTTCGCGGGCAACTTCGTCGTCGGCTGGCAGAACGACAGCGCGGGCAACAGGCAGGTCGCGGTCCGGTCGTACACCGCGGCGGGTGCCGGGGGCGCCATCAGCTACGGCCCGAACGGGGCGGAACCGACGGTCGGCATCGACGGCCAGCGGCGCGCCGTCGTCGCCTGGCGGTACGGCGGCGAGGTGTACGTGCGAGGCGTCAACGCGGACGGCACCACCACCGGCAGGCTGCCGACGCTGCGAACCACCCCCGTGGCCAACTCCGGCCCCGACGTCGAGCCCGCCGTGGCCGTCGATCCGGTCGGTGCGATCACGCTGACCCACACCAAGACGGTCAACACGGCCGGGTTCAACCAGATCCAGTACGGCACCGGCCTGAGCAATTTCGGCTGGTAAGGCCCCGCCTTCACCCTGAAGCAAGCTCCGCTCTGGAAAGGAATCCGTGATGTCCTCGAACGAATGGTCCAGACGCCAAGCGCTCCGTGTGCTCGGAGGGGCCGCCGCGCTGACCGCACTGCCTGCCGGGTTCGTGCTCGCCAACGCGGGCCCGGCCTTCGCCGAGACCGGCCCGCCGGAAACGGGACTGCCGGACACCGCCAGGGGGCGGGCGGTATGGCAGTACAAGATCGGCGGCAAGGCGGTCCGCCGTGAGGGGAAGACCGCGCTGCTCGGTTCGGACGCGGACATCACGGATTTCCTGAACAACCGGCTCCAGTACGCCATCGACGAGGACAACCGGTTCGCCCTCTTCGCCGCGCTGCCTTTCGCGGGCCGCGCGGCCACCACCGGGATCGGCACCGCCCTGTCCGGCGGCAGCGCCGCGATGTCGGCCTTTCTGCGGGACGGCTACGGCGCCGCGGTCACCGAGGACAAACGGGTCGAGGTACTGACCATCAAGAACACGGGTGGGACCGCGGTGCAGCGGGCGGCGACCAGCGCACTGAACACCAACACCCTGGCCGCCTTCACCGCGTTCATCGAGACCGGCCAGTACCCGGCCCACGACGAGGACGCCAGGCTCCTCGTCTTCACCATGCTCAACACCGGGTCACCGCAGGTGAAGCTCTACGCCCAGCGGGCGCTCGACGCCGGTACCCCCGAAGCCGTCGACTGGTTCCTGCGCACCGGCCAGTACATCGCCCGCGCCCGCGACGAAGAGTCCGCCACCATCCAGCAGCTGGTCGGGATCGTCGAACGGGAAGGCCGTATCGCGCAGCGGTGCACGGATCAGGCCGTTGCCCTGTCCAACGCCGCGAAGGAGGCCGCGGCCAAGGCGAAACAGGCCGCGCTCGCCGCGCTGGACGAAGCCCGCGCCGCGCAGAACGACGTGCGCCGCTCGGCGAAGGCGGCCAACGCCGCCGCCCGCGCGGCGAAGAACGCGGCCTCCTGCGCGGCCACCGCGATCAGCGCCTCCCGTGCCGCCCAGCAGGCCGCGCGCCGCGCCGCGTACGCCTCCCAGGCCGCCGCGCACGCCACCGCCGCGGCGGGCCAGGCGGCCGCTCGCGCGTACAACGCCGCTATTTCCGCGTCCAAGAACGCGAGCGCGGCGGCCGCCGCACGACAGGCCGCCGCCACCGCCCGCAACGCCGCCGGGCAGGCGCGGAACGCCGCGCGGGCCGCCGAGCAGGCACGGATCGCCAGCTGGAGCGCGGTCTCGGCAGGGACCTCGGCCGCGGCCGCCGCCACCGACGCGGCTTCGGCGGCGAACGCGTCGGCCGATGCCGCGTCGGCCGCCGGGGTGGCACAGGCCGAAGCCGCGGAAGCCCGTCAGGCCGCGGCCGAGGCCACGGCCGCGGCGGCGCGCGCCAACCGTGCGGCGACCGCCGCACGGTCATTCGCCCAGCAGGCCTCATCGGCGGCCGCTGCCGCACGCGACGCCGCGAACAGCGCGGCCGACCACGCGGACGCCGCGGCGGCCGCCGCCGAGGAGGCCGCCAACCACGCCGGTCAAGCGATCGACTACGCCAACAGGTCCACGGCGGCCGCCCAGCGTGCCGTCACCGCGGCCAACCTGGCCATGGACACGGTCAACCAGGCGCGGGCCGTCGAGAAGGCGGCCAGGGACGCCGAGACCGCCTCGCTGGCCGAGGAGACCGAACTCGGCGTCGAACTCGCCCAGCGGGACGCGCGGGAGGAGGCGGACGAACGGGCCAGGATCGCCCGGCAGCAGACGCAGAACGCACTGACCGACGAGGCGATCCGCACCTTGATCGCCGACGCCGAAACCGTGATGCGCGCCGGCGACACCGGCCGCGCGGCCACGCTGGGACGGCAGGCCGCGCTCCAGTTGATCACGAACGGGCTCACCAGAAGCTGGACCAGGTCGGCGGCGGAGTTCGCCGTCGCGGGCGGTGACGAGGACGTGCTGGTCTGGCTGAGCGCCGACCGGCTGCTGTCACAGCGGCAGGACGACGCCGAATCCGTCGCCGCCGTGGCCGGTGTGTCGACGATGCCGGTGGCCACCGCCGCCGCCCAGGCGCTGGAGGCCGACAATCCCGGGGCGGTCACCGAATTCCTCACGACCGGCGCGATCAACGCCGCGGCGGAGGACAACAGACGGACGATCTTCGCCATTCTCGCCGACAATCCCGGGACAGCGGTGCGTACCGCCGCGGAGGCGGCGCTGAACGACGGATCGGCCGCGGCGTCGCACCGGTTCCTCAAGGTGACCATCGTCGACGCGGCCGCCGAGGACGACCAGGTCGAGGCGTACCGGCTGCTCAACGAGGGCGGCCCGTACACGAAAGCGGCGGCGAAGATCGCGCTCGCGGGCACCACGAACATGCGCCGCGGTTTCGTCGCCGGTACCCAGTTCGACACCACCCAGCTCGACCACGACTGGGCTACGCACGTCGCCGCGATCCGGGCGGCCATCGCCCACGCGGCCAGGATCGCGTCGGATGCGCTGGCGAACGCCGCCCTCGCTTCCAAAGCCGCCGCCGAGGCCAGGAAGGCCGCCGCCGAAGCGGTCACCTGGGCCAACCGGGCAGCCGGGTACGCGGCGGACGCCCAGCGCTCGGCCACCGAAGCCGCGAACAACGCCGCCGCCGCCGAGCAGTCCGCCGCGGACGCCCGGCGCTCCGCCGACCAGGCGGCGGCCGCGGCCGCCGTCGCGAACAAGGCGCGGCGGTCGGCGAACTCCTCGATGCTGCGCGCGTTCGACTGTGCCGACCGAGCGGTCAGCTTCGCCTACAAAGCCCAGGCCTCCGCGAACAGCGCCCGCGCGTCCGCCATCCAGGCCGGTCGAGACGCCGCGGCGGCGGCGGAGGAGGCGAGCCGCGCCCGGCACATCGTCATCCTGGCCGCGGAAGCCGAGGCCGCGCTCGCGGCGCAGAGAGCGGCGAGGGACGACAGCGAGGATCCCAACGCGCACGGCGACTCGTCGATCATCGGGATGTGGCAGAACAACCCTGATCGGCTCCTGGAAGAATCGGCGAAGTTCTTCGACAACCTCTCGGACTGGGCCGGCCTGATCTCCACAGGCGCCAGTCTCGGCGCGATGGTCTTCGCGTTGAACCTGCCACTCGCCGGCACTCTCGCCGTCATCGGCACCGCCGCCAAGGTCGTGTCCGTCGCTTCCGGATTCCTCGCGGCAGGCTCGTCCGGCATGCGTTATGGCTGGGAAAGCACGGAGTTCCACACGGCTCTCGGCAAGGCGATGGTGAACACCGTCCTCACCGGAGTCGGCGCGATCAAGATCATCAGCGGCGTCCTGCCGCCAGGCTGGTCGGGCGTCCCGAAGCAATTGATCGAGCGCCATTACGAAAAAATCGGCTCAGTGACGTGGGACGCGTTCGAAGGCACCTTCGGCTGGCTGCACCGCCTCTTCAACCCCTGATCTCCGGTGACCGGACGGGCCGGGTCCCTCACTCATCGAAGGACCCGGCCCGCCGGGCGTTTTCGACCAATTTCGATCAAAATCGTCGGCGAACCACGGATTTCGGCGTCGAACCCGCTCTATCATCCGCGAAATGGACCCTCGTCCGAGTTCGCTACTGAGTGAGGCGCGGCGGAACGCCGGGCTCACCCAGGAGGAGTTGGCGGAACGCACCGGGCTCACGGTGCGCAGCATCAGCAACATCGAGCGCGGCCGGGTCGCCCGGCCACGGCGCCATTCGGTGGAGGCACTGGCGCTGGGGCTGGGTCTCCAGGGCGAGCAAGCGAGCCGGTTCGTTCGGCACTATTGCCCGGACGCGGTGTCGTCCCCGAGAACGCCGGTCGCTTCTGTGCCCGCGCAGCTGCCCTCGGGCATCACGTCGTTCATCGGGCGGCAGCGGGAGATCGACGCGCTCGACGCCCTCCTAGGCGAAGGGGACGGCAGGGGCGTTGTCGTGGCGGTACTGGAAGGCATGGCCGGGGTCGGCAAGACCTCCTTGGCCGTGCAGTGGGCGCAGCGGGTCAAACAGGACTTCCCCGACGGGCAGTTGTTCGCGAACCTGCGTGGGTACGGGCCGGGCGCGCCCGCCGACCCTGGCGAGGTGCTGCGGTCGTTCCTGCGGGCGCTCGGCGTGCCCGTGGCGGACGTGCCCGCCGACCTCGACGACCGGGCCGCGTTGCTGCGCAGTGAGCTGGCGGGCCGCTCGGTCCTCATCGTGCTGGACAACGCCCGCTCGGCGGACCAGGTCCGGCCGCTCCTGCCCGGCCACGCGGGCTGCGCGGTGGTGGTGACGAGCCGCTCGGCACTGCACGGGCTGACGATCAGCGCCGACGCGCACCGGGTGCCGGTGCCGCTGCTGACCGAGCAGGAGTCGTTCTCCCTGCTCGACCGGCTGGCGGGTCCCGGACGAAGATTCGCCGACCGCGGCACGCTCGCCGACATGGTGTCGGGATGCGGCGGCCTGCCTCTCGCCCTGCGCATCGTCGGTGAGCGGCTCGCGCACAACCGGAACCTGGCGAACGTGGCGTCCTCGATGCGCCCGGCCGGGAACCGGCTCGCCGCACTGACCACCGAAGAGAAGACCACCTCACTGCCCTCCGTGCTGTCCTGGTCCTACGACGCGCTGCCCGGCGATGTGGCCTCTGGCCTGCGTCTGCTCGGACTCCATCCCGGGCCGCACTGGGATACCGCCGCCGCGGCGGCGCTGCTGGGCACGGATCCGCCGGAGACCCACCGGCTCCTCGACGCGCTCGTCGACAGCCACCTGCTGCTGGCGCACCGCGCGGACGGCAGGTTCGAATTCCACGACCTGGTCCGCGACTACGCGCGCAGCCGTGCCGACGAGGAACCGGTGGAGCGGCGATCGGCGGCCCTGCGCCGCCTCGCCGAACACTGTGTGGCCAGGGCGGTCGACGCGGCCGGGTCGATGACGGCGGGCGATCCCAACCGAAGACCCCTGCTCACCCCGATCACCGAGAACGTCGTGTTCACCGGCGCCGAGGACGCGGCGACCTGGCTGGCGGCGGAGCTGCCCACCTTGATCGCCATCGCGGAACAGTCGTCGGCCACCGGCGACACCTACGCCCGCGACCTCTCGACCGTGCTGTGGCAGGCATTGCGGATGCACGGTCACTACGGCGCCCTGCGCACACTGCACCGTCTCGCGCTCACCGAGGCGCAGCAGGCGCGCGACGCCATCGGTACCCAGCAGGCGCTCGTCGATCTGGCCGCGATCTGCGCCAGGCTCGGCCATTTCGACGAGGCGGTGACGCACTTGACCCGCTGCCTCGACGTCGACGGGAGCCCGGTCGTCGCCGGCCGCGCGCTGAACACCCTCGGCACCGTGTACGCGCAGCTGGGCCGCTACGCCGCCGCGGCCGACCACTTGAGCAGGGCGGTCACGGTTTCCCAAGAGACCGGTGACCGCCTCAACGAGGGACGCTCGTTGTCCAACCTCGGCTTCATCCACGAACGCCGGGGCGAACTGGACGCCGCTCTCGACTGCTATCGGCAGTGCCTGACCATCTCCCAGCGCATCGGTGACCGGTTGAGCGAGGCGATCTCGCTGCACAATCTCGGGGACGTGTACCGCGCACTGGGCCGGTGGACGGAAGCCCACGACCACCTCCAGCGGTCGTTGACGGTCAGCAGGGCCGAGGGCCACCGGGAGGCCGAAGGGTACGCACTGGCCTATCTCGGGCTGGTGCACCTCCGGCAGGGCGACGCGGCAGCGGCCCGCCTGCATCAGGAGGCGGCACTCGACATCGCGGTGACGACCGGCATCCGGCCGCTGGAGACCCTCGTGCACAACGGGCTCGCGGACAGCGCGCTGGCGTGCGGCGACCGGCCGGCCGCGCTGGCGCACTACACGCGGGCCGCCGAACTCGCCCGGCTCACCCGCGAACCGCATGAGGAGGCCCGCGCGCTGACCGGAATCGCCGCGACCCACGACGACGTCGGTGCTCCGGACAAGGCCAGGCCGTACCGCGAACGCGCGCGGTCGCTGTACGACGCGATGGGCATCGCGATGGTGTCTTCGTGACCGGAACTTGCCGTCCGCATTGTTCCGGTCGGAGTTCCTGGACCAAGGGCCGAACCGGAAGTTCAATCTGCCGAGGCCGGCGAAGTCCGGCCGGGTCATGAGGGGGTTCAGCGGGTTGCGGGTAGATCTGGGTGTGTTCGACCGGGTACACGAGGCGTTCGAGGAGCAGGCGAGAAGGACACCCCACCGCTGTGCGCTCGTCGCGGGTGACGAGCGGCTGAGCTACGCCCGGCTGGACGAAGCCGCGAACACGGTCGCGCACGCCCTGCTCCGCCGCGGGGTGGCACGCGGCGACCTGGTCGGTGTGTGCCTGCGCCGCGGGCGGTGGCTGGTGCCCGCGCTGCTGGGGGTGCTGAAGGCGGGGTGTGCATACGTCCCGCTGGACCCGTCCGCTCCCCCGGCGCACGGCGCGTCGGTCGTCGCGGATTCCGGGCTGTCGCTGGTGGTGGCGGACGAACCGGGTCCGGCCGCGCTCGCGGACGCCGACGTGCCGGTGCTGGCCGTCGCAGACGTCGCCGCATCACCCACGACCTCCCCCGGTATCCCCGGTTCCGGCGCGGACCTCGCGTACGTGATCTACACGTCCGGTTCCACCGGCAGGCCGAAGGGTGTCCAGGTCGAGCATCGCAACGTGCTCGCGTTGCTGGCCTGGGCGGCCGCGACCTACAGCGACGACGAACTGCGTGGCGTACTCGGCGCCGCGTCGGTCTGCTTCGACGCGTCCGTCGCCGAGGTCTTCCCGCCGCTGGTGACCGGCGGGAGCCTGGTGCTCGCCGAGAACCTGCTCGCGCTGCCCGGGCTGGCCGCGCGGGACGAGGTGACGTTCGTACAGGGCGTGCCGTCCGTGCTGGCGGTGCTGGCGCGCACACCGCTGCCGCGTTCGGTGCGGACCGTCGCGATCGCGGGCGAGGCACTGCACCGGTCGCTCGTCGACCGCCTTTACGCCAACAAGGGCGTGCGGCGGATCGTGAACTGCTACGGCCCGACCGAGGCGACGGTGAACTGCTCGTGCCACGAGGTCGGCCGGGACGAGCGGGACGACCCGCCGATCGGCACACCGCTGCCCGGCGCCGCGTTCTCGGTGCGGGACACCGACGGTCGCGCGCTCGGCGACGACGAGGTCGGTGAGCTGTGGGTCAGCGGAGCGCTCGTGACCCGCGGGTACCTGGGGCAGCCGGAGCTGACCGCCGAGAAGTTCGTGGTCGACT
The DNA here is from genome assembly GCF_003947485.1 of Amycolatopsis sp. WAC 01416. NCBI lineage: Bacteria > Bacillati > Actinomycetota > Actinomycetes > Pseudonocardiales > Pseudonocardiaceae > Amycolatopsis > Amycolatopsis sp. WAC 01416. Next base: position 728,699 of record NZ_QHHX01000003.1, on the reverse strand, counting down.
CCCGCGGCGTCCGGCACTACCGCACCGGTGACCTGGTTCGGTGCCGCGACGGCGTGCACCACTTCGTCGGCCGCGCCGACGACCAGGTGAAGGTGCGCGGCTTCCGGATCGAGCCGGGACAGGTCCAAGCGGCGCTCCTCACCCATCCGGCCGTCGGCAACGCCGTGGTGCTCGCGCCTGCCGACGAACACGGGGAGCGCAGGCTCGTCGGGTTCGTCGAACCGGCCGGTGACGAGCTGTCCGAGCCGGAACTGCTGCGCTGGCTGCGATCTCGGCTGCCCGCGCACCTGGTGCCGTCACGGATCGCCGTGCTCGACGCGATCCCGCTCGGCACGACCGGGAAGGCGGACCGGACCGCGCTGGCGGCGTGGGTGTTCGACCGCGGCGACACCGAGTACGCCGCCCCGCGCACCGAGACCGAGCGGCTGGTCGCCGAGGTGGTCGCGGCCGCGTTCGGGCTGCCGGGAATCGGCGTGCACGACCGGTTCTCCGAGTCGGGCGGGCACTCCCTCGCCGCGGCGCGCGCGGTCACGCGGCTACGGGAGAGCACCGGCCGGGTGGTGACGCTGGCGGAATTCCTCTCCGACGGCACGGTGGCGGCGGTCGCCCGGCGGCTTGCCGACGCCCCGGCCGCGGCGCCCTCGGTGGCGCTGGAGGCACATCCGGGCCGGGAGGTCTACCCGCTGACCAGCACGCAACGAGATCTGTGGACGCTCGCCCAGCTCGGCTCGACCGGCACCGCGACGACGGTCGCGTGGCGGCTGCGGCTGCGCGGCCGGGTTTCGGTGCCCGCACTGCGGGCCGCCGCGGACGGGGTCGTGGCGCGGCACGAGGTGCTGCGCGGCACGATCGGTGACCACGACGGCGAACCGGTCATGGTGGTGGGCCCGCCGGTGCGGGTCCCGATCGACGTGCACGACCTGCGTGGGCTCGCCGACGCGGACCGCCGTGCCGGGGAACTGGCCGCGGCCGCCGCCCGGCACGCGTTCGACCTCACCCAGGACACGCCGCTCCTGCGGATCACGCTGCTCCGCTTCGCCGACGACGTGGCCGACCTGGTCGTCGTGTCCGACCACATCGCCACCGACGGCGCGTCCATCGGCGTGCTCATGGCGGAACTGGCCGGTGCGCCCGCGGCCCCCTTCGCGCAGGTCGGTGCGGTGGCGTTGCGGGAACGCGCGCTCGCCGAGGTGCCCGGTGAACGAGACCGGCTGGCGGCGTACTGGTCGGGAGAGCTGGCGGGAGCGATCCCGCCGGACGCCCTGTTCGACCGCGTCGTGCACGGTGGGCGGCGTTTCGAAGGGGAGCGGATCAGCACGCCACTGCCCGAGTCGCTGGGGTCGGCCGTGCGTGCGCTCGCCGAATCGACCGGGGTGACACCGTTCGCGGTGTACCTGTCGGCGGTGGGGGTGCTGGTCGGCGAACTGGTGCGGGGCAAGGACGTGCTGCTGGGAATGGCGGCCGCGCACCGGGACCTGCCCGAGCTCGAACACACCGTCGGGCCGCTGGTCGACGTCCTGCCGGTCCGGTTACGGCTCGAGGCGGACACGTCGTTCCGCGACCTGCTGCGCGCGGCCATGACCACGGCGGCGCACGCCATCGACCATCGGGGCCTGCCCAGCGGTGAACTCGCCGAGTCGTGGGGCGGCGACCGGCCCGCCGGGGTACCGCTCACGCCGGTGTCGATCGCGGTGCAGCCGGACGGCATCCCGCTGTCGGCGCACGGGCCGGACACGCGACTGGACCTGCTCGGCGAGCTGCCGACCGGCGGTAGCCACACTCCGCTGACGGTGTTCGTGAACGCCCACGCCGGTGGCGCCGAGCTGATCGTCGAGCACGACCCGTCGTGGCTCGCCCCCGCGCGCGCCCGCTGGTTCACCCGTTCCCTGCTGCACCTTCTGCACGCCGCGGTGTCCGCACCGGACATCGCCCTGTCCGCGACGGCACCGGCGGCGGACGGGGAACTCGCCGAGCTGACGACGTGGGGAACCGGCCCCGCCCTGCCCGCCGACGACGCGGGTGGCGTGCCGGAAGCGGTGTGGCGCAACGCTTCGAGGACACCGGACGCGGTCGCGGTGTCGGCTGCGGGTGGGCAGCTGACGTACGCGGAACTGGTGGGCCACGCCGATCGGATCGCGCGCGTACTCGCCGCGTCCGGGGTGGCGGCCGGGGACACGGTCGGAGTGTGCCTGCCGCGCGACGAGTTCCTGCCCGCCGCGTTGCTCGCCGTGTGGCGGGCGGGTGCGGGATATCTGCCACTCGACACCGAGCAACCCGTCGCCAGACTGGCCCAGCTCGCGAGTGAGGCGGGGCTGCGCGTCGTGCTCACGCGGGGCAGCGTCCAGCCGATGGCGTCAGAGGTCGCCGACGCCGTACAGGACCTGCGCGTGGTCGATGCCGACCGAACCGACGGAGCACCCTTCGAGCCGGTGCTGCCGGACGGCGACGCGCTCGCCTACGTGCTGTACACCTCGGGGTCGACGGGGCGGCCCAAGGGTGTCGAGATCAGCCACGCGAACCTGCACGCGTTCGTCCGGTCCCGCGGACTCCGCCCCGGCATGACGCGGGACGACGCGATGCTCGCGCTCGCACCGCTCGCCTTCGACGTGTCCGCCGAGGAACTGTGGTGGCCGCTCACCACCGGCGCGCGCTGCGTCGTCGCCGACCGCGACACCGCCGTCGATGGTCACCGGCTCGCGCGGCGGATCGCCGAGAGCGGCGTCACGGTCGTCGACCTGACCCCCACGAGCCTGCGGATGCTGCTCGCCGCGGGCTGGCCGGGTGACCCCGGGCTGCGGCTGCTGCTCGGCGGCGAGGTGCTCGACCCCGACCTCGCCGCGCGGGCCCTGCCGCTGGTCGGCGAGCTGTGGAACGGCTACGGCCCGACGGAGACCACGGTCGCGGCGACCGCGCACCGGGTCACCGGCCACGACCGGGACCGGGTCCCGATCGGTTCGCCGACGCCAGGAGCCCGGCTGTACGTCATGGACGAGGCGGGCAGGCTCGCGCCGCCCGGCGCGATCGGTGAGCTGTGGATCGGTGGCGCCGGTGTCGCGACCGGCTACCGGGAACGGCCCGAGCTGACCGCGTCCGCGTTCGTCGCCGACCCGGTGCGGCCGAGCGAGCGCTGCTACCGCACCGGTGACCTGGTCCGGTGGCGGCCAGACGCGACGCTGGAATTCCTCGGCCGCGCCGACGATCAGGTGAAGGTGCGCGGCAACCGGTTCGAGCTCGGCGAGATCGAGTCGGTGCTGCGCGGACTGTCCGATGTGGACGACGCGGCGGTGGCGGTGGCCGCGGACGGCGTGGACGCGCACGTGATCGGCTACCTCACCCCCGCGACCGTCGACGCGGCGGCCGTCGAGCGACAGCTGCGGCGGCTGCTACCCGTCTACATGGTGCCGAGTTCGTGGTGCACCCTGGACGCGCTCCCCTTGCTGCCCAACGGAAAGCTCGACCGGCGCGCGCTACCGCCGGTGCCCGTCGCCCCACCGGCCGCGGCCGCGCCGTTGTCCGATGCCGAGGCGGTGGTCGCGCAGGTGTGGCGCGAATGCCTCGAACTCGACGAGGCGATCGGCCCGGACAGCGACTTCTTCGCGCTCGGCGGCCGATCGCTGGCGGCGACCCGGGTGGTCGGTCTCCTGCACACCCGGCTGAGACGCCGGATCACCGTCCGCATGGTGTTCGACCACCCGGTGCTCACCGACTTCACCGCACGGCTCGAGAAGGAAGTCACCTTCGACGAACGCCCGCTCGTCGCCCGCGCGGACCCGGCCGCGCCCGCACCGTTGTCGCCGGCGCAGCGCATGCTGTGGTTCGCGGCGAAGCTCGACCCGGGCAGCGCCGCCTACAACTCCCCCACCGTGCTGCGGATCCATGGCGCACTGGACGAGTCGCGGCTGTACCGCGCGGTCCGTGCGCTCACGGCGCGCCACCACGTGCTGCGCAGCCGGTTCACCGAGATCGACGGGGAGCCGGTCGCGCTCCTCGGCCCGGTCGATACCGTTCCGGTGTCCACTGTAGACATCGGAGAGCCGGAGACGGACGCGGCGGTGGCGGCCGAGATCCGGCGGCCGTTCACGCTGGACGCCGCGCCACCGCTGCGCGTGGTCCTGTTCCGGCTCGCACCGGACCACCACGTGCTGACCGTCACCTGCCACCACATCGCCACCGACGCGGTCTCCCAACGGCTCCTGTTGTCCGAAGTGGACTGGTTCTACCGCACCGAACCCGACGACTGGCCGACACCACCGGCACTCCAGTACGCCGACCACGCCACGTGGGAACGCGAACGGGACCGATCCGAGGGGCTCGACTGGTGGGAACGGCGGCTCGCGGACCTGCCCGCGCTGCGGCTGCCTGCCGACCGGCCCCGCCCCGCCATCGCCGACTGGACCGCGGACGAGGTCCCGGTGCGACTGCCATCGGCGATCGCGGACCGGATCCGCGCACTGGCGAACGACGCCGGGACCACGCCGTTCACGATCCTGCTCGCGACCTGGCAGCTGCTGCTCGCACGGCTGGCCGGGGTACGGGACCTCGCGGTCGCGGTGCCGCACAGTGGTCGCCGCTCCGCCGAACTGGCCGGGATGGTCGGCTTCTTCGTCAACACCGTGGCCGTCCGTGCCGACCTCGGGGCCGGCGTCCGGTCGGGCCTCGACCTCGTGGCCAGGGCGCGCGACGCGGTACTCGACGCGTTCGCGCACGCCGACGTGCCGTTCGACGAGGTCGTGCGGCGGCTCGCACCGGAGCGGGACGCGGCGAGCACCCCGGTGTGCCAGGTGATGATGAACGTCCTCGACGAGCAGGCGACCGCGGCGCTCGGCGACCTGGCCGTGACGGTGCTGCCGCAACCGGTCGCCACCGCGCTGTACGACCTGAACCTGGACCTCGCCGGCACCGGGGACGGCTACACAGGCAGGCTCGTGTTCCGCAGCGACCTGTTCGACCGGACCACGATCGAACGCTGGGCCCGCTGGTACGGCACCCTCCTGGACCGGCTCACCGCCGATCCGGGCGCCACACTGTCCACACTGGACATCCTGGACGACGCGGACCGTGCCGCGCTGCTCGCCTGGGGCACCGGAAAACCGTTGCCCGCCACGCGAACCGTGGTCACCGATGTGCTCGCGCAACGGCCGGACGCGGTGGCGACGTCGTCGCCTGCCGGGCGACTGTCCTATGCGGAACTGGCCACCTGGTCGGCACAGGGCGCCCGCGGTCTGCTCGCCGCGGATGTCACCACCGGTGATGTGGTCGGCGTTTGCCTGCCCCGCGACGAATACCTGCCCGCCGGGCTGCTCGCGGTGTGGCGGGCGGGTGGCGCGTACCTGCCGCTGGATCCCGGCCATCCCGCCGACCGGATCGCGGCGCTCGCCGCCGACGCCGGGGTCCGGGTCGTCGCCGCCCGCGGCCACGCGCTGGACGGCGCGGGCGCCGCGCTGCCGCACCTGACCGTCGTGGACCTCGACGCCCCCGGCACGGACACCCGCGCGCTGCGTGAGCCAAGCCAGGACGATCTCGCCTACGTCCTCTACACATCCGGCTCGACCGGCAAGCCGAAGGGCGTCGCGGTCACGCACGGGAACCTCGCCGCGCTGGTCCACGCCTTCCGCGAAGTCACCGACGTGCGGGCTGCCGACACGTGGCTCGCGGTGGCGCCGCTCGTGTTCGACACGGCCACCGGCGAGATCTGGACGACGCTGACCGCGGGCGCGCACTGCGCGATCGCCGACCGGGACTGCGCCGTCGACGGTCACGCCCTGGTGCAGCGGCTCGTCGCGACCGGCGCGACCCGGTTCAACCCGACACCGACCACCTTGCGGATGCTCATCGCCGCCGGACTTCCCGATCTGCCGGGACTGCACGTGTTCTCCGGCGGTGAAGCCCTCGACGCCGCACTGGCGCGGCAGCTCACCGCCCGGGTCGCGAGCCTGCGCAACTGCTACGGCCCCACGGAGACCACCATCACCGCGACCACCCATCTCGTGACCACCGCAGACCTGGCCGCCGACCGGCCGATCCCGATCGGCGGACCGATCGGCGGCACGCTGCTCACGGTGGCCGACCCGTTCGGCCAGGCCGCGCTTCCCGGCGCGGTCGGCGAGTTGCGCATCGGCGGCGCCGGCGTGACACCGGGCTACCGGGACCGCCCCGAGCTGACCGCGGCCGCCTTCGGCATCGACCCGGTGCACGGGGCCCGTTCCTACCGCACCGGCGACCTGGTCCGCTGGCGCGCCGACGGCGTGCTGGAGTTCCACGGCCGCGCCGACCACCAGGTGAAGATCCGCGGCAACCGGGTGGAACTCGGCGAGGTGGAACACGTGCTGCGCACGGTCCCCGGAGTGACCGACGCGGTGGTCGTCGTGCGCGCCGGGGAAGGCGAACCGCATCTCGTCGGCTACCTCACCCCGTCCACTGTGGACACCGAGACGGTGGCGGCCTTGCTGCGCGGCCGATTGCCCGACTACGCGGTGCCGCACCGGTGGGTTTCGCTCGACGCGTTCCCGGTCACCGCGACCGGCAAGGTGGACCGCGCCGCACTGCCCGCACCCTCGGCGTCGTCGAGGCCGAACAGCCCGCCCGCGTCGGCGGTCGAGGAACTCATCGCGATGACCTGGGCCGACGTTCTCGGCCGGGACCGGGTCGGCGCGCTGGACGACTTCTTCGGTCTTGGCGGACATTCGCTCGCCGCGACCAAGGTCGTCGGCCGCCTCGGCGAGGCGCTCGGTTTCCCCGTCCCGGTGCGGTGCCTGTTCGACCGGCCGGTGCTGCGGGAGTTCGCCGAGGAACTGGAACGGATCGCGATGACCGCGCTGGCGGACGGCAGCGCCGATGTCCCGGCAGGGAGCACGGCATGACGGATTCACTGGTCACTCCCGCGCAGCGACGCCTGCGCGAATTGCTCGCCGACCGCGCCACCGCCGCACTGCGTGGCGGCGCCCCCACCGCGGAGCCCGTCATCCCCCGGCTCCCCCGTGACGGGTCGCCGGTGCCGCTGTCGCCCGCGCAGGCCAGGCTGTGGTTCCTGGCCCGCTTCGAACCCGGCGGCCACGCCTACAACCTGCCGCTCGTGCTCGAACTGACGGGCCCGGCCGACGAATCCGCGCTGCTCGCCGCGGTCCGTGACGTCGCCGACCGCCACGACGTGCTCCGCGGCGTGTACCGGGAGATCGACGGCGAGCCGATGCGGTGCGCCGGGCTCGCCGTCCCGGTGTCCACTGTGGACGTCACGGCGGAGGAGCTGGACGCCGCGGTGGCCGCCGAGGCCATCCGTCCGTTCGCGCTCGAGGACGGGCCACCGATGCGGGCCGTGGTGTTCCGGGTCACCGCCGAGCGGCGGGTGCTGTCCTTGACGTTCCACCACATCGCGATGGACGCCCCGTCGGTCGCCGTCGTGCTCGACGACCTCGCCGCCTGTTACGCGGCCCGCCTCGGCGTCCGCGACGTGCCGCCGCCACCGGCTCTTCAGTACGCGGACCTGGTGGCGTGGAACGGTTCCACGCCGGACACCGCCGAGGCCGACCTGGATTGGTGGCACGAACGGCTCGCCGGGCTCCCACCGGTGCTGGAGCTGCCGACCGACCGGCCTCGTCCGGCCGTGGCCGGGGACGAGGGCGCTGAGGTCCGTGTCGAGGTGCCCGCCGCGCTCACCGCGCGGCTTCGGGAGATCGGCCGCACCACCGGTGCCACCCCGTTCATGGTGTTCCTGGCGTGCTGGCAGACCCTGCTCTCCAGGCTGGCCGGGACGACCGACGTGCCGGTGGGTGTGCCGGAGTCCGGACGGCGCCACCCGGACGCCGAACGGGTCGTCGGCTGCTTCGTCGACACGCTGGTGCTGCGCACCGACCTGGCCGGGGCGGCCACCGGCCGCGAGCTGCTGGCAGCCGCCCGGGACACGGTGCTCGACGCGTTCGCGCATACGGACGTGCCGTTCGAGCGGATCGTGGAGCGGGTCGCGCCCCGACGCGGGCTCGACGCGTCGCCGGTCTTCCAGGTCATGCTCAACGTGCTCGACGAACCGTCGCGGGCACCCGAACTGCCCGGACTGGCGACCCGCGTCACCGAACCGCCGGTGCGCGGCGTCAAGTTCGACCTGAACCTCGCGCTGTCCCGGTCCGGCGACGGCTATTCGGGCGGGCTCGCCTACCGCACCGACCTGTTCGACCGGGGCACCGCGGACCGGATCGCCCGCTGGTTCGTCACGCTCGTCGACGGGATCACCGCGGACCTCGACCGGCCGGTGTCCGAGGTGCCGATCGAAGTCGTCACCGCCCCGGTGCTGGCGGGACCGGCCCCGGAGCGGACGGAGCTCCGCCCGGTGCACATGCTGATCGAAGACACCGTCGACCGCTGCCCGGACCGGGTCGCCGTGGTCGGCGCGACCGGCACGCTCACCTACCGGCAGCTCGACGAACGCGCCAACCGGATCGCGCACCGGCTGCGGGCGCTCGGCGTGCGCGCCGACGAGCCGGTCGGACTGCTGCTCGAACAGGGCACGGACGTGGCGTGCGCGGTACTGGGCATCATGAAGTCCGGCGGCGCGTACCTGCCGATGGACACCACCTACCCGCAGGCGCGGGTGGCCGCCATCCTCGCCACCGCGGGCGCGCGGATCCTGCTCGCCGAACCCGGCCTCGACATCACCGTTCCCGGCGTCACCGTCCTGACGGTCGACGACGCGGTCGCTGCCCGGCCAGGCACCCGGCCGGACGTCCCGGTCGCGGGCCACGACCTGATCCACGTGATCTTCACGTCCGGTTCGACCGGTGCGCCGAAGGGAGTCGCGGTCGAGCACCGCAACGTCGCGCACTACCTGTCGGGCATGCTGCCCCGGCTCGGCGACGTGGCGGGCGCGTCGTTCGCGGTCGTCTCCACCCCGGCGGCCGACTTCGGCCTCACCTGCGTGTACGGCGCGCTGACCACCGGCGGCACCGTCCACCTGGTCGAGCGGGACACCGCGATGGACCCGGAGTCCTTCGCCGGGTACCTGGCCGAGCACCCGGTCGACGTGCTCAAGTGCGTGCCCAGTCACCTGGAACTCCTTGCCCGGCACGGGGATCTGGCCACCGTGCTGCCGAGGCGGCTGCTGATCCTCGCCGGTGAGGCGTGCCCGTGGTCGCTCGTCGAGCGGGTCGAGGCGGCCCGTCCCGGCCTTCGGGTGCAGAGCCATTACGGGCACACCGAGAGCACGATGATCTCGATGACGTGCGACGTGGCGGCCGTCCCGCCGCACGAACGCACCGGATACGTGCCGCTCGGCACGCCGCTGCCCGGGGTCGTCGGTCATCTCGCCGACGCGCGCGGCGCGGTCGTCCCCGAAGGCATGACCGGTGAACTGGTGATCGGCGGGCCGCAGATCACCCGCGGCTATCTCGGCGACGACACGCAGACCGCGGCCCGGTTCGTGCCCGACCCGCTGGGCACCGGCGTGCGGTGCTTCCGCAGCGGCGATCTGTTACGGGTGCGGGCCGACGGCGCCGTGCAGTTCCTCGGCCGAGCCGACGACCAGGTCAAGGTGCGCGGCCACCGGGTGGAACTGGGCGAGGTCACCGCCGCCCTCCGCGACGTCGACGGGGTGGCCGAGGCCGTGGTGCTGCCGGTCGGCACCGGCCTGGACCGCAGGCTCGCCGCCTGGCTGGTCGGACCGGGGCTCGATGTGGCGACCGTGCGCCGGACGCTGCGAGAGCGCCTCCCGGACTACATGGTGCCCGCCTCGTTGACCGTGCTGGATCGCTTGCCTCTCAACGCGAACGGCAAGATCGACCGGGCCGCGCTGCCGGACGTCGCCGAGCGGGAGCCCGCCGCGCGGAGGCCGGTGGCGACCCCGGCCGAGCGGCTCGTGGCGCGGGTCTGGGGCGATGTGCTCGGGAACGCCGACATCTCCGCTGACGACGACTTCTTCGCCGTGGGCGGTCATTCCTTCGCCGCGGTGCGCGTGGCGGGGCGGCTGGGCGAGACGCTGCGCCGCGACGTCGCCGTGCGCACGGTGTTCGAGCATCCGGTGCTGGCCGATCTCGCCGCCGTACTGTCCGCCGACCCGGGCGGGGTGTTCGGCGGCGCGCCCATCCCCGTGCGGCCGGACCCCGAAGCGCCCGCGCCGTTGTCGTCCGCGCAGGCGCGGCTGTGGTTTCTCGAACTGCTCGGTCCGGGGTCGGCCTATCACGCCGATCTCGTGCTGCGGCTGCGTGGACCGCTGGACGCGGCGGCGATGGCGCTCGCGGTGCGGGACGTCGCCGCTCGGCACACCGTCCTGCGCAGCGTCATCGAGGAGCGGGACGGTACCCCGGTGGCCGTTCCGGTTCCCGCCGACCGCGTTCCGGTGTCCATTGTGGACATGGCCGCCGACCGGGTGGACGCGGCGTGCCGGGCGGAGCTGGCGCGGCCGTTCGCGCTCGACCGGGAGCCGCCGCTGCGGGCCTCGCTGTTCCGGATCGCCGCCGGTGAGCACGTGCTCGCGCTCACCGTGCACCACATCGCGACCGACAACTGGTCGCGCGGCGTCATCGGCGCGGACCTCGCCGACGCGTACGCCGCGCGGCTCGCGGGATCGGCACCGGCCGCGGCCCTGCCCGTCCAGTACGCGGACTACGCCGCCTGGCTGGCCGCCCGCGGGCGCGACGAGGACCTGGACTGGTGGTGCGACCGCCTGTCCGGGCTGCCGCCGCTGCTCACGTTGCCGACCGACCGGCCCCGCCCGGCGGTGGCCGACTGGTCCGGCGGGCACGTCCGGTTCGCCCTCCCCGCCGCGCTCACCGCACGCGTCCGGCAGGTCGCGGCCGAGGCGGGCGTGACGCCGTTCATGGTGCTGCTGGCCTGCTGGCAGGAATTGCTCGGCCGCCGCGCCGGGACCGACGACGTCGCGGTCGGCGTGCCGGAATCCGGGCGGCACCACCCGGACGCCGAGTCGACGGTGGGCTGTTTCGTGAACACGCTCGTGTTGCGCACCGACCTCGGCGGCGACCCGACCGTGCGGGAGTTGCTCGGCCGGTCCCGCGAGACCGTGCTCGGCGCGTTCGCGCACGCCGAGACTCCCCTCGAAGGGATCATCGAGCGGCTGCGGCCGGAGCGGTCCGTGGGCGCGACGCCGATCTTCCAGGTATTGCTGAACGTCCTCGACCAGCCGGCGACGCCGCCGGCCATCCCGGGCGTCGAGGTGACGGCCGTCCGCGACGCGGGCGAGCAGGTGAAGTTCGACCTCAGCATGGTGCTGGTCAACGACGGCGACACCTACCTCGGCGGCCTCGCCTACCGGGCCGACCTGTTCGATGCCGGCACCGCCGACGGGATCGTCGCCGACTTCCAGGCACTCCTGACCGGTTTACTGTCCGATGTGGACCAGCCGGTCGCCGCGGTGGGGCCGGCCCGCTCCGGGTCCCGCCCGGTCACCGAGCCCATTCCCGTGCCGGTGAAGGGTTCACGTGCGCCGGAAACGCCGACCGAGCACCGCGTCGCCCAGGTGTGGGCACAGGTGCTCGATGTGCCCGAAGTCCACGCGGACGACGACTTCTTCGCCCTCGGCGGCCATTCGTTCACCGCGGTCCGCGCGGTCCGGCTGATCGACGAGCGGCTTCGGGTCATCGACCTGTTCCTGCACCCGACCGTCCGCGAACTGGCCGCCCACCTCGACGCCGGTCAGGAGACCGCCGACGGGCGCCTGCTGCACCGCCTCTCCCCCGCCCGCGCGGGCACACCGGACGTGACGCTCGTCTGCGTGCCCTACGGCGGCGGCTCGGCCGCGGTGTTCCAGCCACTGGCCACCGAACTCGCCGCCGCCACACCGGACATCGACCTGCTCGCCGTCGAACTGCCCGGTCACGACGTGGCCCGGCCCGACGAGGCGTTCCGCACCGTCGACGAGATCGTGGACCTGCTGGCCGACGAGATCGCCCGGACCGTCACCGGCCCGGTCGCGCTGTACGGGCACTGCGTCGGCTCCGCGGTGGCCACCGCGCTCGCCGCCCGGCTCGAAGCCGACGGCCGCACCGTGGCCGGAGTGGTCGTGGCGGGCAGCTTCCCCTCCGCACGCCTGCCGGGCAAGCTTTCTGCCTGGCTGCAACGCCGATTCCCGCGCGAACGCTGGGTGGCGGACCGGCTCTACCGGGACACCCTGCGGGCCACCGGCGGACTGCTGGACGACATGGACGAGGCCGCGAGCGCGGCGATGCTGCGGGCGTTGCGGCACGACGCCGGACAGGCACAGGCGTGGTTCGGCCGCGCACTCGACCCGGACGCCGGTGGAAAACCCCGCCTCACGGCTCCGGTCCTGTGCGTGGTCGGGTCGAGCGACCCGGCGACCGAGCTGTACCAGGAGCGGTACCGCGAGTGGGGCGTGTTCGCCGATCGCGTCGAACTGGCCGTGCTGCCCAAGGCCGGGCACTACTTCCTGCGCCACCAGGCCACCGAGGTCGCCGCACTGCTGCATGACCGGCTGTCCCGGTGGGCCGCCGGAGACCTGCCGCCCGAAGTCCACGACGTCCCGGTCGCCGCGACCGCGGCCCGGCGCGGGCTGCGTGCGTTCTACACCGTGGCGGGTGGCCAGGCCGTGTCGATGATCGGCAACGAACTGAGCGCGTTCGCCCTCGGCGTCTGGGCCTACCAGCTCAGCGGCCGCGTCGTCGACCTCGCCTTGGTCATGTTGCTCGCCCGCGTGCCGAGCATGCTGCTGACACCGATCGGCGGCGCGCTCGCCGACCGGGTCGACCGCAGGCGGATCATGCTGTGCTGCGACCTGACGAGCGGCGCGGCGATGGCCGTGCTCGCCGTGCTGTTCGCCTTGGGACGGCTGGATCTCGTGGCGGTGTGCGCGATCGTCGGGGTCATGTCGGTGGCGTCGGCGTTCCACCGGCCCGCCTACCTGGCGGCGATCGCCCAGCTGGTGCCGAAGCCGTACCTGCCGCAGGCCAACGCGCTCGCCGACATGGGCGCCGGTCTCGGCACCGTGCTCGGGCCCGTCCTCGGCGGTGTCCTCATGGGACTGTCCGGGCTGACCGCGGTCGTCGTGGTCGACGTCGCCACGTTCGCGATCGGGGTGCTCACCCTGGTGCTGGTGCGGTTCCCGAACCGGATGTTCTTCACCCGGGCCGAACCGTTCGCGAAGGCGGTCACCGGTGGGTGGAAGTTCGTGCTGCGCCGCAAACCGCTGCTGGTGATGATCGGCTACTTCGCGGTGGTCAACTACTTCACCGCCGTGATGTGGGTGGGGCTCACCCCGCTGGTCCTGTCGATCGGCTCGACGGGTGAACTGGGCGTGGTCAGTGCCGTCGGCGGGATCGGCGCCGCGGTCGGCGCACTCGTCGTGGTCACCTGGGGCGGCACCACACGCCGTGCCACCGGCATGATCGCGTTCGTCATCGGCTCCGGGCTCGGAGTGGCGCTGATGGGGGCGTGGCCGTCGGTGTTCGTGGTCGCGGCAGGCCTGTTCGTGCGGCTGGCGTGCATGAGCATCGGCAACGCGCATTGGCTGTCGATCATCCAGACGAAGGTCGGCCAGCAGCTGCAGGGCCGGGTGCTGGCGATCAACGTCATGCTGGCGACGGCCATGCAACCCCTCGGATTCCTGACCGCGGGACCGCTCGCCGACCGGCTCGGCGGCTTCGCCACGCTGATGGTGGTCTCCGGTGCCGTGCTGGTGGTGTGGGGTGTGCTCGGCCTGCGATACCGGCCGCTGCGCGACATCGAGGACCTGCTGCCGGACGCGGCGCCACCGGCGGAGATCGACGCCGACCTCGGCCGCCTGCAGGCGGTCGCCGACCGGAACCTGGCGCGGTGACGCCGATGTCCTCCCTCGTCACCCCCGCAGACCTGCACTCCGCCGCCAAGCGGATCCGGCACTCCGTGCACCGCACGCCCTTGCTCGGCCCGTTCGGCGACCTGTGGCTCAAGCCGGAGCACCTGCAGCGGACCGGTTCGTTCAAGGTACGCGGCGCGCTCAACGCGGTCGCCCGGCTCACCACGAGCCACGTCCTCGCCCAGTCGTCCGGCAACCACGGGCGGGCCGTGGCCTACGCGGCGGCACGGCACGGGCTGCGGGCCACGGTCGTCCTGCCCGCCACCGCGCCCGCGTTGAAGGTGGACGCGGTCCGCGCGCTCGGCGCGCATGTCGTGATCGTGCCGCCCGCGCTGCGCGAGCGGGCCACGGCCGAGCTGGCGGCGCGGACCGGCGCCACCGTCGTCGGTTCCGCCGACTTCGACGTGATCGCCGGGCACGGCACGGTCGGCGCCGAGATCGTGGCGGATCTGCCCGAGGTGCGCACCGTCCTGGTGCCGGTGTGCAACGGCGGCCTGCTCGCCGGGGTCGCCGCGGCGGTGAAGGCGGTCTCCCCCGGCACCCGGGTCGTCGGCGTCGAGCCGGCGCTGGCCGGGGACGCGGCGGAGTCGCTGCGGCTGCGGAAACTGGTGCGGTGGCCGGTGGAGCGGACCTACCGCACGATCGCGGACGGGCTGCGCGCACCGGTGCTCGGCGAGCTCGCGTGGCGCCACATCAGGGTGCTCGTGGACGACATCGTCACCGTCGACGAGGACACCATCGTCGCCGCGCAGGAGTACCTGTCCGGCCGGTTCGGTGTGCTCGCCGAGCCGAGCGGTGCGGTGGCGACCGCCGCCCACCTGACCGGGCAGTGGCAGGGCACGACCGTGGCGATCGTGTCCGGCGGCAATGTCGCGGCACCGGCTCCGGTGGCCCGGGGAGAGCGGGTGTCCGTTGAGCACGGGTGACTTGAGCGGAGTGCTCGCGACGATCGGCGACACCCCGCTGGTCGCGCTGGAGCGGGTCGTGCCGATCGCGGACGTCCAGGTGTTCGCGAAGATGGAGAAGTTCAATCCGGGCGGCAGTGTCAAGGACCGCACCGCGCTGCACATGCTGCGCGGCAAGATCCAGGCCGGGGAGCTGGTACCCGGCCGGTCGGTGGTGGTGGAGTCGACCTCCGGCAACCTCGGTGTCGGCCTCGCCCAGCTGTGCGCCTACTTCGGGCTCGAGCTGATCTGCGTGGTCGACACCCGTACGACCACGCAGTCCGTCGCGCTGTTGCGGGCCTACGGCGCGGCGGTGGAAGTCGTGTCCGCGCCGGGCGGCGACCTGCTCGGTGCGCGGATCGCGCGGGTGCGGGAACTGGTGGCGGAGCTGCCGGACGCGTTCTGGCCCAACCAATACGAGAACCCGCTCAACGCGGCAGCGCACGAGCAGACGATGGCCGAGATCGTCACCGCGCTGGACGGGCGAGTCGACTACCTGTTCTGCTCGGTCGGCACCGGCGGCACGCTGCGCGGCTGCGCCGACCACATCCGCGACCACGGCCTGGCCACGAAACTGGTCGCGGTCGACGCGGCGGGCAGCGCCATCTTCCACACCCCGACCGAGGATCGGCTGATCCCTGGGCACGGTGCCGGGTGGCGGCCGCCCCTGGTCGGCTCGGTCGAGGCCGCCGGTGCGATCAGCGAAATCGTCCACGTGACCGACCTGGAATGCGTACGTGCCTGCCGTCTGCTGGTGGCGCGTGAAGCGATCCTGGCCGGCGGGTCGTCCGGCGCGACCGTGGCCGCGCTCGGCAAGCTGCGCCACCGCATCCCGGCCGGTTCGCGGTGTGTGCTCGTCTTCCCCGACGACGGCAACCGCTACCTCGACACCATCTACTCGGATTCCTGGGTGCTCGAGCACTTCGGCGAAGTTCCCGAGGTCACGACCCGGCCGTTGACCGCCGCCCGGTAAGGAGAAACCTTGCGCCACCTCATTTCCCTCGACGATCTCACCGACGAGGAACTGCGTTCCATCGTCGCGCGGGCGACGACCCTGGCCGGCGACCCGCGGCAAGCGGGCGCGCCGCTGTCCGGTGAAGTCGTCGGCATCTACTTCAGCAAGACCTCCACGCGCACCCGCACGGCGTTCTCGTCGGGCGCGCTGCGGCTCGGCGCGCGCATCGTCTCCTACGGGCCGGGCGATCTGCAGATCAACACCGGGGAGACCATCGCGGACACGGGCCGGGTGCTGTCCACCATGCTCGACGCGCTCGTGGTGCGCACCGCGGGCGATCCGGCGGAACTGCGGGCCATGGCCGACCAGAAGCGGATGTCGGTGGTCAACGCCATGACCGCGGACGAACACCCCACCCAGGCGCTCGCGGATCTCACCACGATGGCCCGCCGGTTCGGGCGCGTCGACGGGCTGCGGGTGCTGTACCTCGGCGAGGGCAACAACTCCGCGGCCGCGCTCGCGTTGGCGCTCACCCGGTTCCCCGGCACCGAACTGCAGCTGCGCACCCCGCCCGGCTACGGCCTCGATCCCGAAGTGCTGGCGCGTGCGCGGTCACACGCCGCGCGCCACCGGTCGTCCATTGTGGAGCGTCACGACATGGACGACCTGCCCGTGTCCGACGTCGTGTACACCACGCGGTGGGAGACGACGGGGACGACCAAACCGGACCCTGACTGGCGCGAGGTTTTCGCGCCGTTCCAGGTGACCCGGGCGTTGTGGCGGGGCAGCCCGGACGCGGTGTTCATGCACGACCTGCCCGCGCACCGCGGCGAGGAGGTCACCGCGGAAGTGCTGGACGGCCGGGACAGCATCGCGTTCGCCCAGGCGGAGAACAAGATGTACAGCGCGATGGCGGCACTGGAATGGTGCCGCGGCAAGGAATCGGCATGAGCGAGCAGTGGTACGACCAGGCGGACACGGGACTGGCGGGCGCGGGCCGGGTGACCGTGCTGTCGCGCGCGGACGTCCGGCGATGCCTCGCGACCATCGACCCGGTCGAGATCGTGCGGCGGACGCTGGCCGACCACGACCGCGGTGAGAGCCTGCTTCCCGCGGAGGCGTACCTGCGGTGGGAGAACTCGCAGGGCGCGTACACCCGGTCGATCGGCATGCCCGGCGCGGTGGGGCCGCACCACGGGATGAAGATCATCAACGCCAGCGTGTCCAATCCGGCGGCGGGCCTGGAGCGCGCGGGCGGGCTGGGCCTGTGCTTCGACGCCGAGACCGCCCGGGTCACGTCGATCATGGAAGCGGGCCTGCTGAGCGCCGTGCGCACGGCGGCGGTGAGCGCGGTCGGTGTCGACGTCACGGGTTTCGCCGACGCCGGTTCGCTCGCGATCGTGGGGTGCGGAGCGCAGGGGCGGATGCACGCGGCGCTGTTGACCCGCAGGTTGCCTTCCCTGCGCGCCGTGTCGCTGCACGACCGCGATCCGGCCGTCGCACACCGCCTCGCGGACCTGCTCTCCCGCGACGGCCTCGAAGTGACCGTGTACGACAAGGCCCGCGACGCGGTCGCCGCCGGCGAGATCGCGGTCTTCACCACCACCGCCGACGAGGGTTACGTGACCCCCGACTGGGCGCGCCCCGGCGCGCTGCTGGTCAACGTGTCACTGGGCGATCTCGCGGACGAGACGTTCCTCGACGCCGCGGCGCTGTACGTGGACGACCTCGACCTGGTGGCGGACAACCCCCGCCGCCCCCTCGGCCGCCTGATGCGCGACGGACTGGTCACCCGCCCGTCGGACGGCACGGCGAAACCCATCGACGCCACCTTGGGCGGGCTGCTCACCGGCCGGTACCCCAGCCGTGGCACCACCCGGCCGCACGTCGTGCTCAACCCGTTCGGCATGGGCGTGCTGGACGTGGCGCTCTACGGCGCTATCGCCTCGCAAGCCCGTCACTTGGGCTTCGGATCGCTCGTCGATCTCGGCTGATGCCCCGGTCCGGCGTTTTCGAACAACCTCGATCAAGATCACCGCACAAGATCACTAGGCGGCTCCGCGCCTTGCCGATAATGTTTGCCGTGGCCAGTTGATTGGCTGACGGAAAATCACTCACGCGGGGCAAGGTCGTGCTCTTCTGGCGCGGAAGTAACCCAGAAGGCCGGCTGCCCTATCGAACTCGAAAGAAGGCCCGGCGCGATTCGCCGCGGCGTTCGAGCCGAACGACGAGAAGAGATCACCAGTGAAGAAATGGACGACACGGGTCACGACCGGCCTGCTGGTCGCGGGAATGGCACTCGCCGTGCAGAGCGCGCCGGCGATGGCCGAGGAAGAGGCGGACTCCACCACGACCGAGGTCGCACTGACCGACGTGACCACGGAGGGCATCGACGCTTCCGCCGACTGCGGCGGATGGCGGGGCGGTTTGGCCGGCTACGGCGGCTGGAAGGTGGACAAGGCGGGCTGCGGCTACATCAGCCCGGCTTCGAAGAAGAACCCGCAGCACCGCCGCTACACGTGGAAGCTCCCGCCTGGCAGCAACAGCAGGATCTGTGTTCAGGCGGAGGGCCACTACTGGAGCACCAAGAAGAACAAGAGCGTCAAGACCTGGAAGACGGCAGGCTGCGGAACCGGCGGCACCGTTGTCGTGCGCTGGTCGGGCCCGCCTAAGAAGGGCGGCGGCTACCTCGGCCTCGCTTCGACCCCCAGGGTGCGGGCGAAGATCCAGCCGGGCTTCGGCGGCGCCGCGTACAGCTGGAAGTGAGCCGGCTCGCGCCGGCCTGACCGGCGAACACCACGGATCCGGGACACCGCCACTCCCCCTCGATGGCGCCCCGGATCCGTGGTGCGGCGGCCTAGCGCAGGCCGATCTCGGTGAGCAGGGCCCGCGCCTTCCGGCCGTGATCGTCGGCCGTTCCGGTGTCGCCGGTGACGGCCGCGCCGCGTTCGATCCCCTTGTGCGCCCGCGCTTGTTCGTAGCGGTCGCCCAGTTTTTCGGCCACCACAAGCGCGTCCCGGTGCCTGGCGATCGAGCCGTCGGCGTCACCCCGGTCGCCGAGTGCGACCCCGATGCCGTTGAGCGCTTTGATCTCGAACTCGCCCAAGCTGTTCCGGCGCGCGAGGTCCAGTGCCTCGGTCAGGTGCGCCAGAGCGTCGTCGTGCTCACCCAGCCGCGCGAGCAGCACTCCGATGTGGAGCAACGCCTCGGTCTCCGGGAACGGGTAACCGAACTCGCGTGCGGTGACGAGCGCCCGCCGGAAGTGGTCGAGTGCCTCGGCGAAGTGCCCCTGCTGCTCGTGCACCGTGCCGAGGTTGCCGTAGGTCAGGCATTCCCCGACCCGGTCCCCGACCTCCAGCATGATCGCCAGTGCCTCGTCCAGATACGTCGCCGCCTTGTCCCAGTCGCCGACGCGCATCGCGCTGTTCCCGAGGTTGCCCAGCGCGCGGCTCTCGCTGGTGCGGTTGCCGGTCGCCCGGTGCACGAGCAACGCCTGCCGGTAACAGTCCTCGGCCGCCGCGAAGTCGCTGAGCCGGTCGAACGCGTTGCCGAGGTTGTTCAGTGCCCGCGCCCAGCTCGCCCGGTCACCACCGGCGTCGTACCGCGTGAGCGCCTGCTTGAACTGGTCGATGCTCTCCTGATAGCGGTTGGAACGCAGATAGACCGCACCGAGGCTCATCCGCGCACTCGCCTGGACCAGCGGGTCGGCGGCGAGGACCGCGATGCCGTGCACGATCTCCGCGTCGGCGAAGTGCAGCGCGTTGTACAGATACCGGTTCAGGATCGGCGACATCGTGGCCGCGTCCTCGCGTCTGCCCTGCTCTTCGGCCAGCGCGGTGATGCCTACCAGGTTGTGCCGCTCGGCATCGAGCCACTCCGTCGCCGCCGCGACGTCGCCGAAGTCCGGCGGCGGAACGTCCGAAGTGGACACTTCGGGCCGGCGGTCGCGTTCGTGCGGGGCATAGCGGTCCATGGCGCGGGAGGCGGTGTGCCGGTAGTAGTCGAACAACCGGCCGAGTGCGGTCTGCCGCGCGGAGGCGGCGTCCACGTCCCGCGCCAGCCCCGCCGCGTAGAGGCGGACCACGTCGTGCAGGCCGAATCGATCCCGGACGGACCGCTGCACCAGGCTCCCGGCGACCAGTTCACCCAGAAGTGCCTCCGCCGTGCGCAGGTCCACCCCGGCGAGCGCGGCCGCCGCGCGCGTGTCGACGTCGCGGCCGGGATGGATCGCGAGGAGGCGCAGCAGCAGCGCGGCCTCGGCAGGCAGGTCCGCATAGGAGAGGCTGATGGCGTTCTCCAGCTCGTCCTCGACCCGCAGGCTGCCCCGGCGTTCCGCGAGCCGGGCGGCGTGGTCGCGCAACGTCCAGTCGCGCCGGTTCCGGATGCGGCCGGCCACCACCGTCAACGCGAGCGGCAGATGACCGACCAGCTCGGCGATCCTCGTAGCGGCCTCGGTGTCCTCGGCGATCTCGGCCGCGCCGACCAGCCTGCGCAGCACATCGAGTGACTCGGTCCCCTGAAACGCCTCCAGGTGCACGATCCGCGCACCGGCCAAGCCGGTCAGGCGCCGTCTGCTGGTGATCAGCACGACGCCGCCCGGCGAGTCCGGCAGCAGCGGGCGCACCTGGTCGGCGTCCGCCGCGTTGTCCAGCACCACGACCGGACGCCGGTCCGCGAGCAGCTGCCGGTACGTCGTCAGCCTGCCCGCGGGACCGAGGCGGTGGATCTCCCCGCCCGGCACCCCGAGCCGCCGGAGGAACTCGTCCAGCACCGCGAGTGGGTCGGCGGGCGCGCGGTCGGCGTCGTAGCCACGCAGGTCCGCCCACAACCGGACCGCGGCGCCGTCCCGGTGCGCCAGCCGGTGCGCGGCACGGACGGCGAGACTGGTCTTGCCGACACCGGCCATACCGTCGATCACCACCACCGGCGACCACCGCTCGCCGTCCTCGGTGATCGCGGCCAGCTCGGCGTGCCTGCCGACGAACTCCGTGCTGTCGGCGGGCAGCTCACCCGCCACGGTCACCCACGACGAGTCGGCGGTGAGCCCGGCGATCACCTGGCACACCTGCCGCCACCGCACCACCACCGCTTCGTCGGCGGTGAGCGCACGCACGATGTCCGCGACAAGATCCGCGTCCATTCGCCGTCTGCCCGGCTGCAGGCAGCGGTAGACCGTGTTGAACACCGGCAGATCGGGGTTCCCCGCCGTCCGCCGCCCCCGCACGACCCGCCGGTGCAGCTCCCGGTAGGACACGCCGCTCCAGCCGCGCAGCGTGTTCAGCCGGGCCGCCAGTTCGTCGAACGACCCGGCGCCCATCGGCTCCGGCGTCCGGTCGGGATCCATGATCGAAAAGAGTAGTCCGTTCGGCCGATCGAAAAGGTCCGGACAGGAGAAATCGCCGGCCACGGTCGTGTCGTCCATCCAGTCACGCGTGTCGTCCGCCGGATCACGCGTGTCGTCCGTTCGATCACGTGACTTCGCCGCGGTTGATCCCCCACCGAGGTACATGAAGGCCCCCTTCATGTACCTCGGCAGGGCTAGAGCCCCTTCGGCCCACCAGTCGCCGGATCTCGTCTAAGGTCGGTCAGCATTCGGTCCGGGAGTCACCGCCGGGCGGATCGGTTCGACGTGTCCAGGGGGTTCCCGTGACGGAGGAACAGCCGCCGAGCCCGGTCGGAGCTCGGTCGTATGACGAGCTCTCCCAGCGGCTGCGGCAGGCGTTGGCCTGGGCGGGGTTGACCCACCGGGAACTGCACCGGCGGGTGCGGCGCTTGCGCACGGCTCGGGGGACGGTCGACCTGCCCGCCTACAACACCGTGTACCGCTGCCTGCTGCCGGGACGCAAGCGACTGGACGTCGAACTGGTCGTCGACATCGCGGCCGTGCTGCTCGGCATGGACGTCGCGGCGGAATGGCGGCAGGCGCACCGGGTGATCACCGGACACGCCACCGAGGCGGCCGTGATCAGCGTGGCCGATCACCTGCCCGCCGGGGTCGGCGGGTTCGTCGGCAGGCAGGCGCACCTGCGCCAGGTGCTGGAAGTCGAGCCGGACGACGCCGGTGTGTGGGCGATCTCCGGAATGGCCGGGGTCGGCAAGACCCGGTTCGCGAGCGAGGTCGCGCGGCTGCTGGCCGAGCGGGGCCGGTTCGCCGACGTGCGGCTGGTGGTGAATCTCCGCGGCTTCGACGCGGATCGGCCCGCCGCGGACCCGGCCGCGGTGCTCGAAGGTTTTCTGCGGCGGCTCGGGGCGTCCGGTAGCGAGATCGGCTGCCTCACCCTCGCCGACCGGAGCGCGCTGTTCCGCCGGCTGCTGGACGGACGGCGCGCGCTGATCCTGCTGGACAACGCGGCGTCCGTCGACCAGGTACTGCCGTTGCTGCCCGCCGTTCCGACCTGCCTGGTGCTGGTCACCAGCAGGCGCCGCCTCGTCGGGCTGGAGGAGGCGCGGCATGTGGCGCTCGACGTGTTCACGCCGGAAGAGTCGGTCGAGTTGCTCCGCGACGGGATCGGCGACGAACGCGTCGACGCGGAGCAGGGCGAAGCGGCCGACATCATCGAACTGGTCGGCCGGTTACCGCTGGCCCTCGCACTGGTGACCCGCCGGTTGGCCGCCTCGGACGAGTGGACGATGGCCGACCACCGGGACCGCCTCGCCGATCTGCGGACCATGCTGCGGCTGGACGACGGGGTCGAAGTCGCGTTGCGCACGTCGTACGACGAGCTGGCCGAACCGGACCGGGTAGTGCTCGGCTTGCTCGCCGCCTATCCAGGTCGAGATGTCGACGACCACGCGGCCGCGGCGTTGGCGGGCGTCGAGATCGACGTCGTGCGTCGACAACTCGACGATCTGGTGGCGGCCAATATGATCACGTCCCGCGCGTCCCGGTTCGAACTGCACGACCTGGTCCGGGTGTTCGCCGAGAAACGCGTCCGGGAGAACGTCCAAGCCCGGGTGCGCCGGGCCGCGGCGGTCCGGCTGCTCGACTTCCAGCTGGCCACCGCCCGTGCCGCGCTCGTCACCTGCTTCCCCCATGAGGCTGAACGGTGGGAGGACCTGCCTACCCCCGCGGCGCGGGCTCTCGGGTTCGACGGGGCGGACGAGGCGATGGCATGGCTGGACGCCGAGCGGGTCAACCTCGTCGTCGCATCCGGCTGGGCGCTGAGCGAAGGGCGTGACGAGCACGTGACTCGGCTCGCGTGCGTGATGACGAGCTACTTCGAGGCCCGTGTTCACGTGAGTGACGCACTCGCCTTGTTCGGCAACGCCGCCCGGGTCGCGTCCGGTGTCACCCGAGGGCACGTTCTGAACGGGCTGGCCATGACCCATTGGCAGCGGGGGAACACCGCCGAGGCACTCGTCGTCCTGGAGGATGCGATCAGAGAGTTCTCCGCCGCCGGTGAATCCGATTACGTCGTCAACCTGTCGGGGAACGTAGGCCTGTTGCTGACCAGCCTCGGTGACTATCGCGCCGCGTTGCCTTGTTTCCGGCAGGCCATGGAGTTCGCCGTCGCGAGGAACAACGAGTCGTTCCGGGCACGGCAGTTGTGCAATATCGGCCTCGCCGAGATGCGGCTGGGGAATTATCCCGCCGCCGTCGAAGCTTTGTCCCAGGCCCTCGACGTGACCAGGGCGAGCGGTGACCACCTCTGCGAATGCCGGACGCTCGACGGTCTCGGCACCACGTTCTGGCGGATGGGAAAGGACACCGACGCAGGGGCCTGGTACGAACAGGCGCTCGCCGTGGCGAGGCAGACCCACAACCGGGCCGACGAGGGCAAGGTGCTCAACCATCTCGGTGTCCTGCTCGTCGCGGCAGGACGGTTCGACGAGGCGTTGGCGCATCACCGGCAGGCCATCGATCTGGCCAAGGAGATCGGCAGCAGGGAAGGACTCCTGGCCGCGAGCAATGACATGGCGGCGACCCTGCTCGCCACCGGGCGGGCGGCCGACGCCGTGCGTTGCCTGCGGGAGTCGATCGAGTCGGCGACCGCGGCGGACAGCCGCTACGAACTGGCCAGAGCCCAAAGTGGACTCGGCGACGCACTGTTCGCCGCCGGTGATCCGGTCACCGCGCGGAAACACTGGCAGACCGCGCACGCCGCGTACACCGAGATGGATGTGCCGGAGGCCTTCGAGGTCCACGAGCGTCTCGTGTCGGGCGCGACGAAGGCATCGTAGGACTGTGCCGGGTATCCGAAGATCACTCGGCCTTCTTCGCGAAAAGGGGCCCCTTCGAAACGATCAGCCCGATCCCGAAGCCCAGCACCGTGATCCCGAAGAAGCAGAGCAGCAGGCCGCCGATCTTCGCCTCGGTGTCCGTGTCCGGGCTGCGCGCCGAGTTCGAGGAACCGGCGATGACAGAATCTGGATCGGCGATCGCATCGATCCCTGTGACGAACAGAGCTGCCGCGCCAAGGATCAGGATGATTCCGCGGATGACGCGCCCGGCGCTACGGCGCGGCGGATCGGCCTGTCGGCCGTGGTCAGTGGCGTTGGACTCCGACATGGCCCGCAAGATATCAGGGGCCGCCCGGTGAAGCCGATTACGGCTGGCCGGCCGCTCAGCCCTCGGGGTGGCGACACCCGGGAACGAAGCGCTCGCCGTCGAAGACCATCTCGAGTGGCGGACATCGCGTGGCGGGCCGCCAGCCGGCGCGAAAGGCGTCACGAATGGCGCGGCGGACCTGCGTCTGCGTAGGCAGGAAAGCATGATGGTAGGGGTCGAGAACCAGAACCTGGCCGTCGGTGCCGTCCTCCTTGACGCGGATCACGCGCGTTGTTCTTTCCCAGTCGGCATCGAGGTGCCAGAGGAACGACTGGCCGTCGCGAAGCGAGACTCGACGAGTGTCCTTCTTCGGCCAGGACATCGTGATCACTCCTCGGATGCCCCGATGGGGGCAGCGCCATCGATGATCGCATCGTACGAGACCGGGTCGAGCTTTCCAGCCCGCACCGTACGCAGGAGGACGTATGCGTCTCTCCACTCGGATGCGGATTGTGGTGGCGCGAGTTCGACTCCGGCTATCCCGCCGGTTGCAGCGAACTCCGCCATGAGGGCGGCCATCAGATCAGCTGCCTCCCGCGTCGTCTCGGACGCGTTCAAGGGACCATCGAGACTGAGCCCGAGTACGAAGGCCCCTTCTTCCGTAACGGTGACGATGGCACCGTAATACCCGATTGCTCGTAGGTACAGAGAGAAGGCACGTTCGGCTGCGTCATCCCGACGTAGCTCCGCCAGCGCGTCAGCGTCACCATGAGCGGGGTCATACGAGACAAAAGTCCGAACGAACGCCGGGAATCTCGGGTCACCCGGCCGCTCGACGTCGACGTAGCGATCGATGAAGCGCGACAACGAGCCGTCCCGGTCGCCGGGCTCCACCCACACATAGACATCGAATACCGGAGACACACCAGATGCTACCGCGCCGCCTGGCCAGAGCACGCTCATCGGCACGACAGGACGCGACCCTCGGCCTGGCAGAGCGCGACCAGCGGCATGAGCGGACGTACGAAGGTTCGACAGCGCGGCGCGACACTACGGAGTGCCGGGTGCGTGCCGACCGCAATCTTCGACAGCGTGGCCGTCGGCTCGCTTGCCCCTCATCGTCGTTGTTCCGATCTGGTGCACGAAGCAGGAGTCTGGAAACGACACTGCCACTGACGAATTGTGTGGTCAGGGGCCGATCACGACCGTACGGTGAGCCCATGTATGCCGGGCTCACGGAGCGCATCGAGGCGAACGTCGCCGAACATGCCTGTCATCTACATCGCCGTACCGACGGGATGACTGTTACGGAAACCGGCGATCTGGTGATCGCCGACAGTGGTATCGAAGGCGATGCCGGCACCTTCAACATCGTCGCGAACGCTCGTTTCGCGCCGGATGAGGTGAAGAACCGTCTCTCCCTCACAGCGTTCACGCTGCGTTTGACCGGCCGCGCCTTCTCCTGGTGGGCCGGTCCGAATTCCGCGGACCTGCCGTTCGACTCCGTCCAACTGAGGGCAGGGAAGAGAAAAGCCTCGATGTGGGCCCACACCGCGGACATCCCCGCCGCAGACCCGCACCCGGATTTGGAAATCCGCCGCGTCCGCACCCCCGAGGAACTCGCCGACTACGCCGGAATCCTGGCCTCCGACTGGAATCCACCAGTCGCCACCGTTGTGGAGTTCTACGATCGTGTGGCCCCGTCCGCCCTCGCCGAGGACTGCCCGGCGCAGTATCTGATCGGTTACCACCATGGCGAGCCGGTGAGCACAGGCGAGATCTTTCTGCACGCCGAGGTCGCCGGTATCTACAACATCTCCACTCTGGCCGCCTTCCAGCGCCGGGGATTCGGCGGCGTCATGATCTTGGCCGCGGTGGACAGTGCTCGTGCCGCCGGATACGACACCGTGGCGATCCGAGCGTCCACCGAGAGCGAGCCGGTGTACCGCAGGCTCGGTTTCCGTGCCGATGGCTGGTTCACTGAGTACCCCGTCCCGATTGTCCCGTTGGAAGACCGCGGCTACACCACACGGGAGCAGCTGATCTCCGTCGGCTTCGAACACGTCCACGTGGAAAACGATCGCTACAACGGCCCGCAAACCGGTGTCGCCGACATCTCCGGCGTTCCCCACTACTTCGTCAGGCTGAACAGCTTGTTCGAGGACGGCGACGAGTTCTCCGTCTGGCCGATCGACGACGAGAGTCTCGCCCTCGAACAGGAAGCCTGGCGTCTCTACGTGAAAGCGTGGGATGCGGGGGACCATAAACCCGCGCGCCTCACTGAGCTCGAATCGCTGCTGGAGGCTCGCCGTACCACGCCGCCCGCCAGTGCACGAACGATGTTCGCGCACTGGCGTTTCGACGAACGCGATGCGCGCCACGACGCTAACGGACCTACCTACATGATGCGCTGGCGCTGGTACCGAGGGACGGAAGTGGGGTGCCGGCGGTTGAGCAGCTGACGTGGGGAGCGTTGCCGTCGGTGAACCGAACCTGCGATCCGCTCCTGACGCCCATCCCGATCTCACCCTCGGGATGGCCCGATGACATCGAAAACACACGCACATCGGCATGAGAGTGCGTTGACGCACAGTGACACGCCTTGCGGGTCTGACCAGTGTCAAACGGCCGATGCCCGGTATAGGTCGAGGATGTCGGTCTCGCGGGACTCCCAGACGTCGTAGAGCGCTGCGGGTTCGTCATCGTGTTCGCGCACGAACTCGAACTCGCCGAGGGTGCACGGGAGCAGGGTTACGAAGCGCAGCGCGGGCTCGCTTCGATCGTCGTGGTAGAGGTCGAACTCCTCGTCGGCGAACGGGTGCGGGGCGGCGAGCAGGAACGCGATGCCGGTGCCAGGGATGAGGGGTTCGGCGTTGACGTAGCCGCCGCCGTAGGCGTAGCCGCGTTGGCGCTCGATCGCTTCGCTGGCGATGACGTGCGCGAGATATCCGGCTTCGTCCTCGTGCTCGGGCACGGCAGATACGACGAACTCTTGAGGCAACGAGGCGTCGACCTGCTGGAACCGCACCCCGGTGGTCACCGCGGAGACCATCCGCTGCCGCGGGTGCGTGTGAAAGCCGAGGGCGAATCCCCGGTTGCGCCCGTCTGGCCGCTGCGAGCTCTGCCCGTGAGTCACCGGGCCAAGATGGCGTTCGACGTGGGAGCGCAACCCTTCGTATCGCTTCGGGTCGGCGTGCGGAAAGCTCATCGCCTGATCCTAGGGAAGACGACATTCTGTCGCTGCGATGCGAGCGGGAACGTCAGTGGATGCGGGTTGGAAGGGCCGGCTCGCGCTTCGCTCACTGCTTCCGCGCCTCACTCATCACTCAGGAGAAAAGACGATGTGCGACGCACGTTCGCGGACGTCGGCGTCGGTGTGGTCGCGCAACGCCGTTACCAGCTCGCGATACTCGCTGCGAGCAACGCCTCCATCGGGTTTGCCGTATGCGCTCGGGCAGCGCCGAACAGCTCGGGGCGGCCCGGATCGTGGCTGGCCAGCCAAGCCGCGAGCCGCTCCGCCACTTGCCAAGCCTGTGCGGGACGATCGGCGAGGGCGGAGAGCCGGCGGAGAGCCGGCAGCAGGTCGCCGCGGCGGGGCAGGGCGCTGACCGCGAGCAGTAGCGCGTCCGTCCGGTACTCTGCGCTGTCTGTCAGCGTCATGGACAGCCGTTCCGCCGCAGCGCACATCGCTTCGCCGCTGACGTCCAACCGTGAAGCGAAGTGGGCGAGGAAGAGACGAAGTCGTTGCCGCGCCGGCTGGTCCCGGCCGGCGACGACCACGTCAGCCATCTCGAGGAGCGTCGTGACCACGTCGCCCGTCCGCGGTGACCCACATGCCGACAACGTCGAGATCGCTCGTCATACCGACCAGCACCCCCGGCCGACAACTGATCATCTACCACGCCGAACCCGCCACACCCAGCGCCCACGCCCTCGCACTGCTGAGCAGCCTCCACGCCGGCACACACCACGCGCGTTCGGTCGACACCTGACTCGCGAAAACGACCTCAAAGAGCCACCCGGAACCAGATGTACGTCTGCGGCCTCAGCGCAGCCCGATCGAAACCACGCTCTGGCCTTCGGGTGGCCCCCACATGCTCCCGGAGAAGGCCGACGCGGCTGGAGCCGGCTAACTCGCCGCCCGCTTGCGCGACACGTCCGCTATTCGGCGGGAGAGGACAGCTGTATCCGGTGTATCCGGCGGTTTCTACTTTTGGCGTCGCGGGTGCAGCGGAAGAGGCGCCTTGTCGCTGTGATGACCGCGCGTTCGTGGTCTTCTGCTGCACGGTGGAAGGCGATGTCGAAAGGCCACGAGTGAGATGTTCCTATTGTTATCGGTCGGTCGCTCACAACCCGGCCTTGCCCAGCAAGTCCAGCATGACTTGCCGCGGCAGGCTGGGGTTGGCGCCCGCGGCCGCGCAGACGCCCAGGTCTCTGTCCTCGATCAGGGCCCGCAGGATCTCCGGCGGGGTCTTGAGGTGGCCGGCCACGCCCTCGCGGACATGGCCGTCGGGGTCGGTGGCCAGTTCGGCCAGGATCTCGAGCGGCAGGTCGGGACCTTTCAGTGCGATCGACCGCCGTCGCGGGTCGGAATGCGAGGCGAAGCGGATGAAGGCCTCCGGCGGGAAGTTCGAGTGTTCGACGATCAGCGGCCGGTGCTTCGGGTGCTCGCCGTGCTGGGCTACCAGTCGCTCGAGGACTTCGCCGGGGGTGTCCGGGCGGCGCGCGACCAATCGGCGGATCCCGACGTCCTTGTCGTCGTGCAGGGCGGCCACAACCTCCGGCGGCAGATCGGGGCTCGCCGCGACTGCCGCACGGAAACAGTGAATCGGCGAGTCCAGATAGGCCAGCCGTTCTGCCAATGGCAGCTTGCGAACCCACGGCACGTCGTTCGCGTTCAGCACGGTCAGCGCGAACGATTCCGCGCTCCACGGCCCCGTGGCGGCGGAGCACAGGGCTCGGTGCAGCTCGCGGCGCCGGTCCTCGGGCAGGTCCTGACGGAGGATCACGTGCGCCTGCACGTACCCGCTCGGGTCCTCGGCCAGGCGATCCAGCAGGTCGGTGGGCAGGGTCGGATTCTTGGCGACTTCGGCGCGCAACTCTTCGTTGTCGGTGGCCACGAGTTCTTCGGCGATCTCCCTGCTCAAAGTGGCGTACGATGCGACGCTCGCTCTGGTGGCCTCGTCAGCCAGCAGCCTCTGATGGAGATCCTTGGGTGCGTCGCCGTGCGGATAGCCTGCGACGCTTTCGCGCACCGCGGGATCCGGATCGGCGAGCAACGCGCGGCGGATATCCTCCGGCATGTCGTAATCCCAGGCGCGGCCAAGAGCGGCGCGGATCTTCGGATCCGCATGCGTGGCCAGTCTGGACAGATCGTCCCCCGCGTATATCGCGAGGTCGGATGCTGAGACCTGGATGTGCCTGTCGATCGAGTGCTGGATGTGCTTCAGCAGTACGTCCGGGTCGTCCAACCCGAGCGAGTTGCCGGTCGCGAGCAGCTTCTCGACCAGCTCCGGCGACTTGTCCTCCCGCCGCGACACGATCTCATGAGCCGCCACGGGCACCAGGCGAAGCAGAACCTCCAGTGGAGCCGCCGGGTTCCGCCCTATGCCTTCCAGTGCCTTCTTCAGTCTCTCATCCACATCCACATCCTGCCCGAGCGTTTGTCAGAACACGTTGCCACCTAACTCAGGTGCCTTCCCAGTCGACCGTCGGGGATCTCCGTGGGCGCGTGAACTCGCGCGCGGTCCGGCTCTGAGCCGGACACGAAGACACGGGACATGGCGAGTCGGGCCAATCATCGCCAACAGCCAGAAGCCGAGATTCGGCACGATCCCACTATCCCGTTCGGCGCGCAACCAGTGCCAACAGCCCACATCCGGTACCACATCGGCATGACAGGACGTTCGCTTGCCGTCGCCATGATCGGTCCACACGGCAACAGTCCCGATCGGACCGTGCACCCAGGAGACCCATTCGGCGACCGGGAGTCACCACCCGGGCAACCGCCTTGACCTCATTCCAGAGCGAGCCCCAAAACCCGTGGCCGTCGAGGTCGACACTGTTGGTGGGGTCGTCGGCGACGTAGTCGTAGTCGTTGGCGGAGCCGCCTTCTTCGGGGTCAACGGACACCGACGGAGTGACAAAGGCGGCTATTGAGAGGCGAGGCAAATGTGGCGCGTCCGTGAAGGCCTCCTTTCCTGTTCTCAGGGCAGGAAAGGAGGCCTTCGCGAGCTTTCCCGGCTCGCGGCTTCCGGCGCACGCGCTACGGGGTGGTCGTGAGTGGCGATTCGGGTTAGAACACGAATCGCCACTCACGACCCCGACCGAAACGTCCCTTGCAGACAGTCCGGGGGTGCGTCCGCGGAACAGCCGGGTCAGGTCATCGCGACCAGGGTCCGCCGCTTGCCCGTGAACGGCTCGCGTCCGTGCGCCATCAGCATGTTGTTGATCACCATGATGTCGCCCGGCTGCCACGGGAACGCGTAGCTGACCTCGTCGTACGCCGTCTTGATCGTGTCCAGGTCCGCTTGCGGGATCGGCGAGCCGTCGGCGAAGAACGCGTGGCGGGGCAGGTCCTCTTCGGGGTACAGCTCCAGCAGCGCCTCGCTGACCTCCTCCCCCAGGCTCGAGACGTGGAACAGGTTGGCCTGGTTGAACCACACCGTCGCGCCGGTGTGCGGTTCCTCGACAAAGGACGGACGCACGTGCCGCGTGCGCAGGCCCTCGTCGGTCCACTCGTACGTCTGCCCGTTGCCGGCGCAGTAGTCCTCCACCGCCTGGCGGTCGTCGGTCTGGAACGCCTCCTGCCAGGTCAGCCCGAGGCCTTCACGGAACGCCCGTGCGTAGGTGACGCCGCCCGCGAACCGCTCGCGCAGGTCCGACGGCAGCAGGCGGTACATCGCGCGGCTGTCGGCGATCGGCGTCGCGCCGCCGGTTTCGGCCGCCGTGTCGCACAGGAAGAACAGGCGGTCCGGCCAGTGCGCCGAGTACGAGTTCTCGTTGTGCATCGGGATCGACTCGGCCGCCGGGTACTCGGTCGAGGTGTAGATGTTGCCCGAGACCGCCGACCGGGGCGTCGAGCGTTCCGTGTACGTCAGCAGCGAGCCACCGATCTCCTCGGTGACCTGGTTGAACACCGCCAGGTCGGCGGGCATCCCGCGCAGCAGGATCGCGCCGTGCTCGCGCAACCGGTCTTGCAGCGCTTCGCGATGCGCGCGCACCCAGTCCAGGCCCGTGGCCGCGTACACGGTGAGTTTCGTGTGTTCGTTGCCCTCGATGTGACCGAGGTTCGCCGCGAGTTCGGCGGTCATGACTCCTCCAGTTCGAATCGGATCAGCTTGGCGGCCTCGGCGTGCAGCGCGGCGAGGTCTTCGGTGTCGGCGAATCCCGCGGCGAGCACGTTCACCGCGTAGATCTCCTGGTCGTCGGTGAGCAGCTGGCCGGGGCGCACGATCGTGACGACCTCCAGGACCTCGGGCAGGTCGGCGACCTCGTCGGTGCCCTCGACGCGGACCAGCCTCCCGGTGCCCTCGGCGTAGAAGATCAGGTAGCCCACCGGCACTGGCAAGCCCGCACCTCGCGCGGGCGGTGGTGTGCCGAGTGCCAGCGACACGGCTTCGGCGATGACGTCGATGCCGGTCGCGAGCTTCAGCAGCACCGGCTGGGCGCCGCCTGCCGGGCGGCCCGCGTTCACCTCGACGATCGTCGGGCCCAGCTCGGCGTCGTCGATCAGCTCCAGGTGAGCGCAGGTGTTGTCCAGGCCCAGCGCGAGCGCGGCGGCCGTCGCCGCCGCGAACAGCCGTTCGGTGTCCTCTTCGGACAGTTCGAGTGGCGGGCAGACCATGCCCAGCTCGAACTTGCGCTCGTCGATCAGCGGCTTCTCCACCACGGCCACCGGTTCCGCGACGCCGTCACGCACCAGGACGTCGACCGCGTACTCCGGGCCGCGCAGCAGGCCTTCCACGAGGAACACCCGCAGCGGATCGATCGGCGACGGCCCGCCACCGACGAGCCGGTGGTACCGGGCGTCCTCCGACAGCGGCAACCGCTCGGCCAGCAGCCGATACGCCGCGGCCAGTTCGTCCATAGTGGACACCATGCGCACGAGATTGCTCGCGGCGCCGTTCACCGGCTTGATGATCGCCGGGAGCCCGACCGCCGATGCCACCGACGCCGCCTCGGCAGCCGACGAGATCAACGCGCAGCGCGGCCCCGGCAATCCGGCCGCGGCCAGCACCTGCCGAACCGCGAACTTGTTGTGCGTCACGGTGAACACCGACGCCGGGCACCGCGCGACGCCGAGCAGCTCGGCCGCGCGGGCGACGCTCGCGATGATCCCCTCGGCGGCCGTCACCACCCCGGCCGGACGCGCGGTCCGCGCCCGGATGCGCTCGGCGACGGCTTCGGCGTCACGAACGTCGTCGACGAAAACGAAGCCGTCCACCAGTTCCGCCAGTTGTGCCTGCTCGGCCGGTTCCAGGGGCTGGGTGACCAGCTCGGCCCCCAGCCCGGTCGCGCGCACGGCGGCCACGAAGTCGGCGATCCACTGTCCTGTGGTCTCGCAGACCACGAACGCGGTGCTCACACTACCTCCAGTTCGAGCCGGACGAGCTTGCTCGCCTCCGCGTGCAGGGCGGCGAGGTCGTCGTGATCGGCGAACCCGGCCACGACGAGGTTGACCGCGTAGGTCTCCTGTTCGTCGGTGAGCACCTCCCCCGGCGAGACGGTGGTGACGACGTCGATCACCTCGGGCAGCTCGGCGATCTCGTCGAGCCCGCCGATGCCGGTCAACCGGCCCGAACCGGCCGCGTAGAGGATCAGCATGCCCAGCGGGATCGGCAGTTTCGCGGGTTCCCGCACCGGCGGCGGAGCGCCCACCGCGAGTGCCGCGAGCTCGGCGAACACGTCGATGCCGGTGCGCAGTTTCGCCAGCAGCGGCATGATCGACCCGGCGGGCCTGCCCGCGTTGACCTCGACGATCGTCGGGCCGCGGTCGACGTCGTCGATCAGCTCGACGTGAGCGCAGGTGTTGTCGAGACCCAGCGCGCGGACGGCGGCGACCGCCGCCGCGGTGACCAGCTCGGCCCGGTCGGCGGTGAGCCCGGCGGGCGGGCACGACAGCGCCAGCTCGAACTTCCGCTCGTCGATCAGCGGCTTGTCGAGGATCTCGACCGGCTCGGCCGCGCCGTCGCGGATCAGTACGTCCACCGCGTACTCCGGGCCGGACAGCAACCCTTCGACCAGGAACGTCGCCGACGGGTCCACTGTCCCCAATGGACGGTGGTAGCGCGGATCCGCGGACTCGGGCAGTCGCGCGGCCAGCAGCTCGTACGCGGCCGCCAGTTCGTCCACAGTGGACACGGTGCGGACAAGATTACTGCCCGCCCCGTTGACCGGTTTGACGATCGCCGGGAGCCCGACCGCCGAAGCGACCGACGCGGCCTCGGCGGCCGACGAGATCAGGGCGTGGGCGGGTCCGGGCAGCCCGGCCGCGGCGAGGGCCTCCCGGACGGCGAACTTGTTCGCGCACAAGGCGAACACCGACGCCGGGCAGCGTGCCACCCCGAGCAGCTCCGCGGCGCGGGCGGTGCTCGCGATGGCGCCGTCCGAGCCGGTGAAGATGCCGGCCAACGCGTCGCCTGCGATCTCCCGGACCTTCGCCGAGACGGCTTCCGGATCGTGGATGTCTTCGAGTGCGACGACGTCGTCCACCACACCGTCCAGCGCCGCCCGTTCGGCCGCGTCCATCGGCGGGGCCAGCAGCACCACGCGGTGCCCGGCCGCCCGCATGGCAGGCGCGACTTCGCCGACCCAGTGCCCGCGGGCCTCCCTGACCAGCACTGCCGTACTCATGCGGCTTCCTTCCCCGCGAGCTTGCGCTCCCGTTCCTGCGCCCCCACCAGATCGTCGGGCAGCGAATCGGGCACCTCGGTGTCGAAGCGGCGCAGCCGCCGCATCGAGAACCCGCCGACGTTGATCAGCAGCAGGAGCAGCGCGAAGACGACGTAGGCGAGCCCGATGCCCCGGGTCTCGCCGGTGCCGAGCACGGCGCCGACCGACCCGGTCAGCGCGCCGCCGGGCGCGAGCAGCGGCGAGAACCAGCCGACGGCCAGCGGCGCCAGCACGGCGAACCCGATCGGCAGCGTCGACCACGTGATCGTCTGGTTGATCGCGAACACCCGGCCGTGGAACCGCTGCGGCACCTTGACCTGCACCAGCGTCGCGTAGATGCCCTGTGACACGGACATCGCGGCGGCCAGGAGGAACACGCCCGCCGCGACGACGATCAGCGACGGCCGGAGGCCCATCACCAGGCAGCCGAGCGCGATCCCGACGTTGCCGACGAGCACGCCGACCATCCGCCGGTGCCGCGGGCCGCCCCACAGCGCCATCCCGATCCCGCCCACGACCGCGCCGACGGCCTCGGCGAGCGCCACCTGCGCGACGTCGGTGACCGAACCGAACGACAGCACGAGCGGCGAGAGCAGCACCAGCGCGGGTGCGAGGAAGACGTTCGCCAGCGCGAAGTACAGCAGCATCGTGCGGAAGCCGCGGTGGTTCCACGAATACCGCAGCCCGCCCGCGATCGCCGTCAGCAGCGGTTCGCGCGGACGCCAGCCCATCATGTCCGGGAACCGCACCAGCAGCAGGCCCACGATCGCGAACGCGTAACTCGCCATGTCCAGGATGAGGATGCCGGACAGCTGGATCGTCGCCAGCAACCCGGCCGCGAGCACCGGCATCAGCAGCTGGGCGAAACCGGTGGACAGCTGCGCGAGACCCATCGCGTGCCCGAGGTACTGCTTCGGCACCAGCTGCGCCACCGACGACTGATAGGCGATGCGCTGGAACGAAGCCGCCACCGACCCGAGCGGGATCAGCACGTAGAACAACCACAGCTGGACGTGCCCGGTGATCAACAGCAACGCCAGTATCAGCTGGATCCCGCCGGCGACGCTGCTGGCCGCGATCATGATCCGCCGCCGGTCGCCGCGGTCGACCAGTGCGCCCGCCACCGGCAGGACGAGCACGCCGAACAGCAGCGCGAGCGCCCACAGCAGGCCGAGGTCGGCGACCGAGCCCGTGCGGGTGTAGAGCCAGATCGGCACCGCGAACGACGTCAGCGCCGAGCCGGTCGAGGACACCAATTGCCCGATCGTGATCGTGACGAACCGGGCCATGCTCGGCCGCACCGCGGGTTTCTCGTCCACTTCTGCCCGGTGGGTCTCGTGCACCGCCCAGGCCGCGTCTTCGCCGCGGACCCGGACGTCGAGTTCGCCGGGATCGTCCAGCGCCGGGTGCACGCGCGTGACGATCTCCGCGAGTTCTTCGGCCCGGTAGCGCAGGAAGAAGTGCCCGGCCTGGTCGAGCACCACGAGCCCGGTGGTGTCGGTGAGGAACTCCCATTCCCGGTACCGCTCGGCGTAGTAGTCGGTGACCGGGTCCTCTGAGCCGACCACCGACACGATCGGCGCGCGCAGCTTGGCCACACGGGCGTCGAGCAGGCCGCTGAAGTACTCCTCGGCGGCACGGCTGTCGGCGCGCATGTTCGTGATGATCCGGTCGGCCTGCGCCGGGTCGAGGTCGTCGGTGTCGACGCCCATGCCCTTGAGCCAGTTCGAGTAGTACCGGTTGCTGCGCAGCTTCTCCAGCCTGGCACGCAGCGTGCCCACCGGACCCTTCATGCGGGCGAACGGGAAGATCGCGCCGATGTAGACGACTTCCAGCTCCCGGCCGCGCTCTTCGAGCAGCCGGGCGACGGCGACGGCGAGTGCGTTGCCGACACCGCAGTGGCCGTAGATCGCCAGGGGGCCGTCGACGCGGTCGAGGATCTCGTCGGCCAGCCGCTCGACCAGGTCGTCGAAGGGCAGGGCCTCTTCGGACAGTCCGACGTCGTGGCCGGGGATGGCGACCGAGTAGAGCGAGTAGCCCTCCGGGAGCGCGTCGGCCAGCGGCTGGTAGACGATCGCGCTGCCGCCGCCGTAAGGGAAGCAGACGTAGGTCAGCGTCCGCTGCGTCGTCGGTTTGGTCAGCTCGTACAGCAGGTGCCGCGGCCGGTCGGTGGCGTCACCGTCCATGAAGGACGCCAGTTCGCGGATCGTGCGGTGCTGGAACAGGTCCATGACGCCGACCTGCCCGGCGCCCGCCTTGCCGATCCGCGCCACCACCTGGGTGGCCAGCATCGAGTGGCCGCCGAGGTCGAAGAAGTCGTCGTCGACGCCCAGTTCGTCCACCTTGAGCACGTCTCGCCAGATTTCGGCCAGCAGGATCTCGACCGGGGTCGACGGCGCGACCAGTTCCTTGGTCGCGTCCCGGGAGGCGACCGGAGCGGGCAGCGCCTTGCGGTCGAGCTTGCCGTTCGGGGTGAGCGGCAGCTCGTCGAGCGCGACGAACGACGGCGGGACCATGTAGTCCGGGAGGCTCTGCTTGAGCGCCGTCCGCAACTCGCCGGGCTCGGCGTCGCCGACGACGTACCCGACCAGCCGCTTGTCCCCCGGCGTGTCCTCGCGGACGATCACGGCGGCGTCGCGCACACCCGGCTGGGCGCGCAAGGTCGTCTCGATCTCCCCCAGTTCGATGCGGAGGCCGCGCAGCTTGACCTGGTGGTCGATCCGGCCGAGGAACGCGATCGTCCCGTCCGGGCGCCAATGGGCCAGGTCGCCGGTGCGGTACATCCGTCCACTGTGGAACGGATCGGGCACGAACCGCTCGGCCGTCAGTTCCGGGCGGTTGTGGTACCCGAGGGCGAGGCCGACACCGGCGATGTGCAGTTCCCCGGGTACACCGACCGGGCATGGCCGCCCGGCGGGATCGAGAACGTAGATCCGGATGTTCTGGATCGGCGCCCCGATCGGCACCGACGCGACCTCGGCGAGCGCGGCGGGCGTGCAGTGCCAGGCGGTGACGTCGATGGCGGCTTCGGTCGGGCCGTAGAGGTTGTGCAGCTCGCAGTCCGGCAGCCGCCGGACGAACTCGCGGGCGGCGTCGAGCGGCAGTTCCTCGCCGCTGCACACGACCCGCCGCAGCGCCGTGCAGGTCTCGACGCCTTGCTCGGCAAGGAAAAGCGTGAGCATCGACGGCACGAAGTGCGCGGTGGTGATGCCTTCGGACGCGAGCAGCTCACGCAGGTACGCGGCGTCCTTGTGGCCGCCGGGTTCGGCGAGCACGAGCCGCGCGCCGGTGATCAGCGGCCAGAAGAACTCCCAGACCGACACGTCGAAACCGGCCGGGGTCTTCTGCAGCACCGAATCGGTGCCGTCGAGGCGGTACGCGCGCTGCATCCAGTCGAGCCGGTTGACGATGCCGCGGTGACCGTTGGGCACGCCCTTCGGCTGGCCCGTGGAGCCCGAGGTGTAGATGACGTACGCCGGGTCTTCCGGTCCGGCGAGCGGCTCGGGCGGGGTGTCCGGCTGCCCGGCCGTTTCGGCAAGGTCGTCCAGGACAACGACGGTCGCATCACCCGGCGGCAGCGTTTCGCGCAACGCCGCCTGTGTCAGCACGACGGGCGCGGCCGCGTCCCGCAGCATGAACGCCAGCCGTTCGGCCGGATACTCCGGGTCGAGCGGGACGTACGCGCCACCGGCTTTCAGCACGCCGAGGAGCGCGACGACCAGCTCGAACGACCGCTCCGCGAATACACCCGTGAGCACGCCCGGCCCGACACCGAGCCCACGCAGCCGGTGTGCGAGCCGGTTGGCCCGCTCGTCCAGCTCGCGGTAGGTCAGCGACGCGCCGCGGAAGGTCACCGCGGGCGCGTCCGGCGTCCGGGCGGCCTGCTCCTCGACGAGCGTGTGCAGCGTGGTCTGCGGGAAGTCGGCCGTCGTGGCGTTCCAGCGCTCCAGGACGAGTTCGCGCTGCCCGCCGTCGAGGATGTCCAGTTCGGACAGTCGCCGGTCCGGGTCGGCGACGATCGAGCGCAACAGCGTGACCAGCCGCCCGGCCATCCCGGCGACCGTGTCCGCGGTGAACAGCGCGGTGTTGTGCACGAACTTGCCGATCAGCCCGCGTTCGACCTCGATCGCGTGGAACTCGAAGTCGAACCGGGTCGCGGGCAGGTCCATCGGCAACCAGCGAAAGTCCACAGCGGACTCCCCGGCCGCGCCCATCCGGCCCATCTCGTAGTTCTGCAGTACGAACATCGCCTGGAACACCGGCGAGCGGCTGACGTCGCGGGGCACGCCGAGCGCGTTCACCAGCCGCTCGAACGGGACGTCGGAGTGGTCGAACGCGTCCAGCACGTGCCGCCGGGTGCGTTCGAGCAGCTCGGCGAACGTCGGGTCGTCCGCGAGCTGGGCACGCAGGGGCAGCATGTTGATGAACATGCCCGCCACGCCCTCCAGCTCGGGCAGGCCGCGCCCGGCCGACGACGAGCCGATCGCGAAGTCCTCCTGGCCCGAGTACCGCGCCAGCAGCACCTGGTAGGCGGCCAGCAGAGTCATGAAGAGCGTGACTCCGTGCCCGCGGCTCAGCTCGCCGAGGGCACGGGCGAGGTCGCGCTCGACGAAGAACTCATGGATCGCGCCGTCGAAGCTCTGCTTGGCTGGCCGGGGCCGGTCGGTGGGCAGCTCCAAGGGCTCGACCCCGGTGAGCTGTGCCTTCCAGTGCTCCAGTTGCCGGTCGAGTTCGCCACCGGTGAGCGTGCGGCGCTGCCAGTGCGCGAAGTCGCCGTACCCGATGCTCAGCGCGGGCAGCTCGGCCGCGCCGCCGGTGCTCAGGGCGTGGTACTGCGCGGCGAGGTCACGCAGCAGCAGGTCGACCGACCAGCCGTCGCCCACGATGTGGTGCGTGCACAGGACGAGCAGGTGCTCCTCGTCGGACACCTTGGCCAGGGTCGCGCGCAGCAGCGGGCCCGTGGCCAGGTCGAACGTCTCGGCCGCGGCGGCGTCGACGGCGGCACGGGCCGCTTCCTCGGTTCCAGCGTCCACAATGGACACGGTGACGGTGACCGCTGGTTCGATGTGGACGGTCGGCTGCCCGTCGTCCCCTGCCGGGAACCGCATCCGCAGCGCCTCGTGCCGCGTCGGCAGAGTGTCCAAAGCGGACTGGAGCGCGGCGACGTCAAGCCTGCCGGTCAGCCGGATCGGCACCGGGATGTGGTACGACCCGGTGCCCGGCGCGAACTGCTCCATGAACCAGACACGTTCCTGCTGATAGGACAGCGGGACGACGGCATCGGCGGGGCGCGGCGTGATGGTCGCGGCCCGCTCCGTGCGCCGTCGCAGCCGCTGTTCGAGCAGGGCTCGGCGCGCGGCCGCGCTACTGGTTTCGTCGATCGCGGTCATGAGATCTCGCCTTCGGCCAGCTGACGCTGGACCTCTTCGTCGCTGAGCTGGTCGAGGTCTTCGGCGAGGCGCCGCTCGATCTCGGCGGCGAGCCCGGCGACGGTGGTGAGGGTGAACAGCCCCCGCACCGGGATGTCGACTTCGACCTGCTTGCGGATCCGGGACATCGCGCGGATCGCCAGCAGCGAGTTGCCGCCGCGGGCGAAGAAGTCGTCGTGCGCGCCGAGGTCGTCGACGCCGAGCAGCTCGACGAGCACCTCGGCGACGAGTTCTTCGGCCGCGGTCCGTGGTGCGACGTACGCCGGCGCCTCGCCGGGTTCGGGATCCGGCAGCGCGGCCCGGTCGAGCTTGCCGCTGGCCGCCATCGGCAGCGCCTCGAGCGTCACGAACCGGGTCGGCACCAGGTAGTCCGGCAACGTCTTCCGCAGGGCGTCGGCCGCCCCCTCGGTGCTGCCGACGACATAGCCGACGAGCGTGTCGCCGCGGACCGCCACGGCCGCGTCCCGCACCTCCGGCAGCTCGCGCAGCGCCGCTTCGACCTCGCCGGGCTCGATGCGGTAGCCACGCAGCTTCACCTGCTCGTCGACGCGGCCGAGGTAATCGAGCGTGCCGTCACGGCGCCAGCGGGCGAGGTCGCCGGTGGCGTACATCCGGCCGTAGGGACCTTCGGAGAACTTTTCGGTGGTCAGCTCCGGTAGCCCGAGGTAGCCGCGGGCGAGCTGCGGCCCGGCGACGTACAGCTCTCCCGGGACGCCCGGCGGTACCGGCTGCCGCCGCTCGTCGAGGACGTACACCCGGGTGCCGGGCACCGGGCGGCCGATCGAGACGGGTCCGGACGGCAGCGCGCCCCCGGGTTCGATCCGGTGCACGACGCAGCCGACCGTGGCCTCGGTCGGGCCGTACTCGTTGACGACGAGCGTGCCGGGGTGGCGGTCCCGCCACGGCTGGACGGTCTCGGCGGTCAGCGCTTCGCCACCGAGCACCAGTTCACCCGTCGGGAACAGCTCCTCGGCGAGGACGGCGAGGTGCGTCGGGGTCGCCTTGACGAACGTCGGGCGGCCGCCGTCGACCACCGCACCCCCGGCGGTGAGCGTGCCGAGCAGCGTCGTCACGGTGAGGTCGAACGACGGCGACGTGTGCAGCAACGCCCGTCCGGCCAGGCCGGGATATGCCTCACGCGCCCACGCCAGGTACGTGTCCACCGCCCGGTGCTCGACCTCGACGCCCTTGGGCCGCCCGGTCGAACCCGACGTGTAGATCACATAGGCGACGTCGCCCGGCCCGGCCGCCGGTTCCGGGTCCTCGGTGGCCGCGGCGGACCACTCGCCCGGGTCGTCGAGGGCCAGCGTCTTGGTGTCCAAAGTGGACTCTCCGGTGACCAGCGCGAACGGGACACCCGCGTCGGCGAGGATCAGTGCTTGTCGCGGGGCCGGGTTGTCCGGGTCGAGCGGGACGTAGGCCGCGCCGCTCTTCAGTACCCCGAGCACGCCGGTCAGCAGGTCCGCCGAGTTCGGCACGCATACGCCGACGGCGGTGCCGGGACCGGCGCCCAGCTCACGCAGCCGGTGTGCGACGCGGTTGGCTCGCACGTTCAGCTCGGCGTACGTCAGGCGAACTCCGCCGAAATCGACGGCGGGCGCGTCCGGGGTCCGCCGGGCCTGGTCCTCGAACCTGGCGTGCACCGTCTCGGTGTCTGAAGTGGACACTGGGTTCCAGCTGTTCAGGACCAGTTCACGCTCGGCGTCCGACAGCAGCGGCAGATCCGCGACCGACTGTGCCGGATCGGCGACCGCCGCGGTCAGCAGCCGCACGTAGCGCTCGGCCACGGCTTCGGCGG
The DNA here is from genome assembly GCF_003947485.1 of Amycolatopsis sp. WAC 01416. NCBI lineage: Bacteria > Bacillati > Actinomycetota > Actinomycetes > Pseudonocardiales > Pseudonocardiaceae > Amycolatopsis > Amycolatopsis sp. WAC 01416. The sequence continues at coordinate 687,402 of NZ_QHHX01000003.1, read as the reverse complement.
TCTCGCGGTCGAACAGGTCGGTGCGATAGACGAGCCTGCCGTCCACGGAGGTCAGGTCGATCGCGATGTCGTCCTTCGCGGTGGCCGAGCGGATCGGCTCCAGCCCCGAGTCGGGCAGGAAGTTGAACCCGAGCTGATACACCGGCTGCACACCGGGATCGCGCTCGGCCACGGCCGCCTCGGCGACCGCCTGGAACGGCACCTGGCTGTGGTCGATCGCCTCCAGCAGCGTGGTCCGGACCCGGCCGACCAGCTCGGTGAACGCGGGCGCGCCAGAGCAGTCCACCCGCACGGCCATCTGATTGACGAACATGCCGATCAGGTCGGCCAGCTCGGGCAGGTCGCGGCCGGCGACCGGCACGCCGACGACGACGTCGTCCACTCTGGACAGTCGCGACAAGAGTGCCGCGTACCCCGCCAGCAGCACCATGAACGGCGACGCCGAGAGCTCCCGGCCCAGCTCGCCGACCCGGTCGATCAGTCCGTCCGGAAGGTCGAAGTACACCTGGTCCCCGGCGAACGTCAGCTCCGCCGGTCGCGGCCGGTCGGTGGGCAGGCCGTGCACCGGCGGCAGCCCGGCGAGCTGCCTCCGCCAGTAGTCCAGCTGTTCGCTGGAGGTTTCGAGCTGCCCGCGCTGCCAGGCCGAGTAGTCCGGGTACTGGATGGACAGCTCGGGCAGCTTCGGCTCGCGGCCCTCGAACACGGCGTCGCACGCCTCGCCGAGCTCGGATCCCAGCACCAGCACCGAGGCGGCGTCGAACACGGTGTGGTGCACGACGAACGTGAGCACCCACTCGTCGTCGGCCGTACGGCACACCTGGGCCCGCCACGGCGGCGGCGAGTCGAGCGGGATGGCCTCGCGCGAAACATCACCGACGAGTTCGGCGAGCCGGACACCGCGGGCGTCGGCGGGCAGGTCCCGCAGGTCGTGCACCTCGGGCTCGATCGGCACCTCGGCGTGCACCACCTGCACGAGCGCGCCGCCGTCCATCCGGAACGACGTGCGCAGCGCCTCGTGCCGCCCGACGATGACACCGAGCGCGGCGCGCCACTGCTCCGCGGTCAGCGGGCGGTCCAGCCGGGCCTGGCAGTGCAGGTTGTACACCGGGGACGCCGGGTCGAGCTGGCCGGACAGCCAGATCCGCTCCTGCCCGAACGAGGCCGGGAACGTCCATTCCTTCGTGTCGCTCATGATTTCCTGTTCAGTGAGAGGTCAAGCGAAAGTGGCGTCGTGGGTCCAGGTGGTCGTGAGTGGCGTTTCGGGTTCTAACCCGAAACGCCACTCACGACCCCGTCACCGCTTCAGCGCTCGAGCTTGGGGATGGTGGTCCGAGTGGATTCGGCCGGCGCCTCGGCCTTGTCGGCGCGCAGTTCCTCGATCCGCTCGACCAGAGTGGCCACTGTGGACGCTTCGAACAGCGTCTTCATCGCCAGCCGCGTGCCGGTGGCCTTGCGCACCTGGGCGATGAGCTGGATGGCGACCAGCGAGTTGCCGCCGAGGGCGAAGAAGTCGTCGTGGACGCCGATCTTCTCCACGCCGAGCAGCTCGGTCCACTGGCGGGCGATCTCGGCCTCCAGGTCGGTGCGCGGGGCGACGTAGTCGTCCTCCGACACCTTCACCGATGCTTCGTCGGGTTCGTCAAGCTCCTCGACACCGACCTGGTGCTCGATCAGCTCCCGCACCGGGAGGGTGGTGATCACCACCTGCCCGCCGAGGCCGGGGGCCAGCGCCCGGACGAACGCCTCGGCGCCGTCCACCGGCCGGATCCCGGTCGACGCCTTGTCCACAGTGGACACGGTGGACACTGCGGACTCTGGCGCCGCCGAAGTCAGGCCGCCGCCGACGGCCTCCTGATCCACCTGCCGCAGCACGAAGTCCTCGATCGTGACGAGCACGCGGCCGGTCTCGTCGCACAGCGAGAGGTCGGCCGCCACCACCTGGTCGCCGCCGGAGTCGCGGTAGCGCAGGTGGCTGCGGAAACTCGCCGGGAGCGCGTCGTGCACGACGATCCGGCCGTAGCTCATCGGCAGATAGGTGCCGCTCCCCCGGCCTCGGCCGAACGCGGTTGCGACGTCGAGCAGCGCCGGGTGCAGCCCCCACGCGCCGGTGTCGCCCGCCGCCGCGTCGGGAGCCGTGATCGTGGCCAGCTCCTCCTGTGCGCCGATGCGGTGTTCGCGCAGCGCCGCCCAGCGCGAGCCGAAGGTCACCATGCTGGTGCGGCCGGTGCCGAAACCGTGCCCGTCGTCGATCGGCTCGGTCCGCGCGGTCACCGCTTCGATGTCCACAGTGGACGTCGTCTCGGCCGCGACCCATCCGGCGGAACCGCGCACGTGGGTCCGGCTCGCGCCGGCGACGTGGCTGGTCACGGTGAAGTCGTCGCCGTCGAACTCCACGCGGTACTCCGCGGTGGCACCGTCCGGGACGCCGAACGGCTCCAGGAACGCGACATCTCGCAGCTCGACGACGTGCCCGTCACCGGGCTTCGGCAGCGCCGCGGCCACCGCCGCGCGGACGGTCTCCAGGTGTCCCGTGCCCGGTACCACCGGCACCCCGGCGATCCGGTGCTCGTCGAGCAGCCAGTGCGTGGCCGCCGAGACGAGCCCGTGCGCGCCGTCCTCGGTGCGCGTGGTGAGCACGGGGTGCTCGACCGGGCCGAGCGACCGCGACCGGGCGGTGCGGATCGTGGTCGGAGCGGCCACTTCCGCGGCCATGCCGACCTCGTCCCAGCCACCCCAGGCGTGCGACACGAGCCGCGCGCGCCAGCCGTGATTTCCCCGCGCGTAGGCGTCGAGGAAGTTGTTGGCGGCGCAGTAATCGACCTGCCCGATGCCGCCCGCCACCGCGGTGATCGACGAGCACAGCGCGACGAAGTCCATCGGCAGGTCGGCGAACGCCTCGGCCAGAGCCAGCGTCCCGGCGATCTTCGGGGCCAGCACGGCCTCGGCCGCGGCTCGCTCCTTCACCTCGGCGACGCCGCCGCCGGGCAACCCGGCGGCGTGCACGATCCCGTCGAGGCCGCCGAACTCGCGCTCGGCCAGCTCACGGACCTCGCGCAGGCGCGCCGCGTCGGTGACGTCGACGGCGGCGACGTGCACCACCGCGCCCGCGGCCTCCATCCGCCGGACGGCGAGCATCGTGCGCCCGGCACGGTCGGAGCCGCCGTGCGCGGCGAGGTGCGCGTCCCACTCCGCCCGCGGCGGCAGCCCGGCGCGGGAGAGGAGCACGAGCTTCGCCCGCACCCGGCGGGCGAGGTCCTCGGCGAGCGTGATGCCGATACCGCCGGTCCCGCCCGTGATCAGGTACCGGCCACCGTCCCGCAACACCGGCTCGGCGGTCGCGGGCAGTTCGAGCTGGGTGTAGTCCAGGACCCAGCGGCGGCCGGAGCGCAGCGCGACCTCGGCCGCCGCGTCAGCCGGGCGGAACAGCTCGGCGACGGCATCGACCACGTCGATGACGTCGATCCGGCGCACCACCGTGCCCGCGACCTCCAGCGGCACCACCCGGGCGATGCCGGCGAGGGTCGCGTGCTCGGGGCGGGTCAGGTCGGTGCCGGTGACGTCGGCGGTTCCGGTGCTCAGCACGTCGATCCGCACCGGCTCGCCCCAAGCCTGGACGAGGTTGAGCAGGCTGAAGAACCCGTGGTCCTGTGCGGCCATGCCGCGCTCGTCCCCGGCCAGCGTCCAGGCGTGCACGATCCGCTCGGGCCGGGCGGGCAGCGCGGCCACGAGCGCGTCGTAGTCCTCGCGCACCCCGGGCCGGACGGTGAAACCGGTCTCCGTCGCGGCGAAACCGTCGCCGGGTCGCACCTCGGTGACCGTCACACCCTCGTCGCGCAGCAGACCGGGCAGGACGTCGTCGGCGGCGAAGACGAGCGCGTTCGCGAAGGGCTCGCGTCTCAGGTCCGGTTCCGCCTGCCGCCACGCCGGGACCGCGAACCACTCGGACAGGGGCAGCGGACCGCTTCGCCGCACGGGCTGGGTGGCCGTGGCCGGGTCCGGATCGACCCAGTACCGCTTGCGCGCGTACGGGTAGCCGGGCAGCGGTACCCGGTGGCCGGGCGCGCCGAACATGCGCGGTTCGAGGGAAACCCCGTTCGTCCACAAGAGACCGGCCGCGCCATACAGGGTTTCGACGTCACCGATCCGCTCGGTGCGGCCCGGCAGGCTCGGCTGCGGTGCGGGCATCCCCTTCGGCACTTGGCCGCGGGCCAGCCCGGACAGCTGATGACCCGGGCCGCATTCGACGAGCGCCCAGCGCCCGCCGCGCGCGAACAGATTCTTGACGCAGTCGCCGAACCGGACGGCCTGACGCAGGTGGGAGGCCCAGTAGGCGGGGTCGGTGGCCTGGGCGTCGGTGATCCAGTCGCCGGTGACGTTCGACAGGAACGGCAGCGCGGGCGCGGTGCGGGCGACGCCGGCGCCGGCGGCGGTGAACTCGGCGAGGATCGGGTCCATCATCGGCGAGTGGAAGGCATGCGAGGTCACCAGCTCGCGGCACTGGACGCCGCTGGCCTTGAGTGTCGCCGCGAAGTCCGCGATCGCGTCGGATGGCCCGGCCACGACACACGTGCCGGGACCGTTCAGCCCGGCGACCGCGAGGGCGCCCGGCAGCCGCGTGCTGACGCTCTCCTCGTCGAGCTGGACGGCCAGCATCGCCCCGGCGGGCATCGACTGCATCAGGCGGCCGCGCGTGGCGACCAGGTTCAGCGCGTCCGGCAGGGTGAAGACCCCGGCGACGGTGGCGGCGACGTACTCGCCGACCGAGTGACCGATCATCGCCGAGGGCCGCACGCCCCAGCTCTGCCACAGCTTCGCCAGCGCGTACTCGACGACGAACAGCGCGGGCTGGGTCACGCGGGTTTCCCGCAGCGCCTGCTCGCCACCGCGCCCGAAGATCAGGTCGCGCAACTCCGGCAGCTCGGATTCGAGCAGCCGCAGGCACTCGTCGACGGCCGCGGCGAACACCGGCTCGGCCTCGTACAGCTCTGCGCCCATCCCGGCGTACTGGGAACCCTGGCCAGGGAACAAGAACGCCACGTTCGTCTCCCCGGCCAGTGCGGACACGAGCCGCCGGGAGTCCCGCAGCCCGTCGACCGCGTCCTCGGAGTCACGGGCGACGACGACCGCGCGGTGCGGGTACTCGGTGCGCCCGGCGGCCAGGGTGTGGGCCACGTCGGCGAGGTCGAGGTCGACGTCTCCGGCCAGCCGCTCAGCCAGCCGGTCGACAGCGGCCGAGAGCGCTTCGGCGGTATTGGCCGACACCCGCAGCAGGTGCGCCGGATGCGGCGTCCGGGTCCGCTCGAGGACCGGCGCCTCCTCCAGCACGACGTGCGCGTTGGTGCCGCCGACGCCGAACGAGCTGACGCCCGCCCGCCGCGGTGCCTGGCCCGCCTCCCACTTCGTCACCTCGCGCGCCGGGTAGAACGGGCTCGCCGGGAAGTCGATACCGGGGTTGGGTTCGTGGTAGTTGATGGTCGGCGGGATCAGCCCGTGCTCCATGACGAGCACGGCCTTGATCAACGAGACCACGCCCGCCGCCTGCGACAGGTGGCCGATGTTGGACTTCACCGAGCCGATCGCGCACCAGCCGGTGTCCGCGACCCTGTCTCCGTACACAGTGGACAGTGCGGTGATCTCGATCGGGTCGCCCAGCGCGGTTCCGGTGCCGTGCGCCTCGACGTAGCCGACGGTGCGCGGGTCGACACCGGCCATGCCGACGGCCTGCGCGACCGCCTCGGTCTGTCCGGACACGCTGGGCGCGGAGAAGCCGACCTTGGTGGCGCCGTCGTTGTTGATCGCGTTGCCCAGCACGACGGCCCGGATGTGGTCGCCGTCCTCGATCGCCTGCGACAGCCGCTTCACCAGCACGACTCCGACGCCACTGCTCCACACCGTGCCGTTGGCGCCGGCGTCGAACGCGCGCACGTGGCCGTCCGGTGAGGTGAAGCCGTCGACGCCCATGTAGCCGACGCCGTGCGGCATCTCCACGTTGACCCCGCCCGCCAGCGCCATGTCGCACTCGCCGTTGCGCAGCGCCTCGCAGGCCAGGTGCACCGCGACCAGGGACGTCGAGCAGGCGGTGAACACCGCGAGGCTCGGGCCGCGCAGGTTGAGCTTGTACGACACCGAGGTCGTCAGGTAGCTCGGCTGGTTGCCGGTCGAGATACCGATACCGCCGTGCTGCGAGGCGAGGAGCCGCTCGTTGCGCATCAGGTTCTCGGTCAGGTATCCGGTGCCCCCGGACCCGCCGTAGACGCCGATCGCGCCGTCGAACCGGGCCGGGTCGTAGCCCGCGTCGGTCAGCGCGGCGTGGCACGACTGGAGGAACAGCCGATGCTGCGGGTCGGTGATCTCGGCCTCACGGCTGGTCATGCCGAACAGCTCGGCGTCGAACTCGTCGAAGCCGTCGACCACGGCGGTGGCGTTCACCCAGCTCGGATCGTCCACAGTGTCCGGTGCGGCGCCGCGGGCGATCATCTCCTCGCGGGTGGCGGGCACGATCGACTCGACGCCGTCGACGAGGTTGCGCCAGAACTGCCGCGCGTCACGCGCGCCGGGCACGCGAATGTCGAGTCCGACGATCGCGATCGGTTCGGCTCCGGGATCGCCGGTGCCGGTTTCGGGGAGGTGGTTCACGGTGGTGCTCCTATCAGGTGCCGGCCGGGCCGGCGGTGCGACGGGGTCTTCTGGTCTGGGTGCGGCTGCGGCGGGCGGCGACGCGCTCGGCGGCGCGGGCCAGCTCCGGGACGGCGGCGCCGCCGGAGTGCAGGTGCGCGGCGAGGGCGCGGACGGTGGGGTGGGTGAACAGGTCGACCAACGGGATCCGGCGGGCGAGCCGGGCGGTGACCTGGGCGTGCACCCGTGCCAGGGCGAGCGAATTCCCGCCCACGTCGAAGAAGTTTTCGGCGTTCCCGACTTCGGCGACACCGAGGACTTCGCACCAGGCACGGGCGATCACGGCCTCGGTCACGGCGAGCGCCGCCGGATCCGCGGCCACCGACGGCGGCCGTGTCCGAGCACGGGTCATCGCGGCGGGCGCGGCGGTGCGGACGCCCGCCCGCGGCAGTTCCGGCACGCTCGTCCCGACCGGCGCGTCCGGCGCCGCGGCCAGCGCGCCGAGCAGCGCGACGTAGTCCTCGGCGAGCCCGGCCATCCGGGTGTGGTCGAACAGGTCCGGGTTGTACAGCAGTTCGACGCCGTCGTCGTGGACGTACACCGTGAGGTCGAACGGCGACCCCGGCTTGTCGACCGGCAGCCACGCCGACCGCACGCCGGGCAGGTCCAGCCCCGGCTCGGTGAAGTTCAGGACGTTGAACATCACCTGCACGAGCGGGGCGTGCGCGGGATCGCGGGGCACGCCGAGGGCCTCGACGAGCCGCTCGACCGGCGCGGCCGGATGCGCGGTCGCGGCGAGGAGTTCGGCGCCGCCGTCGCGGACGTGCGTGGCGAAGTCCGCGGCGTCGTCGGCTCGCAGCCGCACCGGCACGATGTCCACGAAGAACCCCGCGACCTCCTGGCACTCGGCGAGCTGCCGGTCCGCGACGACCGTGGCGACCAGGTGGTCGGTCGCGCCGGTCAGCCGCCGCAGCAGCTGGCCGAACGCGGCGAGCAGCACCCCGGCGCGCGTCGTGCCGGTGCGGGCGGCCAGCGCCCGGACCGACTCGGCGGCACCGTCCGGAAAGGACTGACGCAGGCTCGCGCCCCGGTAGGTCTGCACGGCCGGGCGCGGCCGATCCCGTGGAATGTCCACTGTGGCCGGTGCACCGGCGAGATGCCCGGTCCACCAGGCGACGTCGACGGCCTCCCGGCGTTCGTCGCGTCCGGCCCGCCACACCGCGTAGTCCGCATAGGACGCCACCGGCGGCGGCAGCGGCTCGCCCCGGTAGGCCGCCGACAGGTCGGCGCACAGCAGCTCCTGCGACCAGCCGTCGAACACCGCGTGATGCAGCGTGAAGCCGAGCACATGCTCCGCCTCGCCGAGCCGGTAAAGCCTTACGCGCCAGGGAGCCTCGCGGTCGAGGTGCACCGGCGTCGCGGCGTCGGCGGCCAGCCGGGCGCGCAGTCCGCCCTCGGTCACCGGCGCCACCGGCAGCGGAACGTCCGACGGTGGCAGGAGATCCGCCAGCGGCGAGCCGTCGACGGCCCGGATCCGCCAGCGGAGCACGTCGTGCCGCTCGGCGACCGCGCGCAAGGCGTGGCGCAGCGCGTCGACGTCCAGCGCGCCGGTCAGCCGGAACGCCATCGCGATGTTGTACGGCGCGGCGTCCGGCGCGAGCTGGTCGAGGAACCACAGCCGCCGCTGCGGCGGGGACAGCGCGGGCGCGTGCCCGGTGGTCAGCCCCGGCCCGGTCAGCGGCAGTGCGGCCGCCACCCGCCGGGTGAGCCCGTCGAGAGTGCCGGCGGCGAGGACGTCCTCCGTGGCGACGTCCGCGGCCAGCTCCGCCCGCAGCGCCGCGACCAGGCGCATCGCGGCGATCGAATTCCCGCCCGAGGACAGGAAATCCGTCCCCGCGCCGTCGCCGAGCACCCGCCGCCAGATCGCCGCGACCGCGCGTTCGGCCGGGGTGCCGAGCGGGCCGAGATCCTCCCGTTGTCCCGCCAGCACAGCTTCGGCCAGGTCGCGCAACGCGGGCCGGTCGATCTTGCCGGTGACCGGGTTGACCGGCAGGCGGTCGAGCACCCGGACCGCGGCCGGGCGCATCGCCGCGGTGAGCAGGTCCCGGCCGATTGTGTCCACATCGGACGGTGCGGACTCCGGTGCCAGGAAGGCCACCAGCCGGGTGCCCGCCTGCCCGGGGACGGCCACCACGGCGGCGGCGTCGACGTCCCGGTGAGTCGTGAGCGCGGCCTCCACCTCGCCCAGCTCGATCCGCTGGCCGCGGACCTTCACCTGGCGGTCGGCGCGGCCGGCGAACTCGAGACGGCCGTCGGGCAGCTCGCGGACCAGGTCGCCGGTGCGGTAGAGCCGTTCCCCCGGCGTCATCGGGTCGTCGACGAACTTCGCGGCGGTCAGCTCCGGGCTGCCGAGGTAGCCGAGCGCGAGGCCAGGGCCGCCGATGAGCAGCTCGCCGATCTCGCCGGGCGCGACCGGCCGCAGCTCGGCGTCCGCGACGTACGCCCGGTGGTTCGGCGTCGGGCGGCCGAGCGGCAGTGGGTCGGCTGGGATGCCGGTGACCTCGTCGGTGACGACCACGACGGTGGTTTCGGTGGGGCCGTAGGCGTTGAAGAACCGCCGTCCCGGCAGCCAGCGCGCGGCGAGCTCCGCGGGCACCGGCTCGCCACCGCAGGCGATGACGCGCCAGCCGGGAACGGCCGCGGGGTCCAGCATGGACAGCAGCGTCGGCGTGACGAAACCCCACTCGACGTCGTGCTCGACGAGGAACCGCCGCAGCCGTTCGGGATCGGCGCGGTCGGCGGCGCCGGCGAGCTGGACCGATCCGCCGTGCGCCAGTGGGACGAACACGTCCATGGTGAAGGCGTCGAAGGCGAGTGAGGAGATGCCGAGCGACCGGGCACCGGGCCGGACCCCGAGAGCGGCGGCGAACCCGGTGACGAACGCGACCACGTTGCGGTGACTGGTCAGCACGCCCTTGGGGCGGCCGGTGGAGCCGGAGGTGTAGAGGAGGTGGACGAGGTCGTCCGGCCCGGCGGGGCAGTCGACAGGCCCGTCGGCGGGCGGGGGCACGTCGAGAGTTTCGATGCCTTCAGTGGCGCCGAATTCGGCCCGCGCGCAGTCGCCGACGACAAGGGAGATCCCGGCGTCCTCGGCGATTTCGGCCAGCCGTGTCTTCGGGCCGCCGGGTTCGAGCGGCACGTAGGCGGCCCCGGACAGCAGCACGCCCACGACGGTCGAGATCAGCTCCGGCCGCCGGTCGGCGCAGACGCCGACGCGGGTGCCGGGCCCGGCACCCCGAGCCTGCAGCAGCCGGGCGACGCCGGTCGCCGACGCGACCAGTTCGCGGTAGGTCAGCCGGACGTCACCCTGCCGGACGGCGACGGCATGCGGGGTGCGCGCGGCCTGGGCGAGGATCAGCCCGGTGAGCGTGGTGTCCGGATAGGACAGTGGCGGGCCGTGGCCACCCACGACGGGCAAGGTGTCGGTCACCGAGGGGTCTCCTGGTCGGTTGTGTGGTGAGGCAGTGGGTCGATCCAGTGCCGCTCTCGTTGGAACGGATAGCCCGGCAAGGGGACGCGGCCGGGATCGCCGTCCGCTACCCCTTCGATCTCGCCGCCCGCGACCCAGTGGGCGGCCATGTCCCGCTCCGCCCCGGCCGGGCCCTCGACGTCGGTTCCGTTCGCCAGCGCCGCATCGAGCGCGGCGACCGCCGACGCGACCGAGTCCGCCACCACGGCGGCCCGGCACGCGAACGCCCGCCGCACCGAAAGCGTGTACGCCGCGTCCCTGAGGTCCGGAGCGTCCGTGGCGAGCCGGTCGCGCAGCCGGGACACCGCCTCGCGCAACGCCTTCGCGTCACGCGCGGACACCGGCAACACGAACGGACCGCCGGCCGCCTGCCGTGGCGGGCCGGCAGGGGCCTCCTCCACGATCACGTGCACGTTCGTGCCGCCCATGCCGAACGAGCTGACCCCGGCCACCCGCCGCTCGCGGGCAGGCCAGTCGGTGGCCTTCGCCGGGACGTACCAGGGGCCGCCCGCCAGGTCGACCTCCGGGTGCGGGGCGGTGAAGTGCAGGTTCGGCGGGATGACGCCGTGCCGCACGGACAACACGGCCTTGATCAGCCCGGCGATGCCCGCCGCCGCGTCGAGGTGCCCGATGTTCGTCTTCACCGAACCCAGCGCACACGTTTCGGGTGGTGTGTCCCCGTAGACGCGGTTGAGCGCGGCCACCTCGATCGCGTCGCCGAGCGGGGTGCCGCTGCCGTGGGCTTCGAGCAGCGCGACCTCGTCCGGGGCGACCTCCGCGACGGCCAGCGCCTCGGCCACCGCGGCAGCCTGCCCGGCCGGCCCCGGAACGGCGTAGCCCGCACGGTCCGGGCCGTCGTTGGTGATCGCCCAGCCGGGCAGCACGGCGTAAACGTGGTCGCGGTCGGCGAGTGCGTCCGCCAGCCGCCGCAACACGACCACCCCGGCGCCGGAGCTGAACCCGGCCCCCGCCGCGGCGACGTCGAACGCGCGGCACCGGCCGTCCGGTGAGGCGAGCCCGCCGCCGCGGTACCGCGGCCACGTCACGCTCGCCCCGCCGGCCAGCGCGACGTCGCACCGATAGTCCGCGAGGCTCTGCGCGGCCAGCGCCACCGCCGCGAGCGAGCTGGAGCACGCGCTCTGCACGGCTACCGCGGGCCCGGTCAGCCCCAGCCGGTAGGCGACCTGGCCGGGCAGGTGGTCGGTGAGCTGGCGGCCGGTCAGCCGCCCCTCCCAGTCGTCGGGGTCGACGTCGCCGGTCACCGCCGGGTTGCCGAACAGGTGGAACAGGAAGTAGCGGTTCACCGAGGCGGCCGTGAACACCCCGACCGGCCCGGTCTCGGCGGCAGGGTCGCGTCCGGCGTCTTCGAGTGCCTGCCAGGCCGTTTCGAGGAACAGCCGGTGCTGCGGGTCGGTCCGCGCGGCTTCGACGGCGGTGAACCCGAAGAACCCGGCGTCGAACTCCTCGACGCCCTCGATCCGGCCTCCCGCCCGCACATACGCCGGGTCGGCACGCAGGCGCGGCCCGATGCCCAGCGCCGCCAGCTCGTCGTCGGCGTAGTCGTGGATCGAGTCGACGCCCGCGCAGAGGTTCCACCAGAACGAGGCGGCGTCCGGCGCGCCGGGGAACCGGCAGGCCAGCCCGACGACGGCGATGAGATCCCCGGCCTGCTCCTCCGCGGTGACCGGCTGCGAAGTGTCCGAAGTGGACTCCGTGAGCCAGGCGGCCTGCCCGGCGATCGTCGTACGCTCGAACAAAGCGAGCAGCGGGACGTCCACCCCGAACTCGTCGGCCAGCTCAGCCTGCACGCGGCCGAGCCGCAGCGAGTCGCCGCCGGCGTCGAAGAACGCCTCGGTGCGCCCGACCCGGCCACGGCCCAGCACCGCGCACCAGATCCGGTGCACACGTTCCTCGGCAGGGGTCAGCCGCTCGGCTGGGACGGTCGCGGCCGACCGCGGGTCCGGAAGCGCCAGTTCGTCGAGTTTTCCGGTGACGGTCAGCGGAAACCCGTCCAGCACCGCGACGGCCGCGGGGACCGAGTAGCCGGGCAGGACGTCCGCCAGCGCGGCCCTCAGCACCCTGCCGTCCGGACGCGGGCCTGCCGCAGTCACGTAGGCGAGCAGGTCGCCGGCGCGCACGATCGCGCGGGCTTCGGCCACGCCGGGCTGTTCGGCGAGCCGGGCCTCGATCTCGGTCAACTCCACCCGGAAGCCGCGCACCTTGACCTGCCGGTCCAGCCGACCGAGACAGACGAGGTTCCCGTCCGGGAGCAGCCTGCCGAGGTCGCCGGTCCGGTAACGACGGCCGCCGTCGGACGTCACCCCGAACGCCGGGCTCGGCTGGTCGAGGTAGCCGTCGACGAGGTGCCGCCCGCGCACTTCGAGTTCGCCGCTGTCCAGCACGGTGAGCGTGAACCCGGGCAGCGGGCGCCCGATCGGCAGCGGCCCGTCGGCGTCCGGGTCCAGCTCGGCGGCGGTCGTCCGGTAGTGCGCGGCGAAAGTCACCTCGGTGGCGCCGTAGCCGTTGACGAACACGCACTCCGGCGCGAACCGGCCGCGGCGGACGTCGGCGTGGGTCGCCTGCTCGCCGCCGAGCAGCACGGTCCGCACGGACGGGAGGCCGGTCTCGCCGAGGACGTCGAGCAGATGCCGGTAGACCGTGGGCGTCGAGTGGTAGACGGTCACCTCGTGCCTGGCCAGCTCGCGCGCGGCGTGGGTGAGGCCGTGCGCGCGCAGGTCGACGGGTACGAGCGCGGCGCCGGTGAGCAGTGCCGGGTACAGGTCCGGGATCGCCGCGTCGAAGCCGAACGAAGCGAGCAGGCTGAGCCGGTCGGCCGCGGTGATGCCGAGCGCGGCGATCTGGTTGTCCACGACGTGCAGGAGGTTGCGGTGGGTCTGCGCGACGGCCTTCGGACGGCCGGTGGACCCGGAGGTGAACAGCACGTACGCCACGCTGTCCGGATCGGTTTGGGGCACCGGGAGCGCCGCGGTCTCCGTGCCCGAGCGCACGAGCCGAGCGGATCCGTTACGGCACAAGTACTCCGCCAGCTCGTCGTACTCCGGATCCGCGAGCACGGCGGTCACCCGCGCGGCCGTGAGCTGGTACTCGAGACGCTCTCGGGGGAAGGTCGGGTCCAGCGGGACGTAGGTGCAGCCCGCGGCGAGGGCGCCGAAGATCGCCGCGATCGCGGCGCTGCCGTGCCCGGTGACCAGCCCGACCCGCTCCCCCGGCCGGACACCGGCGTCACGCAACCGCAGCGCTCGGCCGCCCGCGAGCCCGGCAAGCCGGGCGTAGGTGAGCCCTGTGCCGTGCTCGAAGACCGCGATCCGGTCGGGCGATTGCCGGGCGTGCACGTCGAATCGGCTGACACAGCCGGCTTGTGTCATCGGGCGTCGAGCAGTCGCTCCGAGGTTTTTCGGGCGCGCGACAACAACGGCGTGGACTTCATCTTGCTCCCCAGTGAACATTCAGGTGAAGAATTACGCAAGGTTAAGACGACCGGCCGCGCGACGGAATACGAATTTCGTTGATTTGGTTCGAATGGCCTACTGATCTTGGACCATACGGTGCAGTTATCGCCGTCTTGTGACCGGATCGGCCACCAAGACCACGCTTCGCAACCGGCCACCGGCCACCATCGACACTCGATCGACTACGCTTCGTAATGCGTCGGATATTAACCGACACCGTGCCACGAAATACGTTCACAACGGCAACAGGTGAATTCTCGAAATCGATTCAGAAATACGATTCCCGATCGCGCGGACTTCTTGGAACTCGACATTCGAGACGAACTTACGTCCGTCGTAAAGTTACGCTCGACCTAGACGGCTAAGTGTCCGATTAGCCCGCTTTACGCGGTTTCGCGAAGGGGTCGCAGACTATCGAGGTGGCGTACGGCCTACGGCGCTCTCCGGTCCGTGAAGGCCTCCTTGAGGGACCCTGGGTCCCTCAAGGAGGCCTTCATTTGTGTACCTACGTCTGACCTGCGGGTTGGTGGGTGGGTCGTGAGGTGATGCCACCACCAGGTCGATGGACGTCGCGGTGACTGGACACCGATCTCGCGTGATTGAAGGCGGAACTCGCCCGTGACCGGGTCCGCCGTGAGTTCCGCGTCCCATCACGTGAGTTCCGCGTCCAGTCACGCGAGTTCCGCTTCCAATCACGCGTGTCACGCCTAAGGCCACACGACGACCAAGGGGGACCTCAGAGCGCGAACCCCGAGCAGTGGGTAAGCAAATGCGGCGCCCTCAAGGAGGCCTTCACGGACCTTCCGCAGCTGCTCTCCGGTCCCGAAAGTGGCTTCGGGACGCGTGCGTTCATCGTCCTCAATGGACTCCCACTACGTGACCGAACATTTTCGAGGCTGTGCACACGGTCGCCAGCTCGCCGGAACCACGCGCGCATCCGGCGAGTCCCAGTTGAGAACCGGCCGTACAACGACTACAAGGGAACGAATGAAGACCCTACTCAAGAAAGCGACGATCACTGCCGCGGCGAGCACGCTGCTGCTCGGCCTCACCGTGGTGGGCACCGCCTCCGCCGAGGCCGCGGCCATCACCTGCGACACGAAGTCCAGCGGCAAGGACGGCCCCTTCTACCGCGGGAAATCCGCTTCTTACGCCTACGACGACCGGTTCAGCAAGAGCCACCCCGTCCCGGCGCTGGAAACCAACATCCCCCAGGGCACGGCGACCTGGTCGAATTGGGACGGGTCGAACGACCTGATCCTGGTCACCTCGTACGAGTCAGGCCACCGCAGCGCCATCATCATCGGCATCGACGCCAAGACCGGCAAGCAGGTCGGCCAGGCGCTGCTCGCGTACTCGCACGTCGGCGGGATCGCCGTATTCGAGAAGCAGGGCTGGGCGTTCGTGTCGGGCAAGGGCGACACGATCCGCAAGTACTCGCTGGCGAAGCTGAAGAACGCGATCAAGAAGTCGCTGCCCATCGAGCAGGACGGGAAGGCGCAGACCGTCTACGCCTCCTCTTTCCTCACCAGCCACGGCCCGACCAACACCCTGTGGGCGGGCAAGTTCGAGGACGCCAAGCGCGGATCGATGCACTCGTACACCGTCGGCTCCGACGGCAAGCTGGGCTACCGGCCGGGGTCGTGGGAGGTGCCGACGAAGACGCAGGGCCTCGTCGTCACCAAGGACGTGTTCATCTACAGCACGTCGCACGGCAGGAACAACCGCAGCAACATCTACGTGGTCCGGCGCGGCGCCGGCGACAAAGACCTGGACACGGCCAAGAAGCACTGCTTCCGCGCGCCGAGCATGTCCGAGGGACTGACGGTCTACGGCAGCAACGTCTACCTGGCGTTCGAGTCCGGCGCGCACTACTACAGCAAGGCCGCGGACAAGCCGAGGAACATCATCTCGAACCTGCACAAGGCACCACTGTCGTCTTTGGAGTCGCTCGCGCCTCGGTGACGTAGTGCGCGACCTCGCGGCGTGACACTGACCAGCCGACGGGTGTCGGCCGCACTCAAAGTGTCCACTAAGGACGAATCCTGGCGGCCGGATGTCCACTTGAGACCTATGTGCGGTTTCGCGAAGGGTCGTGAGTGGCGTTTCGGGTTCTAACCCGAAACGCCACTCACGACCCCGGCACCGCTATGCCACCTTTGCCTTACCCCTCACTGGCTCGCCTGCTGCTCGGCGATCCAGTCCCGGTACACCGTCACATCGGTCCAGATGCCCAGACCGCTGGCGCACTTCGGATCCGCGTCACCATCGCGGCTGGTCGCACCGACCAGTTCCCACTCACCCGGCCTGCCCTTGATCTGCGGCCCACCCGAATCGCCGTAGCAGCCCATCGCGTCCGGCGTGTCGGAACCGGTGCAGATCTCCTTGCCCGTGGCCACATCGCGGCATTCCTCCGCCGGCATGACCTTGGTGTCCAGCTCCTGGAGGATCTCCGGCGCCCCGCAGTTCTGCTCGGCGCAGTGCTCACCCCAGCCGAGGATCCGGGTCGCCGTTCCCGCGTCGCCCGCGGCCTCGGCGATCTTGATCGGCTGCTCGGTCACCGCTTTGTCCAACCGCACCAGCGCGATGTCCCCGCCCGGCGGCTTCTGCCTGGCGAAGTCCGGATGCACGATGATCCGGCTGACGCCGGCCTCGGTGCCCCCGCTGTTGTGCTGCCGTGCCCCGATCCTGGCCCTGACCTGTCCCGGCTTCGCTCCCTGCACGCAGTGCGCCGCGGTCACCACCCAGTTCTCGCTGATCAGCGAGCCGCCGCAGAAATGCTTCCCGCCCTCCTGCAGCGACACCATGAACGAATAGTCCTCGGTGGCGTCGTGCCCGCCGATGACGTACGGCGTCGGACCTTCAGCCGCCGCGGCGCCCCCCGGCACCAGCACCGCTCCCACCGCGGCCAAGCCGACCGCCAGAATCCCTGTTTTGCGAAGCATGATCGCCAACTCCCCGTAGATGACCAATTGCTGACAGTCGTCACGCTATGGGGTGATGATCACGACTGGATCGGCTTATCGGCCGGGTGTACATCGGCCGAATGGCCGACCCAGCGTGACACCGCGCCCCACGATGGGCGAGCGCGGGCAGGCGTGTCGTGGATGCTCAGCTTGTCCACTGTGGACATTGGCTGAGCCAGGCGGACCTCAGTTCGAGGCCGGTGACGCGCTGGACTTCCGCGACCTGAGCACGCGAGGCGACGGATCAGCTCACCGGCCTCAGCCCTTCGGTGCCACCTTCCCGATGGCGGCGGTGGCCAAGGCGGTCACCCCGTCCTTGACCGGCGCGCCATCGGTCTGGTTGGTGTAGTCGACGTGGTAGACGACATTGCGGTACCGCGCCGTGACCGCCACCGAGTGGCCGCGTTTTCCCTGCTCGACGACCAAGGCCTCATCGGCGTCCTTCACGTTCACCGAAGCCCCGTTCCGGACCCGGCGCTTCAGGTGTTCCGTCGCGGCGTCCACGCCCGACTTCGTGCGGGTGGCGCGATAGACGTAGCTGGTGACGATCACGTGCGCCGCCCGGACCTTGTCCTTGAGGAAGGTGTCGGTGTTCCCCCAGAGGCATTGCCCCTGCGCCACGGAGTCCGACGTGGTGTCGCCCGAAAGCGCCTTGAACTCGGTCCGTCCGGGGATGTAGGGAGCCACCTCGCCCTTGTCGAAGAGCGCACAACCGATCGGCGCCTTCGCCAGGTCCTGTGAGGCGTCCACCGGCGGTGGCCCGTCCGAGTCGCTTTTCCTGATGAAGAACCAGTATCCGCCGAAAGCCAGCCCGAGCACCATGACGGTGCCCAGTGCCAGCATCGTGATCAGCAGCCCGGTCTTCTTCTTGCGTGGCGGCGGTTGCCGGCCCCAGCCCCCACCCTGCTGAAGATAGGGCTGGTGGTACTGCTGCCCCGGATACGACCCTGGCGGACCGGGCTGACTCATCGAACTCCTCGAACGTCTTCCTCGGAGCGACGCGCTCCTGGTCGCGGCGAAGGGCCGCGGGCATTCAGTGCCCCTCAACACCGAATGCCCGCGGCGTCCCCTGCTCCGGCGACGTTAGTCCGGTCGCGGCCCCGGTGCTGTCGGGTGAACGCCTTACACCGACGCCTCGTTGAGTTCGGCTAGCGTGATGACACCGTCGTCGAGTGCCCGGGTGACGAGTTCGCTCTTGGTGCGGGCGTCGCGTCCGACGCCCGCGTATTTCACCCGCACCCGGGTGATGTGCGTGTCGACGGTTTTGACGGTGATGTGGAGTTTCGCGGCGACGAGTTCCTTGGAGGAGGCGGCGAACCATGCCCGCAGTACCTCGACTTCCCGTGGGGACAGGCGTGGCCTGCCCGGGGCGTCGTCCGCGGCGAGCGCGCCCGAGAGCGACGGCCCCGTGTAGGCCTGTCCGTCGGCGACCGCCCGGATAGCGGGCACGAGATGCTCCGGGCCCTCACGTTTGGTCAAGTACGCGAGCGCGCCGAGGTCGATGCATTTGATCGCGGTGGCGTTGTCCGCGTGCTGCGAGTACACGACCACGCGGCGTCCGCTCTCGACCAGACGGCGGAGTTCGCCGAAGTCCGGTTTGCGGGGCACCAGTTCGAGGTCGAAGATCACCACGTCGGCGGCGGCGCCGGGGCCGGTCCACACATCGCCGAGCCGGTCGCCGGCGCCGACGAGCCCGATCGGCGGATCCGCCTGCTCACACCAGTACCGTACGCCCGCCGCGATCGCCGCGTGATCGTCCACGATCACCGCCGTGATCAGCTCTCCGTCGGCTGCCATTGGGCCTCCATCCACACTGTTCCGTCACCGTCGAAGATCTCGATCCGCACGTCCGGGGTTCTCGCTGTGGACACGATCGGCTCGGCACAGTCCGCGACCACGTTGACCGACACCAGATCCGCGCTTCCGACCACGGTGACCCGCGCCCAGGAGCCTGCCGTCGCCAGTGCGGTCAAAGCGGCGTCGGTGAGGTCTCGCCGGACGGCCACCGGCGGCACGGGCCAGTGGCCGCGCACGTCCAACTCGACCTCGACACCTTTGCGATCGGCGATGTCCGCGCAATGCCGCAGCTCATGCAGCAGCGGGTTCTCCACCGTGTCGGTTTCGGCGAACAGCCGGCGCATCCGGGCCGCTTCGATCGCGCATCCCCGCCGCACCATGGGATCCGAAGGCGCGAACGAGCCGTCCGCCAGTCCTGCGAGCAACGGCATGGTCGTGTCGGCGAGCTCGGCGAATCGCTGTGTGCGACGACTGTGCGCGCCCGCCGCGACGGCTTCCGCGGTGCGCACCCGTTCCAGTTCCCGGGTTGCCTTGGCCGCCTGTGCACCGATCCGGCCCAGCACGGCCGCGACCACGGCGACGCACAGCGGAAGGCCGAACACCGTCACGGAACCCGTGGCGAACCGCGCCAGCACCGACCGGCTCACGTCGTGGAACAACAGCAGGTTCGCCAGCGCGAGCGACTCGTGCGTCAGCAGGAAGGCCAGCATCGTCCGGAAAGGACGATCGAGCAGGACGACGATGCCGACCCAGTTGGCCGCTCCGAACAACCAGTCCACAGTGGTCGCCGTCTTCCCGTCAGGCAACGTCAGGTACGCCAGCGTGGACGTGGCCAGCACGACGGCGACGGCGGGCCACCTCGACACTCCCCATGGCCGCCGCCGCACGACCAGCACCAGCTCGACGGCCAGCACCGCGGTCAGCGCGGCGAGTGCGGTGAACTGGGCCGCCGGCAGGTCGTGGGATCTCAGTCCCCGCACCAGATTGGTCAGCCCGAGCACGTCGACCGTCAGCACCGCGACGACCAGCACGGCGATCCGCAGTCCGTGCCTCAGCTGTTCCTGGGTCGCTTCGTCGTCGCTTATGACGACCACTCCAGCCGAACCATCGTGCCCGCCCCTTCGGCCGACGTGATCGTCGCCGTGCCGCCGACCCGGTCCATCCGGCCGTGCACGGATTCCCGCAGGCCGCGCCGCGACGGCACGCTGTCGCCGGCGTCGAATCCCTTTCCCTCGTCGGAGATTTCGGCGAGTACCGACCGGGTGTCGCCGCGCAGCCTGACCCTTGCCCGGTCGGTCCCCGCATGACGGCGCACATTGTTGAGCGCCTCCCGGACCGCTCCGGCGATCGCACCGGCGACGTCGGACGGCAGCGGCAGCCGCGGCGGTACGTCCAGCTCGACGGTGAGGTGGCCGGTGCCGAGATCCGCGCCGAGCGTCTCGACGAGGTCGGTCTCCGGCGCTGTCCGCCCGTCGTGGACGAAACTCAGCCGGGCCAGGTCGCGGTGTGCCTGTGGGGCCAGCCACTTCGCGTCCGGGGGAACCTGACCGAGGCCGACCATCAACAAGGTGGTGGCCGCGGTGTCGTGCAGTGAGTTCGCGAGTTCACGTTCCTCGGCGCGGACGGCGGCCGCCACGGCGGCCTCCCGCCGCGCCCGTTCGGCCTCGGCCGCCATCCGATCGGCACGTTCGGCGGCGCGGGTGACCAGCACCCAGGCCACCCTGGACATCGCGGCCATCACCGGCACCCACAACTGCGACGCACTCAGGTTGAGCCCGGCGGCGGCGAAGATGACGAGCATCCCGCCGCCGGTGATCAGCGCCGCGAGGGCACCGGTCAGCGGCGTGGTGTGCCACTGCCAGGTCACACACGCGAAAATGACCAGGAGCCGAAGCCAGCCGGTGTTGCCGTCCGCCTCGGCGCCGGTACAGAACACGGTGAGACACAGACCCAGCAGGACCGCCACGTCCACGCCGATCGGGGCCCGCCGCAGCCACCATCCCCGCGCACAGGTCCAGACCACCGCGGCGGCGACCACCGCCACCGTGCCCGCGAACTCCGCGGACGAGCTTCTCAGCA
Source organism: Amycolatopsis sp. WAC 01416 (assembly GCF_003947485.1). Taxonomy (NCBI): domain Bacteria; kingdom Bacillati; phylum Actinomycetota; class Actinomycetes; order Pseudonocardiales; family Pseudonocardiaceae; genus Amycolatopsis; species Amycolatopsis sp. WAC 01416. The sequence goes on along the minus strand of NZ_QHHX01000003.1, from coordinate 666,946 downwards.
GACCGATCGCCGCGATGGGCGGCAAAGTCGCGACACGTACGGCGACGGCGTAACGGTGCCCGAAACCGTTCAGCAGCCGCCCGGCCTCCCCCGTCACCCGCTACCTCGCCCACCGTCGAACCCGACATCCCTCGCCCGGGTGACCTTACCGGCCCCAAGGTCAGGCAGTGCCGGTTCTCGAATGACGCCTGCCACCCCGGTACAGCTGGAATTCCCCGAAGAACTCGTCGTCGTCCCGCCTTCGCGGCGGCTTTCCCGGTTCGGGTGGCCGCTGATCGCCGAACAACTTCCGGTCCTCGTCGAGCACTTTGTCCAGCAGGCTGGTGTCACCGAGACCACGACGGACCACCTCGGCCTGCCGTCGCGCGGCGTCCGCTCGCGCCGCGGCGATCGTGTGCATGACCGTGGCCGACAGCGCCAGCGGCTCGATGGTGCGCGCACGATCGCCGAAGGTGAGGCCGGTGACCTCCCCCGCCGCGCTCGCGACCACGGTGACCAGTCCGTCCGGTGAAGTGGCGGTGCCCTCGACGGTCTGCAGCTCGCCTTCCATCCGCTGGTAGGCCTCGGCGCGCCGGCGGTTGTCGGCGTTCGCGTTGTCGATAGCTTCTATCCGGCTGAGCAATCGCCTGGCGTATTCGCTCATCGTGTGTGCTCGCCTTCCTCGGGGCGGATGGTCGACACGAACTTCTGGAAGTCCTCGGCGACCTGGTCGAACTGCTCCGGGAGCGCGCTGAGCACGACGTGCAGAACGGCCCGCCGACGCGGGTCGCGCTTGTCCCACATGCCGAGGAAGACCTGCAGTTGCACGACATCCAGGCGGCGGCCGTCGAGCACCGTCGACAGCCGGACGGACTGGGTCAGCCCCGGGTTCTCCGGCGATCCGGACTCCTTTCGCTTGCCCAGCCGCACATCGGGGTCGGTCCGCCGCAGCGTTTCCACCGCCTCGTCGGCGACGTGCGCGAGCGGGATGTACGACTCCCGGATCTCGCCGGCGATCGTGATGTTGGCGGTGAATCCCGCGCTGGCAGGCGGATGCAGCGCGACGAAGGCGCTGCCGCCCGCGCCGACCTCGTCCGGCGGCGCCGACAGCCAGCCCGCGGGAAGCGAGAACTCGATCGGCACGGGAAGGGTGGCTACCATGTTGTCTCCGTCTCTGTGTTTTCCCGGACGGGTATTCGTTCGATCCTAGAGCCAGTCATTGACCGAGCCCCATGCGTCGCCGGCGGCGCCGGCGGCGTCGGAGAGCCCGTCGGCGACGTCCGACGCGACATCGGCGACGTCATCGGACACGTCGGCGACGGTGTCGGCGACCTCGGCGGGATCGACGGACACGTCGAAACCGACACTGCCACCGACGCCGAGCGCGGCGCCGAGCGACGCGCCGACATGGAACTTGCCGTCCTCCCCCATGCCGAACTGCCCGCTGGCCTCCGCGCCGACACCGACCCATACCTCGCCGTTCGCACCGGCTCCCAGGCCTGCCGCCTCGGCGCTGACGTCACCGCCCGCCTTGATCCCGGCGAAGGCTTCGGCGCTGCCCTCCGCCCCCGTCCAGCTGATGTTCCCCTCGGCCGATGCCTCGGCGCCGACCATGACGTCCGCACTGCCCGAAACGCCGGCGTGCTCACCGAAGTTCAGCTCGCCTTCGGCATGACCCTGGGCCAGATAGGCCTCCGCGTGGGCGGCACCGCTCGCTCCGAGCCAGCTCGCGGTCCCGCTCGCACCGGCACTGGCGCTGAGCACCGACCCCGAAAGCGTGCCGCTCCCGGAGACCGAGCCGTTGTCGAATTCACCATCGATGCTGCCCTCGCGCAGCGCCGCGGCCGCCTCACGTTCCCAGCCCACCTCGGTCACATCGATGCCGGCGGCCTCGGCGATGGCCTGGAGATCCACGAGATCGGCGTCCGCGTCGCCGTATTCGTTGGCGTAGCTGCTGTTGAGGCCGTTCCGCTGCCACCCGCCGGGGTCCACGTCCTCGTACTCGCCGGTCTCGGGGTTGAAGACCCGCTCCGTCTGCCGGTCGTCGGCACCGAACGGGCCGCCTCCGGGGAGGTCCGTCGAATAGCCGCCCTCGCCGTCGGAGTCCATCCCGAACGCCATCGCGGCGAAGTTGCCCACCGTGGTCGCGAGCGAGACACCGTCGCCGCCCATCCCGAACGCCTGCGCGACCGAGCCGCCGGTCGAGGCCACCGCCTCCCGCGCGGCGTCCAGGATCGACCGGGCCTCCTGCGCGAGCCCCGCCCCCGGATCCTGGAACAGCCCGATCGACTGCCCCGCTTCCACCGCCTGCCGCGCCAGCCCGGTGAACTGCTCCAGCGCAGTCCTGCTCGCGGCCTGCGCCTCGGTGAACATTTCGATCGCGCGCTGCGCCTCACCTTGTGCCCAGGTCAGTGTGTCGCCGAAGTCGGCGAGTGTCTCACCATTCCGGCCGAGGAAATCCACGGCCCGGAACCATTCGGGTATCGCGGCGCCGAACGCGTCACGAAAGGAGTTGGCACCCTCACCGGTCCACTCCCTTGGATCGATACCCTGTAGACCGTCCCCTGCCCCGCCGACCAGTTCGATATTGCCGACCAACCGGCGAAGGTCATCGGCGATCGATTCCGGCTGACCGGGAACCAGTTCCCTCGGATCGGTGGTCTCCCCCAGCTGAACCGCCATCAGCAGTACATCCCTTCGAAGTTCTTTTACCGCGCGTTGTCACCGGATACGTCAGGGGTTGAGCCGCGCCGCGATTCCGCCACCGGCCACGCCACCGATCCCCGGTCCGATGGCCGCGGCCGGATCACCGGCGAAACCGTCGAGCAGGCCGCCCAGCCGGGACAACGCCTGTTCCGATTCCTGCTCCGACACCTGGTACCGGCCGGCCGCGGTGCGCACCAGGTCGCCATGCTCGGTTGCCTTGCCCCGCAGTCCATCGACATACACCTTCGCGTTTTCGATGAATCGATCCCAGCCTGCCTGCACGCCGGAATTCCCGTAGTCCCCGCTCGGACCGTTCCACGGCAGGGAGTCGACGACCGTGACGACGTCGGAGATCCTGCTTGCCGTCTGGTGCAGATCATCGAATACCGCACCGAACCCGTAAGTCATGTTCACGCCCCCGTCACCATATTCATGATTTCACCGACTCCGATGTCGGAATTCGCTGACCGGTTCCCTCGAAAGTGATCTGTTTTATTCGGCCGATCGACCGGAGACCTTACAATGAAAAGAATCCTCGGAATGTCAGGTGAACACCCGACAAGGCCACCTGCGTGCGGCGATTACGCCGAGAAACCGGTGCCCCGGCCGTTGAGGCCGGGACACCGGTGGTGACTCGGAAACGCGTCACTTCAGCTTCCGCTCATCGGCGAACCCGGGATCTCCCGATAGTCCACGGTCCCTTCGGCGCGGGTCGGGCCGGGATTGGTGATGGTCTGCCCGAAGCACACCGACCACGACTTCGGTCCCACTCCGGACTCCCGGCACTTCCAGGTGTCCATCACCTGATGCCCGGACGGCCTGAACAGAGCCACTGACGCGTTCGTGTCGAAGACGCCGGATCGGTTGTTGCGCACGATCACCGCGCCCTGCATGGAGGCCCTGCTCGGCGACACCACCATGCAGGTCTGCGCGAGCACGGAGGTGGAGACGGTCACTGTGGTTCCGCACGTCCAGTCGCTGGCGCTGGCGGTGATCGGATTCGTGTTCCCGTAGGCCTTCCAAGTGCCGTCCGCGGCCGCGGCGGGCCCTGCGGTCGCCAGGCCGAGCCCGAGAACGACAGCGATCGTCGCTGTCAACCCCGTGAGACCTCTTCGCGTTAGCTGCATCGATGTTCCCCTTCGTCGACCGTGGTGCCGGGTCGGCCACTCGCGTGCTTCGAAGGATGCGGGCAGGACTTTCATCCCGCTTTCATGGCGAAGAAAGTCAGCCGAGGCCGAGTTTGCCGAGCTTCGTCCTCGTTTCGGCGGCTTGGGGGACGTCGAGGTCGCGGTAGAAGGCGAGCACCTGAAGCCAGTGCCGCCGGGCATGGTCGTGTTCGCCCAGTTCGGCGTGGACATCGCCGATGCCCGCGTTGGCGTGAGCCAACTGTTCGCCGTGGCCCGCTTCGGTGGCCACGGCCAGTGCTTCGCCGTGCCGATGGAGGGCCTCGGCGGAGCGGCCGGCGGCCGCGTGGGTGGTGCCCAGCGCGTTGAGTGCCTCGGCGATCAGTTCCGTGTCGCCGACGGCACGAGCGAGCGCCACCGCTTCTTCGTGGTGGCGCAAGGCCCGCTCGAGGTCGCCCCTTCGCCGGTACACCACGCCGAGGAACCCCAGGGAATCCGCTTCTTGCGTGCGGAAACCCGCTTCCCTGGCGAGGGCAAGGCAACGGCGAGCGTGCTCGAAGGCAGCCTCGTTCTGTCCGAGGTGGACGAACACCCTGGCCAGCAGGTTGACCGCGTTGCATTCGATGTACTTGTCGCGGTCGTCCTCACGCAAGGCGAACACCGCGTCGAGATGGTGCCTGGCCTCCTCGGCCCGGCCGAGGCTCAACAGGTTCCGGGAGTGATTGATCCGGACCGCGCAGTGCAGGTAGCCGCTGCCGCCGCGTTCGGTCAGCACGAGCGCCCGCTCGAATCTGCGCCGGGCCTCCTCCAGCTCGCCCCTCTTCCCGTACACGCAGCCGAGAAAGCTCAGTGTCGCGGCCTGGAACTCCTGATCCCCGACGCGCTGGAACGCGGCCAGCGCCCACTCGAGATGGTCGATCGCTTCGCGGTCCCGGCCAAGGCGGGACATCGTGACGCCGAGTACGCGCCGCGCGTTCGCTTCCGCGCGTTCGCTCCCCAGGTCACGGGCGGCGTCGAGCGCGCGACCGTGCAGAGCCGCGGCGTCGTCGTAGTAGCCGCCGGTGTCGAGGTAACGCCACACGGTCTCCGACACATGGATCACGCTCGCCGGTCCGCCGTGCCGTCCGGCTTCGAGCAGGTTGGCCCGCTCGGCGTCGAGCCAGCGCCAGGCGTGGTCGTAGGTCGAGAACAGCGGCGCTTCGCCGGGGAACTCCGACGCCTTCGGCCGCTGGGCGTAGTCGTCCGGCGCGACGACGTCCATCGCGGCCGAAGCCGTGGACACGTAATGGTCGAGCAGCCTGCTCAACGCGGCTTCGCGTTCGTCGGCACTGTCGGTGGCTTCCGCGAGTTCGGCGGCATACGCCCGCAGCAGGTCGTGGGGCTGGTAGCGGCCGTCGGAAGGTTGGTCCACGAGGTGTGCCCGCCGCAGCACGTCCAGCATCCGGCGCGTCTCCCACCCGCCGGTCCCGGCGAGGGCCGCCGCCGCCCTGTCGTCCGTGTCATGCCCGGGGTGCAGGCCGAGAAGCCGGAACATCCGGGCCACCGACGCGTCCAGTCGCCGATACGACCACGAGAAGACCGCGCGGACGGCGGTCTGCGGGTCACCGTCCACGTCCAGCAGATCGAGCGGGCTCTGCCGTCCAGCGAGCTCGTCGACGAACTCGCCGAGACCACGGGCGGGCCGCGACCGGATCAGCTCGGCGGTGATCCGCAGCGCCAGTGGCAGCCGGGCGCACCGCTCCACCAGTTCCCTCGCGGCGGCAGGTTCGGCGGCCACCCGGTCGCCGAGCAGCTCGCGCAGCAGCCCGCGCGCGTCCTCGCTCGACAGCCTGTCGAGATCGAGCCGCCGGGCCCCCTCGCGAGCGACGAGGCCCGCCAACGCGTCGCGGCTGGTGACCACCACGAAGCACGACGGGCTGCCGGGCAACAAGGGCCGCAGCTGCTCCACCGTCCGGGCGTTGTCCAGCACGATCAACATCCGCCGCCGGGCGACCAGGGTGCGAAACCGCGCGGCGCGTTCGGCGAGGTCCTGCGGAATCGCCGCGCCGTCCAAATCCAGCGCGCGCAGGAAGCCTCCCAACGCGTCTTCCGGCGAGACGGGCTGGTCGGGGCCGTAACCACGCAAGTCGACATACAGCTGACCGTCGGGGAACCGCTCCCGCGTCCGGTGCCCCCACCGCACGGCCAGCGCCGTCTTCCCCACCCCGGCGGTTCCGGCGACGACCGAGATCACCGCGGCCTCCCCGGCGAAGAGGAGGCCGTCGAGCTCCGCGAGCTCGGCGTCGCGGCCCACGAACTCGCGCACGTCCATCGGCAACTGAGCGGGAGCGGAGGACGTCTTCTCGGCAGGCCCCAGCCTCTCCCCCGCGAGCAGCCGCCGATGCAGCTCACGCAACTCGGGCCCCGGTTCCACGCCGAGTTCCTCGACGAGGGTGTCCCGTGCCGTGCGGTAGGCATCCAGCGCGTCGGCCCGCCGCCCCGCGCGATACAGGGCGCTCATGAGCAGCCCGTGCAGCCGCTCCCGCACCGGATACCGGCGCACCAGCTCGGTCAGTTCGCCGATGATCGCCGCGTTCAGCCCGCAGGCGAGCTCCGCCTGGTAAAGCGTCTCCAGTGCGACCGATCGGAGCTCGACGAGCCCCTGTGCCCAGTCGGCGAGGAGGGGGACCTCCACGTCGCGGAACGGATCGGCGTGCCACAGACCCAGCGCCTCGCGCAGCAACTCGACCGCCCGCTGCGGCTCCTCGTCCGCGATCGTTCGTGCCTCCTCGAACCGCGACGCGAACCGCTCCGAATCCAGCTCTCCCGGCAGCACCCGCAGCCGGTAGCCCGCCGCGCCGAACGACAACCGGTCCGGCTCCGCGAGCACACCCCGCAACCGGTGGACGTGCAGCTGCAACCGCTGTTCGGAGCGCGGGTCCGGCTTGTCTCCCCACAACGCACCGGTCAGGGTGTCCACCGGCACCGGCTGGTTGGCCCGCACGAGCAGCACGCCGAGCAGGATGCTCTGCAACCGTCCCGACAACGCGTGCGCACGCCCGGCCCCTCGAACCCGTACCGGCCCCAGCACCTGGAACTCCACCGCGTCCGCCCCTCTGTCAGCCAACGGGCACCAGTCTGTCGCACCCGCCCGAGGGCGGTTTGTCCACCTTGGCCTGTCCTGGCGCCCTGGCCGACGGGGCTCCGATCCGGCGAGGCACGATCTAGCCCATGACGCGGGACACGGGCGAGCACTTGCTGTACGAGACGATCTTCCAACGGCGGGACACCAGGGCCGAGTTCACCGGAGCCCCGATTCCGGACGACGTACTGCATCGCGTGCTGAGCGCGGCTCACGCGGCGCCGAGTGTCGGCCTGTCACAACCGTGGGACTTCATCGTCGTGTCCGATATGGACGTTCGAGAGAAGTTCCGGGAGCACGTGCGAACCGAACGGGAGGTGTTCGCGGGCCAGCTGGACGCCGAGCGTGCCCGTACCTTCGCGCGGATCAAGATCGAGGGCATCGTGGAGGCTGCCGTCGGCATCGTGGTCGGGTACGACCCGTCACGCGGGGCACCCGCGGTGCTGGGCAGGCACGCCATCGCCGACGCCGGCCTGTACTCGGTGTGCCTGGCCATCCAAAACCTCTGGCTGGCCGCGACCGCCGAAGGGCTCGGACTCGGCTGGGTCAGCTTCTACCGGGAAGAGTTCCTGGGCGAACTCGTCGGCCTGCCGGAGAACATCCGCCCGGTGGCGTGGTTGTGCGTCGGCCCGGTGCGCGACCTGCCGTCGATTCCCGATCTGGAGCGGCACGGCTGGCGGGAACGTCTCCCGCTCAGTGCCGTGCTCCACTACGAGCGGTACGCGAACGCCGAGCTCGCCTGATCAGGTGGTCCCCTGGTCATGGTCACGAGACCCGGCTCAGGGGTTGATCCGGCCGTACGCCGGCTTCGGCCGCAGGTTCGAGTCGAACAGGCAGGCCGCGCCCTGTCCGGGGAACGTGTCCGGCACCCACGAGTGGCGATCGGTGAAGCCCCAGGTCGTGAATTCCACGCAGCGCGCGACGGCGTGGCAACCGTCCCAGAGCTGCTTGAAGTAGCTCGCCTGGGTGTTCAGCTTCGTGGTGTCGGCGGGCATCGGGATGCGGACGTCGGCCTCGGTGATGGCGACGTCGACGCCCAGCGCGGCGAAGCGGGCGAGGTTCGCCTGATAGCCGCCGGGGAAGCCGTACTGCGTCGCGAGGTGCGCCTGGAAACCGACGCCGTCGATCGGCACGCCTTGCTGCTTCAGCGTCCGGACCAGGTTGTACAGGGCATCGCTCTTCGCGTTGAGGCCTTCGGTGTTGTAGTCGTTGATGTACAGCTTGGCCGAGGGATCCGCCGCCCGTGCCCACCGGAACGCGTCCGCGACGTAGCCGTCGCCCAGTTTCTGCTGGAACACCGAGGAACGGCGGGTACCGTCGTCGTTGAACATCTCGTTCACGACGTCCCAAGCGCGGATCTTTCCCCGGTAGCGGCCCATTTCCGCGGCTATGTGCCGTTGCGTCACCGACCGCAGCTCGCCGGCGGCGAGGTTGTTCACCCAGCCGGGCAGCTGGCTGTGCCAGACGAGCGTGTGCCCGCGGACGGATTTGCCGTTCCGCTGGGCGTAGTCGACGATCGCGTCCGCGCCCGACCAGTTGTACTGACCGCGGTTCGCCTCGACCACACCCCATTTCATCTCGTTCTCCGGGGTGACGTTGTCGAATTCGCGAGTGAGCACGGAACGGTAATCCGCTTCGTTCGCCAGGTGGTTCGCCGCGACGGCGCTGCCGACGTAGCGATTCGTGATGTCCTTCAACGGGCCGGCCGCCGACGCCGGAGGCGCCTGCAAAAGGGCCACTCCCGCCAGTACGGCCACCGTTGCCGAGAACGCTTTCATTGTCATCACTCCTGTTCCGGTCGATCGCGAAACTTTCCGAGCGAGCTTGAAGTCAGCCCTTCACCGATCCGGTCAGCCCGCCGACGATGCGCCGTTCGGCGAGCACGAAGAACGCGAGCGCGGGGATCATCGACAGCGCGGTGAACGCGAGCACACGCGCGGTGTCCTGGGAGTACTGGGATTGGAACGTCGCGACGCCGAGCGGCAGCGTGAAGTTCGCGGAGTCGTTGAACACCAGCAAAGGCAGCAGATAGAAGTTCCAGCTGGTCACGAACGCGAGCACGGCGACGGTGGTCAGCGCGGGCGCGGACAGCGGCAGCAGGATCCGCCAGAAGAAACCGAGCCTGCTCGCGCCGTCGAGGACGGCGGCGTCCTCGATCTCACCGGGGATCGCCCGCATGAACGGCCGCAGGATCACGATGGTGACCGGGAGCGAGAACGCCGCTTCCGGGATCGCCACGCCCCAGAAGCTCTCCAGCATCCCCAGCTGACGCAACCACAGGTACAGCGGCAAGGTCGCCACGCCGAGCGGGAACAACAGGCCGAGCGTGAACAGGGTGTAGAAACCCTCGCGGCCCTTGAAGGTGTAGCGGGACAAGGCATACGCGGCCATCGATCCCAGTGCCACGGTCAGCGCCGTGGCGATCACCGCGATCAGCGCGCTGTTCCCCAGGAACGTCCAGAACGACGACGAGCCGAGGATCGCCGCGTAGTTGTCCCACACCCACGGGCCGGGCAGGCCGGCAGGCGAGGCGTTGATCTGGGCGGTGGTGCGGAATCCGCCCAGCACCACGAACAGCAGTGGCACCACGGTGATCCCGAGGACGGCGATCGCGGCGACATAGCCGATCGGCGTCCCGGCGCGGCGCATCAGTCCACCATCCTGGTCAGCGCGCCGTCGGTGTCACGGCGCAACGCGAACCGCTGGTACAGCAACGCGAACACGAAGCAGATCACGAACAGGATCACCGCGACCGCGCTGCCGAAGCCGAACTCGTAGCGTTTGAACCCGTGGTCGACCAGGTACGTCGCCATCGTCGCCGACGAGTCGGCGGGACCGCCGAGGGTCATGATCCACACCAGGTCGAACAGCTGCAGCGAGCCGATCACCGACAGGAACACCCAGATCCGGATGGTCGGACCCAGCAGCGGCAGCACCACGTGCCGGGTGGTCTGCCAGGCCGACGCGCCGTCGAGCGCGGCCGCTTCCCGCAGTTCGGACGGCACACCCTGGAGCCCGGCGAGCAGCAGGATGATGCCGAAGCCGATGTACTTCCAGGTGATCACCGCGAACAGGGTGTAGAGCACGATCCCCGGGTCGGCGAGCCAGTGCTGGACCAGCCCGCCGAGGCCGATCCCGCGCAGCATCTGGTCCACGAAACCGTCCGGCTGCAACATCAGCAGCCAGATCACCGCGGTGATCGCCTCCGACAGCACGTAGGGCGCGAACACGAGCGCGCGGAGGACGGCACGCCCGCGCAGTTTACGGTTGAGCAGCAACGCGAGCCCGATCGACAGCGGCAGCTGGATCACGAGGGACAGTCCCGCGATGATCAGGTTGTGCCCGATGGCACCCTGGAACACCGAGCCGGACAGGGCGTCGGTGTAGTTGCCGAGGCCGACGAAATCGTCCAGCGGGCCGAAACCGTTCCACTCGTAGAGGCTGTAGAACGCCGCGATCCCGATCGGGACCAGCACGAACCCGGCGAACAGCACCAGCGCCGGCCCGAGCAGGAACGTCAGTTCCAGCTTCTTGCGCGCTCCCGGCGCCCGTACCCGGACCGCGGGTGCGGGCGGCCGCGCCGCCGCCCGCACCCGCGTGGCCGTCGCCGTCACTTGTCGCCCGCCGCGGCCTTGTTCACCGCGTCGACGATGCCTTCCGGGGTGCCTTGTCCGGCGAAGAAGTTCGCCACGGCGTCGTTGAGCGCGGCCCCCACCGCGGTCGGGAACGCCTTGTCGAAGTACATCTGCAGGTACGGCGCCTTCTGCCCGTAGTCGAAGACGGTCTTCAGCGACTCGGTCTTGAGGGACTTCGCCGCCGACGCGGTCATCGGCAGCCCGGCGCCCTTCGCCGCGAGCTGGTTCTGCACCGGCTCGCTGCCGAGGTACCGCAGGAAGTCCGCGCACGCCTTGGCCGCGCGGGTGGTACAGGAGAAACCGTCTCCACCGCCGAGCACCGCGGCGGGATCACCTTGCCCGCCGGGAACCGACGGGAACGGGAACCAGCCGACCTTCGAGTCGAGGTCCTTGTCCTCGGTGAGCGAGGACATCGTACCGGGCTCCCAGTCGCCCTGAAGTTCCATCGCCGCCTTGCCGTTGGCCAGCAGCCCGGCCGAACTGCCCGCGCCCTGCTGCGCCGGTGTGCCGGTGAAACCCGGTTGGAACGGCTGGGTCGCCAGGAACGCTTGCAGATCGCGGCCGGCCTTGGTCCAGCAGGGATCCTCGAGTTTCACCGCTTTGACCGACTGCTTCAGCGTGTCCGCCGAGCAGGCCCGCAGCGCGAAGTAGTTCCAGTAGAACGCGTCCGGCCAGCGATCCTTGCCCCCGACCGCGATCGGCGTGAGACCCGCCTGCTTCAGCTTGACGACGGCGGTGTTGAGTTCATCCAAAGTGGACGGCGGCGCGGTGACGCCCGCCTGCGCGAAAAGGTCCTTGCGGTACCAGAAACCGACGAAGTGCTGCTCCCACGGGATCCCGTACTGCTTGCCGTCGACCTGCCAGCTCTCGGCGAGTTTGCCCACCGAGGAGAGCCATTCCCCGGCCGGGCCGGTCAGGTCCGCGACCTTGCCCGAGGTGGCCTGTGAGGCCAGCTCACCGCCGCCCCACGACTGGTAGACGTCCGGCGGTTCGTTCGACTGCAGGGCGAGCGGGACCTTGGTGGTGAACTCCTCGTTCTGCAGCGGCTGCCCCTTGATCGTCACCTCGGGATGCGCCTTCTGGTAGTCGGCGACGACCTGGGCCCAGATCGATTTGATCGGGTCGGTGGTGCCGTTGTGCCACCAGGTGAGGGTGACCGGACCGCTGGGCTCGGCCGCGGTCTCGGCGCCCCCTGAGCAGCCGGCGAGCGCGAGCGGGACGGCCGCCGCCAGCGCGGCGGCGGCGGGGATTCGGCGGTTCGAAAGCATGGTGAGTCCACTCCTGACGACTTCGGCCGAGTAGGACGGGGCGTGACTGCGCCCGGACTGGCGATGAGTTTGCGCGCCTGAAATTCCGATGTCAATCGTTGTCGATAACGTTTTACATGGCTAGTCTGACCGTATGCAGCCCAGTTCGAGGGTCACGATCCGTGACGTCGCGGCCCGTGCCGGCGTCTCCGTGGCCACGGTGTCCAAAGTGATCAACGACCGCTACGGCGTCGCCGCCGCGACCCTCGCGAAGGTCCGTGCGGTGATCGACGAACTCGGCTACGAGGCGAGCCTGGTCGCCCAGAGCCTGCGCAACCACAAGACGAACGTGATCGGGATCCTGGTCGCCGACCTCGAACCGTTCTCCACCGAACTGCTCAAGGGTGCGGCGGACGCCATCCGAGGCACCGGCTACGAACTCGTCGTCTACTCGGCAGGCGGCCGGACCGGTGATCCATCGGGCTGGGAAAAGCGTTATCTCTCAAGGCTTTCCGGCACGCTGGTCGACGGCGCGGTACTGGTCACCCCGGTGGCTTCGCTGGAGGCCGTGCCCGGAACGCCGGTGGTCGCGGTCGATCCGCACACCGGCCCCTCGACGGTGCCCACCATCGATTCCGACAACCTGCGCGGTGCCCAGCTGGCGACCGAGCATCTGCTGGAACTCGGCCACCGCCGGATCGGCTTCCTCTCCGGACGGCCGGATCTCGAATCGGCCGAGCTGCGCAAAACCGGGTACTTGCGGGCGCTCACCGCCGCCGGTGTCCCGATCGACGAGGACCTGATCCGGCTCGGCGCCTACGATCCGGAGATCTCCGCCCGGTCCGCCCGCGAACTGCTGACCAGCGCGGACCGGCCGACGGCGGTGTTCGCCGCCAACGACATCTCGGCGATCGCGACCGTCGGGGCCGCCGCGGAACTCGGCTTGTCCGTACCGGACGACCTGTCGGTGGTCGGTTTCGACAACGTCCCCGAGTCCGCGCTCTGCACCCCGCCGCTGACCACGGTGGACCAGCCCATCCGCGAGATGGGCCACCGCGCCATCACCCTCCTGATCTCGCTGATCAGCGGGGAACCCGAGAAGGAAACCCACATCACCCTGTCCACGGGTCTCGTGGTGCGCCGCTCGACGCGTGCACTCGGAACCACGACGAAGGGCGGACGGCCTTGACCACGCAGCCCAGCGCTTCACCCCGGCCCTGGCAGGACACCACCGCGGATCCCGCCGATCGCGTCCGCGCGCTGATGGACCGGATGACCTTGCGGGAGAAGCTCGCCCAGCTGTACGGCGTCTGGGTCGGCATCGACTCCGGCGGCGAGATGGCCCCGCACCAGCACGACTTCGCCGACGCGGAACTGGACTGGGACGAACTGGTGCGGCACGGCATCGGGCAGCTGACCAGGGTGTACGGCACGCGGCCCGTCGATCCGGTGATCGGCGCGCGCAGCCTGGCGCGCTCCCAGCGGGAGATCGTCGGGAGCGGCCGGTTCGGTATCCCGGCGCTGGTCCACGAGGAGACGCTCACCGGTCTCGCCGCCTGGCAGGCAACGGTCTACCCGTCCCCGCTGTGCTGGGGAGCGAGTTTCGACCCGGATCTCGTGTACCGCATGGGGGCGCGGATCGGCGGCACGATGCGACGGCTGGGTGTCCACCAAGGACTCGCGCCGGTCCTCGACGTCGCCCGTGACCTGCGCTGGGGCCGGGTCGAGGAGACCATCGGCGAGGATCCGCAGCTGGTCGGGACGATCGGCGCCGCCTACGTGGCCGGGCTCGAATCCGCCGGCGTGATCGCGACGCTGAAACATTTCGCCGGGTACTCGGCTTCACGCGCCGGCCGTAACCTCGCGCCGGTGTCGGTCGGCCCCAGGGAACTGGCCGACGTCCTGCTGCCGCCGTTCGAGATGGCGTTGCGCGCGGGCGCCCGATCCGTGATGAACGCCTACATCGACAACGACGGCGTCCCCGCCGCCGCGGATCCGGCGTTGCTCACCGGCCTGCTGCGCGACACCTACGGCTTCGACGGAACCGTGGTCGCGGACTACTTCTCCGTATCGTTCCTGTACAAACTGCACGGCGTCGCGGCCGATCGCGGTGAGGCCGCCGCGCAGGCGCTGACCGCCGGGATCGACGTGGAACTGCCCACTGTGGACTGCTACGGCGAGCCGCTGCTCGCCGCGGTGGAACAGGGCGCGGTCGATGCCGCCGTCGTCGACCGCGCCCTCGAACGGGTGCTACGGCAGAAATGCGAACTCGGCCTCCTCGATGAGGACTGGGTGCCGGAGGTGCCGGACGAGATCGACCTCGATGATCCGGAATCCCGCGCGCTGGCGAGGGAAATCGCCGAACGCTCGATCGTGCTGCTGCGCAACGACGGCGCACTCCCGCTCTCCCCCGGCCGCCGGATCGCCGTGGTCGGGCCGCGAGCGCACGATCCCGGCGCGATGCTCGGCTGCTACTCGTTCCCGATGCACGTCGGCGTGCATCATCCGGAAGTGCCGTTCGGGGTGGCGGTTCCGACCGTGCTCGACGCGCTCCGCGACGACCACGACGTCATCCACGCGCTCGGTTGCCCCGTGGTCGGCGGCGAGGACTCGGACATCGCCGAAGCCGTCGCCGCGGCCGAGGAGGCGGAGATCTGCGTCGCCGTCCTCGGCGACCGCGCCGGTCTGTTCGGCGGCGGCACCTCGGGCGAGGGATGCGACGCCTCGGACCTCAAGCTGCCGGGACGACAGGAAGAGCTCCTCGAGGCCTTGCTCTCGACCGGGACGCCGGTGATCCTGATACTCCTTTGTGGACGGCCGTACGAACTGTCACGGCAGGCCGGCCGTCTCGCCGCGATCGTATGCGGTTTCTACCCCGGGGAAGAGGGCGCGGCCGCGCTCGCCGGTGTCCTCAGTGGACGGATCAACCCTTCCGGCAGGCTCCCCGTCGGCTTCCCCGGCGAGGAAGCGTCCCAGCCGTCGACGTATCTCACGGCGCCGCTCGGGCTGCGCAGCGAGGTCAGCACGGTGGACCCGACACCGCTGTTCCCGTTCGGGCACGGGCTTTCCTACGGCGCCGTCCGCTGGGACGACGTCACGACGCCGGATCCCACGTGGCCGACGGACGGCCTCTGCCGGGTTCGGGTGACGCTGAGCAACGACGGCGACCGCACCACGACGGAGGTCGTCCAGATCTACCTGCACGACCCGGTCGCGGAGGTCGCCCGCCCGGTCCAGCAGCTGATCGCGGCCAAGCGGGTCGACCTGGCCCCCGGCGCGACCGAGGTGGTCGAGATCGGGCTGCACGCCGACCTGACGTCCTACACCGGACGGGCTGGCAAGCGGATCGTCGAACCCGGCGACGTCGAACTGCGGATCGGGACGTCGAGTGCCCGGATCGTCACGGCCGTCCCCCGCACGTTGACCGGCCCTCGCCGCGAGGTCGGCTTCGACCGGGTCATGGCACCGGATTTCGCCTGAGCCGGGCGGGGTTTGTGGGGCGGTGGGGTGAAGGCTCCCTTCGCTGCGTCTGATGAGGCGAAGGACGCTTCCGAAATCCAACGGTCACCAGAAGCCTCGCCGGAGGTGTTGCGAAAGCCACTTTCGCAACGTTGAAGGTTGCGAAAGTGGCTTTCGCAACCCCTGTCCTGGCCGGACACGAGGGTTTAAGCCTGGGTCAGGTGAGCGGGTCTGCTCCGGCTCGGGCTGTACATGAAGGACCCCTTCCTGTACCTAGGCGCAAGGAAGGGGTCCTTCATGTACCTCGGCAAGGTGTGAAGGTCGAGTTTCCTCGGCTGAGCCGAGGGAAGGGGGCCTTCACGCGCTCCGATTATGGCTGGTGGTGCTACTGAGACTCAAGGTGTCCTTCCGGACCGCCGCACTAGGTACCTCACCCACCGGCCTCAAGAGCCGTGCCTGCCGGAGAGCTCAGCCGAACAGCTGTACGTGCAGCGAGAACGCGGTCGCGATCTCCGCCTGCGCCCAGAACCGGTGGTAGGTGAACGTCGGCGCGGCCCCACCGTCCAGATAGGACTGTACCTTCGGCCACTGCGGGTCGTCCCGGTAGAACGACCGGATGGACAGGAAGTCCGCGCCCGCGGCCAGGGGGTCGCCGTTGGGCATCGTCCCGGTCCAGCCTTGCGGCACGTACACACCTTCACCAGTGGCCGAGTCGTACTCGTCGTCGAACCGGTTGTAGTCCGTCCGCGTTTCCGGGACCGCGATGCCGATCGAGTCCGTGTGCGCGAGCATCGCGTCGAGGAGCCCCTCGCCGACCGTCCGCGCCTCCGCGTTTCCGGACCGGGCGGCGTAGTTCAGCAGGATCTTCGAGTACGACGCCGCGACGCCGACGTCCTGACTGTGGTTCAGCACCCGGACCCGCAGGTTCGCGTTGGTCCCCGGCGTGGCCGGGTTCCACGTATCGGGTTTGCCGGTCCATTCCAGGTCGGACGGGATCCGGAACTCCCCGCCGGAGCCGACCGTCGTGTTCGCGATCGCCCACGGCACCCACTTGTCGAGGATCCGTTTCGCCCGTTCGTCGCCGGTCAGCTGGTACAGCGCGGCGACCCGCTCCAGACCCCACGCCTGGAACCCGAACCACCTGTTGGACGGCGGGTCGTGCCAGACGGGCTGCTGGTCGTAGTACATCCCGTAGAACGTCGAGGAGCCCGCGGGCGGCGCGGCGTACTGGCCGTCCCAGCTGTTCGTCGCGCCGCCCGCGATGCCACCGTCGGCGGACTGCAACCATTGCAGGAACTCCAGTTGCCGGTCCAGGCTTTCCGCCCAGTCCGCCGCGCCGGTCGCCGAGACCGGCTTCAGTGCCGGGTCGTTGGCGAGCGCGTGCGCGGCGAGCGGGTTCTGGTAGCCCTGGTGCGCCGCGCCGTCACCGATCCGCCACGCCCAGCCGGCGGACGTGTCGGTCGCCCCACCCCACGCGTAGTACCACGACATGAGGTAGTGCGAGCTGTTCTTGCCGCTGCCCGCCGGGCAGGTGCTCGGGCCGACACAGTCGCCGATCTTCTTGAAGTACTTGTCGAACATGGCGTACCGCAGATAGTCGCCCATCTTCGACGCCTTCTTCACCACATCGGCCACCGCGGCCCCTTTGCCCTGCGCGGTCGCCCACTGGTTGGCGAGGTGCGCCACCTGTACGGCACGCGCGTCGGCGTCGGGCGCGTTGGTGTACTTCCACTGTTTTGCATAGCTGGAGTCCTTGGTGAACAGATCGAGGAACCCGTTCGGCCCGCCGTGCGCGAACGTGTCGCAGGAAGGCTGCGGGATGGTCTCCCACACCGACTCGCTGGACCCGCGCTGGTAGGTGTTGATGTACGCGGGTGCGGTGGTGCCGTCACCACAGCGGCCGAAGCCGTAGGTGTTGTCGACGTCCAGCAGCCAATGCATGCCGTAGACGTCCGACGTGCCGTAGGCAGCGCGCAGTTCACCCGCGATCGGGTCGGACCCGACCGGGACGTTGCCGTCCAGCACCGCCGGGTACCGGTCCATCCTCGGATGCTCGGGCGCGTAAGTCGCCGGGTCTGCGGCGTTGTACTTGTCGTTGGTGGGCTGGTCGACATGCGCAGGGATGATGAACTTCTCCATCGACGCCCACGCCTGGTTGAACGGCGTCCAGTCACCTTCGAGCTGTCCGTACGCGGCTTCGAGCCACAGGTAGTAACTGAACGCCTCGGACGTGGTCTGGTGACCGTGGTCCGGAGCCTCGACCAGCAGCGTCTCCACCGAGTGGTACGGCACGAGCAGGCCGTCGAAATTCCGGAAGTAGCCGCTGTCCGCGTCCTTGATCTTGTGATACTGCTGGAGGAAGGCGGCACGGTAGTCCGAGGCGGACGCGTCGATCTCCGCCACGTCGAGCGTGGCCGCGGTGAGGCCGGATCCGGTGATCGAGAACGCGGCGGTGGCGAGTGCGCCGCCGTTCGCGGCGGAGGCGATCGTCACCGGTTTCGCCGTGTTCCAGCTGTTCTGGTCGAAAGTGAGGGTCGCAGGCGTGGCCGTGAGATCGGCGCTGCCCGTCGTGCGTGCCACGTTCAGCGTGACCGGGCCTGTCGGCGGAGTCGCGAGTTTCACGTCCACGGTGGCCGAGGTCCCCTGCCGGACGCGAACGGTCGACGGGGTGGCGACGACAGACGGCGCCGCCAGCACCCGCACCGCGACCGGCGCGGAAACCGTTGCCGCGCCGAGGTTGTCGATCGCCCGCGCGGTGACCGAATACTCCCCCGCGGTCGCGCCGGTCCACGTGTACTCGAACGGGGCGCTGGTGTCGGCGCCGAGCCGGGTGGTCCCGGCGTAGAACTCCACCGACGACACCGAACCGTCGCTGTCACTGGCGGACGCGGCCAGTTCGATCGGCGACGGCACGGCGAAGGTCGCGTTGTTCACCGGCTTCGTGAGCCGCACCACCGGGCCGGTGTTCGGACCGGCGCAACTGATGCCGTTGACCTTGAAGTCGACCGGCGACCGGTTCGCGGCCCCGCTCTTCCCCGCGTTGAAGCCGAATTGCACGGTAGCGCCGAGGTTGATCGCACGCTGCCAGTCCGCGCCGCGGACGCTCACCGCGCCACCGGACTGCGTGTACGTGCCGTTCCACAGCTGGGTGATCCGCTGTCCGTCGGCGAAGGTCCAGGTCAGATTCCAATCGGGGATGACGTCGGCGCCTTCGTTGCGGATCGCCACCGTCGCACCGAAGCCGTTGTCCCACTCACTGCTGACTTTGTACGTTGTCGTACAGGACACGTCGGCCGCCGCGGCCGTGGGTACGGCACCGGCCGTGACCGCTGCCGCGAGTGCCACTGTGGTGGCCAGTGCCATACTGGGACGCGCTCTCATCGAGCGCGCCGGTGGTCGTGATCTCACAGGTCCTCCTCTGTTGTGATCCGGCGTTTTTCGGAGTAGAGCTGAAAAGCATGAGGCGACTCGCCACCACTTTGCTGATCTCCGCCGGAATACTCGCGGGCTGTTCCGCACCGGCGCCGAAGGCCACCGCCGGCGCCGAGGCGCTCGGCACTCGATTGACCACAATGGACGATCTTGTCGATTGGATCCGTGACAACGCAGGCGATTGCGCCGACGTTTCCCGCCGGGATCCCGCGGAGCTGCGCACGTTCGTCGGGCCGGACATCGCCGCCCGCTTTCAGCCGCATGTGTCCGAATGGGCCACCTGCCGGGTTTCCCCGGAATTCCCGGTCGTCGGACTCTTCCTGTTCACTGGCGACGAGCAGCGGCGCTTCCAGGAATCCTGGCATGCGGCGATGACGGCGGGCCGGATCGCCGACGGACCGGCCTTCGCCTTCGGTAACGGGTTCGCGATCTCCGCGGGATTTCTCGGCGTCGGTGAGCTGGGACTGTACTACTTCAGATGCGGCTCCCTCGATCCTCGAGTGCATCAGGTTCCCGCCGACGTCGCGGGATGCGTGTTCGCCAACCCGGAGCACGGGCACCACTGAGCCGTGGTCCCCCGGACGCTACGGGCTGGAGCAGGTGAGCTCCGGAGTGGCGGCACTCCCCGTCGCGGTGGCGGTCAAGCCGAACGAACGGGTGGTACCCGCCGATATCGACCCGTTCCACTCCGCGTTTCGGACGGTGGCGCGAGTGCCGGCACCGTCCATGGCGAGTGTGCCGTTCCAGACGCTCGTGATCGTCTCCCCCGCCGGGACGGTCCAGCCGACCCGCCAGCCGGACAGCGGCGCCGTGCCCGGATTGGTGACGGTCACTTCCGCTTGGTAGCCACCGTTCCAGCTGCCGGTCTTCGCCAACGTGGCCGTGCACGCTCCGTTCGGCGGCTCGCCGGGATCGGGCGGATCGTCGACCACGCCGACGCCCGTGACCTCGCCGTTGCCGCCGTCGAACACGACGTCGGAGCAACCGTAGAACGTCTCGGCGCTGTCGGATCGCTTCCACACCGAGTAGACGACGTGCTTGCCCGACTTGGCCGACGGGAAGTTCCCGGTCCACTTGTACTGGCCGTCGACGCTGCCGACGTTGCCGCTCACCTGCGGATGGTCTGCCGTGAGGAAAGGCTGCTCCTCGAGGTCGTCCCAACGCAGTTCGCGGCCGGGGTCGTATCCGTCCTTGGTCACGTACAGGTAGAACCAGCCGGGGTGGGCGGCCCACGCGTTGTAGGAGAAGCCGAACGACGCGCCCGCCGTCAGATGCGTCATCGGCCAGTTCCCGGTGCGGTCGTAGCCCGCGAAACTCGGATTCCCGCCCGAGCAGAGTTTCCCGTCCGGGATGAATCCCTTGGTCCGGCCCGCGCCGTCCGAACGGAGCACGGAGAACCAGTTGTAGAGCGAGTTCTCCCCGCTTTGCCCCACGGCCGCCTTACAGGCCGAGTTCTTCGGCACGATGTTGCCCTGCGGGGTCAATCCGTCCTGCCAGCAGAAGAAAGTCCTGCTGCCCGGTTTCATCATCGCGCCGTGTGCCGACGCCGGTGGTGCGTTCAGGGTCGCGGTCACGAGGCAGGCCGCCATCGTCGTGACGACGGCCAGCATCGCGGTCATTGCCTTTCCGTGTCGCATAGCGCCTTCTTTCCGACCATACTGGGAGCGCTCCCAGTCGTTGGCACCATAGCGCGACTCGAATAACGGCGACACAGGCCGAACGAGTGAGAATGGCTTGACATCAGTGATTCCGGAGCGCGGTCTTCCCCGCGACGGGATATCGGGCTAGATTGTGGGAGCGCTCCCAATCAGTCGGCCTTCGAAAGGATCACGACGTGGTGATCGACATTTGGCGTGTAGTGCTGTCCGCCGGACTCGTCGCGGGTGTCGCGGTCGTTCCGCAAGCGTCGTCCTCGGCCGCGGAGGAGGCCGCCGGGTACGAGCGGATCGTGAACGGCGACTTCTCGGCGGTCGGCGGCGAACCTTGGTGGGCAGGCGCGAACACCCGCGCCTCGGTGACCGGCGGGGAATACTGCGTCGATGTCACCGGCGGCACGGCCAACGGGTACGACGCCTTGTCCGGTCAGAACGGCGTGCCGTACGAGGCAGGCCAGACCTACACGATGAAGTTCGACGCGCGGGCGGTCGTCGAACAGCGGATCTCGGCGGTCGCGGGTGAGTCCGTCGCCCCGTACCGGCAACTCGCGCGCACCGACGTGGCCGTCACCCCCGCCAAGCAGACCTTCACCCTGACCTTTCAGTCCACAGTGGACTTTCCGGCGGCGGGCAACGGTCAGTTCGCGTTCTGGTTCGGCGGACAGTCTTTCGACAACACCATCTGCGTCGACAACGTGTCCCTCGTCGGCGGCGTGCTGCCGCCACCGGGAGTGGAACCGGCGGGCCCGCTGCGGGTGAACCAGGTCGGTTACATGCCCGGCCTGCCCAAACAGGCCAGCCTCGCGACCGGGTCGGCCACCCCGCTGACATGGACGCTGCGGGATGGCGCGGGCACCTCCGTCACCACCGGCCAGACCACTCCGAAGGGCCATGACGCCGCATCGAACGAGAACGTCCACGTCATCGACTTCTCGTCCTACGACCGGCCTGGCGGCGGCTACACACTGAGCGTCGGCGCCGACGTGAGCCACCCGTTCGACATCTCCGCGAACGCCATGACCGGGCTGCGGTCCGACTCGCTCGCGTTCTTCTACCACCAGCGCAGCGGCACCCCGATCGAAGCCCGGTACGTGGGCGCCGAGTACGCGCGGCCCGCCGGACACATGAACGTGGCGCCGAACCGAGGGGACGACGACGTACCCTGCCGGGCGGGCCTGGAGTGCGGGTACACCCTCGACGTGCGCGGCGGCTGGTACGACGCCGGCGACCACGGCAAGTACGTGGTGAACGGTGGCATCGCCGCGTGGCAGCTGCAGAACGCCTACGAGCGTGCCGCGCTGCTCGGTGACAAGGCGGCGCTCGGCGACGGCACGTTAGCCGTTCCCGAGCGGTCGAACGGCGTGCCGGACGTGCTCGACGAGGCGCGGTGGGAACTCGAATTCCTGGTGAGCATGCAGGTCCCCGACGGGCGGCCGCTGGCAGGGATGGCCCACCACAAGATCCACGACGAGCAATGGACCGGCCTGCCCACCCTGCCGCACGAGGATGCCCAGCCGCGCAGGCTGTCCGCGCCGAGCACGGCGGCGACCCTGAACCTCGCGGCGGTGGCGGCACAGGCCTCCCGGCTGTGGGCGCCTTACGACGCCGCCTTCGCGGCCCGCGCGCTTTCAGCCGCGGAGAAGGCGTACGCGGCGGCGAAGGCGCATCCCGGCATGATCGCCGACCCGGACGACGGCATCGGCGGTGGCTCGTACAGCGATCCCACGGTGACCGACGAGTTCTACTGGGCCGCGGCCGAGCTGTACGTGACCACCGGCCGCTACCGCACGGACGTGACGAATTCACCGCTGTTCGGGGGAAAGAGCTTCAACGCTCGCGGATTCGACTGGGGAGCCACCGGCGCGCTCGGTGACGTGTCCTTGGTACTCACACCGCGCGACGTGCCCACGGCGCCGATCCGGTCCGCGATCGTCACGACCGCGGACGCACACCTCGCGACCATGGCGTCCGCCGGGCATCCGGCGCCGTACCGGACCGGCGACGGCGGCTACGAGTGGGGATCGAACGGGCTGGTCGCCAACAACGGCATGGTGCTGGGCCTCGCCCACGACCTCACCCGCGCGGCGAAGTACCGGGACGGCGCTTTCGCCACGATGGATTACCTGCTGGGCCGTAATCCGGTCGGTTTCTCGTATGTCTCCGGCTGGGGCGATCGGCCGGTACGCAACGTGCACCACCGGCACTGGGCGAACCAGCTGGCCCCGTCGCTGCCGACAGCGCCGCCCGGTGTCCTGTCCGGCGGGCCCAACAGCGCGTTGCAGGACCCGGTCGCGCAGCGGCTGCTGCCCGGTTGCGCGCCGCAACGGTGCTGGGTCGACCACATCGAGGCGTACTCGCTCAACGAGGTCACGGTCAACTGGAACTCGGCGTTCGCGTGGCTGTCGAACTGGGTGGCCGAGCATTCCGCCCCGCCTCCGACCGCGGCGAACTGTCAGGTGACGTACACGGCCTCGACCTGGCAGACGGGCCTGACCGGGGCGCTCACCGTGAAGAACACCGGCACGACCGCATGGGACGGCTGGGCCCTGACCTTCGCGTTCGACGGCGAGGAGCGGATCACGCAGGGATGGAACGCCACGTGGAGTCAGACCGGCGCGGCCGTCCGGGCGGGCAACGCGCCGTGGAACGCCCGGATCGCGCCGGGCGCGTCGGTGTCGATCGGTTTCAACGCGGACGGCACGGGCGCGCACCGGTCGCCGGCGGAGTTCGCGGTCGACGGCGGGCGGTGCGCGCCCTAGTGGCCGGGGTGAGCGTCAGGGCCGGGGTGTCTGGCCGGGGCGGAGCGTGTCCCCGCAGGACCGCAGATGTGCGACCGAGTTCGCCGCGACGACCTTCTGCGTCTCGGTGGTGACGTAGCGCTGTGCCGCGGCGAGAACCGCGGGGTCGCGCACGAGATCCTTGCGCACCCACACTCCGACGTCACCGAACGCGGACGGGTCACGGGGGCTGCGGTAGAGCACTTCGTACTCCTGCCCGAACCGTTCGTCCTGGGCGAAGCCGAGCGTGGTGTCCCAGGTGCCGACGAACGAGATCAGCTCCGGCCTGAGCTCGTCGAAGACGTAGCGTCGCACTCCGGCGAAATCGGCGGTGCTCAGGTAGTCGGCGATGACGCGGTCGGCGAGACCGGCGAGGTCGACCACCTGGAGCCTGCTGACCAGCGCCATCCCGCCGAGGTCGATCACGCCGATCTTCGCCGAGCCTGGCAGCTTGAGGAGATCCGCCACGCCGTTGGTGACCCTGGCGTCGCGCTCGACCACGCTGCAGAACGGCGTCTTCGGGACGGCGCGGTAACTCTTGCCCTGGATGTGGAATCCGCTGATCGACGACGCCGTCGCGACGACGAGCGTGGCCGTCAGCAGGATCCGGCCTCGGATACGCGCCTTCCGCAGGGTCTCGACGATCACGATCGCGCCACCGAGCGCACCCAGCGCCCAGATCGGGGTCGCGAACCGGAGCTGCCCCATCCAGTCGGCCTGGAGGACGCAGAAGGCGATCACCGACAACGCGAACGGGACCAGGAGCGCGACGACGCCCGCGCGGAGTTTGGACGGCTTCTGCATCACCAGCGCGAGGCAGACGACCGCGACCGCGACCAGCAGCCAGCCCGCGTACTGGAGGACCGTCCCGGCCTTGGCGATGTCCGTGATGGCCGGGAGCGGTTGTGCCTTGGCGATCGCCGTGTTGGGCAGCAGACGCCCGTACTCGATCCAGCGGAACAGCAGGTAGCCGCCGAAGGGGACGACGAACCCGGCGGCGGACAGCAGCACCGCCCGGATGGCGGGAGGCACGCCGCCGCGGCGGGTGAACAGCGCGACCACGATCGGGAACGCGGCCGCGTAGATGACCCCGTCCGGACGGCTCAGCCCGGCGAGGGCGGCGAGCGCGCCTGCCGACATGGCGATCTTCGCGGTCAGGAGCGTGCCGGAGTCGACGCCGCACAGGATGACCACGGCGAGAGCGGTGACCATGAGGGCGTAGACCGAGTTCTCCAGACCGGAGAAGCACCAGATGACGAACGAGGGATTGACCGCGAGCGCCGTCCCGGCGATCAGGGTGACCAAGGCGGGCCGGGGCGTCAGGCGCTTCGCCCCGACGTACACCAGTGCCAGGATGGCCATGCAGCAAAGCAGTGCCAATCCCTTGGGGAACAGGACGTAATCGGGGACGCCGAAGATCGTGCCGTGGTCGAACAGGCCGAGCAGTTTGCCGAGGGCCAGCAGCGCCATCCACACCGGGTTCGAGAAGCCCTCGACGGGTTCGGCCCCCGGCTGGAGCACCGGCCCGAAGCCGTCGGCGAGGTTCCGGGAGTAGGCGAACGTGATGGCCGCGTCATCGATCATCCAGTTGCCGTAGAAGCTCGCGTGGACGGCGATCAGCACCGTGCCGACGATGACCGAGAGGGAGGCTCCCAGGATCCCCCGGCGCGTGGACGCCCGGCCATCGCCGCTCGGTCTGTCCCCGTCGCGGCCGCCCGGATCCGCCACCGACGGCGGATCGGTCAGTTGAACGCTGCACACGTGTTACTCCCCTGCTTTGTCCGGAAATCCGGCAACAGAGCCACGGACCGCAGCGTCCAGCTCATCCATCACGGATAGTCCGAGAAACCCCAGTGTTCTCAACAGATGATCCGCCGACACAACGCCGAGCCGATGATCATCACCCAGGGTCAGGATTCTACAGCACGGGAAAACGATCTCTCGCTCCAGCACCGTGCTATGAATTCACGCGTGCGTATTCGGTGTTACTCACGGGCATGGTGGAAAATCACCGTCGAGCGGCCGTGCCACCTCGGTCGACACCTGGTAGAAACGGTGTCGAACCAAGATCGTCAAGCCTTGGCTTCCGAGAAGGGAATGCTATGCCCGAGCCCCGCCGAGCTCATGTCTCCGACCACGGCACGATCGTCGAATGCGTACAGGAATGGTGGGGCGATTCGCGCAATCCCGCTCAGGCTCGCGAGCTTTCGCTTCTGCTTCCCAAACTTTTCCTGCAATTCTTCTCCAGCACGAGCTTGGTCCTGGAGGACGAAGCGGGCATCAGGGCATTCCTCGTCGGCTTCCACGCACCGGACAATGCCACCGAGGCGTACATCCATTTCGTGGGAGTGGATCCGAACCTTCGCGGCCGGGGAACGGCCCGCCGCCTGTATACGACTTTCTTCCAGCGCGCCGCCGAGGCGGGCCGCACGGAAGTCCGTGCGGTCACCTCGCCGGGCAACACCGGATCCATCGCCTTTCACCAGGCCATGGGGTTCACGCTCGAAACCGGCGACCGGGTGACCGACGGCCTCCCCCTGCACAGCGACTACGACGGCCCCGGCCAGGACCGGGTGTGCTTCCACCGGAAGCTCACTCGTCGACCACCGATCAGGTCCCCTCGACGACGTGGACCGAGTTGACGCCGATGTTGCAGCTGACGTGGTGGTCGATCCGGTACCACTCGTTCTGCGGCGGGTAGTGCCAAATCGTGTCGTACGTTCCGCCGAACATACAGTCCACCCGCAGCTTCCACTTCGCCGGAATGGGCGCCCAGCAGACTCCCCAGGCCCGATAGCTCGAGTTGTAGCCGGTGTCGCAGGTCATCCCGTACACCGGCGTGACGAAGCTCGCCTGTGCAGGCGCGGCGGCCGCGACCATGACGCCGCCCGCCACCGCCGTCGCGGCGACCGCGCCGCCGATCCTCCGAATGCTCTTTCGCATGTTCTTCCCTCCGTGCGGCAAATATGGCCGAATGAGACAAGAAAGGACGATATTGTCCTCGGCACACATTTGACGCGTTCGAAGGGATCGCCCAAGGGACCACGGAAACTGCCTTTTGGGGCGATAGGAGCTCGCTGCGGCGGCGCTATCCGTAGATGGAGGCGGCCCATTCCGGGTGGTCGATGAACGGGTTGCGGTTGTGCTGGAACCGGTCGTAGATGACCTGGTTACGGCGCTGCTCGGCAGCGTCGGGCGGGTCCTGGGTGTTCCAGGTCAGCAGGACCGAGAGGCGGCCGATGTTGGGTTTGGAGCCGTTGTCGACGGCGTCGTTGGGTTCGAGATCGGCGAAACCGTCGGTGCCGTCGTAGCGGACGGCCATGTACAGGATCATGCGGGCCACATCGCCCTTGACCGCGTCCCGCGGCTCGAACGAGTCGTCGTCGGTCGAACTCCCCGGCGCCTCGCCGACCGGCGAGCCACCGGCGTCGAAGTCCTTGTTCCCGCGGGTGCTGTTGACGGACACGTCCTCCGCTCGCAGGTGGTGCAAATCGGTACCGGGTCCGACGGCGGTGCCGAAGTCGCCGTGCGACTTGGCCCAGACATGCTCGCGGTTCCAGTCGTCGACCTCGCCGCCGTTGGCGGTCTTCGCCTGCGAGCGGCCGCTGTAGAGCAGCACGACGTTCGCCGGGTTGGCCGGGTCCTCGTCGGTGGCCCTGATCCCGTCCCACACCTGTTCGTAGGTCAGTTTGGTGTTGGTGCTGATGATCCCGTGCAGTGCCGCCTTGAGCTCGGGCCCGGTCTTGCCCAGCGCGTCCTGGTAGTAGTCGTCCGCGGCGGTGGACGGCCCCGCCATGGTCGGCGACGCGAACGCGATCCCCGCCGCGGCGCCGAGTGCGAGAACGAGAGAGATACGACGGGTTGGCTGCATGGACAGGTCCTCTCCCCAGAGGCGCCGACCCGGATCGTCGTCTGCTCAGCCACAACCCCGGCAACGCACTAGTCGTCTAGTTGGAAAAATACTGTCATGGGTGTCAATAGGCACCACGCCGTCGGTCGACATCCACGCTCGTCCGCGCGACAATCGTCGTCCTGATCCGGACTCACTGGAGGCCTGCGTGGCTGGGCTGAACGAGCAGATCCGCGGCTGGATCGCGGCACCGAAGTTCTGGCACCTGGCCACGGTGAACGGGGACGGCTCACCCCAGGTGTCCGCCATGTGGATCGACCTCGAAGGCGACCACATCGTGTTCAACACCGCCGTCGGCAGGGTGAAGGAAGAGAACCTGCGCCGCGATCCCCGCGTGTCGCTGTCATGCCTGGACACGGAGAACCCCTACGACCGCGTCGTGATCCACGGCCGGGCCGTCGAGTTCGTCGAAGGCGACGAAGCGGATCACTGCATGGACCGGCTGGCGAAGAAGTACGTCGGAACCGACCGTTTCGAATGGCGGATCCCGGGCGAACGGCGGGTCAAGGTGCTCGTCGAGCCGATCCGCTCTCGCCACGTCGTCGGCGTCGAGCCTTTCCGGCCGGGAAGGCTCGAGCCAGGCACACAGGCCTGACGTCTCGATTAGATACCCAAGCGGCGCAACCGGCGGAGCGGTCCGCTACGTCCTCGGCGTATGAAATGGATTGCAGCGTGCCTTCTACTACTGGTGGCGGGATGTGGCATTGGCAACGATCCGGCGAAGCTGGAGGCGTTCGCGAGACTCAAAGGCACGAGCACCCGGTTGGTGGGCCTGCGGCCAGTGGAACTCGGAACGGCCGCTGCTCAGGAGCTCCAGCGAACCCTCGAACGCGCCAAGCTGACGAACCTGGACGAAGTCAGTGGGGCTTTGTCGTTCGCCCTGCCCTCCGACCGGCGCGGTTTCGCCTTCGTCCTGCCGGGCTGCGCCGAGGACGGCGCCGAACTGACCGTCGAGCGCGACACGCTCGCCGCGGAACTCACCGGTGGGGAGAACGTCAACTGCGCCCAGGCGAACTATTTCCTCGCCGTCTTTTCCGTCGAACGCGACTCGGTGTCGCCGACACCGACGTTGTCGACGACACCGCGCTAGCCGCGAGTTTCAGCCTCGCTGCGGCTCTGCGACGGGCTCCGGCAGCGTGAGAGCGGTATGGGCCGATCGCCCGGTTTCCGGCGCCGAGGTGATCAGGCCACGCAGCCGGCTGTCGCGTCGCGCGAGGGCTTCGGCGGTGACCGGGAAGAGCGCCGCGTCGCCCACGCCGACCTGCGCCTGGTTCACCTCGACGAATCCCCGCGTGTCGTTTTCGTAGGCGTCGAACGCGGCGATGTGGTCACGGTGGACGGTCAGTGCCCTGGCGAGCATGTAGGCACCCACCAGGGCGAGGCTGGAACCCTGCCCGGTCAGGAACGACGGCGCGTAGGCGGCATCGCCGACCAAGGCGATCCGGCCGCTGGACCAGCGCGGCAGGTGTATTTGGCTGATGGTGTCGAAGAACAGGTCGTCCGCGCCGCGCATCGCGGTGACCATGGCCGGGATTTCCCAGCCGTCGCCGGCGAAGGTCGCGGCGATGAGGTCCAGTTGCGATTGGGGGTCGCGAAGCACCTCGTACGGCGGCTCGGGGCGAGCGGCGACCAGGAAACCGTGGATCCGCTCGCTGCCCTTGACCGCGTAGAGCGCCGCCCCGCGGCCGGGCACGGTCCAGAGCACACCTTCTCGCGACAGGCCGAACTCGTTGGGCATCGTGAATCCGGCGAAGCAATATCCCAGATAACGGTGATAGGGATGCTCGGGCCCGAAGACGAGTTCCCTGGTGCGCGAGTGCAGTCCGTCGGCACCCACGACCAGGTCGAACGCGCGCCGTGTTCCGCTGCGGAAGGTGACTTCGACACCGTTCTCGTGTTCTTCGAGCGCGTCGATGGAATCGCCGAATACGTACTCCACGTCGTCGCGGGTGGCTCCGTACAGAATCTCCGCCAGGTCACCACGCCGCACCTCGACATCGCTCCCTTCGACCCCGCCGACCACCGCCTGCGGATGCACCGACGCCACCTCTCCGCCGGTGGAATCAAGGAACGTCAGCAAACGCGTCTCGATATGCGCTTCATGGAGCAGTGGCAGGATCCCCATCCGGCGGGCCACCTCCAGCGCGGTGCCCCGGACGTCGATCGGATATCCGCCTCCTCGCAGTCCGCCCGCCTTCTCCACCACCGTCACCGAGAACCCGTACCGCCGCAACCAGAATGCGACGGCCGGTCCGGCGATGCTCGCGCCGGAGACGAGGACTGTTCCTTTTGCCGTGTTCATTTCCATTCTCCGATTCCGTCAAAGAGACGCCGGTGAGGGCGTTTTGTTGTTGTGTGGAGACTTTCGCACCAGCAAGACGACGAGTACCGCCGCGATCGCGAAGGCCACGGAAGCGATCGTGATGTAGGTGAAGACACCCGTTCCCGAATTCACGGTTTCGCCGCCGACGGACACGGTGGTCGACTTGAGCACCGCCGCGCCCACGAAATCCAGCACCACCGATCCGATCGCGATGACGACCATGACCAGGCTGGAGACGATGCCCTGCCGTTCGGCGGGTGCCAGGCTGCCCGCCAGGTTGAAGCCGGAGGTTCCGAGCACGCCGACCGTGAAACCCAGCAGGAAAGCGAAGAACACCGCGACCGGGAACTGGGAGACACCGAGGAACATCCCCATGGTTCCCACGGTCCCGAGTGCGATCCCACCTGCCAAGGTCATCGCCGGCCCGACGCGAGTGGCGAGCACCCCGGCTACCGGACCGCCGATCATGACGCCGATACCGGGCGCCGCGAGCAGCAGTGCCAGCGTTCCCTGGCCCGCCAGTCCGTACCCGAGCCCTTGCCCCGCCGAGACATCGCTGACCAGCGGGATGAGCTGGAGCATGCTCTGGTACGAACCGGTGCTGAGCACGAGCACGAGCAGTGTGAGCGCCAAAGGCGCGCCGAGGTTCCGGATGTCGATCAGCGAATCGGGCTTCCGGCTCGAGACCAGGAACCACCTGGCCAAGGCCACGACGCCGCCGATCAGGAGGACCATCGGGCCGACGGCGAACCAGCCGAACTCCGAGCCGAGGCTGACATAGCCGAGCACCCCGGCCAGGCCGCCGCCGAGGAGCAGCGCACCTCCGACGTCGATCCGGCCCGGCGTCCTGAGCACGGACTCGGGAATGACGCGGCGCACGCAGATCGCCATCGCGATGGCGACGACGGCCGATACGACGAACAAGATCTGGAAGCCGAACTCCGCGGCCAGTTTCTCGGTGAGGAAACGGGAACCGATGTTGAGCACCGCGGATCCGGAGGTCACGATGCCCACCACGACCATCGCGATCCGGGGCGCGCAGATCTCCCGGACGATCGCGACGGAGAGGAACAGGGCGGCCACGGCCGACCCTTGCAACAGTCGTCCGGGCACGAAGACCCAGATATTCGGGGCCACCGCGCAGATGAGCGCGCCGGCGCAACTGAGCAGCAACGTCAGTACGAGCACCTTGCGTTTGCCGTGCACGTCGGCGCTCTTGCCGAGCAGCGGCGCCCACATCACGCCCGCCAGCATCGCGCTGGCGTTGAGCCACGCCGTCTGATCGGTGCCGAAGTGGTCGAGCATTTCCGGAAGGACGAGCAGCGGCGCCGTGATGGCCGTGTCGACCATGAAGTTGACCAGGACCAGGACGGCCACGAGGCCGATGAGCCGCCTGTTCCACCTCGTATGCGGTCCTGCGCCGGGATTGCCGATCCTGCTCTCCTGCATAAAGGACTCCTTGTGCGGGATGGAGGAAAGGCGGCGTATCCGCCTCAAAATCTACACTACACGGTGCAGTTTTCTACGGCTGAGAATACGATGAGAACATGGCGACCCCGAAAGCGACCGCGCGGACACCGGGCAGGCGACTGCAGGCCGAGGCCAAGCAGGCGGCCATCCTCGACGCGGCCGAGGCGTTGTTCGTGTCGGACGGATACGAACTCACCAGCGTCGACGCGATCTCGGCGCGGGCCGGCGTGTCCAAACGCACCGTCTACGACCACTTCGGCGACAAGCAGACCCTCTTCCGCAGTGTCCTCGGCCGCGCCAACGACGCCGTGGTCGCGACCGTGCACAAGGCGATCGACGAAGAACTCACCGACGACAGGGACATCCGCGCCGCCCTGCTCGGCTTCGCGCGGCGGGTGACGACGGGAATGTTCCCCACCTCGGACTACGCGACGTTCCGGCGGCTGAGTTCGCAGGCCCCCGTGGCGCCGCGACTGCCGGAAGCGGCGCGCGACCAGCCCGAACGGATGATGGAGGAACGGTTCGCGAAGTTCGCGGCGGACGGCAGGCTCCGGCCGGCCGACCCGCGGCGCGCCATGCAGCACTTCGTCGCACTGACGATGCGCCTGGTCCTCGACGTGGTCAACGACGACCTGGCAGGCACGGTCGGCAAGTCGGAGATCCTCGCGATCCTCGACGACGGGGTGGACGTATTCCTACGCGCCTACGGCTGATCCAAAATGGACGGACACTGCGGCGGCGGGCACGTCCCCGCCGCGACGTGCCTGGGCGATCCGGGCCGGGGTCCGCGACGGGCTCCGGACAGGACGAGCGATCGACCATCCCCTGTGGGGCGGATGCGGCACCGATACCGGCAGATGATCCGGCCAATGGCTTCGGGTCAGGCCCGCTTGCGGGTCGCGATCTCGTCAGAAAGCTGCCGCACATGGGCGGGGTCCGCGTCCCGGGCAAGGGCGACGTAGTGGTCCATGACGGCCGGCCGGTAGCGCACGGGCAACGTCTGTTCTGGGGCGAGCCGGGTGATCTCGGTGATCGTGAGGTCTTCGTCCGCGACACCGCGGAACGAGATGCCGCCGACCTCCCGCCAGTCGACGAGAACGCCGAGCGATTCCTGGCTCAGGTCGGCCTCAACTGCGCCATCAGATCGTTGAGCTTCTTCTTCGAACCGGTGCCGGGATCTCGGCCTGGCGCTTCGCCCCTCGCCGCGGTTGTACGTCGCGGCCATTCCCGACCACCGTCGCATCGCCCCGTCCCGATGGGGTCGCCGCCTGCGGTCACACTCGGTCGAGAGCAGCCTGGGCATTGCCTTGCAGGGACTTGTCTGTGCTTCGGGCATGACGAGGAGCCCGTCGCCGGTGTGACCGACGGGCTCCTCGAATCAAGCGGCGGTGCGGTGCAAGGTGTTACGCCGGGATCTTCGTAGCGGGTCCAGATACTGCGGTGGGATGAACTCCGGTAACCCATCGCCCGCCATCCGGACTTGCCAATCACCGTGATGGATCAGCCGGTGATGAAAACCGCACAGCAGCACAAGATTCCGGAGATCGGTGGGACCTCCGTCTGCCCAGTGATGAATATGGTGAGCGTGACAGTTCTTCGGCCGCCGATGACACCCAGGGAACGCGCAGCCGCCATCCCGGATGTTGAGCGCGCGTCTCTGGCCGGGAGTGACGAACCGTCGCAGCCGCCCCACATCGAGAGGTTCACCGGCCGCACTCATCACGACCGGCAACATGAGACAGTCGCAGGCCGCGAGGCGTGCCTCGCGAGCGGTCATCGTCCCGACGAAGTCCAAGCAGGCGGTCCCGAGACCGGACTTCAACTCGTCGAGGCCGATGGTGACATGCAGCAGAGTGCGGTAGCCGCTGGTCCCGGGCTGATCCGGGCACGCGATCGCCAAGTCGAGGATGTCGACCCAGGCGTCACCCATGCGTTCGCATTTCATCCGCAGATCGGCTTGGCCGAACTCGTCCACCGGCCGTGGTTGCGCATAGGCCTCCAAAGCCGCCGCTGTGCGGGCACCGGTTTCGTCATCGAGCAAGCCAGTGAGTTTCCAGTAACCGTCTTTGCGGCGCTCCAAGGTGATTTCCCGGCGCGGCTGAGCGGGTTCGGGATCCTTCGGTTCATTGCCGTCGGGGTCGAGCCAGGCGAGCAGGTTCGCTTCGGCGTCGGCGAGCTGGCGGGGTCCGGCGTCGCGGGCGAGGGTGGCGAGGATCTTCTCCGCACTCGCCCGATCCTCAACAGAGGTATCGGCCGGAAGCTTCTTCAAGATCTCCAGGATCTGATCGATCCGCTCATCCCCGACCAAACCCTCCGCAGCCACCGCGGCGGTAGCGGGCGCGACAGCAGGAACTTCGGTCCCGTCCAAAGCGCGGGTCGGGTTCAACGCGATCGCGCGATTCACCACCGCACGCGCCTCACCCACCGACAACCCCGCCACATCAGCGAACCAGTTCGCCGTACGGCCATACCCGTACAAGTCCTTGACGCCACGAGACTCGACCTCCGCCAAGAATCGCCCCAGTCCAGCGGTGGCCATCCTGATCACCTGCAACGACTGTCGCACGCCATGGGCAAGCTCCAGCTTGCCGGCACGCCACAGTTCCTGCGGCAACTCGGGAAGAAAGGTCTCGGACACCCCTCAAGAATACCGCAAAACAATCGAACAGGCGTTCGTAATTTTAAGCGACAACGAAATCGAACGAACAACACTGAAGGGTGATTCAAGCCGCCTTGTCCCCCGTGAGAGCTACGCGCAGATGTCCTCCGCATGGTGACGATTCCCGGCTGCGAGATCCGTAGCGTTGCCGTGAATCGTCCCCCTGTACCAGGAGTTCATCATGTCCCGTAAGGCATCCGCTCTGATCGCGCTGTGCTGCGCCGTGGCCGGTGTTGCGCTTTCGGCTTGCGACGAAGCCACGGAATCGGAGTCGTCCGCGGAAGATCGTGTCGCGTTCACCGGAACCCAGAAGATCAAGGTCGGCGAGCGTTCGGTGAACGTGTCGTGTGCGGGTGATCCGGTCGAGGGGCGGCCGGTCGTCGTCCTGCTGCACGGCGGAGGCGACGATGTCGGGAAGCTGGCGGGGCTCCAGAACACGTTGGCCGCGCAGGGTCAGGTCTGCTCTTACGACCGGCTCGGCGCGGGCGCCAGTGACCAGCCTGACGGACCGCAGAGTTTCGAGAGCACCGGGAAGATCCTGACCGGGGTGATCGACCGGGTCGCCGGCGGTAAGCCGGTCGTGCTGGCCGGGCATTCACTCGGCGGGTTGATCGCCGGCAGGTACGCCCCCGACCATCAGGACCGGGTCAAGGGGCTGGTGCTGATGGACGCCACGTCTCCGACCCAGGCCGCCGATCTGCGGCAGCACATCCCGCAGTCGGCCACCGGTATGGCGGCCGAACTGCGGGACCAGACCTTGGCGGTGATCGCGGGGCAGGGTCCGGAGAAGCTGGTGGTCCCCGACGGCGAGGTCCGCCCGGCCGGGACCATCCCGGTCGAGGTGATCCAGCACGGCAAGCCGTATCTCGCGGCCGTCCCCGAGTACGGCGCCGCCCTGGAGCAGGCGTGGTCCGAGGGTCAGCGTAAATGGCTCGCGCTGTCCGCCCGCGGCAATCTGAGCACCGCGGCGACCAGTGAGCACTACATCTACGTCGACCAGCCGGACCTCGCCGTTCGCACGATTCAGCGCGTCACCGACGAAGCCGCGAAGTCCTCTTAGGACAGTTCAGGTGACAAGGCCGTGGCGGAAGGCGTAGATGACCGCCTGGACCCGGTCGCGGAGACCGAGTTTGGCGAGCATGCGCGACACGAACGTCTTGACGGTCTCCTGGCTGATCATGAGGGTCGCGGCGATCTCACTGTTGGAGAGGCCGTCCGCGATCAGGCGGAGCACCTCCAGTTCCCGGGGAGTCAGCGGGCTGTCGCCCGGATTTTCGTCCTCCGCGGGCCGGATCCTGGCGGCGTAGCGGCCCACCAGCTGACGTGTCACCTCGGGATCCAACAGGGCCGCGCCGGCGGCCACGGTGCGGATCCCGTGCAGCAGCCGGTCGGGCGGGGTGTCCTTGAGCAGGAACCCGCTCGCACCGGCGCGCAGTGCGCGGTAGACGTACTCGTCGAGATTGAACGTGGTCACCACCAGCACCTTGCCGGGTTCGGCCACACCGGCGCCCGCGAGCAGACGAGTGGCTTCGATACCGTCGAGCACCGGCATGCGCACGTCCATCACCACGACGTCGGGACGGAGGCGGGCGGCGAGTTCGACGGCGGCCCGCCCGTCCCCGCATTCGCCCGCCACCTCGAGATCGGGCTGCGCGTCGATGATCGTCACCAGTCCGGTGCGGACCAGCATCTGGTCGTCGCAGACCAGGACCCGGGTCGGCGCGGTCACGACGGAGTCCTCGCCGGGATGCGGGCACGGACGGAGAACCCGCCGTCCCCTCGGCGGCCCGCGCTGAAATCGCCGTCCAGGCCGTCGATCCGTTCGCGCAGCCCGGCGAGTCCTCGTCCGCCGCCGTCCGGCGACCCCGCGTGCCCACCGGACTCGTCCGTGTCGACGGCGACGGTGATCTCCCCGTCGCCGTGGTGCACCCGCACCGAAGTACGGCTGCCGCGGGCGTGTTTCAGCGCGTTGGTCAACGCCTCCTGTACGACGCGGTAGGCGACGGGACCGGCGTCTCCGGCCGGCGCCTCGGGCTCGCCCTTCTCGGTGTACTCCACTGGTTGCCCCGCCAAGCGTGTGCGCTCCACCAGCGTCGGGATCGCTTCGGCCCCGTGGCCGGGGTCGATCACGTCGAGCAGGTGACGCAGATCGGCGATGGCCAGCCGTCCGGTGTCGGCGACGGCGGTCAGGCTCCGCTCGAGCCGCGCGTCAGTGAGGTACCGGGCCGCTTCGGCCTGCACGACCATCGCCGTGACGTGATGGGTCACGACGTCGTGGAGCTCGGCGGCGATGCGCGCTCGTTCGGCCGCCCGCGTCTCCTCGGCGACGCGGCGTCGTCGTTCCGCCTCCGCGCCCCGGTCGGACCGCAGCCAGGTCCCGAACCCCCACGCCAGCACCAGCGCGAGATAGAAGGTCACATAGCCGGTCAGTGACTCCGTCCCACCGAGCAGCGTGAACGCGACCGCCGCCCCGACGTACGCCGCGGAGAACACGATCGCCGCCAAGCGACGGTGACGTTCCAGCCGAAGCCCCACGGTCAGCAGGGCGATCGGCAGCGCGGTGCCCGCGAACGAGTGATAGCCCCCGAACTGATCGATGGCGAACCCGAGCGACACCAGGGCGGAACAGGTGACCGGCCACCGGCGGCAAACGACGAGCGGAACGCACTGGAGAACGACTCCAGCGACGGCCAGGACGTCGTAGGGACGGTTCGGCATCCCGCCGAACTGTGTGCCGTGGCTGTGCAACGCGGGGAGCAGCGAACCGACGAAGAGCGCCAAAGCGACCGGGAGATACCAGACCGGGCCACACCGCCGCCGCCACAGCTCCGAGACCCGCCGAAGGTTACCCACGGGGCAGAGCTTATTCCGAACGGGTGAATCGTCCACATGCCGCTCCACACGCGGTTACGAGCGCGACCTTCCCGCGGCGCGTGGCTGGTCACGCACAGGGGCGTAGAGAGGCCTCTCCCCGCAGGTAGCGATTCCGCTCGTCCGTCGGTCAGGACGCGACCGGCCGGCCGGCACGGTCCAGCCACGCTCCCCGGCTCAACGGCCATTCGACGACCGTCGATCCGTTGGCGGCCACGAGGCTCGCGCCGTCGGCCGAGGGCGCGAGCGACCAGACGTAGCCGGCCCCGGACTCGAGTGGACGCCCGATCTGGAGACCGGTGGCGACGTCCCACAGGCGGAGCGTTCCGTCCTGGCTTCCGGAGGCCAACGTCGCGCCGTCCGGTGAATAGGCCAGTGCCAGGACCATGTCGGTGTGCCCGCGAAGGGTGCTTTTCATCGTGCCGTCGGCCAAGGTCCAGACGGTGATGGTCCTGTCGTCGCTGCCGCTGGCGAGGGATCGCCCATCGGGACCGAACGCGAGGCTCGTGACCGGCAGGGCGTGCCCGGTGAGCGTCCGGATGTCCCGGAACTCCCCGCTCTTCGTGGCGAAGGAGATCTGCGGCGGCGCGGCCTCCCGAAACCATCGACGCATATCACATACGCCGTTCAGCGCACTCATATCAAGAAGAACGGAACAGACAGGCGAATACATCTTCAAAAGGACATTCGAATGACAAACATTCTGTCGAACGTGGTGATTCTTTTTCCAACTCCGCCACATGAGACCTCCGGACGGCGCCCGTCCACCCGGTTCTTCTTCAGCGACTTGTGCGCATTTCTGTCAGCGACGTAACAACTTTGGGTCTCGGCACGCCATACCGGACAGCTGCCGCGTTATGTCCGGTCCCCGCGCAGGAGGAGTTCCGTGTGTTGAGTTCTCGTCGTTCCTTGTTCCCCCGAAGATCACGACGTGCGTTGGCGGCGGGCGTGATCGGCCCGCTGATCGGCGCGCTCGCCGTCGGGCTCGTCACCGTGCTGCCCGCCGAAGCCGCCGTGCCCGCCGGTTTCACCGACACGGTGGCGATCGGCGGGCTCAGCTCGCCGACCGCCACCGCGTTCGCGCCGGACGGCCGGGTGTTCGTCGCGGAGAAGAGCGGCCTGGTCAAGGTCTTCGATTCACTCGCCGACACGACGGCGACGACTTTCGCCGATCTCCGTCCGCAGACACAGGATTTCTGGGACCGCGGCCTGCTCGGGCTGGCCGTCGACCCCGCTTTTCCCGCAAGGCCGTACGTCTACGTCTCCTACACCTTCGACGCGGAGCCCGGCGGTACCGCGCCGCGGTGGGGTGACACCTGCCCGACCCCGCCGGGCGCGACCGACAAAGGTTGCGTCGTCACCGGCCGCGTCTCCCAGCTGACCATGGGCTCGGCAGGCACGGCCGTCAG
Source organism: Amycolatopsis sp. WAC 01416 (assembly GCF_003947485.1). Taxonomy (NCBI): domain Bacteria; kingdom Bacillati; phylum Actinomycetota; class Actinomycetes; order Pseudonocardiales; family Pseudonocardiaceae; genus Amycolatopsis; species Amycolatopsis sp. WAC 01416. The sequence continues at coordinate 629,169 of NZ_QHHX01000003.1, read as the reverse complement.
CGAGAAGCCGCTGGTCACCGGCTGGTGCCAGCAGTTCCCCAGCCACTCCGTCGGCGCTCTCGCCTTCGGGCCGGACGGCGCCCTGTACGCGGGCGGCGGCGACGGCGCCAGCTTCACCTTCGCCGACTACGGCCAGGTCGGGAACCCTTGCGCCGATCCGCCCTCACCCGCCGGGACGAACCTGACGCCGCCCGCGGCCGAGGGTGGCGCACTGCGTTCGCAGTCGCCGCGACGCCCCGCCGGGCAGCCGGTCCTGCTCAACGGCACGTTGCTGCGCATCGATCCCGACACCGGCGAAGGCGTGCCCGGCAACCCCTTCGCGAACAGCGCCGACGCCAACGCCCGGCGGGTGATCGCCTACGGTGCGCGGAACCAGTTCCGGTTCGGGTTCCGGCCGGGCACCCGTGAGCTCTGGGCGGGTGACGTCGGCTGGGACACCTGGGAAGAGATCAACCGCGTCGCCGACGTCGGCGACGGTGTGGCGGAGAACTTCGGCTGGCCCTGTTTCGAGGGTGGAGCCAGGCAGGCCGGTTACGACGGCGCGAACCTCGACCGGTGCGAGTCCCTCTACACCTCCGGTGGGCACGCCACGCCGTATTACGCCTACAACCACCGTGCCAAGGTGGTGGCGAGCGATCCGTGTCCCACCGGCGGCTCTTCGATCAGCGGCATCGCCTTCGAGTCCGGGAGCAACTACCCCGCCGAGTACTCCGGCGCGTTGTTCTTCTCCGACTCCTCCCGCGGCTGCATCTGGGCCATGCAGGCCGTGAACGGCCAGCCGGACGCGAGCCGTCTCGTACCGTTCGTGACCGGTGTCAACACGCCGGTGCAGGTACTCACCGGACCGGGCGGTGACCTGTTCTACGTCGCGCTGGGCAGCGGCGAACTCCGTCGCGTGAGCCATCCCGGCGGCACCAACCGGCCGCCTTCCGCGGTGGCCACGGCGACCCCGGCGAGCGGACCCGCGCCACTGACCGTCCAGTTCGACGGCACGGCTTCCACCGACCCGGACGCCGGGGACACGTTGTCCTACGCCTGGGACCTCGACGCCGACGGCGCGTACGACGACTCGTCGGCCGCCAACCCCACCTGGACCTACACCGTGGCGGCCGCCGTCGACGCGGGACTACGGGTGACGGACTCCCACGGCGCGGGCGCGACCACGACCGTGCGGGTCACCGTCGGTAACCCGCAGGGCCTCGATCCGGTGCCGGTCATCGACAGCCCGGCAGGCACGCTGACCTGGTCCGTCGGCGAGACCGTGGCGTTCTCCGGCCGCGCTGTCGACGCCCAAGACGGTCAGCTCCCGGCGTCGGCGCTGTCCTGGCGGCTCGCGATCCGGCACTGCGCGGCCAACGGCACCTGTCATACGCACAACGTCCAGGACTTCCCCGGCGTCGCGTCCGGCTCGTTCGTCGCACCGGACCACGACTACCCGTCATATCTGCAACTGACCCTCACGGCGATCGACTCGGGCGGCCGCACCGGCACCAAGACCATCGACCTGCAGCCGAAGACGGTGTCGCTGAGCTTCACCTCCAATCCCGGCCAAGCGACGCTCACCGTCGGCGGCATGCAGCAGCGGACGCCGTTCTCCCGGACGGTGATCGCCGGATCCACCAACTCGATCAGCGCGGACAGCCCGCAGAAACTGCCACCGCTCAACCTGAAGTACGCCTACACCAGCTGGGCACATGGCGGCGCGCGGACGCAGAACATCATCGCGCCGGGCACGTCCACGTCGTACCAGGCGAACTACCGGCTCTGCTGGCTGCTGCAGCCCTGCTGACCCGTCGCCTTCCGTGTCCCGGTCGCTTCTCGCGGCCGGGGCACGGTCGCCCGGCGGATCACTCGTCGAGGACGAGCAGCACGTGCTCACCGTCCTTTTCGGACAACAGCCGGAATCCGCACTTCTCCAGCACCCGGACCGACCCGACGTTGGTCTCCACCGGATCGGCGTACAACGGCCGGACCGGCATCTCGCCGAGGAACAACGCAAGACCTCGCGATCCGACACCTCCTCCCCAGAAATCCCTTCCGTACCAATAACCCACCCAATGCCTGCCGTCCTGTGGCCAGGCCACCACGTTTCCCGCGACCCTGCCGCCGACCAGAACGGTGCGCACCGTCACCGCCGGATCGCCGAGCACCCTGGTCTCCCAATGCTTCATGAACCGCTCACGGTCACGCGGCGTGAAGGCGGCACGACCGGCGGCGACCGGGTCTTGCTCCTGTTCGAAGAACACTTCGAGATCGGCCTGCTCGACAGCCCTGAGGCGCACCTCGTTCGTCATGGCGGGGAGTATGGCAGCGACCACCGACAGTTTTGCCCGGCAAGGATCGCCGACACCTGCCGAAAGCATGATTTTCCCTATCACGGAACAGAAGCCGGGGAGCCGTAAGGTCTCCGAAAGGATCGGAACCCGCCCCGCCAGGGCTCCGTCGGATCGCCACTTCAGATCCCACGGAAGGTGAATCCGATGAGCTATCCAGGCCTGCCCGACCAGCAGAACACCCAGTCTTCGACCGTCAAGCCCGGTGTGGCCATCGGGATCCTGGTCGCGGTGATCGCGCTGGTCGCCTTCTGCGTCACCGGTTTCGCCGCTCCGGGCTTCCTGCTCCGCGAGAGCGCCGGGATCTCGTTGCCCGTCCCGTCCTCCAGCCCGGCGACGACCTCCAGCCCGACGAGCAGCCCGAGCAGCCCGAGCAGGACGACGGTCAGCCGCACGACGCGCCCGAGGGTCACTGTGACCGTACGCCCGGCTCCGCAGCCGCCGGAGAAGGGTGTTCAGGCGGTCACGGACTTTCTCGCGAAGATCGCCGGGAGCGACAGGGCGGGAGCGATCGCCTTGGCCTGCGAGGCGCAGAAGCGGTTCATGGACGACAAGATCGACTCACTTCTCCCGCTGGGTTCCCGCGTCGAGATCACCAGGGCGGGCGGAACCGCCAAGTTCGTCCTCGCCGACGTCGCCGGAGTCGTCAAAGGACGGTCCGCCAGGGGCACCGTGATCGCGGATCGTACGGAGGACGGCGGCTTCTGCATCACGACGTTCAGCATTCGGGAGGCGCGATGAACCTGACCTCAGTCGAGGCAGAACTCGTTGCCCTCGATGTCCTGCATCACGATGCAGGACTCGTTCTCCTCGTCGGCCAGCATGACCCGCTCGCAGACCGCGCCGAGCGCCGTCAGTCGGACGCGCTCGGCCTGGAGGACGGCGAGGCGCTCTTCACCGACGAGTCCGATGCCGGCCCGCACGCAGACATGCACCCGGTTCTTGACGACCTTGCCTTCGGGCACTCGCTGGAAGTACAGCCGCGGGCCCACTCCGTTGGGGTCGCTGCAGGCGAAGCCGGCGTCCTGCTTCTCGGGCGCCAGCGTGCGGTTGTAGTCGTCCCAGGTGGCGAACCCGTCCGGCGGCGACGGCACGACGTAGCCCAGTACCTCGCACCAGAAGCGGGCGAGGCGCTCGGGTTTCGCGCAGTCGAAAGTGACCTGGACCTGTTTCACCGACACCATCAGACCACCCTAGTCGCTGTCGAACGGATCAAGCCCGCTGCCTTCAGATCGCCCCAGACCGGTGCTGGTACCTCCGCGGCGAAGGACTCCACGTTGCGTTGTACCTCCTCGGCGGACCGCATTCCCACCGCGATACCGGCGACGGCCGGATGCTGAAGCGGGAAGGCCATGGCCGCCTGTGGAAGCGTCACGCCGTGCGCCTCGCACACGTCGGCGATCTTGTTCGCCCGCGCCAGGATTTCCGGCGTGGCGACCTCGTAGTCGAAGTGCGCTCCCGCGACAGGCCTCGGCACGGCGAGCAACCCGGAGTTGAAGACCGAAGCCGCGATCACCGAGACACCGCGTTCCTCGCACGCGGGCAGGAACGTGTCGAGCGCGCTGTGCTCGAGCAGGGTGTGGCGGCCGGACTGCATGACCACGTCGACATCGGTCTCCTTGACCAAAGTGGTCAGCATGGCCGTGTCGTACATGCCTGCGCCGATCGCGCCGACGATCCCTTCGGACCGCAGTTCCGCCAGGGCCGGATAGCCGTCGCGCAGCGCGTCGTCGAAGAACTCCTCGGCGTCGTGCAGGTACAGCACGTCGATCCGGTCCAGGCCCATCCGCTCCAGGGAATCCTCGACACTGCGCCGGATCCCGTCGCGGGTGTAGTCGCGGACCCGGTCGTGCGTCGCGGGGACGTGGAACCCCGCCGGATCCCTTTCCCCGTCCGGTTCCCGCGGGACCAGCAGGCGGCCGACCTTCGTCGACAGGACGAACGAAGCACGCGGCCGCGAACGCAGGAACTCGCCGATCCGGCGCTCGGAATGCCCGATCCCGTAGTGCGGTGACGTGTCGTAGTAACGGATCCCGGCGTCCCAGGCCGCGGCCAGCGCGCCCGCCGCGGTGCCGTCGTCCAACGGCGCGAACAATCCGCCGAGCGGGCCGCCGCCGAATCCGAGCCGCGTCACCTCGACATCGGTGCGCCCGAGTCGTCTCGTGTCCATTCCGGCTCCCCCTTGATCGGCTCGGCGACCACGGTGCCATACCCGAGCGAGCCGGTCTCGCGATTTATTCGCCGCCGGCCAGCCAGTCCGCGCACGTCGCGACCTCGAACCCGCGGCTCGGGAAGACCGCGTCCACGAAGAAGTCGTGCATCGCCGGGTCGCCGTCGGCACAACCGTCGCGCAGCACGGTCACGTGGTAGCCGCGGTCCGCCGCGTCGTAGGCCGTCGCGGCCACCATCGCGCTGGTCGCGACTCCGGCGATCACGACGGTGTCGACGCCGCGGGCGCGGAGCACCAGATCGAGATCCGTGCCGGCGAACGCGCTGGCACGGCGTTTCAGCACGACCACGTCCTCGTCGGCGACCGGCAGGGCGATCCCGGTCCCGGCCGAGCCCTCGTGGAAGGTGTCCCCCGCCTCGTGGAACGTCTTGAACAACGCGTTCCCCGCCGGCAGGTCAGCGCCGTTGCCCCGGAGCGCGAAGTGCACGAACACGACGAGCGCGCCGGCCGCACGCGCCCGGGGCAGCAGGGCCGCGACCGGCGGCAGGACTTGCTTGGCGAACGGGTAATTGCCCGTGATCCCTCGCTGGAGGTCGCCGATGATCAGCGCGGTAGTCATACCGCGAAGCTATCAACAGTAACCCGAACGTCCGTATACAACCGGGCGCGCGACTGGTTAGCCTCCGGCGGGTGAGGATCAAGAGTGTGCTGCTCGCCGTACTGGTGACCGCCGGAATCGTGGTTCCCCCGCCCACCGGCGCCGCGGCGGACCCGAATGCCTGGACCGCACCGCTCAGCACGCGCGGCCGCTACATCGTCGACGCGGCGGGCGACCGGTTCAAGCTGAAGGCCGCCAACTGGCACGGCGCGAGCGGTACCTGGACCGGGTCCGGTGACGTGCGTGATCCGGCCGCTCACCACGCCGGTGAGATCGCCTATCAGACACCGCTGGGGCTGGATCGGGCGTCGATCGACACCGTCATCGACGGGCTGGCGGAGCTGGGCCTGAACAGCGTCCGGCTTCCCTTCTCCAACGCCATGATCCACGACACCGAGCCGGTCCCCGACCTCCCGGCGAACCCGGAACTGCGCGGCCTGACCCCGTTGCAGGTCTACGACCGCGTCGTCACCCGGCTGACCGCACGCGGGTTCGCGGTGATCCTCAACAACCACACCACGACCTCTCGCTGGTGCTGCGGCCTCGACGGCAACGAACGCTGGAACACCGCGCAGACCGAACAGCGATGGCAGGACGACTGGCTGTTCATGGCCCGCCGCTACGCCGCGAACAAACGCGTCGTCGGCGCCGATCTGTACAACGAAGTCCGCCGCGACGTCTTCGACGATCCCAATTGGGGCTGGGGAAACGGCACGGACTGGCAGCGCGCGAGCCAGCGGGTGGCCGATCGCATCCTGACCGAGGCCAATCCCGACCTGCTTCTCATCGTCGAGGGCATCAACTGGACCGGCCTGCCCGTGGACGGCCTTCCCCACGGAAGGCCCACGCTGGAGCCTGCCCGGACGCTGTCGCATACGCTCGTGGACTCCGGAAAGCTGGTCTACGCCGCACACTTCTACGGCTACACCGGGCCGAACCATTCCGGAGCGACAGGCACCGGTGAGACCCACGATCCGCGCTACCGCGACCTGTCACCCCAGGAACTGCGCGATGTCCTTCACCGGCAAGCGTTCTTCGTCTCGGCCGAGACCGGCAAGCACTACACCGCCCCGCTCTGGATCAGCGAGTTCGGCGAAGGCCGCCACACCACCGACGCGGCGAGCCGCGCCTGGTTCGAGAACTTCGTCGCCTATCTCGCCGAGACCGACACCGACTTCGCCTATTGGCCGGCGGTCGGCTTCCATGACGGCGGCAAGGGCAACGGATGGTCGTTGCTGTCGTGGGACACGGCGGGTCGGCGTGTCGACGTGCTCGACGGCACGGACTGGCGTGGCCCCGCCTGGCGAAGGCTGGTGGACGCGCCGTCCCGGTCCGGTCGAATCCCGCCTGCCGAGCGCTGGTCGATGCTGAACCTCGACTACGCCGATTTCCAGGCTTCCCGCACGGTCCGTTCGATGCCGGACTGGAACCCGGGCGCGCGCAAGGGTTCCTGCCCCGACGGCCAGCGGCTCACCGGTCTTTCCCACACCGGCAACCGGGGTCTGTGCACCGGTACGCTCGCCGTCCCGGCCGGGTATGCCGTGGTCCGCGGGGAGACCTATGTGGACACTGACTGGGCGTCGGGCTACACCAAGGTGCAGTGCCCGCCCGATCACGCCGCTGTCGGGTACAGCGTCACCGGTTCGGCGTTCTCCGCCCTGTTGTGCGGCCGGTCCGCCACTCCGCTGGGCCGCACCGGCCGGACGGTCTGGTTCGACCGCGGTGACAACCGGTCGTCCGGGACGCCCGGCGGCGACTTCGCTTCGGGCCACTACAAGGGCCAGTGCGCGCCGGGCGAGTACGTCGCCGGTGTCGCGTACACCGGCAGGGTCGGCTCGAGTCGCACCCCCGACGCGCTGCTTTGCCGCGCCTGAGGGCTTCAGGCGACGAAGACGCAGAACGGATGCCCCGCCGGATCGACGTACACGCGCAACGGTTCTTCCGGATCTTCGCTGCGGTCGTACCGGAGCCGCCCGCCGAGTTCGAGGACGCGGGCGTGCTGCTCCTCGAGTTCCTCGACCGAGTCCACGGTCAGATCCAGGTGCAGCTGCTGGGGTACCGGTTCGGCGTCCGGCCAGCTCGCTTGCGGCAGCCGATCGACCTGCTGGAAGGCGAGTTGCGCCCCGCCGTCCGGATTTCTCAGCACCAGCCAGTCCTTGTCGCCGGCGCCGGGCGCGGGCGGTTCGTCCCCGGGGCGGTAGTCCCACACCAGCAGCCGCCGGTAGAACTCCGCCAGCTCGCGGGCGTCGGCGCAATCCAGCACCACCTGACGAAATGTCGGGCCCTTCTTCCGCTCAACCAAGCCGTTCCCCTCCGTCGTTCGCGGTCGCGCGCCGGTCGAGGACCGCGAGAACCTGTGCACACCAGCGGATGTTCTCCTGTTCGAACGCCATCCCGCGGGCGAGGGTCAGATACGGGCCGACGCGGGGCGCGGTGGCGAGGAACTCCACCTCCGTGGCTTCGCCGAGAAGGCGTTCCCGGAGGCGTTCGAACCGTTTGAGTTTCGTTTCGGCGGTGGCCATCCGGTCCGCGACCGCGCGCCGGACCGCCTTGTCGTCACCCGCCTCGACCGCCTGGATCCGCACCAGCAGTTCGTCGCGGATCGCGGTCGGTTTCGGCGCCCGCGTGGTGAATTCGGCGAGTTCGGCCGCGCCGGCGTCCGTCAGGGAGAAGAGCCGCTTGTTCGGACGCCGTCGCTGCTCGACGACCCGCGCCGCCACCAGGCCCTGCGCTTCCATCTTGTCCAGCTCGCGGTAGAGCTGCTGCGGCGTCGCGGTCCAGAAGTTGGCGACCGACGCGTTGAAACTCTTCGCCAGGTCGTAGCCCGAGAACTCGCCGTCCAGCAGCGTCGCGAGGATCGCGTTTCGCAGCGCCATGGCGCGATGATAGCCCCGGGCGGATTAGTCGCAAAGTTGATTAGGCACTTTGATGGACACCGGCATGGTGATCACCTACGCTCGGCGACGTCTACTCAACAAGTTGACTATGAGGAGATCGTCATGCCCACGTTCCGCCAGGCAGTCGAAGCGAAGGACGCCGCCGCGATCGAGGCGTTGCTCGCCGACGACGTGGTCTTCACCAGCCCGGTGGCGTTCAAGCCCTACCAAGGGAAGGCGATCACCGCCGCGATCCTGCGCGGCGTCCTGCGGGTGTTCGAGGACTTCCGCTATGTCCGCGAAATCCACGACGGCGCGCACCACGTGTACGAGTTCGAAGCGACGGTCGACGGGCTGGAGATCAACGGCTGCGACCTCCTGACCTTCGACTCCGACGGCAAGATCATCGACTTCAAGGTGATGGTCCGGCCGTTGCGGGCGGCGGAGGCGCTCGCGGCGCGGATGGGCGCCCAGTTCGAGGCCATCAAGGCGGACGCGCTCGGCTGAGCTTTCCGCCGCCCGCGACGGTTCACCGGACCGCGCAGCGCCAGTGCACCGGACCGGCGCCGGCGTCGGCATTCCCGAAGACGGTCCCGTCGTCGCTGACGAGGTCCGCCCTCGCGGAGGTCGACCCGGCCGGAAGCGGCAGCTCCGCCGCCAGGCGGGTGCCCTGCCAGACCACGGGCGGTCCGTCCCAGGCACGGGCGCGGCCGGCGATCAGGCCGTGCCGGTTGATGCTCTCCGCCGCGCCGCCGCCTTCGAGCAGTTCCGGGATGTTCCCGGTCCAGACCACGCCTTTCGGCCCCTTCGCGTCGAGGATCGTCCCGACCGCGCGGCCCGCGCTGATGCCTCGCGACAACACCGGGACCTCGGGCGACGGCGGCAACGCGGTCAGCTTGCCGGCCCGCCACAGATAAGCCGAATAGCCGTCGCCGAGCATGATGGTGCCGTCCTGGTCGATGTCGACAGCGGAGGCGTAGGGCAGTTCGGGCGGCGCGATGATCACGGGACCGGCGGCGTGGCTCAGCCACGCGATCACCACGGAGCCGGTGCCGCCGACCGGATTCGCCGTGGCCACGATCTCGCCGAGATCGTTGATCGCGACCCCCCGCGGATCGACGAAACCGTCCGGTATCGCGAGCGGTTCATAGTTGCCGTCGCGGTACAAGAAGATCTGCCGTTTCCTGTCCGCGACCGAGACGGCGTTGACCAGTACGGTGCCCGACCGGTTCTGGGAGCGGGGCGCGACGGAGTCGAATCCCTTGGGCGGCTCGACGGTTTCGGGGTCGTCCCCATGCCACAGGACGAGCCGGTACGCGCCGGACGAGCCGACGATCTCGGTGCCGGAGTAGTTGCCCGCGCCATCGGTCGCCACGACGTCGACCCGTTGGCGTTCGGCGCCAGGCGGCACCGCGACCGGCGTCACTTGATACGAGCACGTCGCGGCGCCTGGCGCCGGGCTCGCAGCGGCCGGAGCCGAAACAGAAACGGAAAGTGCGACGGCGGCGACGCCTGCCGCCGCGCATCGTTTGACCAGGCCGATGTCCATGCGGATCCCCTCAGTACCGAAACAGGTTCGGCCGGATCACGCCCGCCGGGCGGCGGCCGTTGCCCGCGTCACCCGATCGGCAGAGTCGTCAGCGGGTCGCGGCGCCCGCCCGCTCCTCCTGCCGCCGCACGATCTCGGCGATCCAGACGGGCGCGAACGGCGACGTGCAGTTCGGCGGGGTCGGATAGTCCTTGAGCACCTCCAGGCGCTCCCCGATGGCGATCGCCCGGGCACGGTGCTCCGCGTGGTCGATCCCGATCTGCGCCAGGCAGTGGTTCATCGCCCACTGCAGGCGATCCGGCGCGGTCTTCAGCTCCGCCTCGATGACGTCGAGCAGCCGCGTGAGGTCGAGGCCCTCGGGTTTCTTCGCCACCCGCTCGGTGGTCAGCGCCCACCCGGCGCTCGCGACCACGGGATCCGGATCGGCGGACCAGGCCAGGCGCAGCTCCTCGGCGTGCGGATTCTTCTTGACCACGTAGTTGACGAGCCAGTCGTGCACCTTCGGGGTGCGTGCTTCGCGCACCATGCGATCCAGATCGTCACGCTCGAACGCCTTCGGACGGCAGATCAGCAACGCGAGCAGTTTCGCCGCGGTATCGTCCGTTTCCCAGAGCTCCAGGGCGAGCTCCTGCTGGGTCTTCAGCCGCTTCGCGAGCGCGCGCAGCTTGCCGAGGTTGACCCCGTGGTCGTCGCCGTGTTTCTCGTTCACCTGACGTGCGCGCGGGTCGTCGAGTGCGGCCAGTTCGGCCAGCACCTCGGCCGTCGTCATCCCGGTCACCTCGGCCTCCCGTCCACCGTTTGTGGCATTCAGCCTACGAGGCGTTCCGTGTGGAGGAGCCGTTCGGCCCCTCCACACGGGCGACTTCGACCGCTACCCGCGCCGAGCGAGCTCGTCGGCGTGCTCACGCAGGAGCGCGGCGACCCGCGGCCAGCCGACGTTGATCCGCCGGGCCGCGCCGCGATGACGCTGCGCGAGATCCCGCGAGTCGCCGTCCTGGAGGGTCAGGCCGCCGGCGAAGCCTTCCCGGAGATACCCGCCGTCGACGACGTCCAAGACGTCCCGGACCGCTTCCGGCGGCCACATGCCGTCCGGAACGGGCGAACCGCTCGCCAGCACGGTGCCGATCGCCCGGTCGCCGAACTCGGCCCGGCCGCGCTCGGCGAACTCCGCTCGGGCGCGCGAAACCCAGGCTTTGAGCGCGACACCGTCGATACCACCCGGCATGGTGCGCGTCTCGAAGACCGTCAGCCACATGTTGACCAGTTCGACGCTCGGCACGTCGTCGTCCGCGGGATGGATCAGGGTGCAGAGTTCGGCGAACGCGCCCGGGCTCTCGGAGAGAATCCGCTGGAGGCTCCACGGTTGCCGATGGTGCTTGAGCGCCGTGTGGAACCGCAGCTCCAACCGCGCGACCGCGACGTCCGAACCCCCGGCCTCGACCAGCTGGTCCAGCAGCGGCGCCACATTCGCGACGGCCCTGCGATCGGGTGGTTCGATGCCATCGACGGACGCCTGGAGCAGCACCTCTTCCACCAGGGAGGCGGGCAAAGGAAGCGGCTCTGCCGCACGCACGCCCAAGGCGAGCGCCTGGACCGCGGCCCACGGCCGGCGCCGGGCGAGTCGCGTGACGAAGGACGACTCCTCCCCTTCCGGAAGCGGCCACGGATCCACGTGAGCCCAGTAGCTCTCGAGAACCGCGTCGTCGGCGGAATCGAAAAGCGCCGCCGCGTGGTCCACCGGGATGGCCAGGAGGTAGTCGACCAGTCTGTCCTGTTCCTTGAGCTGCGTCGCGACCTCCTGCCGCCATTCTTCGCCCTGGGACCGCGCCCTCTCGCCCGCCCAGCCTGCCGCCCAGTCCTCGCGACCCAGTTCTGCGAGCGCGTCTTCCTGAAGGTCGTCCACCGCTACCTGGGCCGCGACCTCTCCGACGAGTCTGGGCTGCGCGCTCTCTGCGGCGAGAGCACTCAGTCCCGCGACACCGTGCTCGCGTAGGACGCCACTCACAGCGTCGCGGCGAAGACGATCGATCTCGGCGTCACGAGCCTCCGGATCGAGAGAGTCGCCGCCCTCCAGGTACGGATCCCGCCCGAACAACAGGCCGTGACGCCCCGGATTGACCGCGGGTTCGATCATTTCGGCGCAGGATTCCAGCCATTGCAGCAATTCTTCCGGAAGCGTCCAGTCCGCGCCGTCGTAGTGGCGATGCTCGGCGGTCAGCGCGGTGAGCAGCCCCCAGAGGCGCAGCCGTTCGTCCGCCGAGAGCCGTTCGGCGTCCAGCCTCGTGAGGGCTTCGACGACGCGGTCCCACTGCGCGGTGGTCAGCTCGGGCAGCCGCTCGAAGAACTCGCACCACCGATGAGGCCGTTCCCCCAGTGCGGCCAACGCCGAAGCGACCAACTCGTCTTCGAACTCCGGCCCGTCGGAGACGGCCACCGGTGGTGCCGGGACTGTCCATTCGAGACGGATCCGGGGACGCCGCGGACTCGCGAGAAGGTGTCCTCGCGGCCCGCGCAGGAGTGCGAGAGCCAACCGCCAGCCTGCTTCCGGAGAGCGCCGTCCGATCGCCTTGACCAGGTCCGTCCGCTGCCCGGCGGGCAGGTCCAGGTACGGGTACCACGGCTGCACGAGGGTGATCAGCGATTCGAGCGGCTGGTCACCCGCCTCCCTCCCCGGCCGCGTCAGTTCGGCCAGCAGCGAGACCACCATCGGCAACGCGTCGTCGGACCAGCTGACCGTTTCCAAAGCCGCCGTGAGACCGTCGATAGCGCCGCTCAGTGGCGAAGGATCACTGGTCAGCGCGTGATCGACAGCACTGAGGAATTCATGAGGTGCGGCTTCGGCGAGCAAAGGCAGTACATCGGCGAGTGACCGCCAGAGCACTCCGGCCGCGTCGTCGTTGGCTCGTCCGAGCAGTTCACGAACGAACCGCGTCGCGTGGTCGGCGCACGTACCGCCACCGGACAACGTCGTCTCTCCCTCGGCCGCCAGCAGCGCCACGCTCCTTGCCAGCCCGTGCCTCAGTTCCGCCGACCACTTCCGCCCGGGCTCTCTTTCGCCGAGCACCTTGACGGCTTCCTCGTGCCAGCGTCGCAGATCCTGCGCGCTCAGCCGGCCATGGAGGAGCGCCCAGGCATCGTGGGGATCGGCCAACCGCATCCCGTCGCCCGACCGGGCCAGCAGTGGGTCGTCGCCGACCTCGGATCTGGCGAAAAAGCGTCCGAGCTCGTCGGTCTCCCGCCCGGTGATCACCGCGATCTCGTCCAGATCGTGCCGGGATCCCGCCGACCATCGGCCGACCAGCAGGAGCGGTGCGGCGAGATCGCGTTCCAGCGGGTTCACCCACTTCGGGAGAGCACCGGCGACACTCAGCCTGCGGCGCAGACTGCCGAGACCGCGCCGAGCGAGATCCGCGTACGTATGCGCGTCGGCGGGCGGGACACCTGCCGCCGCGAACGCCTCGGCCGCCTCGTCGCGGGGAATCCCGGGCAGCACCAGGACCTCGGCACCACTCCGCTCCGGCGTGCGCCGCACCACGACGACATGGCCACCACCGGTGTCGCCCTCCCCCACGTCGACCCCGTCCATCACGGCGACGAAAGGACCGTCCAGGTCCCGGCAGTGACGCCGGCCTTCCTGGGTGGACACTCGCACCGCTCGAAGTCCTGGCCGGTGGGCCGCCAGCGCGGTCGCGACGAACGCCGCTGCCTCGGTACGGCTGCCGGCGTACACGGGCAGGACGGATGGCGCGGCGTCCAGCCACGCGCACAGCCGGTCGACTTCCCTGGCCCGGCCGAGCACCGGGAGCTCCACGGGCAGTACGGGACTCGTCTCGTGCCGCCAGGAATCGAGCCACTCCGGCAGGTCTTCGAGGCCTTTGACGACGCCGATGCCCAATTCCGGGGCGACGCGGATCAGTTCGGTGATCAGGCCGGCGATGTCCTGTTCCGCCGTACGCCCGCCGAGCCGCCGGTATCGCAGGCGGGAGAGCCCGGCGATCTCGTCCGGCATGACGGCGTCCTCGGAGTCTTCGTCGTCTTCGATGAGGACGGGGACCGCTTTCTTGCCGAGTCGCAGCGCCTCGGCAAGCTCCTCCCGGCCCTCTTCGTCGAGCCCCTCGGTGCCGATCGGCACCACCAGGACCGACGCTGAACCGACGGACCGGAGAACCTGGTCCTTTCCGAACACGTGAGCCAGACTCCGTTCGAGATCCCGGATCCGGTCCTGACCGTCACCGGACCGGACGGTGATGAAGATTCCTGCCATGGTGCGAAATCCCTTCCAGCGAGCACAGTTGATGGGGCGAACGGGCTACGGCTTCACTCGGCTTCGGCGCGTGCGCGGGCGAGCACCTCCTCGACGCTGAGCGGGCTGGCCGGGTGGTGGGTGAGGCACAGCGGAGTGGTCACCCGCTGGAAGCCGAACGCCTCCCCCGCCACGTAGAACTGGGCGCGTTCCAGTCGTGAGATGTCGTCGACGGGGCTGCCCTTGGCCCTGGCGAGTTCGTTGGCCGCGGCGATCTGGGCCGGGCTGTTGAGCCTGCCGAAGAACTGCGTCATCGCGTTGCCGACGACCTGGTTGTGCAGGCCCTTCGGTGCCTGTGTGGCGAACAGCAGTCCCAGACCGTACTTCCGGGCCTGTGAGGCGAGCACGATGGTGCTGCGGGTGCTCGCCGTGAGGGTTCCCGACGCGGCGAGCATCTGTGCCTCGTCCATGACGAAGAGTGCGCCGAGTGGCCGGTCACCCGCCGGATTCCGCTTGGCCCAGGCGAAGAGCTCCATCTGAAGCTGGTTGACGAAGTTCTGCCGCTGTTTCTCCGAAGGCAGCCCGACGAAACTGATGACCGAGACCCTTGCCCGCTTTCCTTCCCCGGGAGCGAGCAAGAGCCCCGGGTCGACAGGCTCGCCGCCGCCCGCCAAAAGCGGATCGTTGACCATGGAGGCTTTCAGCAATTCGGCCAGTTCGGCCGCCAGTTTCCTCCCATCGTTCAGGGTGCTCACCCCGTCGGGCAGGTCTTCGAGCACCTCGATGAGTTCAGGCAGGCTCCGAGACCCCGTACGGGCGTGGTGCACGACGGCCTGCCGCAGCACCGCGAGGCCGACAGTGGTCTTCGCGGTGCTTCCGGTCAGCTTCACCTGCGGAGCCAGCGTGGCCACCGCGACCTCGACGGCCGCGTTGAACTCGTCCTCGTCGTCGAGAACCCCTGCGAAATCGGGCAACGGCTGGAACGCGAGCGGTCGGCCGCCTGCCCTCCCCGGGGTCCACACGATGACATCGGTCTCGGCCAGATACCGCTTGGCGAGCTCGGCGTCGTCCGTTCGCCATGCCTCGGGCGGCTCCGGCCAGGCGTCACCGAGCCGGGCGAGGTCGTTGTTCGGATCCAGCACGATCGCCGAAACGCCCTGCAGCGCGCACTCCTCGACGATCCGTCGCAGCAGTACCGTTTTCCCGGAACCCGAGCCGGCGAAGATCGCCGCGTGCTTACGCAAGGCAGCGAGTTCGATCCTGACCGGCTTCCCAGTGCCGGTCACGGTGCCCAGGGTGATCTCCCCTTCGGCGGCCGGTGCCTGCGCCTCAACGGATCCGGGCGAAGATCGCTGAAGGGACTCTGGCAGGACTTCCGCCAGGAGTTCCGACCGGCCGGCGGGGCGCCGGTCGACGAGCCACTCATGGAGTTCCCGGCTTCCCTCGGCGAACATCTTGTCGAGTGCCCAGAACGTGCGGATGTCCGCATCGGACAGTTCGCGTGCCCTGCCACCGTCCTTTTCGAACGCTTTGAGTTCCGCTTGGGTCTTGATCCCTCCCGACCACGCCAGGTTGCGGATCACGACCAGATGCCGGTTCTCGGCCCCCTTCCGCACTCCGGCGGCCGAGCGTGCCTTGCGGAACCGGTGCAGCACGGCGATGGGATGCGAGGCCGCGATGGCCCGAAACGCCCAATGCTCTTCCAGGTCTGACGTCTCGTCCACCGTGCGGGTGAGCCAGGCGTGCAGCTCGTTCCGGTCGCTCTTGGCCCCGTAGACCCATTCAAGGTTGTCATCGCCGACCTCGGTGATCCATCCCCGAAGCGCCGCGGACAGCAGCCTCGGCATCACCTTGTCCTCGACCTTCGGGTCGAGGAGGGCCGACGGGTCGGCCTCCGAGCGAAGCTCCTCGAACCGTTTGTCCAGCTCCACGAACCGATCGGCGGCCATCGCGGGCCGCGGCGGGCCGGCCGACCGCACGCCTCGTTCGTCGAACGTGGTCAGCTCGATGATCCGTCCCGCCCGCACACAGGAATCGACGTGCGCGACGATCCGTTTCAGCACATCCCGCGGGGACAATTCCTCCCAGACACCGTCGAACGCGACGGGCGACACCGGCCAAGTGGCGTGGGGCGGCACGAATTTCATCGCCTCGTACGCGACTCCGAGACGCTTCTCGACCAGAGCCCTGCCGACCTCCGCGTCGGTGACCCGGCCGAGGAACTCGGCCTCCCGGAAGCGGTCCGGAACCGTGTCCGTGGCCTTCCTCTTGAGCAGCTCCCAAGTGCCGGGCAGGCAGGCGAGCACCGTCATGGTCCGTCTGGTCACCTCCCGCAGCCCCATGAGCCCGTCCGCGATCTGCGCGACGAGCAGGTCCTCTTCGGCGCTGTCACGCACCTGCTCGGCGGTCACCGCGGAGCGGGCCACCAGGGTGTCGAGCTGGTCGACGGCGACCACGATCGGGCCGGTGAGCGCGAGCAGCCTCGTGATGTTCTTGACCTGGGTCGCCGCGGACTTGGGAGCCGACCGGATCCCCCATTTGCGGCGGTCCCCGGATTTCGACTCCGGGAACACACCGAGGTAGTCGTCCCCGACGTAGTTCTTGCTCGGATCCTCACTCGCGTAGAGCACCAGCGCTCGTGCCGTGTCGGCACATTCCCTCGCGACGTCCCGATCGAAGGCACGCAGGCCGTCGACGAACGAGTCGACATCGCCTTTCGACAGGCCACCCCCGTCCAAGATCTTCTTGGTGACGTTCGCGTCGATGCTCGCGCGAAGGCAAACGCGCCGGAGGAAGCTGGTCAGCTGGGGAACACCGGAACCGTCCAGTCGCGAAAGGCCCCGGCGTAACGCTTCCGCCGTGTTCTCCCAGAACGCGTCGCCGGCCGTGAGATCGTTGAGGAAGAAGTAGCCGCGAGCCTCGTGCACCTGCTTTCGGACGAGCCCGAGCAAATGTGTCTTGCCGACACCCTTCTTTCCTTGGAGGACGAGCCCGATCGGACTCGGGCCGTCACTGGAGACCGCCTCCCTGATCCCGGCCCCCACTTGCGCCAGGACACCCGTGTGGAGGCCGTCGACGTGGTAGGGCGAATCGCGCCACACGTGATCGGGTGTGTCGGCCCAGTCGAAGCGCAGGGCCGAGAGCGCCGCTTGAGGATCCATCACGGCTCCTCGATCGAGAGCAGATGGTTGTCCTCACCGCCGATACGGACGGCCGCGGCGTGAGCGGCGGCGGTGAGCGCCTTGCGATTCGACTCCGGGACCAGGCGGACCTGCCCCGAGCGGCTGAGTTCCTTCAAGACCGCATCCACGTCCACAGTGGACGCTTCGCCGAGCATCGGCCGCAGGTCCACCAGCCCGACCCAGTCGCGCGGAGCTTGGGACAGTTTGCGGTACGCGATCCGGATCCGGGTCTCGATCTCCTCCGCCGTCAGCTGGACTTCGGGTATGAAGAGGTCCGCCAGGCGGAGCCTTTCCCGCCGGAGGTGTCTGCCGAGGCCGCCGAGCAGAACGTACAGGGCGCTGCCAAGGCTGGTCCGGGGCGACGGCACCCCCTCCGTGCTCAGCTCCTCCTCGCACCAGGCCCAGCCGTACTCGGTCAACTCGTGCACGAACGGACGGCCGCGGAGCACCTTGCTACGGTCACTGCTGACGAGATCGAGATCGTTGAGCTGGCGGCGTTCCTTCCCGTCGAGTGTGAAACCCACCATCTCGTCCAGCTCCGGATTCGACATCTCGCGCGCGATCACCATCAGCACGAGCATCGCCGCGATCTGCTTCTGTCCCAATCGATCCGTCATCCGTGATCCTTCCCATACCCGATTCCTACTGATCGAGAAATCCGCTGAATCCGTGTCGTGTGACCCTCGCCTCGGCGGCCCGCATGGCCCACTCGATCGCCATGCGGGTGTCCGGTGGCGCAAGCAAGCGACCGCCCGGCTCCGCGTCGGTCGCTCGTGGCCGCGTCACCGACATGAGCTCCTCGGCGAGATCCTGAACGCGATCCCGTTCGCCCGCTCCGATCGCGATCTGCAGCTCGGTGACGATCTCTTCCACCGGTCCCCACATCAGCGGTCGCAGTCGCGCGCGAGCGGCTTGCCGGAGCACACCGGCGACGTCGAGCTCACCCGGCTCGACGAGCGCTGTCGTTCCCGTGAGCTGATCGACCAGATTCCGGGCGATCTCCACCGGCCCACGGGACGGGCCGAACTGGAGATGCCTGAGATTGCCCACATAGCCCGGCAGCGTGTTCGGCTCGGTGTCCTCGGTGAGCACCGGGACGACCCGGCGATCCTGACCGAGGGTCCGGTGCAGGAACAGCTCGACCTCGGCCGACTGCCACCGGCTCACTTCCCCGTCGACGATCAGGCACAGATGCTTGGCGTCGTCCCCGGTCTTGTCGAGCAGTGACCGTTCCCCCGAGAACGACAACACCGGGCGCACACCGAGCTCGGCAAGGTACTTCATGAGGTCGTCGGCGAGCCGCATCGTCGATCTGGTCGTGCTGACCCGGACGTCGTGGCCGAACGTTCGTTTCTCCGCACGGATCGCGGCGACATAGGCGTCCCGGTTCTCCGCGAGCAGGTCCGTCCGGTCGAAGTCGTGTGCCACGACCGCCGCGACCGTTTCCAGCGCGAAACTGATCTGGTCGGCAGTCGGGCTGAGTTCCGTCATCACGGGGAGCTGCTCGCCGAAGGTCCAGAACGAGACGTACGGCAAGGTCAGATGACGCGACATCAGGTCCGGCGAGACATCGCGGTCGAGCCAGCTGCGGAACAGGTCCTTGGTCTCTTCGAGACAGATACGCCGCCACTCCTCCGAGCGGGCGTATTCCTCGCGGGCGTCGAATCTCGAGAGCACTGGCAGGACGGTCAGCTGCGGCCGGTCGTAGGGCATGCGGTCGCGAGCGGCGTTGGCACGTTCGGCGATCTCGACCGCGCCCTTCATGCTCTGCACGTTCGCCGTGAACAGGACGACGAGCCGATCCGGAAGATGGGCGGTGCAGATTCCCCCTATGTCGGAGATCCCCGTCCGGCTGTCGATGAGCACGTAGTCGTAGTCGGCCGTCCACCGTTCCCGGCATTCTTCGAGGTAGTCGCCGAAACCCTGCTCGTAGAGGGCTTCCCAGTCGAGGTCCTGCACTCGTCCGACGTAGGCGGCGTCCGCCCGGCCTGCCGTGATGACGTCGAGCTTCACCTTGCCTTTCAGCCGAGTCGTATGCGCGCCAGGGCGAAGCCTGCCATCGCGGAAGTCGTCGATCAGGTCCACGACGCCGCCCGACGGAGGCGCGCTCATCATCGGCCGGAAGTAGGTGTCCAAACCGGGCGCCTCGAGGTCCCAGTCCAAACACAGCACCCGATATCCCCAGCGCGCCAGCAGAACGGCGATATTGGCCAAGGTGAAGCTCCGCCCGACGCCGCCCTTGTAGGAGTAGAAGGTGACCACGGTTCCCGGCATGGGTCAGAACCTCGGCAGCTTCGACGGTCTTGGCGGTTCGGGCGAAGGTGTCTCGACCGGCCACTCGGGACACCACGGCGGCGCCTGCGCGATGATCTCCACCAGTTCCTCCACCATCCGCTCGACCTCGCGGTCGAAGTCGAGGTACTCAAGGGTGTTCTGATACTGCGGATGCGGCTTGTTCCAGTTCCGGAAACTGCGCATACGACGTTCGTGGGCGTAGCCGGGATAGTATTCCGAGTCACTGAAGATCACCGGGTAGATCAGCCGGCCCGCCTTCGCGACGATTTCCTCTCGTTTCGCCATGGTGTGCCATTCGGCAAGGCACCATTCGTCGAGAAAGTACTTCGGCGAGCAGACCGGGATCAGGATCCGGGTGCGTTGCAACGCGTCCCGGATCTCCTGTGGCCACTTTCCTCCGACGGGAACGCTGTCCTCCAGGAATATTTTGACGTCATAGTCGACATTGTCGTCGAAAAGTCTCCGCAGACGAGGAAGGAAATGATTCCGCACCCAGTCCGGGGCGTCGCCTCCACCACGGCGATAACTGATGAACACGTCGTACTCGTACACGAGCGTCATCGCCCCTTCGCACCCCGATCCGCCGGACAGACCTGATCGTAGGGGCCCGTGAGGGTTTCTAAAAAGGTCCAAAAACAAGACAAAAAGTGGACACCGCAGCGCAGGCGAGTACGGAAAGACAGAAAGATGACAAGCGGGTGACAACGAGTGCCTTCGACCGTGCGATCGTCAAGAATGCGACGCACCCGCAGAATGGGTCACCTTCACCTGACAGGAGTTTCGATGGCCGACAACGAGCCGCCGCACGTGTTCGTCACTTACGCACACGATTCACCGGAGCACAAAGATCGGGTTCGCCTCTTCGCAGATTTCCTGCACAGCCGGATCGGCCTCGAAGTGCACCTTGATCAATGGGACGACAACGAACGTCGCGACTGGTCATTGTGGGCGTTGAAGCACCTCGACACGGCGAATTTCGTAGTGGTCATCGCTTCCCCGGAGTACAAACGGCGCGCGGAGGGAACGGCTGCGTCCGACGAAGGACGGGGATCCCAGTTCGAGGCGGCGCGGATCCGCGATCGGCTGACCAGGGATCTCGGCCGCGAGATCAAACGGGTGCTCCCGGTCGTGTTCCCCCAGCAGTCCGTCGAGGACATCCCGAACTTCCTCAACCCGTTCTCCACCACGAGGTACCCGGTCGACGCGTTCACCGAGGAGGGCGTGGAGGATCTGCTGGCCGCGATCACCGGCAGAGCCCGGCACCAGCGGCCCGAGCGCGGCCGGTGGTCCGGCGGCGCGGCGAGCGCGGCCGGACCGCACCGGACGTCGCTGGCGACCGGCCTGGAATGGCGGGCGTGCAGCGGCGGTGTCCGGACGGAAGGCGCGCGGATCAACGACGTCCACTACGCGGACAGCATCGTCCTACGAGAGGCGGAGCGACTCGCCTTCGTCGAAGTGGACCTCGGAATGGCCTACCGAAGGTTGACCGCGGTGGCCGGCGTCCTCGACGACGCCGTGGAACCCTTCCAGGTCGGGCACTTTCGCGTGCTCCTCGACGGAAGACCGTCACCCGAGGTCAAGGTCGCGCTGGGAAAACCGGCCACGATCGACATCGGCGTCACCGGGGTGCTGACGCTTCGGCTGGAATTCCACCGCCCTGGCACGACTGAAACCAAATGGTTCCCGGAACTGGCCTGGGGCGACCCCGTCCTGGATTAGCAGGCGTCCGCCTCAGAAGTCGCCCTCTTCCCGTACCAGTTCACGAAGTCTCACCAAGCCGCGGTGCTGCTTGACCCGTACATTCCCCGGTGTCAACCCGAGCGCGGCCGCGGTCTCGGTGGCGGTCAACCCGACGACGATCCGCAGGGTGAGCACCTCCCGCTGCACTCTCGGGAGCTTGGCGACGAGCCTGCCCAACCGCACGCCGAGGTCGACATCGAGCGCGTGGCTCTCCGGCTCGTTGCGGACCGGTCCGGCCTCCGGCAGCTCGGGCACGGGGTCGGATCGGTCACGGGAAACCATGCGGAAGGCGTCGGCGACCTTGTTGGCCGCGATCGCCCGCACGAGGTAGAGGAACGAGCCACCTCGATCCTCGTAGGCGGGCAACATCTTGAAGACAGCGAGGCATACCTCCTGCGCGACGTCGTCGGCCGACAGGTAGGAAAGGTCGCGGCCGCCCATCCGCGCGCGGCAGTAGCGCACCAGCATCGGCTTCACGACGGCCAGCAAGGCGTGCACCGCGTCCGGATCGCCGCTCTTCGCCGCCACGACGAGCGGGGCGAGCACCTCTTTGGTCAGCCGGCCCGACGGGCGTGGCAAATTCGCCAAGGTGCGGTATCCCTGCATTTCGCCGCCGATAAGGCGAGTGTCGATGGTCGCCATCGATCAATCCACCACTTTCGCGGTGGAGTCGAGCCGGCGGACCTGTGCGATGAAGGAGTTCATCCGCCACCGGAGGCTGTACGCCTTAGTCGTATCACCGAGCGTCTTCTTCCCGGGAAGAATGGCGGCCAGTTCACCTACCGTGCGCCCGTTCGTCTCGGAGACACTGAGAGCGATCCGTTGCCGGACCGCGTCGAGTGCCGCGGAGTGGGCGATCATGGGATTTCCGTCGTCCGCGATGGACCAGCCCCTCCTCGCGACCGTTCTCCTGAAGACCTGCCGCAGCTGCTGCCCGCTCAGTGTCGTTTCCACGCGCCGCGGCCGGAATCCATGTCTCTTGAAGGCGGTATAGCCCAGGTACAGAACGACGATCACGACGACGATCAGGGCACCGGCCGTGCCGTTTCCCACAGCCGTGGTGCCAGTGGCGGTTCCCATGCTCTCCCCCGGGCGTTCGTGGTCCGAATACCCGGTGATCGGGGAAAGCTGCCGCGACGTTGCGGCTCGCGGTTTCTTGTCCTGATTCTGTCCGTTGTGAAACAGCCCGCAAATCAAGGACAGTCTTCGCCACGGCGCGATAACCGGTAGCGAAACCGCAACCGTCCTGCACCGGCAGCGAGTGGTCGCGGTCCGTGGGGATGTCATGAAGGGCCCCTTTGAGACGATGAAGGTCTCAAAGGGGCCCTTCACGACATAAGAGCTTTACGCCGACGACCTGGTGCGGGAGGCCCTTCTCTTCCGGCAGCGCGTAGCCGAAGTGGTTCGCCGCCATGGACAGCATCACTACACGCCGGAGGCCCGGCGTCGGCGTGGCTGAAGACCGATCCGGCGGTTTCGCGTGTCAGGACGGACGGCACGTGTGATCCGGCGGACGACACGTGTGTCGTCCGCCGGACACCCGAAACCGCCGCCCGCACACCGGCACGCGTTGACTCGCTAGCCGTCCTTACCGCTCACGAGAGGTTCCCCAAGCGGTACTGGCGCCCTCCATCGCACTCCATAGGCGAAACCCGGTGTCAGGCGCCGGAACTGGACATGGACCTCGCCGGAAGCGTCCGGCGTCAGAGAGAATCCTCGCGCCGCCTCATCACTCGCGTCGTCCTGGAAGACCCGCTCCAGCCGCACCACTTCCGCCGGGATCGGCAGGGGAAACCGGACGTGCAGATCGAACAGGTCGACCGGATGACGGGGGACGCAGACGAAATGCGGGTGCCTGAATTCCGCTCTGAACCGCAATGCGATCTCGTGTTTGCTCTGCCGTTGAAGCGGTTCGGGCAGGTGTAACGCCAAGCCGACGCGATCAGTGGATTCCATCGCCCGGCCGATCAGCCGTCCACCGTGGAACACGTCCACCCGGAGATCGTCGGCGCCGATTGCTTCACCCCGATAGACCGAGTCGGTGAGGGTCAGGGCGAGGTCCAGCTCGGCGATGTCGTCGGCGTCCGCGACGATCCGGCGGAACTCGAAAACCTCCGGAACCGGCTGGTCGAGCGCCAGCGTCACTCGCAGCTCCTCCGTGTGCCACCTCCTACTGGGCTGGACCGCTTCCGCTTCGAAGGATTCGTTCGTGGACGCCACGGCGACCTCGGCGAGCCGATCGATTCCTTCGTCGATACGTCGGCGGGCGGTCCGGTCGTCACGCTGCAGATGCCCGGCCAGCCAGCTCACCCGTTCCTGATAGAAGGGGTGCACCGCCTCCGGGTGCAGTCCGAGCGCGGCCAGCACAGCGGTGCACAGATCCTCGGGCAACGAACGCGACCACTCGGACAGGCATTCGCTCAGCATGCTCCGGATCGCCGCGTTTCCGGCATCCCCGGCCGTTCCGCAGACCGCGCGCAGCGCGGGACCCGCCCGCTCGGCGAGGTGAGGTGCCGCGATTCCCCTACCCCGTCGAAGCAGCTTCAATTCGCCGGCGAGATCAACAGCGCTGACGGTCACCAGTCCTCCCCTAATGGTTCGAGCACGGTGGTCAATAGTCGTCAGCCCGGCGGCCCGTGTCCAGCCGGTCGCGGTCGTGTATCGACGATCGTTATTCGGGTTTCCCTTTCCCGCCCATACGGGAAACAGGAAACTCCTTGTCGCTGCCAGACCCGCGACGCATTCTTGGTGAGTCGCCGAAATTCGCGGCGAATAACACTCCAACCAGCGGTTTCCGTGCTGTCGAGTGCTGCCTTGACGCGCACACCCAAGGAGTCGGAATGAAGGTCATGTGCTCGCTTTCACTGCTCTTACGGCTGGCTTTCTGGCTGTGGGTGATCGCGCTCGTCGTCGGGGTGGTGCTCGGCGGCGCACAGGGAACCGCGCCCGCGAACCCGGTCCAGCCGGCGGTCGCCACACACGGAAAGGAGGTGGACTGACCATGCAGACCCACACCATCGGCCTGATCCTGGCCCTGCTCGGCTTCGTTTTCGGCTGAGGGCGATCGACGACCATGGAACGCACACGCGGCCGCCGGCCGGGTCCACGGATCCGGCCGACGGCCGGAGGCGGCTGCCGAAACGTCTTCCACACGGCCATACTGATCCTCCGACGAGGGTGGGGGCCGATGAACGAGAGAGCCACGTTCGGAGCCGAGCTGAGACGCCGCCGCAAGGCGGCCGGCCTTTCACTCACCGAACTCGCCGTTCGCACCCACTACAGCAAGGGCTACCTCAGCAAGGTCGAGACCGGGCTTTCCGCGCCGAACCCCGCACTCGCCGCATTGTGCGAGACCGAACTCGGTGCGGAGGGAGCGCTGAAACCGCTGTTGCCCGGTGAACCCGTGCGGCGCAGGACGCGGCCGGACGTCCGGCCGTCCGGCTTACCGCCGGCGACGCCCTCCTTCACGGGGCGAACCGCCGAACTGCGGGCGATCCGCACGGCGCTCGAAGCCGACGGAGGCGTCTGCGTCGTGTCCGGCATGGGCGGCGTGGGCAAGACGGAACTCGCGGTGCGGTGCGCGCACCGGCTGGAGTCCGGATTCGCCGACGGCTGCCTGTTCGTCGATCTGCGCGACGAATCCGGCGAGTCCGCCGCGGTGCACGACAGACTGCTGCGCGTCCTCGGCGTGCCGGCGGACCGCATCCCGGCCGATCCTGCCGATCGGGCGGCGCTGTATCGGTCCCGGCTTCGGGGCCGCAGCGTGCTCCTTGTACTCGACAACGCGGTCAACGCGGCTCAAGTGCGCCCGCTGCTCCCGGCCGAGCCGAAATGCCGGGTGCTGATCACGAGCAGGTCCCGGCTCAGCGCGCTCGACGACGCCGCGCACATCTCCTTGGACATGCTCCCGCTCGATGCGGCGGTCGGCCTCTTCACCACGGTCACCGGTGTTCCCTCCAGCGCCGCCGTCACCCGGGTGGTCCAACGATGCGCCCGGCTCCCCCTCGCGATCCGGATCGCCGCGGCGAGGCTTCGCGCTCACCCGTCTTGGGACGTCGCGGAACTGGAGCGGCGGCTGGCCGACGAAACAGCTCGTCTCGGCGAGCTCGACGACGGCGAACGCTCGCTCGCCGTCGCGTTCCGGCTGTCCGTCAAGCAGCTGAGCGCCGCCGAAGCGAGGCTCTTCGGGCTACTCACCGTCCACCCCGGGACCGACGTCGACATCCATACCGCGAGTGCGCTGAGCGCGCTTTCGTTCCGGGAGACCGATCGGCTGCTGGACCGTTTACACGAAGCCCATCTGCTCACCCAACCGGAATCCGACCGCTACGGATTCCATGACCTGCTGCGCGCGTTCGCGACCGAATTCGTACTGACCGACGCGGAGGACGGAATGAAAGCATTCGGAAGGCTGGCCGCCTTCGCAGTGCGAACCGCGGCTCAGGCCGATAAGGAACTCACCCCGCACCGCTTCGTCCCGGAGATCGTCTTCGACCCGGGGATCCCGGAACCGGCACGGCTGGACGACGGCGAGATGGCGATGTCCTGGTTCCGCGCCGAATGGCCCGGGCTGGTCGCCCTGTGCAGGACGGCGCATGAACGCGGTGAGTACGACCGGTGCTGGCAGCTCGCCTTCTTCCTGCGCGACTACTTCTTCGTGGCAAAACTCTGGGATCCCTGGCTGGAAACCCATCGGTGGGCGCGCGCGTCCGCCGAGGCCGTCGGCGACAGGTGGGCGCTCGCCACCACCACGGCCAATCTCGGGGTCGCGCACGTCGATCGCGGCGATCTGGACGAAGCATCGGCATGCTACGGCGAAGCGCTCGCGCTGTTCCGGCAGATCGGTGACGGTCACGGGGAAACCACGACACTCGCGCACAGCGGCTGGGCCGAGCACTATCGGGGCAACCATGACGACGCGCTGCGAGATCTCCGGCAGGCGCACGCGGCCTACGTCCGTGACGGCAATCGCCGCAACGCCGCGATCACCGACCGCGGGATCGCCTTGGTCCTGACGGCGCTCGGGCAGCCGGTCGAAGCCGCCACGCTCGCCGCCGAAACGTTGGCCGTCTTCGACGAACTGGGGCTGGACCTCGACGCCGCGATGGCCCTCAACTGCATGGGCTGGGCTTGGTTTCACACGGAGCGTCACGACCAGGCCGCCTCAGCCTATCGCGCGGCCGCGGACCGCGCCGAAGCCTGCGGAAGCCGGTACGAAACCGCGCGCGCCTACGTCGGCCTCGGGAACGTCGCGGCTGCTGAAGGCTCCACCGAGCTGGCGGCCGACCTGTGGAATCGAGCCGACGAGGTCCATCCCGATCTCGACGAGGTCATGGTCGGTGAAAGCCGTGCGCGCGGAGGCGCGACGGCCTGAGCCGGGATACCGGCGACGAGTCCGGACGCCGCTCATCCGGCGGGTCGACCCGCAAGGCTGCTACGGTTGACCCCTGTCGCGGTTCAGACACCAGCCGCCGGGTCCTTTCTTCCGGGTCCGGCATGCCCTCCGGGGCAGGAGCCGGCCCCCATACCGGCAAGGAGTCCACTTGACCGACTACCGCGCTCCCGCATCCGATCCGCCTCGGTCAGCACGGAGATTCGTGTCCCCTCTCGACATCTCGGTCACCGCGTCCGGTACCGACACGGTCATCACCGTGTCGGGTGAAATCGATCTTGCCGTCTCCGCCGATCTGCGACGGGCGATGGAAGAGGAGCTCCTGTTCACTCCGGCGGCGCTGATCGCGGACCTGTCCACTGTGAGCTTCTGTGATTCGTCCGGTTTCACCGCTCTCGTGCAGGTCCGCGCGAAGGCCGAAGAGGCGGGCGTCCCGTTCGTCATCGTCACTCGGGAGCGAGCTTTGCTGCGCCCGATGTCGCTGCTCGGCCTCGACGCCGTCTTCACCGTGCACCCGACCCTCGATTCGGCACGGGACGCGCTCACTCGCTGACCAGCTGTCATGATGGGCGGTTGTGACGGGTGACAAGGATCCAGGGTTCCGCATCGGCGGGCGTCCACTGGCGGAACGGCTGACCGAGGTCCTGCCGTCGCTCGCGAAGACGGTCCTCGCCGAGATCGTCTCCCGCGTCCCCGAGTACGGCCTGTTGCCCGCCGAGGAACTCAGTGGCGACATCACGCACGTGATCGAGCAGAACCTGCGTTCGTTCATCGACACTCTGCGCACCGGGTCCACGCCGACGAGGGAGGAGCTCGACTTCCTCCGCGAATCGGCGGCCCGGCGCGCGGAGGAGGGCATCCCGATCGACATCGTGCTCACCGCGTACCACATCGGCATCGAGGTGGTCTGGGCATCGCTGACGCCGGACGCGCGGCCGAACGAGGTCGCCGACGTCCTCGCGGTCAACGCGCTCACCCTGCGTTATCTGGAAGTGGTCACTCCCGCGGTCGGCGCGGGGTATCTCGACGAGCGCCAGACGATGTTCGACGACGAGCGTTCGGCGCGGCACGCGGTGCTCTCCGCCCTGCTCGACGGCGAACCGGCGGAAGTCGCGGCAGGCCAGGCCGGTCTGCGCCTGCCACCGTGTTACATCGTGCTCGCGGCGTCGGTCGGGGCGCATCCGGACGAGGCGACCACCGGGGTCGACCCGCTGGTCGCCGGACGCCGGAAACTGCGGCGGCTCCGGGTCGAGCTGGAGCGCCAGGTCCGAGGCACGGTGCTGACCTCGCTCACCCCCGAAGGCGGCATCGCCTTGCTACCGCACGAAACCCCTACCGGGGAACTGTCCACACGCGACTGGACGCGGCTGGAGCGGGTCCTTGCCGACGTCGCCCGCACGGCGGGCGCGGAAGTCATCGCCGGCACCGCCGCGGCCGAGCCGTCCGGGGTGCCCGCGGCGGCGAGGCTCGCGCAGGAAGTACTCGCGGTCGCCACCGGATCCGGGCGTCCACCCGGCTTGTACCGGCTCGACGACGTCCTGCTCGAGTACCAGCTTTCGCGCCCCGGCCCGGCGCTCGACCGGCTGGCCACCCGGCTGGCACCGCTGGACGGCAACGAGGAACTCGTCCACACCTTGGAGACCTTCCTTCGCCGCGGAGGACGCCGGCAGACCGCCGCCGCCCTGCACGTCCATCCCAACACCGTCGACTACCGGCTGCGCCGGATCGCCGATCTCACCGGGCTGGACCCCACCCGGCTCGAACACGTCGCCCTGCTGCAGGCGGCCCTCGCGGCCCGCTCGGCCACGGGCCCCTTGTGACGCGTCACGAAAGGTGCCTACAAGACTCGGAGACCGTCACAAAGGTCGAGCAGCCGTCGGGCGGACCGGCATTCACCGGGGAAGACGAAGAGCTGCGTGCCGGTGTCCTCGGCAAGCAGCTGCGCGCGTTCGAGCACCCGGACGCCCGGCACGCCGAAGAACTCGACTTCGGACAGGTTGAGGATCAACCTGGTGCCGCTGCCGTGGAGCCGCTGGTCCAGCATCTCCCACAGCCTCGGCGCGGTAGCGAGGTCGACCTCGCCGTTCGCTTTGACGACCGCGGTTTCCCTGGTCGGCCTGCTCACGTGCAGGTGGAGGCGCCCTCGCGGTTCTTCGAGTGCCCGCAGCCCGGAGGACGTTGAAAAGGCGCGCTTCTTGTCAAGCGCGCGGGGCGTCGACAGAGAAGTCATGTGTGGAAGTACCCAGCCGACCGGTGCGATGAAACCGTCCGGCCGCTTGAAGACCGCCGAAAGCGGGTATCACCGCCCACGTCGGAGGTGATGTCCCATGTCCGCTGCACAGACCGGCACAGGGCCGGTGGTGACCGGTTTCGACGGATCGCCGGAGGCACGCCGCGCCGTCCGCTGGGCGGTCGCCGAGGCGAAAACGCGCGGCCTCGGCCTCGTTCTCGCCTACTGCACCCACGACCGTCTTCCCCCGCCCGGCTCGGATCCTGTCGCGACGCCGCTGAACGAAGCCGTTCCGCAAGCCGCCGACGAAGCTGCCGTCGAGCCCGCTCGACGGCAGCTCGCTTCGATGGCGGAGGCCCTGAAGCGCTCCGAGCCCGATCTCGACGTCCGCACGGTCGTCCGCGGCGGCACTCCGGAGCAGGTCCTGACCTCGGTCGCCGACGAGGCGGACGCGGCGATGATCGTGCTGGGCGAATCCCACGCCGGGTTGTTCACCAGGGCCGTCCTCGGCTCGACGGAATCCGAGGTGACCAAGACCGCCGGACGTCCTGTCGTGGTCGTGCGCGGGGACGAGCCGCCTCCGGGCGGGCCGGTGATCCTCGGGACCGACGGCTCGGAGCACAGCGCGCAGGCGGCGGGCTTCGCGTTCGACTTCGCCTCGCGTCACGGGCTCACCGTGCACGCGGTCCACGTCGCGCGCATGCCGCTTTGGGGCCCCGCGAGCGAACCTCTGCTCGGCGGGCCGGTACTGGATCCGGCGCCCGGTATCCCTCAGGAGGTGGCAGACGAGCTCGTCGCCCGGCAGCTCGAGCCGTGGCGCGAGCGCTATCCGGAGGTCCCCGTGGAGCTGGTGCACGGGGTGGGACCCGCGGCGCAGGCGTTGACCGTGCAGTCCAGTGAGGCCGCGCTGCTGGTGCTCGGCCGGAGCGATCACGGCGATCTCCGGCGGCTGCTGCTGGGTTCGATCAGCGACGACGCGCTGCACCACGCCCATTGCCCGGTGGCGGTGGTCCGCGCTCAGCCGGTGGGCTGAGCGCGGCACGTCACGAGGAAGCGAGTTCTCCGAGAGTCCGCCGCGAAGCGCGTAGTTCCGCGGCCATCAGCAGACCGCCCGTGCGAGCCTGGGCGAGCGCGTAGCCGACGTCGGCGACCTTGGCCCAGGCCTCCTCCGCCGAGTCGGTCGCGCCGACCTGACCGGACAGGAGGCTCTGTTCGAGTTGTGCCTGCAAGCCGGGCAAGACGTTGGCGAGGTCGTCGGCGAGCTGCTGCAACGCGCCGATGGTGCGGCAGAGGTCACCAGGCGAGGCCTGTTCCTCGGTCCGCAGCCGGCTGTACAGGTGGCGCACGACTGTGCCGGCCTGTGCGGCCAGCAGATACGGCGGCTCCGCCGACTTCGGGTTCATTGCCCTGAAATACCCCGTCCACGACCTGCGAAAACAAAGTTTGTGCCGAGAGGGCCGGGGGTATCAGCGGTTGTGAACGACAACGTACTCACCTTCGGGGTCGAGGAAGAGTTCTTCGTGGTGGGCCGGGACGGCCACCTTTCCCCGGCGGGGGACGCCGTCGTGGACGCCGCGGAGGAGGATCAAGGCGAACTCCAGCAGGAGCTCACCCGCTCCCAGGCCGAATCGGCCACCGACGTCTGCAGGACACACGCTGAAGCCGAGCGGCAGCTGACGGCGATGCGCGCGGAACTGGCCGAAGGCGCCGCCCGGCGGGGTTGCCGTCTGCTGCCAAGCGGCAGCGCACCACTGGCGGAAACGGAGTTGCCCGCCATCACACCGAATCCGCGCTACGAACGGATGTCCGAACATTTCGGGGCGACCGCGCGGACGTCGCACACCTGCGGCTGTCATGTCCACATCGCCATCCCCGACCGGGAAACCGGGATCCGGGTGATCAACCGCGTCCGGCCCTTCCTGCCCGTGTTGCTGACCGTGACCGCCAATTCCGCGATCTGCGACGGCTACGACACCGGGTACGCCAGCTGGCGTTACCAGCAGTGGAACCGCTGGCCTTCGGCCGGTTCGCCGCCGCTGTTCACCTCACTGGACCACTACGAAAGCATCGTCGACGCCTGGCTCCGCGCGGGCGCCATCCTCGATCGCGCGATGGTCTATTGGGACGTAAGGCTTTCCGAGAAGCAGCCGACCGTGGAGTTCCGGTTCGCCGACGTCGCGGTCACTCCCGGCGAAGCGGTGCTGCTCGGGGTGCTGATCCGCGGTCTGGTCGGCACGGTGCTCGGCACGGAGGAGCACCCCGTGGATTTGTCCAACGAAGTCTTGCGGGCCCAGATCTGGCGTGCGTCGCGGGAAGGGCTTTCGGGTCGCTGCCCGCATTTCCGGACCGGCGACCTCGCCCCGGCGAGCGAAGTGCTCGACGACGTCGTCACCTTCGCCGCCGGCGCGCTCGGGGAGACCGGGGACCTCGACTTCGTCCGCGACGGCCTCGCCAAGCTGTTCGCCGAAGGCAGCGGGGCCGACCGGCAACGGGCGCGGTTCGAGAAGCGTCAACGCGCGGAAGACGTCGTGGACCTGTTGGCCGTCCGGCCGGGTTGAGGGGTAAGGCAAGGTGGCAGGTTGCGAAAGCCACTTTCGCAACCTTCAACGTTGCGAACGTGGCTTTCGCAACGTCCGGGGGCAGGGTGTGGCGACGAGGGGCCCCTCGCTGAACCCCATGGTCGAAGTGTGTCGCGAAAGCTACTTTCGCGACGCCTAGGGTCCCGAAAGTGGCTTTCGCGACACAGTCGCCCAACGGCCACGAGGGACCGCTCACCGCGACCCGCGACCTTTGCCTACCCCTCGACAGGGGGCGGGTTCGCGTCACTCGCGTGATTGAAGGCGGAACTCGCGTGATCAGGCGGACGGCAAGCGGCGGTCAGGTTTGGCCGAGTTCTGACGGCCGGCGTAGCGGGCCGCAGTCGGCGTCGTTCCGCGCTCGCTCGCGAAACAGGCCGCGAGCCTCGTCGAGGACGGCGGTGGAGATCCGCCCGACGGGTTCGGGGTCGGTCGGCAGTGGCTCGTTGTCCGGTCCCGAACCGACCACCCGGCCCGCCAGCACCCACGGTTTGGTCTCGCGGGGCCGGTCGTGCCTGAGGTGGCAGTAGTCGTAAAGCCGTCTGGCCGGCCAGAGTTCGAGCGGCTGGTCCCGCCACCACGGTTCGGGATCGAGGGGGTTCACCGAGAGGCCCGGCAGTTCCGTGCCGGTGAGTTCGTCCCGGCTCGTGCCGGGGCGACGTTCGGGAGACGGCGCCCAGCGCACGTACAGGCTTTTCCGTCGCCGGACCAGCGCGGCGAGTTCCCCAGGGATTCCAACTGCCGCATCGAACGCTCCTGTGCGAAGGATGGACTCGGTGACCGGCGCGCCGGCGGCCCTGCTCCGCCGGGGCTGCCCACGCCGGTCCACCTCACGGCCAGTGGACGTACAACCTCGCTGCACCGGCCGTTGCGTTTCGGTTACCCGCTCACGAGGGAGCTACACCGATTTCACCAGTGATCGATCCACGAGATGCGCGATCTCCTCCAGCGCGAGCCTCGCTTCCGGGATCGAGGCCAGCATCCACGCGTGGATCATGCCCTCGTACTCGTGATAGCTCAGCGGCACCCCTTGTTCGGTGCACAGAGTGTGCAGCCGCCGGGCGTCGGAGAGGAGCACGTCCTTGGTCCCGATGTAGACGGTCAAGGCCCCGAGCCCGGAAAGATCGCCGGACAACGGGCTGAGCCTGGGATCCGTGCGCGGCAACTGTCCACTGTAGAGCCGGGCCGCCTCGTTCAGTCCGGTGAGCGCGAGATACGGGTCGCGCTCGTCCAGCGCCGGTTGCGCCGGATGGGACAGTGTCAGGTCCAGCCACGGCGACAACAGGACGGTCTCCTTGGGCATCGGCCTGCCTTCGTCCCGCAACGCCTTGGTGAGCGCCAGTGCGATCCCGGCACCGGCGGAATCCCCCATCACGATCTGGTCCTCCGGGGCGGCACCCGCGGCGAACTCGTCGTAGGCGCGGCGGACGAACGCGGTGGTCTCCGGGCACTGGTGCACCGGGGCGAGCGGGTAGATCGGCACGGTGACCGAGCAGCCGGTGCGGTCGATCAGCCGTCCGAAGAAGCGCCAGTGGTCGTGCTGGATCTGGTGCACGTAGGCGCCGCCGTGGAAGTACAGCACGTGGTTGCCGTCGCCCCCGCCGCCCGCCGGGCGGATCGTGTAACAGGGTCGTCCGTCCACTTCGGACCACGTGACGTCGAACCGGCGCCAGATCGCGCGGATCGGCCCCCTGTCACCCTTCGCCTGGCTGCTTTCGATGCTCCGGCGGAAGCGGTCGAGCTCGGCGTAGGTGCGTTTCCGGTTGGTGAGGCGCAGCCACGCGAGCAGCGACTTCGCGGCGAGACTCGTCTTAGACCTGATCACGGGGAACCGTCCGATGCCAGTTGCGGGAGAACGTCCTTCGCTCCCCTTCGTATGCGTCGAGCTGTGCGTCGATCACGAATTCGGTGGGAGTGCAGGACACCCGGGTGCGGGTCTCGGACCGGGCTTCCCAGTCGCCGCGGGCGAACGACATCGACCACGACGTCTCCGCCACCGGGGAACAGAAGTCGTCGGCCACCCACGAGTACCGCTCGAACACGTTCCTGGTGACGTCGAGATCGATGTCGTCGAACCGGACCTTGCCCTCGTTCTTCACGATGTCGAGCGCGGACCGGTAGTCGATCAGGTCACGGGAGACGGTCCAGCGCTGTTCGCCGGGTTCGACCTGGGTCGCGGGCAGCGGTTCCGCGCCCTCGGGTTCGCCGAACGGCCGCGCCGGGACCTCGTCCGCCTCCGCTATCGGCCGCACCGGAAGCGTGAGCGTGCTCTGTCCGGTGTGGACGGTCACCATCGCCGGTTCCGGCGGTGGCCACGCCAGCGGCCAGTACGACGACGAGATCGACAACCGGATCCGGTGCCCGGCGGGGAAGGCCTGCGCGACGGCATTGAGCTCGACTCGCACCCGATACCGCTTGCCCGGCTCCAAGGGCTCCGGATCTTCGTGCCCGTCCCGGTGGGTCAGGTTCAGCAGCCCGTAGGTCACTCGCGTGGCCCTGCCGTCCGGCGCGACGTCGGACAGCCGGACGGCGATCTGCGCGACCGGCTTGTCCGCCGAGACCTCCAGGTCCGCCACCGGCGAACCGAGGATCTCGCACGGCTCGGTGAGCTCGTCGGTTTCGAAGACGAGCGAGCCGCCGTCCTCCTCCCGCTGGTCGTACGGCAGGTCGGGCGGAGCGCTGTAGGAGGCCCACTTACCGGCGAACTGACCGACCGAAAGCGGCGACTCCACCGACAGGTTCTCCGCCGGGACGTCCTCGCCCGGACGGGCGATCCGGTGCCGGGCGAGCCGATGCTCGGACGGGTGGACGTGCGGCGAAGGCCAGGACGGCTCCCCCACCCACCGGCCGGGGCGGTCCTCGTACGAGGTCGACGGTGGCACGCTGTCCTGCATCCAGGTCTGGAGCATCGGCCCGTCCATGACGCCGTTCTCGACGTCCTTCAGCCAGTGGTCCCACCAGCGGACCAGCTCCTGCAGATAGCCGATGGCGGGCCCGGGGCGGCCGAGGTGCGGATACTTGTGCGACCACGGCCCGATCAGGCCGAGCCTCGGCACGTCGAGATTGGCCAGCAGCCGGGAGACCGCGTTCGAGTACCCGTCCGCCCAGCCGCTGGAGGCGAGGACGGGTACCTGGACGTCGCTGTAGTTCTCGCAGACCGACGCGTGCCGCCAGTAGTCGTCCCGGCGCTGGTGTCCCAGCCATTCGCCTGCCCAGAGTCCGCAGTTCTCCAGCCGTTCGTGCCACAGGTCCCGCCACCGCTCACCCGCCAGCGCGGGGTCGGGCGGCAACGTCGCGTAGGCGAACATCGTGGAGGCCTCGGCGACGTTGTCCGAGAGCAGGCAGCCGCCCATGTAGTGCATGTCGTCGGAGTACCGGTCGTCGGTGAACGACGAGATCGCGATCGCGATCAGGCTCGGCGGTTTGCGTGCCGCCACCTGGAGGGCGGCGAATCCGCCCCAGGAGATGCCCATCATCCCCGTGCGGCCCGAACACCAGGACTGCGCGGCGATCCATTCCAGGACGTCCTCGGCGTCGAGTTGCTCCCGTTCGAGGTACTCGTCGGCCAGCACGCCCTCCGACTCCCCCGATCCGCGGATGTCGACGCGGACGCAGGCGTAGCCGTGCCCCGCGAGGTACGGGTGGTGCACGGAGTCCCGGACCGAGGTCAGGTCGCGGTGCCGGTACGGGATGTACTCCAGGATCGCCGGGACCGGTTCACCGTCCGAAGCGACCGGCCGCCAGATCCGCGCCGACAGCCGCACGCCGTCGGAAACCGGGATCCAGACGTGGTCCTCCTCCGTGATCTCGTACGGCAGCGAGGCCACCGTCCGCATGGGCTATCCCTCCTCGAAGTCGAACCGCAGCGCCTCGACGCACCGGCGGTACTTGCTCTCCATCTCCCGTCCGGTCTGCGCCGCGACGAAGATATGCGCGAGTTCGTAGCTGTAACTGTCCTGTTCGGGCAGTTCCGAGAGCCGGATTCCCTTCTCGGCCACCGGCTCGATCTTCACCCCGGGGATCTCCGCCTCCAGGTCCGCGATCTCGCCGCGGGTGGGCACCCTGGTGACCAGCGCGTCACGGAAGCGGCGGTGGTACCACTTACCCGCGATCCGGTAGTCACCCTGGTTCCGGCGCCGTCCGGGATCCTGGCCTAGGCCAAGCTGCACCATGATCTGGTGGTTCGCCACCCCGTCGACGTACTCGAACAGTTCCGCGTGGGACTGCGAATGCCGCGGGTTGATCTCCAGCAGGCAGGCCTGCCCGGATTCGGGGTGACAGAAGAACTCGATGCTGAAAGTGGCGTTGTCGAAGCCGATCTGCTCCATCACGCGGACGGAGATCTCCTTCATCCGCTCGACGGCGTCCTCGGGCAACTGCGACGGGTACTGATGCCGCAGGAAAGAAGGGGTGTCGGGGTAGTTGATCGAGTCGAGGACACCGTAGACGGTGATCTGTCCTTTGTAGACATACCCTTCCGTCGCCGCCTGCACGCCGCTGAGTTCGCCCTCGGCAAGGCACGCGGACCCGCCGACGTCGGCCACCTCGGCGGGGAGGTCGACCATGCCGAGGATGCGGTCGAAGGGCTTGCCGATCCTGTCGACACCCGCCCGGATCTCGGCGACGGCCTTCTCGAACTCGTCGTCGTCGGCGACGTGGAAGGCCAGCTCCGAGGAGAACGACTTCACCGGTTTGAGCCACATGGGGTAGTCGACACCCTCCGGCGGCCGAGGGTCGTCCTGGTCCAGGTCGACGACGCCGAACGACGGCACCTCGTCGATCACCTTCGCCTGTTCGAGGCGGCTCCAGTACTTGTCCTCGCACTTGAGCACCGCCTCGAGCGAGACACCGGGGAGGCCGTACTTCTCGCACAGCATGGCCACCATCGTCGAAGACGGGAAGTCCCAATAGCTGACGATCGCGTCGATCGATCCGTCGAAGGCGTCCAGTTGCGACACCGCCTTCTCCACGAGTTCGACGATCGGGATCTGCCCGTGCTGGAGTTCGTCCGGCGACAGCAGGCCGTGGAAGCGATACCGCCCAGCGCCGGGGATTCGTCTCAGCACCTCTTCGTTGCTGTCGTCGAGACCGATGACGAAGATGTTCTTTTCCTCTGTGTTGTTTTCCTCTGGGGGACTGGAGGATGTGGTCATAGGCCAGTGCTACCCGCTCCGACGATCCGGAAAACCCTGGTTTGCCCACGTGGCCACGCGGGAATCCGGGCGCCATGACGGAGTTGCCTGGAACGCGTTCACTGTGGCTCGACACCGCTCCCGCTCCCGACCGCACCGGGACGCCGCTGCCCGCCGAGGTCGATGTCGCCGTGCTCGGCGGCGGGATCGCCGGCCTCACCACGGCCTACCGGCTGGCGAGGGCCGGGCGCTCGGTGCTGGTACTGGAGGCCGGTCGCCTCGCGGCGGGGGTTTCCGGCCACACCACGGCGAAGGTCAGCACCCAGCACGGGCTCAAGTACGCCACGCTGGCGAAGACCAAAGGCGCCGAAGCCGCCGCGACGTACGCCTACACACAGGCGGCCGCGCTGGACTGGATAGCCGCGGCCACCGCCGAACTCGGCATCGACTGCGGGTTCACGCGCGCCGACAGTTTCGTCTACACGACCCATCCCGGAACGGTCGAAAGCCTCGAACGAGAGGCGGAAGCCGCGGCCGAGGCCGGGCTTCCCGCTTCCTACGTCACCGAAGTCGACCTCGACGTTCCTGCCCTCGGCGCGGTGAAGTTCGCGTCGCAGGCGCACTTCCACCCGCGCCGCTGGCTGCTCGCCCTCGCCGTCGAGATCGAACGCGCGGGCGGGACGATCGTCGAAGGCGTTCGCGCGGAAGGCGTCGACGAACTCGGCGGGGTGAAGGTGCGCACCAGTTCCGGCGAGGTGCGGGCGGGCGAGGTCGTGGTGGCGACCCACTACCCCGTTTTCGACCGTGGCCTGTTCTTCGCCCGGCTCGACCCGGTCCGCGACCTCGTGGTCGCAGGGCCGGTCGAGGGCAACCGCCCGCCGGAAGGGATGTACCTGGACGCCGATACCCACCATTCCGTGCGGAGTTACCTCAAAGACGGTGTTCCGTACGCGATCGCGGGCGGCGAGCACTACCGCGTCGGCGACTCCGTCGACGTCGAGAGCCGCTACGAACGGTTGGCGAGCTGGGCGGGCGAACACGCGGCCGTACGCCGGGTCACCCATCGGTGGTCGGCCCATGATCTGTCCACTTTGGACTCCGTTCCGTACGTCGGGCGCTACCATCCGGCGAGCCGTCACCTGTGGGTCGCCACCGGCTTCGGCCAGTGGGGGATGACGGGCGGCACCGCGGCAGGGTTGCTGCTCGCGGATCTGCTGACCGGCCGCGACAATCCGTCGGCGAGCCTGTACGACCCCAACCGCTTCGACCTCCGGTCCGCGATCTCGACGGTGGAGAACAACGCCACGGTGGCGAAGTTCCTGGTGGGCGACCACCTCAGCGCGTTGCGCAAACCCGCCTCCCTGAACGAACTCCTACCCGGCGAGGCCAAGGTGACCCGCGATGGAGGAGAACTTGTCGCCGGATACCGCGACCCGGGCGGTGAATTGCACGCCGTCGGCGCCCACTGCACCCATCTGGGCTGCCTCGTCGCGTTCAACAACGCGGAGAAGACGTGGGACTGCCCTTGTCACGGTTCGCGGTTCGGTCTGGACGGGTCGGTGATCCAAGGTCCGGCCGTGCGCGCACTGCCGAAGAAGCGGGAGCGGTGATGACCGGCATCGGTGTCGAAGAGGAATTCCTGCTGGTCGACCCCAGGACCGGGGTGAGCTGCCCCCGGGCGGAGGCCGTGCTCGAACGGCACCGGGTCTGCTGCCCGCTGCCGGACGGCGCGGCGGTCCACCGGGAACTGCGGCCGACGCAGATCGAGGCCGCCACCGGCGTCTGCGAAACCGCCGACGAGCTGTACGAACACCTGGCAGCGGGGCGTCGCACGCTCGCCGAAGCGGCGGCGGGCGAGGACTGCGCGATCATCGCCTCCGGCACTCCCCCGCGTCGCTCGCCCGACCGCGAGTACGGCGCCGGCGACCGTTTCGGCAAGGTCGACGCGCTCTACGCCGGGGTGGTCAAGGCGTACGAGGCTTGCGGTTGCCACGTGCACATCGGCGTGCCGGACCGCGAGACCGCGGTCGCCGTCGTTAACCATCTGGGTGAATGGCTGCCCACGTTGCTGGCGTTGTCGGGCAATTCGCCGTTCGAAGGGGGCCGCGACACCGGATACGAGAGCTGGCGGATGGTGGAGCAGAGCCGTTTCCCCGGCTCCGGCATCGCCCCGTACTTCGCGGACGCCGCCGGATACGAGGAGCAGGTCGGAAAGCTGGTGGACTGCGGGGTGCTGGTGGACGAGAACCAGACCTTCTGGCTCGCGAGGCCTTCCACGCGCTGGCCGACCGTCGAAGTCCGCGTCGCCGACACCGCGTCGACTGTGGACGAAGCCGTCTTGCAGGGGCTGCTGACGCGTGCGCTCGTGCGCACCGCGCTCGCCGACTTGGACCACGGGACGGAGGCGATCCCGCTGGATCCGCAGATCGCCGCCGCCGCGGTGTGGTCGGCCGCGCGTCACGGCCTTTCCGGGCCGGCCGTCGATCCGGTGGCCGGCAAGCCGGTTCCGGTGGGCGACCGGGTCGCCGCGCTGCTCACGCGTACCGAGCAGGCGCTGGAGGACACCGGCGACCTGGGTCTCGTGCGCACCCTCCTCGGCCGGCTGGACCGGGAGGGCACCGGCGCCGAACGGCAGCGCCGGGCCGCCGCCGACGGGGAGGTCGCGGTGTTGCGGATGCTGACCGAAGAGACGGTTCCGCACGGCTAGATCGGGTACTCCCCTGGCATGACGACGATCGACCGTGAGGTGGCCGCGAGGCTGCCCGAGATCCGCGGCCCGCTCTCGGCCGCCGTGGTGGACACCCTGGCAGGCGGACGCCGTGACGACTTCGACCTCGATGCGGCGACCGACGCCGATCCGTTCGGCGAGGACCTGCAGCTGGCGCTGCATGTCTGCTACGAGCTGCACTACCAAGGCTTCGACGGCGTCGACTCCGAATGGGAATGGGACTACCGCCTGCTCGCCTTCCGGTCCGTTCTTGAGCACGCGTTCCTCGACGGCATCCGCGCCACCGTGCCCGGCGGGGACGACGTCCACGGCCTGCTCGACGACCTGCTGATCGAGCCGGTCGAGGGTGGCGGTGTTTCGCACTTCCTGCGTGACGAGGGCGAATGGCGGCACGTCGAGGAGTACTTCGCCCATCGGTCGATCTATCACCTCAAAGAGGCCGACCCCCACGCCTGGGTGATCCCGCGGCTGCGGGGGAAGGCCAAGGCGGCTCTGGTCGCCGTGGAGTTCGACGAGTTCGGGGGCGGCCGGGCCGACCAGGCGCATTCCCGCCTGTTCGCGGATCTGCTGACCGCGGCGGGCCTGTCCGGCGGCTACCTCGCCTACCTCGACCACGTCCCGGCCGAGCCGCTCGCGACGGTGAACATGATGTCGCTGTTCGGTTTGCACCGGAGCCTGCGTGGCGCGCTCGTCGGGCATTTCGCCGCCGCCGAGATCACCACCGCGCCCGCCGCCCGGCGCATGGACCAGGCGCTGGAGCGTCTCGGCGCGCCCGGGGAGTGCCGGTACTTCTACACCGAGCACATCGAGGCCGACGCGGTGCACGAACAAGTGCTGCGGCACGACGTCGTCGGGGATCTGCTCGACCGGGAGCCGGAACTGGCGGCGGACATCGCGCTGGGTATCCAGGCCACCGACCTGCTGGAGAACCGGCTGACCGAGCACCTGCTTGGCACCTGGTCAGCCGGGGAAACGTCACTCCTGAGGCCGCTGCACCCCTTGCCGTGAGCGGCGGCGGTGGCTGGTGTCGCAGAACGGGTAACGCTTGCTGCGGCGGCAGGCGCAGAGCGCGACCAGGAAGCGGTCCGAAGTCACCGTCTCGCCGTCCTCCATGACGATCTCGACCGGCCCCTCCACCAGGAGGGGCCCGCCGGGATCGAGCCGGACCTTGGTCCTACGGCCGGTCGGCACGGATCACCACCAGTTCTTCGTGCCGCTGCTCGGCCACGATCAGGCCCGCCGCTTCGAGGAAGGCCGCCCGCGCCCGCATCACCGGCCCGAACGGGATCGATCGGGTGGCGACCACCTCGGGCGTCAATCCCGCCGCCCGTAACTGATCCAACGACTTGTCCGGTCCCGCGACCGCGGAGTGGACCATCATCAGGTACCCGCCGGGCGCCACCAGGGACGACGCCTGTGCGCAGACCTGGTCGAGCACGATCCGGCCGTCCGGTCCGGCGTCCCATGCCCGCGCGGCCCCGACCGCCCGCACCGGGGACGGCACGTAGGGCGGGTTCGTCAGCACGACGTCGAACGGGCCTCCACGGGCCGCCTCGGCCAGGCCACCTCGCAGGGGCTGGACCGGAAGACGGCGCAACCGCGAGTTGAGCCAGACCGCGGCCAGCGCCCGCCGGGAGATGTCCACGGCGGTCACGGACCCCGCGCCGTGCGCCGCGGCCGTCAGCGCGAGCGCCCCTGTTCCGGTGCAGAGGTCGAGAACTCTTGCTCCGGTGGGCATTCCGGACGTGCTCAACGCGTGCGCCAGTAGCCAGGTGTCGTCTTGCGGGCGATAGACGCCCGGTGGCCGCAGCAGCCACGGCCGCGTCCGGACAAGTGGAATCGCTGCGCTGGAGATCGCGGTCATGTCCCCTCCGGTTCACCGTCGTTGCCGAGGACTACCCCGTCCGGGTGGCGCCAAACGTCCACAAAGGTCTGGCGCTCAAGGGGTTGAAACGGCGCGAAAGGGGTAGCCGCAAGGAAAGCAACCGAAGGAGAAGCGCCATGGACGCCCAGCACAAGTCCGGGAGTGAAGACAAACAGGACGAGAAAGACCGCGAAGAGGTCCGCGGGGAACAAGGCACGTCCTCCGGTGACCCCCACGACGACACCGACCCGCAATCGGGTTGATCACACGGCGGAATCGCCTCCGGTCCCACTGGCCGGGGCGTTTCACGACGTCTTCTCGGGGTATCCGACGGACTTGGCGGCGCAACGGAGGCGTTCCCGATGAACCGACGTGCGGCAGGCTCCCCACTGCGAGCGGTGGCGCTGGTCCACCGCGTACCTGCCCAAGGACATCGCCGCGCTGCTGCGGACCGCCGAACACGCGGGCGTCGACTTCGGCATCCTCCGCGACGCCATGAAGCCAACGCGCGCCGGCGGGCGGCCGTGGTGCGGAAGATCCGCCGCGCGATCACCGGTGTTTCGGACGGCTCGCTCTCGGGCATCCGCATCGGGTTGCCCGCGTGGGGTCGTGAGTGGCTTTCGCAACAGCCTCCGGTGACACCCGCCGCTCCAGCCGGCAAATCGCGCGCAAAACGCGCCAGCGACCTCAGAGCCCGGCAGGAACGTCCCGCACGGAAGATTCGGGCAGTTCCCCGGTGAGCGCGAAGTCCACCCGCCGCGCCACGGACACGACCTGGTCCGCGAACCGCTCGTAGAACCGCGCCAGCAGCGCCACCGAGATCGCGGGCGCGACACCGTCGGCCCAGTCCGGCGCGGTCACCAGCGTCATCAGCTCCTCGTACAGCGCGTCGACGCGCTGATCGGACCGGGCCAGGGAAGGGAACACCTCCGCCGTCGGTCCTTCGATCGCCACACCGAGGTCTTCCGCCATCGAAACGACCAGCCCGGCCATCTCGCCGAAGCGTCCGGCGAGTGCGTCGGGGACGGCGAATTCGGGCGCTCGCGCGGCCTGTTCGGCGATGTGCCTGGCAAGGTCGCCCATCCGCTCCAGCCGGTCGGCGCAGTACACCGCCGCGAGGACGGTCCGCAGGTCCCGCGCGACGGGCGCCTGCAGGGCGAGCAGTTTCTGCGCGGCCTCTTCGCATTCGGTCCGCGCCGCGTTCAACTTCGCCTCGACCGTCCCCAGCTCGGCGGCGGCCTCGGCGTCCCGGTCGAGGAAGACCCGGTTGGCCAGCCGCAGTTCCTCGCACGCCATGCAGCACATACCCGACAGGCGGTCGCCGAGGCCGCTCAGCTGACCGTGGAATCGCTCCCTCATGCCGGCACCTTCGCGGGTTCGAGGACGTACGTCGCATACGCCGCGCGGATCACCGGCTGGGCGACGTTGCGCACCGGGACCCCGCCCGGGCTGACCCCCTGCTCGCTGCCGTAGTGCGCGTGCCCGTGGACCGCGAGCGCCACCTGCGCGTCGTCGATCGGCTCGCACAGCAGATACGACCCCAAAAACGGGTGGATCTCCGGCGGTTCGCCGTGCAGTGTGCCCGGGATCGGCGAGTAGTGCGTCAGCGCGACGATCACGTCGGGTTGCTCGTGTTCGAGCCCTTCCAGCGCGGTGCGCAGCCGCTTGGCGGCCGCCATGGTGTGCTCGACGAAGTCCTTCATCTCGCGTTCACCGAACCGGCTCGCGCATTTGCCCGCGAACCCGCCGCCGAAACCCTTCACCCCGGCGACGCCGAGCTTCCCGCCTTCCAGTTCGACCGTGGTGGCCGAGCCTTCGAGGACGGTGATCCCGCTTTCCTCCAGCAGTCCGCTGACCGCCTCGGCCGCGTCCGAGTGGTAGTCGTGGTTGCCGAGCACCGACACCACGGGGACGTCGAGTCCGGCGAACTCGTCGGCGACCACCCTGGCCTCCTCGATGCTGCCGTGCCGGGTGAGGTCACCCGCGAGCAGCAGCACGTCGGCGTGTTCGGCGATGTTGTCCAGTGCCGGCCGCAGCAGGCCTCGGTTGTCCTCCCCGAGGTGGACGTCCCCGACCGCGGCGACCCGGATCACCGGATCTCCTCGGCGTGCGCCGGTTCGCGGATGTCGGCCAGCCGGACGTCGTTGTGCACCAGTTCGGCCGCGATGTGTTCGCAGACGACCGCCTCGATGTCGGCCTTGCGGTTGGCGCAGGCGACCTCGCCGCTGAGCCGGACCTGGTCGCCGCGCACGGTGACGTGCACGCCGAGTTCGGCGGTCCTCGGATCTTCGGCCAGTGCCTTGGTCAGCCTGGCGACCAGGTACTGGGGTGCTTCCGCGGGCATCGGGAGCTCCTTTCCGTCGATGATGGACAGTGCCGCGAGCAGGGTCAGGAACGACCACGCGTACGGGGATTCGGAGGTCTCTTCCGCCACCCGGTGCCAGTCGACCTGTTCACGGAGGTCGCGGGCGATCCGCAGCAGCGGCCCGAAATCGCATCGGTGCGGGCTGAGGACGAGGGCCTTGTCGACGAGCAGATCGGTCCCGTTGAGCACGGGAGCGGCGGTCGGCCCGACCCGCATCAGCGAAGCGCGGTCGAGCATCTCGTCGGTGACCGGGCGGTGGTTTGGCCGGAAGATCAGGTCGACGAGACAGTCGCCGTCGTAGACCTTGGTGAGCCAGTCCTCCGGCGGGCGCACCCGTCTCAGCCCCGCGGCTTCCAGGGCTTTCGTCGCTTCGGGGATGTCTTCGTGTTTGAGGAAGAGGTCGACGTCGTGATCCGACGGCGGTCCGCCCCGCGCGTACACGGCGAGTCCGCCCGCGACGGCGAACCGCACCGACGTCCTGTCCAAAGTGGACACAACCTTGGTCAGCGTGTGCAGCAGTTCCTTCTCGTTCACGGCCGCTCCCCCACTCCGGTGGCCAGTTCGTGGCCCCTCCCGACGTCGGCTTTCAGCGGTTCGGTCGGGAATCCTTCGCCTTCCCGCAGCCCCTTGAGGAACGCTTCGATCGCCTCCTCCGAGGAGTATCGCGGCGTCCAGCCCAGTTCTTCCCTGGCGCGTGTGCAGTCCATCACCGGAAGGTGCAGGACGGCGTCGAAAAGTCCCGGCGTGGCCGGGATCAGGTGCAGCGACCAGGCCGCGGCGAGCGCGCGCCGGACGAAGATCGCCGGGACCTTCACCGGCTTGGCGCCGAAGATCCGCGCGAGCGCACGGGTGTCCAGCACCGGATCGGCGGCGATGTTGAAGGCGCCTTTGACGTCCTGGAGCGCGCAGCGACGGTACGCGTCGGCCACGTCGTCGGTGTGCGCGGTCTGGATCCGCAGCTGCGGGATGTCCGGGAGCACCGGGATCAGCGACGGCCGCACGAGTTTGCCGGGTACGAACGGCCCGGCGAAAAGGCGGCGCTGTTCGGGTGCGGCGGCCTTCTGGAAGAGGAACCCCGGGCGCACCCGCACCACGCGCAGCCACGGATGACTCCGGTCGAATGCCTCGAGAACCCTTTCCACATAAGCCTTTTCCCGCGTGTACGCCGCACTCGGCGATCCGTGGGTCGGCCAGTCCTCGGTCACCGGGTGGTCGTCGTCCCTCGGCGAGTACGCGCCGATCGACGACGCGTACACCAGCGCCGGCACCCGCATCGCCTGGACGGCTTCGAAGACCCGGATCGACCCCAGCACGTTGGAGCGCCAGGTGACCTCGGGCCGGTGCGTCGGCTGGAAGAGCCAGGCCAGGTGGATCACCGCGTCGGCGCCGTCGAACACAGCGCGAAGGTCGTCACGCGTGACGTCGGCGGTGACGAACTCGGTCTTCGGGCTCTCCCAGCGGCTCGGGCGCCTCGCCACGCCGACGATCGAGCCGACCTCGGGGTCCGCGCCCAGTGCGCGGACCACCGCCGTCCCGACGTTGCCGGTGGCGCCGGTGACCACGATCCGCTTACCGCTGCTGGTCATGGGTACGGTTACCCGCCGTCGCCCCGGCTTAATCGGCGCGAAGACGCTGGACGAGACGGCGGGCGGGCAGCGCC
Source organism: Amycolatopsis sp. WAC 01416 (assembly GCF_003947485.1). Taxonomy (NCBI): domain Bacteria; kingdom Bacillati; phylum Actinomycetota; class Actinomycetes; order Pseudonocardiales; family Pseudonocardiaceae; genus Amycolatopsis; species Amycolatopsis sp. WAC 01416. The sequence goes on along the minus strand of NZ_QHHX01000003.1, from coordinate 584,176 downwards.
ATCGCCCCCAGTTCGATCGAAGTGGTGACCTCGTCCGTCGGCGTGAGGAGCAGCTGGTCGATCTCGTCGAGCAGCTCGCGGCATCGATCGAGTTCGTCCGTGTCACCCGAACGGGCCACTTCGGCGAGGGCTTCGAGCAGATCGCCGACCACCCCGCGCGCGTATTCGCCGGGATGCCGGAACGGCCGCTCGCGGCGGGCGGCTTCGCTCACCGCGTCGATCAACTGGGCGAGCGGCTGCCACAGGGAGATGAGGTTCGACAAGGACTCCTCCCCCGGTTCACGCCGCCCGCGGAGGTTCAGGTACCGACCTTCCCTGGTCCAGCCGATCGCGTCCTCCGCCTCCGCGACCAGGCTGCGGACGTCGCGCACGCGGTCGTGCAGGGCTTCGGTCGCTTCGGGTGGCTCGCCGTCGCGGACCAGTGCCGCGGTTTCCTCGAGGACGTCGGCGATCGCCGAAGCGAGCCGGGAGGCGGCCGCCCGCAGGCGCTCGCCGTGCAACGGGGGCAGGATCACCGCGTTCAGCACCGCGCCGATCGCCGCGCCCAGCGCGGTTTCCAGCAGCCTGTCGGCCAGCAGGACGGGTTCGGTCGCGTTGCCGTAGGAGATCAGCAGCATGCCGGTGATCCCGACCCAAACCCCCGAATCGCCGAAACCCCGCCAGGTGCCGATCAGCAAGCCGATGAAGATGACCAGCCCGAGCGCCACCGTCACCGAGGGAATGAGCTGTCCGGCGCCCGCCGCGAGCAGCACCCCCACGCTCACCGCGCCGACCTGCTGCGCCCAGCCGCGCAACGAGCGGTAGACGGTGGCCTGCACCAGGAACACCGCCGCATACGGCGCCAGAAAGGGCTGGGGCAGCCGCAGCACCGCCGTCGCGATGATCCACGCGATCATCGCGGCCGCGGCGGCTTTCGTGGTCTGGATCAGACTCCGTCGTTCTTCCCCCGGAACCCGGAAAGCGCGGGCGGCCCAGGCGAACGGCGCCGCCCAACGGCTCCGGAGGTCCATCACGGCCCCCGTGGCGCCAGGTGGACGACTTTGGTCTGGGTCATCTCGTCGAGCAGTTCCGGCCCATAGCCGTAGCCGCTGCCGCTGGCTCCTCGTGGCTGGGCGGCCCCGCCGGGCGCGCCGCCGAACACGTTGCCGATCTTCACGGTGCCGACCGGGAGTTCGCGCCAAGCCCGCTGCGCGTGCGCCATCGAGCGGGTGAGCACCGTGGCCGCGAGACCGTAGTCGCCGGCGGCGGCCTGTTCGAGTGCCTGCTCGAAGTCCGCGGCCACCGTCACCGGTGCGGCCGGGCCGAAGGTCTCCTCGGTGAGGACCCGCATACCCGGGGTGCATCCCGCGAGGACGGTCGCCGGGTAGAAGGCACCGGGGCCGTCCGGGAGCACACCGCCCACCAGCGGATCGGCGCCCTGCGCGATCGCCTCCGCGTGGGCCGCCAGTTCCGCGCCGACGCTCGCGTCACCCTGCACGGTTTGCAGCGCGGGGTCGCGGATCTCCAGTACGACAGGTCGGTCCACCGTCGTCATTCGCACCTCCTCGAAGTATTCGGAGGCCGGTTGCCCGCTGTTCGCCCCTGTCGTGCCGTCGTCGCGCTGGGCACCGTACGGGGTGCCGTCCGAAGTGCTCGGCGACCAGCACGCGGCCTGCAAGGACAGCGGGGCCCGGGTCTGCCCCGTGCCCGGCCATCCGTGCCTGGACCGTATCGCGCCCGAAACCGTCGTCGACGCGGTCGCGAGCCTCATCCCGGTGTCGTCTCGCCGCCCAGCGCGGCGATGACCTCGCCGCTGTAGTACGACGAAAGCCGGTTGGACGCCAGGAAGACGTACGACGGCGCGAGATCGTCGGGGTGAGCCGCGCGCTCGAACGGGACCTGGAGGCCGAACTTCTCCACCTTCTCGGGCGGGAAGGTCGACGGGATCAGCGGTGTCCACACCGGACCGGGCGCGACACAGTTGATCCGCACCCCGCGATCGGCCAGTGCCTGCGCCATCGCGTACGTCCAGGCGTGCACGGCACCCTTGGTCGCGGAATAGTCGATCAGGGACTTGTTGCCCCGCAAGCCGTTCACCGAACCGGTGTTGATGATCACCGAGCCCTCCCCCAGATGGGGCAAGGCGGCGTTGGTGACCCGGAAGAAACTGTGGATGTTCACGTCGAAGGTGTGGGTCCACTGCTCGTCGGTGAGCTCTTCCGGGGAATCGACCGGCCACTGCGTGGCGACATTGTTGACCAGGATATCCAAGCGGCCGAGCTCGTTCACCGTCCGGTCGACGATCTCGCGGCACTGCGCCGCCTCAGCCTGGTCACCCGGCAGAAGGAGGCACTCGCGCCCTTCAGCTCGTACGCGCTCTTCAGTGTACTTCGCGTCCTCGTGCTCGTTCAGGTAGGCGATCGCCACGTCGGCGCCCTCTTTCGCGAAGGCGATGGCGACCGCGCGGCCGATCCCGGAGTCGCCGCCGGTGATGAGCGCACGCTTACCGCTCAGCAGACCGCGGCCCTCGTAGTCCGCCATGGAGTCGCGAGGCGGCGGGTCCATCTTCGACGTCACGCCCGGCGGTTCCTGCTGCTGCGGTGGCCGTAACTTGTCTGGCATCGGAATCCTCCCGTCGGGTGCTTTCGCCGACGGTTACCCGGATGGCCGCTCTCTCGAACATGCGCGGCCGCCGCGGCGCACCCAATGTGGCATTGGGGACGGTGAGCGTCCCCAATGCCACATTGGGAGCACGCCACCCCGACGCGACCACGGCACCACGAACCGGTGCGCCCAGGTCAAGCGTTGCGAAAGCCACTTTCGCAACCTTCAACGTTGCGAAAGTGGCTTTCGCATCACCCGCAGCCAAGGGCGGTCACGTGTGCTTGGAGGGACGACCCGCGTGACTGGGGGCAGGAAGGCTCAGTGCACCCGCCGGTCCTCCGCCGTGCCCCGGTACCGGATCGTCCACAGGCTCCGGCGGATGTAGGTGCGCTGCAACCACCGGTCCCGCCCGTTGTGCCGCGCGAAGAACTGCGACCGCGCGTGCAGGCCCTTTCGGTTGTTGATCAGCAGCGCCGTCCCCGGCTCCAGTCTGACCTGGTGCGCGACCTCGCGGCAGATCCGCTGCAGTTCCTCGAGCGCCTGTTCCGCCTCGACGGTCTCCCCCACCACACCGTTGGCCGATACCGCCACTTCCGGCGAGTCCGCCGGCCCGGAGATGATCGGCACGAGGTCGGACAGCACGTCAGCCCCCTTCGCGACGTCGCGCACGTAGCTGCCGGGCGCGTTGAGCCGGAACAGCGGGCGGCGCAGGACGTCGAGCACCTCGGGGGCCAGTGCGGCGGAGATGTCCCGGCCGTCGGCGTAGTAGGTGACGGCCTCCTTGTTCCCGTCCTGGCGTACGCAGTTCAGCACCAGGAAGTCCGGATTGGACACGTCGTAGCGACCGAGGTCGTCGTGCACGATGTCGTTGTGGAAGTTCAGGAACACGTGCGAGCTCTGGTTGGTCTGGCTCCGCGCCCCCGCTGAGACCGGGACGACGTCGTGCACGAGCCGCCCACTCTTCTCGGTGGTGAACCCGACGGGCTCGCCGAGCAGCTGGCTCAGTCCCAAAAGGACGGTCTCGGCGACGAACGTCTTCTTGTCCTTGCTGGGTTCCCCGTCGACCGGCGTCTCCGGGAGCTCCTGGTCCACCGGCAGGTTGCGCACGAGCGCGACGCCGGGGGTGTCGACGTGCCTGCCGAAGTCCAGGATCGTCTGCAACTGCTCGATCGGCAGCTTCGAGAACGCGACCCGGAGCATCGCGAGCGAGCGGTCGATGTCGTCGGCGGGGTTCGGGAAGGACCGCAGCTCGCTGCCGATGGTGTCCCGGACCTCGTCGGCGAGCACGACCTCGGCGAAGGTGCTGACTAGGGTTTCCTGCTTACTGGTCATGGTGTCCTATCTGCTCTCCGCCGCCGCTGGACCGGCGGTCTTGTCCAAGTCCTTTCCGGACTTCTTCCCGAACTTGGCGATCAGGGTGAGCGCGGGGGCGGTCGCGATCGTCGAGACCAGCGTCATGATCACGAGCATCGCGAACACCGCCGGGCTGATCACCTTCAGCTGGAGGCCGACGTTGAGCACCACCAGTTCCGTGAGCCCCCGGCAGTTCATCAGCGCCCCGAGCGACAGTGACTCGCGCCAGCCGACACCGGTCAACCGCGCCGCCGCGGTGCTGCCCGCCCACTTCGCGAACACCGCCACCGCCGTGATCAGCACGGTCCAGAGCCACAACGATCCGGAGCCGAGCAGGCTGAACTCGGTATGCAGTCCCGTGTAGGCGAAGAAGAGCGGCAGCAGCAGGGTGAGGGTGACGCTGCCGAGCTTCCCTGCCGCGCGGGCGACGACCGGGTCCTTCCTCGGCGCGATCACGCCGAAGAGGAAGGCGCCGAAGATCGCGTGGATGCCGATTTCGTTGGTGGCCAAGGCCGACAGCATGATCCCGCCGAGCAGGATCGCGAGCACCGCGGGTTCCGGCACCCGGCTGAGCACCTTGCCCAGCAGTGGCTTGACGACGTAGATCATGACCACGACGAACGCGAGGGTGAGCCCGGCGGTCAGGAAGACCTCCGACGGCGCCCCGCCCTGGCTGACGGCGACCACGACGGCCAGCAGACACCACGCGGCGACGTCGTCGACTGCGGCGCAGGTGAGCGCGAGCGCGCCCAGCGGGGTCTTCGAGATCCCCCGGTCGGTGAGGATCCTCGCCAGCACCGGGAAGGCCGTCACGCTCATGGAGACCGCGATGAACAGTCCGAACGCGAGGAAGCCGACGTCTCCGCCGAAAGTCGGGTACATGCCGAGCGCGAGCAGGATGCCGCAGACCATCGGCAGCGCGATGCTGACCTGGCTGACCGTCACCGCCGTGAAGCCGCGCTTGCGGACCGCGTCGACATCGATCTCGGATCCGACCAGGTACATGAAGAAGATCAGGCCCAGCTGGGAAAGGATGTCGATCGCCGAGACCACTCCGCCGGGGAACAACCAGCCGAACGCGCCGGGCCAGACGATCCCGAACAGCGACGGCCCCAGCAGGATGCCGGCGACGATCTCGCCGATCACCGCGGGCTGGCCGAGCCGCCGGGCCAGGACGCCTGCCAGATGGCAGGCGCCCAGGATCACCGGCAGCGCGACCAGCAGGCGCGCGTAGACGTCGGGTCCGCCGCCCGCGGCCTTGGCCGCCGTGCTCGCGACCGGCGCGTTGGCCGCTCCCAGTCCGAGCACCACGACGACGACCACCGCCGGGACCGTGATCAACGCCGTCCCGACGAAGATCCGGCGCAGTGTGGTGCGCCCGACCCGATCCCGCACAGCCGTATCCATCGAGTTCTCCCTAACCGGCACGTAGTTCCAGCGTGCAGCATTTGACGCTGCCGCCCGCCTTGAGCAATTCGGACAGGTCGGCACCGATCGGTTCGAAGCCGTGCTCCCGCAACTGCGCGGTCAGCTCGGTGGCCGCCTGCGGCAGCACGACGTGCTTGCCGTCGGAGACGGCGTTGAGACCGAAGACGGACGCGTCGCGTTCGGAGGCGAGGATCGCGTCGGGGTACATCTCCTTCAGCAGCAGACGGCTGTCCTCGGAGAACGCACCCGGGTAGTACATGACCGTGTCCTCGTCGAGGACGGCGAGCGCCGTGTCGAGGTGGTAGTACCGCGGGTCGATCAACGTCAGCTTGGTCACCGGACGGCCGAAGAACTCGCGGGATTCGTTGTGCGCCTCGGGGTTCGTGCGGAACCCGGTCCCGGCGAGGATCGTGCTCCCGGTGACGAGGTAGTCGCCCTCGCCCTCGTTCACCCACTGCGCCTGCCGCACGTAGCGGTATCCGCTGGCCCGAAACCATTCCAGGTACGCCTCGGACTCGCCCGCCCGCTGCACGTGGTGGAATCGCGCGACGAGCACCTGCCCGTCGACCACGGTGGCGCCGTTGGCCGCGAACACCATGTCGGGCAGGCCGGGCAACGGATCGAGCAGCTCGACACGATGGCCGAGGTCGACGTACAGATCGCGCAGCCACTCCCATTGCGCGACGGCCAGCTCGGTGTCCGTGGGTTTCTTCGGGTCCATCCAGGGATTGATCGAGTACTCGACGTCGAAGTACGTCGGTCTGACCATCAGGTATTGCCGTTGGGTGGCAGTCCGTGACACGCTTCCTCCACGCGGTTTTGGGCGTCTTCCGCCACCGGACCCTGGGTGAGGCTCCGGTTTCGTCGAACAGGATTCGGTACTACTTCTGGGTTTCGGAAAGTTTGACCTCGATCTTGCCCGCCAGGTCGTTCGCGTTGCGCATGGCTTCGTCGAAGGTCGAGCCGAGCGCGCCGATGCCGCCGAAGATGTTGTTGCCCAGCGGCGGGCGCTTGATCAGGTCACCCGGCTTCGCGAAGATCTTGAGGTAGTACAGGGATTCCGAGTCGTTCACCGCCGGCGGGACCTCGATCGAGGCGATCACGCCGCCCGGGCAGATCAGGCACATCGCGGCGGTGTGCAGTCCGGTCGGGCTGAAATGGCGGACGTCCGGCCGCACCCCGCGGGAGACGTCCATGAGTCCCTTGATCGGGTCGTAGCCCGCCGAAAGCCGGGCCATGTGGTCGAGTCCGCCGCCGCCGGGGCGGACCGCGATCTCCAGCAGGAACGGTTTGCCCTGGTGGAAGCGGACTTCGGCGTGCAACGCGCCGCGAGTGAGCCCCTGTGCCCGTACCCCGGCGGTCACCACGGCGTGCACCTCGGCGACCTGTTCGGCGGTGAGCGACGTGGGCGCGTGGTGCACGTCGTCGTCGAAGGTCTCGCCCTCCGACGTGACCCTGTCCACAATGGACCCGAGGTAGACCTCGTCGTCCCAGGCGACGGCTTCGATGAGGTGCTCATGACCGTCCAGAAAGGACTCGACGAGCAGGCCGTGCGGGCCGAGGTCCAGGCCTTCGGCCTCCATGTTGTACCAGCTCATGCCGTCGATGCCTTCGCGCGCCTGTGCGTAGCGCTCCCGCATCTTCTCCTCGTCGTCGACCCGGAACACGAAGTTGCTGGCCGCGCCGAGCGTCGGCTTGAGGATCACCGGATAGCCGAAGTCTTCGGCCGCTCGAAGGGCCGAATCGAGGTCTTCGACGAATCGGAAGTCCGGATGTGCGGCCTCGCCCTTTTCGTGCGCCTGCCGCATGATCAGCTTGTTCCGGCTCGTCCGTGCCGCGTCCACTCCCACGCCGGGCAGGTCGAGTGCTTCGGCCACCGCGGCGACCAGGACCACACCGGACTCGGAGAAGGTGAGCACTCCGTCGAAGGACTCTTCCGCGTGCCAGGCCTTCGCATGCCGGATCAGGTCGCCGATGTGGTTGCTGCCGGCGACCCGGTAACGCTCGGACGGCCAGAGATCCTCGGTCCCGATCCCGTTGAGCACGTACAGCACCCCGCCGAAGTCCTCGATCTGCTGGTACCGGGGCAGGTAGTAGTAGGAGTTCTGGCTGGCTTCCAGCGCGAGCAGTTTCACGACACACCTCGTAGGGCAGGACGGATCGGGTGGACACCGCCCGCTCGCACGAGCGGCCGGTCGAGCGGTTCGAGTCCGGTCGGGGCAGGTTCGGCGCCGGTCAGGCGCGCGGCGAGGGAGCGGGCGATCAGCGGGGCGAACTTGAACGACGAGCCGCCGCACGCCGCGTAGGACAGGACCCGGTCGCCCAGGACGGCGAGCATCGGGCCGAGGGTGGAGCGCCGGGCCAGGTAGTGGCAGTCCCGGGTGTCGATCAGCCAGTCCCGGCGGAAGCCCGGGATCAGCGCGGTGAACGTGTCGATCAGATGCTCACGCCACCACGAGGGCACGGTGGCGCCGCCGACCTCGTCGACCACCCGGCACGCGCTCGCGGCGCTGAGCTTCAACGGCGTCCCGGCGACCGGCGGCACCAGCCAGGCGCCGCCGTCGGAGCCGAGCGAGGTGATCGCCGGGGTCGCGGCCCACGCGGCGGCGTCGGCGGGCGGCACGTCGCAGTAGAGCATGGTCTGCCGGTGCAGCACGAGTTCCCTGGACAGCTCGGGCGCCAGCAGCTCCCGCGACCACGGCCCCGCCGCCAGCAGGACCGCGTCCCCGCGGAGCATCTCGCCGTCGGCAAGCCGGACCTCGGCCCGGTCGGCGTCGACCCCGACCACCTTGCGATGCGGGTGGAGTTCCGCGTGCGCGTGCCAACGCAGCCAGCCGGCGCAGGCCGCCAGCAAGCGATCGGCGAGCAGGATCCCCGCGTGCGACTCGAAGACCGCGCCCGTCCCGGGGGCGAATCCGGCGTGCGGGAACTCGGCGGCGAGTTCGTCCGCGCCGAACACTTCGGCCTTCGATCCGGCCACTGTCAGCAGGTCCCGCGCTGCTGTCGCGTCGTCCGTCCCGAGCGCGGTGAGCGCGCCGGACTGTTCGTAGAACGCCGTGGACAGCAGGTGTTCGAGTTCGATCCACGCGTGGTGTGCACCGACGGCGGCGGCCGTGGTGGCGAGGTCACCGGGGTGCAGTGCGCGCAGCACTCGATGACGGTCGAACGAAGTCGCGCCGGAGAACGGGATGTCCGCCTGATCGGCGATCACCACTTCGTGCCCGGCCGACACGCACTCCACGGCGGTCAGCAACGCGATGACCCCGCCGCCCGCGAGCACGACTCGCATGGCCTTCCCCCTCCTGGCGAAAAGTTCGATGGACGCGACGAGGTCCCCGGATGCCACGACTGGGCGCGTGGCATCCGGGTCTTGCCCCCGTTGGGCAAGGATTCAGGAGTCGCGCGGGGTCACGAACGTGTCGTTGATGACGTAGCCGTCGAGGCCGTACGTCTCCCCGTACTCGATGAGATCGCTGGTGCGGTTGAGGAAACCGCGCCCGTTGTTGTTCAGCGAGGTGTTGCAGAGCACGCTGAACCCGGTCTGCTCGCGGAACGCCTCGAGCAGGTCGGTGATGCCGGCGTTGCGTTCCCGCGTCACCGTCTGGGTGCGCGCGGTCCCGTCGATGTGCGTGATGGCCTTCAACTCGTCGGAGGTGACGTGGTTGAAGTACAACATGTACGGATCCTCGACCGAGCCGACGAACCACTTGGGGGCGTCGGATTCCAGCGCGATCGGGGCGATCGGGCGGTAGTCCTCGCGGCGCTTGATCTTGTTGAGCCGCACGGTGGTGTCCACGGTGAACGGCGCGGCCAGGATCGACCGGTTGCCCAGCGCCCGCGGACCCATCTCGTACCGGCCACGCGCCCAGCCGATGATGTTGCCGTCCTTGAGGTACTTCGCGACCTCGCTCGCCACGAGCGGCCGCGTCTCGTACTTGGCGGGATCCGGGACGACGTCCTCGACGAAGTTCTCCCCCGCGTAGACGTCCCAATCGATGGTCGCCTGCCCGGTGTAGAACCACTGCGCGTCGATGGCCGTGCCCAGCGCGGAACCGCTGTCGTTGGGGCAAGGCGGCACGAACACCGAGGAGAACAGGCCGCTCTCACGCCATAAGCGGTTCCAGTCGCAGTTCAGGCCGCAGCCGCCGGAGATCAGCAGCGGTAGGCCTTCGGTCAGGTTCTTCTCGGCGTAGTCGTGGAACCGGTCGAAGATCGCCTGCGAATGCTTCGCCGCCGCGTTGCGGTACTCCTGCGACCAGACGCCGGCGTTGTACAGATGGGACCAGGACATCTCCTCTTTGGACAGACCGAGGATGATGCCGTCGCGGTCGAGGATGAAGTCGATGGTCTTCTGCTCGTCCGGGGTGAGCGGGCCGGGCTCGGCGAACCCGGTCAGCGCCATCTGCTTGCCGGCGTCGTTGAACCGGAACTTTCCTTTGCCCATCGGGAAGCCTGGGTCCGCCAGCGCGAACAGGTACGCGTACTTCGCACCGGGGTCGGTCAGCACGTGCTTCAGATGTGTGGCCTCACCGTGTTCGTCGATCCGGTAGAAGTCGCCGATGTTCCCTTCCCACACCAGGGAGTAGTACTCCTGGCCGGGGGCGGCGGGCGCCATCCCGAGGGAGGTGTAGATGTGCGAGCGCTCGTGAGTGGAGGAGAAGTAGCGCACGTCCTTGCCGAAGAACTTGCCCGCCTCATCGGAGATCGCGCCCTCGCCGACACCGAAGTATCCGGTGCGGGAGGGCGGTTCCACCGAGAATTCCCCCTTGACCCAGCCACCGAGCGCGACCACGTCGGGACGGGAGTCGAGCATGCCCGCCGCACGCGCGATCAGCTCGCCGGTGATCCGGTCGTAGCGCGGGTAGTTGTCCTTTTCCGACTCCAGCGCGAACAGCAGCTTGCCGTCCTCGATCGCCACGATCCCGCCATCGTGACCCTCTTTCATCGACAGAATCAGCATTGTGTCACCGAATTTCGCTCGCCTTCATTCGTCGACTCATTCAAACCGCGCGGCCCGTTGACCGGAAGCGCCACACGGGGAGAACAATCAACCTTCGGACGAGCCACCCGGCAGCGTGCGCACGGCCTCGTGGCGCAGCGATTCGAACGCGTTCTTCCTGGCCCTGCGGCCCACCATCGGGACGGCGGCGGCGAACGGGCTCGGTTCGCGCTGCCGCTCGGCGGCGGGATCGAGGACCAATCGGGAGACCGCGTACCGGCCGGCGACGCTGGCACGCCGGAGAAGTCCGGCGTCCACTACGGATTCGAGGAGTTCGTCGGCGGTCTCGATCATGATGCCCATCGCCGCCGCGATGCCGATCGACGTCGTCCAGCCCGCCCCGCTCTGCCCGAAGTGATGGACGGCCTCCCGTTCGGCGGCCGAAAGCCGTTCGTACGCCGAGGTGAACCGGTCCCGGACATTGACGTCTCCCACGGCGAGACTGTCCATGAGCCGCTCGCGATCGGCGAGCTGGCCCGCCGTGTACGCGATCGCCCATTCCGGACGCGCGGCGATCTTTCGGCCGACGATGTTGATCGCCAACGGCAGATCCCCGCACAACTCGGCGATCGTGTCGGTGGCGTCGTGTTCCGACCGCACCCGGCCCTGGCCGGCGATCCTGCCGATCAATGCCAGCGATTCCTTGCGGGAGAACGTGTCCAGCTCGATCCGGTTCGTGTCCTCCAGCCCCAGCAGCCGGGCGCGGCTGGTCACCACGACCTGGCTGTGCGGGGCCCGGCCCAGCAGCGGCCGCACCTGTCCTTCGTCGCTGACGCCCGCGAGGAGCACGAACAACCTGCGTTCCGCGAGCAGGGATCGGTACAGCCCGATCCGCTGCATCGGGTCGTCGGGCACGAGATGCGCCGGCACGCCGAGCGCGCGCAGGAAACCACGCACGATCCCGTTGGCCGACCGGCCACCGGTTCCGCCGTCCCCCAGATCGGCGTAGAGCTGCCCGTCCGGGAAGTCCGCCGCCACCTCTTCGGCCAGCCGCAAGGCGAAGGCCGTCTTCCCCACGCCTATCGGCCCGCTGACGAGCAACGGCACCTTGACCGGCCCGGTCGACCCGATCATCCCGGCGGCGTCGGCCAGATCCCGTTCCCTGCCGACGAAAGTCCTCGATCCCATGGGCAGCTGAGCCGGATGGGCGAGACGGATGACGCCGGATGACACCGCGTGCGCGGCATCCGGCGGAACCTCCGCCTGCGGTGGCGTGGGCGCACGGTCCTCCCGGACCTCGGCGCCGCTCCCGGTCTGCCCGGCGACACTCCGCCAACGCCGTTCCCACGCCGCACGATCCCCACCGCACGCGGAGACGAACGCCAAGGTCACGGCGAGAGTGGGCAGTCGGTGGCCGCTGGCCGCGCTGGACAGCACGGAAGGTGCGAACAGTGCCGTCCTCGCGAGTTCCCGGTAGCTCGGGTTTCCCGCTCGGTTCCTCAAAACGCGCAGATCGTGAGCGAATGCGGCGATCGGACCGGTTGTGCCGTCCAACGGTCGCTCGGGTCTGCCCATGCCATCTCCTCCCCTGGATGGGGTAACGCAATCGCGCTGCGTGACCGCCACCCCTGTGGCCTTCCTGGCCACAACCCTAAAGGACCAATCAACCATGCAGCAGATACAAATAGGTGACTCAATGTACAAAGTCCAATAGTTGGACGCGGAAATTCACCCCCTTGGTGGCACCGGATAGGGTTCGCCCATGTCTGACGCCCTGCCGCCACTCGCCGAACTCCGACGGGCCGCCGAAGTGTTCAACGGCTTCGCGAATGCCGACACCACATGGCTTCGACTCGTAGAAGAAACGCGGTCCGCGATCGACCTGTCACAGCCCGCACATCGCACAATTCTTCTTCGCTGGTTGAACTCGTGGGGATGCCGGATCCGATACCCTCGGGACGGCGAGCCCGCCCCCTTCGACGAGGGGGTCCGGGCTTGGTGGGAGACCTGGGGTACTACGCTCCCGTCCGGCGACCTCGCCGACCTGACCGACGCGGGAATCGACACCGCCGCGAAGGCGTACGCGGACCTCTCGGGCGTCGTCGTCTCAGCCGGACGGGCCCGGCGCACCCTCGGTCCGACCGCCGCGGCCAAGGCACTGTATGCGTTGCGGCCCAACACGATCATGCCGTGGGACGCCGCCATCGCGGCCGCCCTCCACGGCGTCGGTGACGGCGCCGCGTTCGGCAGGCACCTCCGGCTCGGCCGCGACTGGGCCGCCGCGGTGATCGCGGAGGCGGGAGACGGCGGGGAGGACATCCCCGCCCTGATGGGCAGGCCCGTGTCACTGGCGAAGGTCCTCGACGAATACCTTTACGTCGCCTTCACCATGGGCGCCAAGGGTGACTGGGGAACAGACAGCGGAGAATGGTGGAAAAATGGTAACCGGGGATGACGTCAGAAAGATCGCTTCGGAGCTACCCCGCGCCTATGAGGCACTGGTCCGGGACCGGGCGAAGTTCCGCGTGGGGCGAATCGTCTTCCTTTCGCTCTCACCCGACGAAACCGTGATGGGATTCGGCTATCCCAAAGAAGAGCGGGAAGCGCTGGTGGCAGGCGAGCCGGACAAGTTCATGATGCCGATTCCCTCCGATATGCGCTATCAGTGGGTTCGCGTCCGGCTGTCCGCGATCGATTACGAGGAGTTACGAGAGCTGATCGTCGACTCTTGGCGAATGTGCGTGCCCAAGAAGGTCTGGACGGAATACCTGGAAAAGAACCCGCGGTGAAATCCTCCTTTCGGCGTGCGCCGTTCGGCCCCCTCGACTGCCCTTTTCGGTCGCGTGAATCGCCATTCGGCCGATGAAGCGGGTAGAAATCCGGTGCTGCGGCGGCCCGGCATCGTGTTGACGCGTAACTCGCGTGATTGAAGCCGTAACTCGCGTGTCTGGAGCCGTAACTCGCGTGTCTGGGGACGGATGACAGCCGGGTGCGAGAGTTACGCCTTCAATCACGTGTGTTACGCCTTCAATCACGTGTGTTCGGTCCTCGCCACGACCACCTGCACCGAACGCCTGCCGCACCCCATAAGCGCGTGAAGGCCCCCTTCCCTCGGCTCAGCCGAGGGAAGGGGGCCTTCACGCGCAAAAGACCTACTCGGCGACCTCTTCGATAGCGGAGGTTCCGCGAGAGCCAGGAGTCCCGTACCGCTCCCAGACCTCGTTCAGCCGGATCCTCCCGTCCGGGAGGAACTCCGGGGTGTTCGTGCTGTGCCCCGCGATCACCTGACCGCCGGCCAGGACCATCGTGTACGCCATGTCGATGGTCCCGTCCTCGCCGCATTTCCCGGTGAGCGACCCGAGCCGCACACCGCCGCCGGTCAGTTCGGCCCACACCAGGTCGTCCTTCTGCCGGTACAGGGTGACCGGCGCGTTCGGGTCGGCACTGACCTTGCGGAACCGTTTCCCGTCGTAGTTGATCATCCGTGCTGCTCCGTTCGAGTCGGGAACCACAGGTCGTCCGAGGTGAGATCCGCGAGGTCGTACTTCCCGAGCGCGCTGGCCAGGAGCCGCAGTTCGAGCTCGAGGCAGCGCACCAGCCGCACGAGCCCTTCGGTCGCGTCCTCGTCGACGGCGAGGAGCGCCGCCCGGCCGAGGCCGACCGCGGAAGCGCCCATCGCCAGGCATTTCAGCGCGCGGGCCCCTTCCCAGATCCGCCCCGACACGAGTAGCGACGCGTCATGTTTGCCGACCCTGCGCAGGCATTCCACCAGCGGCAACCCCACCTGGTCGAGGAACACCGACGGCGCCCAGCCGGTACCGCCCTCGGCACCGTCCACGGTGACGGCGTCCGCGCCCGCCGCCCACGCGACCTGCGCGGCCTCGCCGACGTCACGGCCCGGGTGCAGTTTCACCCAGGCCCGGGCCCGCGGGTAGTTGTTGCGCATCAGGTGGATCTGCTGGCGCAGGATCTCCCCGGTGAAGGTGCCGGGACTGCTGGACCGCAGCACCATGGCCGTGCCGTCGCCGAAGGCTTCGTCCACTGTGTACTGTTCGGCGATCTCACCCGCGGCCGTGCGCGAGAGCACGGTCATCCCGCCGAGGCCCGGTTTGGCCCCCTGGCCGACCTTGAGCTCGAACGCCAGCCGCCCGGTTTCCAGCAGTTTCGTCGCCGACGGGTCGCTGTAGACGAGGTTCCACACCTCCGCGTCGGCGTCTTCGGTGCTCTGCTGGACGACGACGCCGCGCAGCCCGTCCGGCACCGCGCCGGCGTACGCGCGGATCCGGCCGAGCAGGCCGTCTTCGGCGCTTTCGCCCATGCGACCGTATCCGTGCATGGGCACGACGTTCTCGCCGATCACCATCGGCATTCCGAGCCTGCCCGCCTGCTCGCTCACGGCGATGCCGAGCCCGCTGCCCGCCACCTGTGTGGATCCGAACGCGCACAGGAACACCGGTGACGGCGCGGTAAAGCCGCCGAGCACGGTCGACAGTCCGACGTCGCCGTAGACCGGTTCGCGGGCGAGGTCGAACATCTTCTCCAGGCGTCGCGGGACGAACACCGGCGGCACGATCCGCGCGCGGTCGAGTTCGTCGGTACCCGATTCGACGTCCGCGCCGAACAGCGACCGGCCGTATCCCGCGACGTCGGGGAAGATCGCCGCGCTGCCTTCCCGCGCCCTGGCGCGGATCGCGTCTTCGGGGAGCTGCCGTGCGGTGATCACGGCGCCGCGATCCCCGGCAGCTTCGGGTACGCGTTGGCCTGCCAAACCGCGTCCAGCCCGGCGATGTACCGCGTCACCCGCTCGAGCCCCATCCCGAAACCCGCGCTCGGCGGCAGTCCCTCGCGCGCGAGGTCGAGGTACCAGGCGTATTTCGCCGGGTTCTCCCCCGTTTCCCGCATCCGCTCGATCAGCCGCCGGTACTCGTGCGTGCGCTCGCCGCCGCTGCACAGTTCGCCGAACCCGTCCGAGGCGATGAGGTCGAAGTTCCGCAGCACCCCGGGTTCGGTGCTGGACTCGCCGTCGGTGAACCCGCGCGACCCCTTGGGATAGTCGACGATGAAGAACGGCCGGTTCGTCTGCTCGGAGATGATCCGCTCGCCCTGCCAGTCGATCTCCGCGTCGGCGCTCTGCCCGTGCCGCAGGCCCTGCAACCGCGACACCGCCTCGCGGTGCGTCATCCGCTCGAAGTCCTCTTCGAGCAGCGCCGTGAACGCCGCCTGGTCCCGGCCCAGCGTGGCGAGGTCCACTTTGGACTCACGCAGGGTGTACGTGACCACGTGCCGGAGCAGGCCCTGAGCGACGTCGAGCACCTCCTCGCGGCTCGCCCGCGCGACCTCGACGTCGATCTGGGTGAACTCGACCAGATGCCGTCCGGTGGTCGAGGTCTCCAGCGGCTCCAGCCGCACGTTCGGGGCGACGTAGAAGATCTTGTCGAACGCGAGCAACGACGCCTGTTTGTACAGGATGACGCTGGTCATCATCTTGTACTTGTGCCCGTAGTAGTCGACATCGACCTGTTTGGCACCGCGGCAGCCAGGGTCGGTGACCGGTCCGATCAGCGGCGGCTGGAGTTCCACGAACCCGTTCATCCCGAGGTACTCGCGGGTGCCCGCGGTGATGCTGTTCTGGATGCGCAACGCCGCCTGCGTCACCGGTGACGTCAGGTGTTCGCGGGTGCCCGGCGGCAGCCCGGCTTCCGATGTTCCGGTCATGTTCCACTCCCCTGTATTGGTTGTACAGTCTCGATTCCGGGCAGCCCGTACTTCTCGTCGAACGACCGCTCGACGTACCGCAGTGCGTCCAGCAGGTCGCTCGAAGTCATCCGCCGGTCCGCCGGCAGGTCGACGAGGTCGCCCAGCGGCATCGCGCCGATCCGCTGCCATTCGAGGCGGCCACCGGCGTCCAGCCGGCCGCGCGCGCGGCCGGCGTTGTCCGGATGCAGGCAGAACGGGACATCCAGCTGGCCCCGCGCGAAAGCGGTGACCAGCGCCCTGCCGAGGTCGCTGTCAAGCGAAAGGACGTTGTCCACCAACGCTTTCGCCTGCGCGTGGATCCCGGTGTCGCCGAGACGGCCGATGCGGGACACGCCCCGCGCGGCCTCGGCGGCGTGTTCCAGCGCGGTCACGTTCTCCGCCACGGTCGGCAGCCGGTGCGCTTCGGCGGTGGTCTTGACGATCAGCCTGCTCGCCCCGGTCCGCGCGGCCAGCCGAGCGGACTCCGCGATCAGCGCGAGCGCGCCGTCCGGGGTCCTCGGATAGACGCCCATGTAGCCGTAGATCACCACATGGGTCCGCGCGTGCGGCACGTATTCCCTGATCAGCGCCTGCAGCGCGGCGACGGCCTCCTCGTCCTGCCCGGCGTGGGTCTGCTGCGCGTAGCTGAACGAAAGGCAGCGGATCCCGTGCCGCCAGAAGAACATCCCCTCCAGCACACTCAGCGCCACCAGCAGCGCCGGCGGGCACAGCTGGCCCATCATGCAGCCGCCGAAGGTCTCCAGATGCGGCTCCAGTTCGGGGCCCCGTGCCTCGGCCAGCGTTTCGCACGACCGCCGCCAGTTGTCGACGGCCGCCGAGAGCGGCATCCGGCTGTAGGGCAGGCAATACGACACCGGCCCGCCCTCGGTCGCGTGCAGCCCGAAGTCCAGCAGCGTCCGCACGATCCGGCGGGGGTCCGCCGAACCGTGCCGGATCTGCACCGGGAAGTCCCTGCTCAGCACGCCGTCGAGCAACGCCGTCGTCGTCGCGGGATCGTGGTCGACGAGCGGGTACCCGTTGAGATCGGCGTCGGCCGCCAGCGCCGCGCGAGCCGCCTCGTGGTCGCCCACCCTGGTGTAGCTGTCGATCGTGATGGTGCCGACCGTCGCGGCCCGCGCCGCCCTCGTCGCGAGCAACCCTCTGGTCATCCGCCCCGGATCGGCGAACCCCATCCGGGGCTGGACGACCAGTTCTCCCTTGGCGTGGTGACGCGCGATCACCTCGCCGAACGACAGTCCCCGCGGCGGGGCGAGCACGCTCATCCGGCGCCCAGCGGGACACCGGTGCGCACGGACAGCGTGCGGAGGAAGGTGCGGAACGGGGTCAGGCCGCCGGAGTCCTCGAACACCGCGTCGAAACCGGCCTCCAGCAGCCGTGCCGCGTTGCTGCCGCCCGTGACGTCGAGCTTTCCGCCGATGACGACCGGCGTCGTGACCAGCTCCGCCCGCGTGCGGAAGGCTTCCATCAACCGGACGCCGTCCTGGCGGCCATGCCCGTTGAGGCTGCTGATCACCACCAGATCCGGCCGCCGGGCGGCGCATTCGCGCACGATGACCGCGTCGGGCACGCAGGCGCCGAGGTTGGTCACCCGGCAGCCCAGCTCCTCCAGCAACAGCTCGAGGTACACCAGGTTCCAGGTGTGCGCGTCCGACGAGAGCCCGGTGACGATCACGTCGAGACCGGCGTCCGGGAGTACGGACTGGACGGCTTCGATGGTCATGGTGCGGCGTTCTCCCTCTCTTCGCGATCCGGCCGCACGTCGATCTCGATCAGCGCGACCGCCTCTTCGGCCAGGCGCAACGCCTCCGCCGGGCTGTCCGCGGTCACCATCAGATCGCCGACGCGGTCCCACGAACTGCGCAGCCCGTCGAACCGGTCACCCGCCGAAACGCCGACGTCGCACATGAACACGCCTTCGGACTGCGACGCCTTTTCCACTCCGCGTACGTCCTCGATGAGCCCGGGCTCGATCGAGAGGAACCGGACGGCCGCGCCGCCTTCGGCCTTGCGCGGCAACAGGTCCGCGACCGGCTCGTCCTTCATCACCGAGAAGTAGGCGCGGTTCAGCTCGACCGGGTAGGCGCGCTGGATCAGCTCGATGATGCCATCGCCCGCGAACCGGCCGGCACATTCGACCAGATACGGGACGCCGTCCGAGACGATCCATTCGCAGTGGACGATCCCGGTGCGGAACCCGGCCGCGTGGGTGAGGCGCCGCGTCTCCTCGTTCAGCAGCGCGGTCAGCTCGTCCGGGATGTCGGCGGGAACGATATGCGCGAGCTCGATCGGGCGCGGACCGGGGAACAGCTGCTTGCCGGTGACGTTGGCGAACAGCGGCTCACCGTCCCGCAGCAGCATCTCGACGCTGTACTCGTCGCCCTCGACGAAGCTCTCGGCCAGCATCTTCAGTTCCATCGCGCGGTCCGGGACGAAGATCCCCTCGTCCTGCACGACACAGTTCGCCCACGCCTGCTCGGCCTCGGCCTCGTCGGTGAGCACCTTGGTCCCCACCGACGCCTGCCGGTTCGCGGGCTTCAGCACGATCTTCCCCGGATGCCGGGCCATGAACTCGCGGACCTGCGCCGGGCTTTCGACGCGCGCCGAAGCCGGGTTCGCGATCCCCGCCGCCCGGCTGACCAGGCGCAGCACCGCCTTGTCCCGCAGGATCCGCGCCGCGCCGAACCCCGCGCCCGGCAGCCCGTAGCGTTCCGCGAGCCGTGCCGCGAACGGGGTCGCGTACTCGGTCAGCGGCACCACCGCGGCCGGGTCGAGGTCGTGGTGGACGTGGTAGAACTCGTCCGCCTTGCCCGGCAGGTGGAACTCCCATTCGATCAGCTCGCGCACCAGCGCCGAACCGGCCACCGTCTTCCGCGCGTCGCGTTTGCGGACGACGTCGGGCTCCTCGACGAAGATCACCGAACCGTCGGGCTGGAAGTCCTTGATGGACGAACCCAGCGCCGCGGCCACGAACCCGACCAACAGCACCGGCCGCGTCATGACCCATCCTCGACGTAGTACCAGTTCTCGGGATTGATCAGCCCGTACGGGTTGATCGGCGAGAACCCGCGCAGGTTGCCCTTGACCTCGAACAACCGCCGCGGGAACGTCGGCATGAAGATCACCGGGGCCTGGTCGGCGATGTACTCCTGGTACTCGTGCAGCGCTTCGAGGTCGTCGGAGGTGACCGTCTTCGCGATCAGCTCGTCCGCCTTGGCGTCGCGGTAGTTGCTGAAGTTGCAGGAAGCCGAGCTCTGGAACAGGTTCTCGCCGGTCGGATAGTTGTAGACCCAGCCGCCGCCCCAGCAGGACAGCTCCCACATCCGCGCCTCGCCGGGGCCGTCCTGCGCCACCAGGACCGAGCCCATCACTTCCTGCAGGCGGATCTCGATACCCGCCTTGGCCGCGTTGTCGCGCAGTTGCTCCATCAGCCGGGTCAGCGCCGGTCTGCCTTCCCAGTACCGCAGCGAGAAACTCAGCTCGGTGCCGGCGGGGATGCCCTCGCCCGCCTCGCCGGGGCCGGTGCCGGGACGCACGCAGACCGCCGGGGAAACGCTGACGTCCCAGCCGTTCTCGGAGAGCAGGCTCCGCGCCTTCTCCAGGTCGAACGGCCAGAAGCCGCCACGTTCGGTGATCTTCGGCGAGACGAGGTCACTCGTCGGCAGCACCGGGATGGGGCCGGTCTGGCTCCATCCGTAACCCTGGTAGATCTCGCGCGCGCCGTATTCCTGGTCGAGACAGCTCTGCAGCGCCTGCCGGATGTACGGCTGCCGGATCAGGTGGCCGGCGATGGTCGGGTTGCCGAAGTTCACCGCGATGAAGTTGATGGTGAACAGGATCTGCGGTTCCAGCTGGAAGCCGTCGCCGAGCGGGTTGGGGCCACCCTTGGTCGGATCGCCGTCCGGCTGGACGCCCATGCCCAGCGGCAGGAAGCCGACCTCGACGTCGCCCGACTCCAGCAGCGCGTACTGCTGTTCGTCGGACGACGTCGGGACCTGGCGCAGCTCGTCGAGGTGCGCGGGGTTCGGGCCGCTGTAGTGCTCGTTCGGGACGAAGGTGACGACGCCCTCTTCGGTGTAACTCTTCAGCTTCCACGGACCGTTGACGACACTCCACACAGGACTGTCCGCCCAGCGCGTGCGGTGGGTGTTGTCCTCCGCGACGGGGTCGCCGTTCTCCGCCATCAGGTACTCGTACACGGCCTCGGCCTGGCCGATGTCGTGCGTGGCGTCGGCGGGTCCGTCCGCGGTGCGGTCCCATGCCTTCGGCATCGGCGTGATCATGGTCAGCTGGTTGAGCAGGATCCAGTTCTTCGAATACGCCTTGTCGAAGGTGAAACTGACCTTGTCTTCGGCCACTTTCTCGAACGACACCAGGTTGTCCGGGAAGAACCCCTCGGTGTAGGCGCCGAACTTCGGCCCCTTCACCTTCAGCATGTTGACCCAGAAGATGACGTTGTCCGCGCAGACCGTCTCGCCGTTGGACCACTTCCACGACTTGATGCGGACCGTGCAGGTGCGGCCGCTTTCGTCCCACACCGGCTCCTCGCCGATGCTGAGGTCGTGGTCGACCGTCGGCTCGCCGTCGCGGCCGAGCCAGTACAGCGGCCGGTACATCAGCATCTGGAACTCGTAGAGGTTCCGCATGCCGTACCGCTCACCTGGGGTGAACGGGAAGATGATCGCCGGCGGGAATCCGGGCAGGCAGGCCCAGGTCGCCACGCCGCCCTTGATCGGCTTTTCCGTCATGACTTTCGTTTCCTCCGCTCGTCGCCGCACTCAGGCGGCGGTCGCCTCGAGAACCTCGGCCGGCCGCTTTTCCTGCGCCGACAACGGTTTCGCCAGACTGAAGTAGGTACCGATCACGATCGCGCCCTGCAGGAGAGCCAGTCCCCAGAAGGCGTAGGGCACGGAAGTCGCGTCCGCCAGCGAGGACAGCACGACCGTCGCGCCGACACCGAGCCCGAGGCCCAGTGCCTGGGTGCCGCCGAAGATCCGGCCGACGCGCTCTTCCGGGCTGGCCCGCATCAACAGGGTGCGGGCCGCGATCCGGCCTTGCGCGAAGCAGAACCCGGCGAACGGGATCGCCGCCATCAGCGCGATGTAGTGCAACGGCTGGATCGCCAGGCAGATCAGGTTGCCGAGCGTGCCGAGCACGGCGAGGTGGATACCCTTGAACCGCTTGCTGACCTTGCCGTACGCCGCGGCGCCGATGATGAACCCGGCACCGGCGAGCGCGTCGACCACCCCGATCATCCAGGCGCCCTGGTTGAACGTCTGCAGGATCAGCGTCGTCAGGATCACGTTGGCGACCATCAGGCCGATGTTCCCGTTGGCGTACAACAGCGCGAGCCGCTTCACCGGCTGGCGCACCGGCGTCTCGGCCGGGGCCGCCGGGGTTTCGGTCGTCGTGGTCTCGACGGTCACCGGCGTCTTGACCGGTTTGCGGCCGATCGCGTAGACCAGCACGGCCGAGAGGACGAAGCTCAGCGAGTTGAACACGAACAACGGGGTGGCGCCGAACCAGATCACCAGGAAGCCCGCCAGCGAGGACGCCAGCAGCATGCCGGAGTTGCTCGCCATCTCGAAGTGCGAGTTGAACTTCCCGAGCCGCTCGTCGCGGATCCGTTCCTTGATCAGGCCGTTGCTCGCGGGCATGAACAACGCCGCGGTGCAGGCGAGCATGAAGTTCGCGATGTAGGAACCCAGATTCGCCGGGCCGCCCAGCCACAGCCACAGCGGCAGCGCCAGCGCGGTCATCGCGCTCACCAGATCCGCCGCCACGCACAGCATCCGGCGGTCGACCTTGTCGACCAGTTTGCCGAACAGGACGGCGAGCGCGACCTGCGGGATGGACACCGCGATGAACAGCCAGCCGACGGCGAGGGTGGTCTGTTCGGCGTGGAAGACCAGGATGGCGGCCGCGGTGATCTGGAACGCGTTGCCCGCCGTGGTGACGAAGCCCGCCGGCACCAGCAGGCGTTCGGCGAGCCGGGAACTCCTGACCACGTCGGGGGAGAGGGTGCTGTCGAGTGACATGGGGTCTCAGACCTCGCTCGTCGGGGGGAATTCCAGTGGTGGCACGGTGAAGGCCGTGGTGTGCGTGACGTCGAAGGCGGCCGCGGCGATCCTGAGTTCGAACCCGCCTGCCTCGGCGGCACGCTCGGCGAGGTCGATCAGGATCGGCGACGCGCAGCCGATCAGTGCCCGCAGTTCGAGGAAGAGGTCGCCGAGCCTCGCGCGGAGCATCTCCTGGTCGAGGTTGCCCTTCAGCGTGCGTTCCGTCGCCGCCCGCAGGCGTTCGACGTGCTGCACAACCAGATCGGCAGCCCGGCTGAGGCTGAAGTCCTCGAGTTCGTAGTTCAAGGCGAACCGGGAGACCATCGCGGCCGCGCGTTCGGTGGCCTCGGCCGACACCGGGAGCGAGCCATTCTCCCCGCCGACCTCGGCGGTGAGTTTGGCCAGCGTCTCGGCGAGTTCGTTCCAGGGCGCGACCAGCCGCTCCCCCGCGACCTTCTCCAGCGCGGCGCGGGAGAAGTTGGTCCGCGCGAACTCGGGGGCGGTGAGGTTGAGGTGGAACCGCGCGATGTCGCGGGGCACCTCGGCCGCGAGGTCCCTGGCCCAGACCACATGTCCCTTGCTGGTGGAGAACTTCTCGTTCTCCAGTTCGTAGAACTCGTTGACCAGCAGCGTGTCCGGGAGGACATAGCGGCCCTCGATGGCCATCAGCTCGGCGACGTGGACGACGCCCCAGGTGAACAGCGGGTCGAACCCCATGAACACCACGACTCGCGCGTCGTTCTCCGCGAGCCAGGCGTCGTCGTCGGCGGCCTTCGGCTTCCCGTTGCGCCGCAACGCGTACTCGGTGCAGTACATCGAGGCGGGCATACCCTCGACCCACGCGTTGAGCCGTTGCCCCGGCGTCTGGAGGAACGGCGCCGGCAGGCCCCACTTCACCGGGTACGTGATGGCGAAATCGGGCAGCGGCCCGGCCAGCAGTTCCCGCATGAGCCCGAGCACGTGCGGTCGCCACGCGGGACCGCGTTCCTCGTAGTAGGCGAGGAGCTGCTCGCGGTACTCCGAGACGGGGAAGACCATGATCTCGGTCTCACGGTAGGTCACCTCGTCGGCGGGGTCGAGCACCGAGTACGGCTCGATCAGCGCGTCGAAGTCGATCGGATGCCCGCAGCCCTCGCAGAATCCGCCGCGGCTGTCGGCGAGGCACGTCGGGCAGCCACCGCCGACGAAACCCTCGACCAGGAACTCGCCCCTGCTCTCGCTGTACGGCAGCCGCACCTTGCGCAGGCGGAGCTTTCCCTTGTCGTACAGACGTTTGACGTAGTCGTAGACCAGCGCCTTGTAGCCGTCGTCGGTCGGCGAGAAGCCGTCGACCTCGACGCCCATCGCCTCGAACGTGCGCTGGATGTTCTCGGTCGACTGCTCCACCAGTTCGGGCGGCGTCAGCCCGACCCGGGCCGCGCTGGTGACGAGGTAGGTCTGGCTGTCGTCGGTGCACGAGGCGAGCACGGCCTCGCGGCCCGCCGCCCGCAGGTACCGCCGGTGCACGTCGGCACCGAGGTACGGGCCGGCGATATGCCCGATGTGCAGGTCTCCGTTGGACGTCGGGGGGCCGCCGATGATCACCACCGGTCGCGTGTCGGCCATGCTCACGACTCTTCCGCATGCCGGGCGGCGAAGTTCGCCGTCATGTCGGAGTCCCACCAGATCGCGTACATCTCGAAGTCCTCGGCGCCGTCGTTGAGGATGCGGTGCTCCGTGCCGGGCTGGTGGAACTCGACGTCACCGGGGCGGAAGGCGCGGCGCTCTCCCCCGGACTCGACGACCGCCTCCCCGTTGACGGCGATGAAGAGCTCGTACTCGTGGTGGGAATGCGCACCCGTCGCGCCGTGCGCCGGCACGGTGACCCACGCGCCTTCGAACGGCGCGTTCAGCGCCGCCCACGGCAGGAGCCGCTGGCCGTAGGCTCCGTTCTCGAAGACCATCTTTTCCCGCTCGAGCGGACGGATCTCCATGACTGTCTTCTTCCTTTCCTGGGGGCTCAGCGGGTGGCGACGATGGGCGCGGTGTCCGACGTCGGCTGCGGCGGCACCGAGGGGTTTTCGCCGCGGAGGGTGAGGATGTCCTGCAGGATGTCGTTGGCGCGCGGGGCGAGGACGCTCAGCAGCGAGTCCGCGATCCCGTGCGTGGCCTCGTTGACGCCCTGGAGGTACACGGCCGCGGTGGCGGGCTGGTCGATCTCCAACCGGTAGTCGCGGGTCACCTTGATCTCCGAGAGGCCGATCGACTTCGCGATCTCTTGGACCATCTTCGGCATCTCCGGGGAGAAACCGGTGCCGAGCAGCACGAGGTCGGTGCGCAGTTCCTGCGTCTCGCCGGTGCGCCGGTCGGTCAGTTCCAGCACGATCTCGTCGCCCTCGTCACGGGCGTCGGTGAGGTCGGCCATGGTGATCATCCGCAGCCGGGAACGGCCGGAGAGGCGGTCCAGGTAGACGGAGCGGTAGAGCGCGTCCATCGTGCCCGGCGCCAGCCCGGAGTAGTTCGTGTGGTGCATCTCTTTGAGCATTTGTTCGCGCGCTTCCGGCCGCGAGCCGAAGAACGTGTCCACATGGGACGGAAAGAACAGCTCGTTGTTGAACTTGCTGCTCTCGTAGTAGTTCAGGCCGATCGAACGCATCACCATGGTCGGCTTGCATTCGGGCAGATCGGTCTGCACCGAGCTGAACAGTTCCGCCGCGCTCTGCCCGGCGCCGATCACCGCGACGCGGTACGGAAGGTCCTTGCGCAGCTTCGCGATCCTCGGCAGGTACTGCGTGCTGTGGATGACGCGGTCCTGGTTCACCGTCCGGAGCCGGTCGGGGATCCGCGCGTCGCGGCCGGCGCCGACCACCAGGTACCGGCTGCGGATGACCTCGCCGTCGGCGACGCGGGTGTCCCAGCCGGTGAGCGTGCCGTCCGTCCACACGGGAGTGATCTCGCGGCATTCCCGGCCACGCTGCAGATCCACCAGCGAAAGCGAGTCGGCCGTCCACTTGAGATAGTCGGCGAGCTCCACCCGGTACGGGACGAAGCTGCCCATGTTCACGAACTCGTTGAGCCGGTTGGTGGCGTGCAGGTAGTTGAGGAAGGAGAAGCGGCTGCGCGGATTGCGCAGGGTCACCAGATCCTTGAGGAACGAGACCTGCGACAGCGCCTCCGGCAGGAGCATCCCCCGCTGCCAGGAGACCTCTTCGTCGCGTTCGAGCAGGACCGATTCGCGGGCCAGGCCGGGCGCGAGCTCCTCCAGCGCCACGGCGAGGGCCAGGTTGGACGGTCCTGCTCCGACTGCGAGCAGCTCGACATCACGGTTCGCCATTGTTTGCTCCGCCATCGTTGAGAGTGCTGGGAAGGTGTTCTGCGGTGCGCGTGCGCGGTCAGCCACCGGCGGCGACCGCGGGCAGCAGCGGGTGCGCGGTCAGCCGGACCTGGGCCATGGCCTTGTCCAGAACCGCCTCGCAGTCTTCGGGATCGGCGCCCGCGCAGATCACGTACGCGTGCCGCGAGATGAACGCCGCCGGCGGCAGGCGCAGGCGCGCGCCCGGCTCGACGAGCGCGTCGGCGACGAGGATTCCGTTGTCCCGCAGGGAACCCGGGACGGACACGGACTCGACGACACAGTCCTGTTTCGGGTACCCGAACCGCACGCCGACCCAGCGGGGCTCGGCCTCGTGGGGGAGATGAGGACGCATGCCGAGCGCGACGTCGACCGCGGCCGCGCCAGGGTCGACCCCGGTCGCGAACTTGGCGAGCAACGGGATCAGGTCCCCGCCGAGCCTGCCGTTGATCTCCACGATCACCGGTCCGCGTTCGGTGAGCTTGAGTTCGGTGTGGGTGATGCCGTACCGGAAGTCGATCGCGCTGTGCGCGCGGGCCAGCGTCGAGCAGAGGGCCGGGTCGGCGAGCAGTTCGTCCGCGGAGCTGACCAGATGACCGAGTTCCTCGAAGTACGGGTGCATGCCGACCGTCTTACGCGCCACGAACATCGGCGTGTACTCACCGTCCACGACGGCGCCGTCCACGCTGATCTCCGGACCGCTCAGGTACTCCTCGACCAGCGCTCCGCCCATGTACGCGGGAGAGCCGTCGAAGCTGGCGTCCTCGGCGGTGTGGAACGCCTTCCGCACCGCGCCGGCGTCTTCCGCGAGACTGACGCCGATGCTGGCGCCTCCCCCACGCGGCTTGACCACGACCGGGAACCCGATCCGCTCCGCCACGCGGACCGCCTGGTCCTCGTCGTGCACGAAGCCGAAATCGGGCTGGGCGACGCCTGCCGCCGTGAGCGTCCGGCGGCTGAACCACTTGTCACGGCAGCCCTCGATCGCGGAGATCCCCGCGCCCGGCACGCCGAGTTCGTCCGCGACGTGTGCCGCCGCCACGATCAACGCCTCGTCCCAGGACACCACGCCGAGCACCGGCGTCGTGGCGTGGAGCGCGCGGGCCTCGGCCAGCACGGCGTCCTGGTCCTGCGTGTCCAGCACCGTCGCGCCGGTGATGTAGCGCTCCTGCCAGGTCGGCTCGGTCCCATTGAACAGCCACAAGGGATGCCGGTGCCCGGCCGACGCCAACAGGTACTCCCGGTACGGCCGCGCTCCGCAGCCGATCACCAGGACAACACCCTCCGCTGAGCTCATTCCCTCTCCCCACCAGCCCGTCGCTTCGTCGCGGGCTACTACATCCCGGGGACGGGTTGACCGGAACCCTTGATTCGGGAAGAACAATCAACGCCGACGCGTGGCGCGGGTGTGCCTGGTCCGTGAGCGGTAATGGCGGTCAGGCCCAAGGAGGTCGAACGTGCCGTGTCAGGCGCGAGGGGGTCGTGAGTGGCGATTCGGGTTCTGGCGGACCGGTATTTGCCTACCCACTGGTGCCGGTGTTACGGCAGGGGCCGAGCGTGGAGGGATTGGGGGACGTTGAGTGTCCCCACCCTCCGTTGATCAAGATCCGGGCCGGCACGACGTCGTGACGATGCAGGAATCAGGACACTCAACGTCCCAATACCTACATCGTCAAGCCTCTCGGCCTGGTCCAGCGTAGGTAGGCAAATACCGGTCCGCCCTAACCCGAACGCCACTCACGACCCCCGGCACCGACCACGCCGCCCTTGCCTTACCCCTCAACAGAACCTCAGTACGCCCTAGACACTTACGGCGCGGGTGCCTTCACGGACTTCAGGTGATGGGTGGACCCGCCTAGTTCCGGTTCCTGTAGGACTGCTCGCACGGGTATCCGTCACGATCGGCGTCCCAGCTCAGCGGACGGCCCGCGTTCACCCAGGCGCTGAACGCGTACTCGAAGGAGTAACCCTCGGCGAGAAGCCGCCGGCACGAAGTGAGGCGCTGGACGGCGGGCGCCCGCGTGACCGTCGTCGGTGGCTCCACCACGACCGCCGAAGCGGGCGGCGGCGGTGCGACGACAACGGCGGTGGTGGTCGAGGGAGGTGCGATCTCGCGCACCACGGTGATCGGTGTACCGGCGGTCGGTGTACCACAACCGCCCAGTCCCACGACGGAAGCGACGGCACCGGCCGAAACCAGCAGTACCGCGATCATCCTGTTCATATCCTTGCCTCCCGATGAAACCGCCGGACCCTCTCCGGAGGAGAACGGCGATTTCACCGGTGCCGTGACAAGAACCGCGTGATCGAGGCCTGAAGTCCCCGGAAGTCAGGAGCTTCGGCAGGGGGTGGATCGGGCCGGAAAGCCCTAGGACTGGATGACGTTCACCATCCACGAGATGCCGAACTTGTCGGTGCAGGCACCGAATTCGTCACCCCACATCTGCTTTTCGAACGGAACCGAAACCGTGCCGTCGGCGGACAGCTTCTCCCAGTATCCGCGCAATTCCCCGCCGTCATCGCCGCTGAGGCTGACCGACAGGTTGGTGCCCGGTTTGTGCTCCATTCCCGGCGGCGTGTCCGACGCCATGATCGTGTAGCCGCTCGGCGTGTCGAGCTGACTGTGCATGATCTGGTTCTCCACCGGCGAACCGGCCATCCCGGATTCACCGAACGTATTCAGCGTCAGTTCTCCGCCGAACACCGACTTGTAGAACTCCATGGCCTGCCGGGCGTCGCCGGCGAAGCTGATGTAAGGATTGAGACGGGAAGCCACTGGAACGCTCCTTCTGGTCGGGTCACGAGCATCCTGACAGACCCCTCCTGGCGCGACAACGGCTGAGCTACCGCCGGGTGAATTCCTTCGCACAACGAAAATTCAACCCCTTCACCGAATGCGGTGAGCGATTCCCCCATGGACTCGTCGCGAATGCCGATTCAGTGTCCGCGTATGCCCGCACTTCGGATACCCCGGCGACGGGCGGCGTGGCATGACCGCGTCTGCTGATGCGCCTCGGCCTGGGCACCTCCGCGCGACCTCGGCTCAGTACCCCAGTGAGCGACGATGGAGGATTTGGGACGTTGAGTGTCCCAAATCCTCCATCGTCGGCCCGGCCCGCCGAGATCGTCGTACAGGTCACCGCTCTCACCGGCCGCGTCCCGAAATCGGGGCCGTTCGATGCCTCCTTGACCATGAGTCATCGAACTTCGATGCCGACCGATTGACTTTCGATAGATAACGCGCGAAACTCGATGCATGATCACAGGGCAACGGGCCGTCGCGCCGCTCAGAGTGTTCCTTCTGCTGTTGTTCGGGATCCTGGTCCTCTTCCAGACCATGTCCCTGCCGGGGCAGTTCGCGCATATGGCGCGACAGGACCCGGAGATGGCGTACTTGCGCTGGCCGGCGACGGCGGTCTCCATCTTCTGGGTGCTGTGCGTGCAGGTCGTGGTCGTCGCCACCTGGCAACTGCTCACCCTGGTCAAGAAGGACCGGATCTTCACCGAGGCGTCCCTGCGGTGGGTGGACGCCATCGTGTGGGCGATCCTCGCCGGCTGGGTGGTGCTGGCGGGCGTGTTCCTCTACGTCGGTTTCAACGCCGAAGACCCGGGTCTGCCGTTGCTGTTGTTCCTGGCGTTGATCGGCGTCGCCGTGCTGGGCCTCCTCATGGTCGTGATGCGCACGCTGCTGCGCCAGGCCACCACCCTGCGGTCCGATCTGGAGCAGGTGATCTGATGCCGATCGTCGTCCGCATCGACGTCGAACTGGCCAAGCGCAAGATGAGTGTCGGCGAGTTCGCCGAACTCGTCGGGCTGACCCCGGCGAACGTGGCGGTGCTGAAGAACGGGCGCGCCAAGGCCGTCCGGTTCAGCACCCTCGAAGCGATGTGCCGGGTGCTCGAATGCCAGCCCGGCGATCTGCTCGAGTGGGTCGAAGACGAGTCCTAGGCCGCCGAGAACTTCAGGTGGAAGTTGTCCAGCGTCGCGGGCAGTGGCCGCTCCGGCCCGAGTACGCCGCCGGAGGCCAGTTCGAAGCGGCGATCCCGGATCAGGTGCGCCAGCATCGTGCTCGCGCAGAACAGCACCAGATCCCGGCCGGGACAGATGGCCGGTCCGGCGCTGAACGGGACCAGCGCCGGATTGGCCGCCGCGCTGCCGTCGAGCCAGATCCCTGGTTCGAACCGGGCGGCGCAGGGCAGGGATTCGGGGTCGCGGTGGAAGAACGGGGTGAAGATCAGGATCGTCGTTCCCGCGCGACCCCAGACGGTCTCGGCCGTGATCTCGCGCAGCAGGGCCGGGGTGGCTGCACGCCGAACTGGCGGCGGTCCATCCGGAGCTGCCGATCTTCCTCGGCGCGACCGCGGCGAAGGCGCTGCTCGGCGACGACTTCCGCGTCACCCGAAGCCGCGGGGAGCGGATCGAGCTGGCGGAGTTCGACATCACCGCGGTCGCCACGGTGCACCCGTCCGCGGTGCTACGCGTGCCGGACCGCGACGAGGCCTATCAGGCCTTCGTCGCGGACCTCGTCACGGCGCGCGGTCGCTGATCAAGCCACTTCGGAGCTACTGCTGCCGCCGCCGTCGTGCAGGCCGAGCATGTCCAGCAGGGTCGCGCAGTCTTCGGCACTCCTCGCCCGTGAAGCCACGGCGAGGGCCGCCTTGCGGCGGATCGCCTCCTGTTCCGGCGTGTCCTGGCCTTCCGGCACCAGGTCGGGTACCGGATGAAGTCCGAGTTCGTTGTTCATCAGTTCCCCCTTTGGGTGAAGGACGACGTGCCGCATTGGTACCCGCGTCCGCGGGTTCGCACACTCCCGTTCCGGGTGAATCACCCTCGCAACGCCGGCAGCAGCGTGTCCTCGGCGAACCGGAGGAAGCCTTCCTGCTGGTCGCCGCCGATCTGGATCAGGGCGAGGTCGGTGAACCCGGCCGCCTCGAATTCGCCCGCCTGCTTCACGATCCGGTCGACGTCGGATCCGCACGGGATGGCCGCGGCGACGTCCTCCGGTTTGACGAACTGGGTGGCCCCGGCGAACCCCGCGGGCCCCGGCAGTTCGGCGTTGACCTTCCAGCCGCCGGCGAACCAGCGGAACTGTTCGTGCGCCCGCTGGATCGCGGCGTCGCGGTCTTCACCCCAGGACACCGGCATCTGCGCGATCTTCCTGCCGGGCGGGCCGAGTCTGGTGGCGTCCCACTCCCTGCCCAGCGATCCGTCCGGTTCCACCGCGATCATCGCGTCGGCGATCGGCGCGAACCGCGTCACCGACTGCGACCCGGACACCGCGACGGCGATCGGGACGCGCTGCTCCGGGAGGTCCCAGAGCTTCGCCGAGTCCACCCGGAAGTGGTCACCCGCGTAGTTGAAGTACCCGCCGTCGAACAGCCCGCCGATGATCTGGACCGCCTCGGCGAGCATCTCGTGGCGGACGTTCGCCGGCGGCCAGCCGCGTCCGACGACGTGCTCGTTGAGGTTCTCCCCCGCGCCGAGCCCGAGCGTGAACCGGCCGTCCGACAGCGCTTGCACGGTCGCCGCCTTCTGCGCCACCACCGCCGGGTGATAACGCATGGTCGGGCACGTCACGAAGGTCATCAGTTCGACCCGTTCGGTGCTCTGGGTGACCGCTCCCAGCACGCTCCACGCGTACGGCGAATGTCCCTGCGCGTCCAGCCAGGGCGAATAGTGGTCGCTCATCACCTCGAAGTCGAAACCCGCCTTCTCGGCCCCGGCGGCGTAGCTCACCAGGTCCTTCGGGCCGGTTTGTTCGGTCATGAGTGTGTAGCCGATGCGCATCGAAGCCTCCTTCGCGTCCGACCCCCGCGTACCCGCCCGTTCCCGGGGTCAACCGGACGTTTATCCGGCGAATCGAACGGGGTACCTGACCCGGGAAGAGAGGAGGCGCGATGCCGCAGCAGGCTTGGAGCGACAAACGAGAACATCAGTACGAGCACATCAAGGATTCGGCCGAGGAGATCGCCGCGCGCACGGTCAACAAGAACCGCGCGCGGGCGGGCGAGTCGCGCGAGGCGAGCCGGACATCCCTCCAGGACATGTCACCTCGGCGGCGGGGCGGCATACGGTCCGGGAACCGCTTGGGCCCGGACGGCCCGACCGAGGACCAGCTCTACAACGAAGCGAAGCAGCGCAACGTCGAGGGCGGGTCGAAGATGTCCAAAAAGGAGCTTCAGCGCGCCCTGGGCCGTTGATCAAGCGTCTCGCGGCGAGTTCCCGCCGCGATCACCCCACGGCCACGGACGGATGGGTTTCATAATGGATGCACACGGACGGGGCGGCCTGACTCCCCAAACCCGGCCACAGTCGGACGGGCTGTCCGACCGGGTCGAACTCCGCCTTCCTGCCGAGGCGGAGCAGATTCCCCTTGTCCGCACGCTCACCCACGGTGTGGTGTCCCGTGCGGACTTCGGCTTGGACGCCATTTCAGACGCGAAGATGGCCGTCGACGAAGCCTGTTCCCAACTTGTCCAGCCCGCTGCACTGGGAGCCGTACTTTGTTGTGTGTTTCACGAGGTACCGGAAGGAATCGCCGTCTCGATCTCGACACGGACGGCGAAGCCCTTCTTGCCGAGCGAGACGACGTTCGGCTGGCACGTCCTGACGACCTTGGCCGGCTCGGTGGCCGCACGATGCGAGCCGATTCCCGGCGAACTGGGGGGTACGACGACGATCGACCTCGTCCTGGCCCCGGGAACGAGCGACGGGTGAGCGGCGAGCGCAAGACCCTCACGCGGCAGGCGGACGACTACGCTCATTGCGGAGTCCTCTTCGACGAGATGTCCTCGTTGCCGGAGGATTCCGGACGCCGCCAGGATCTGCGTGCCCGCCTCGTCACCGAACTGCTGCCGCTCGCCGAGCACATCGCCACCCGGTTCTCCGGCCGGGGCGAGCCAAGGGAAGATCTGGTGCAGGTGGCGCGGATCGGCCTGATCAACGCGGTCGACCGTTTCGATCCCGGCCGCGGGCACGACTTCCTCTCCTTCGCCGTCCCGACCATCATGGGCGAGGTCCGGCGGCATTTCCGGGACACCGGCTGGTCGGTCCGGGTACCGAGGCGGCTCAAGGAACTCCACGTCTCCCTCAGCCAGGGCACGGCCGCGCTGTCCCAGCGGCTCGGCCGCGCGCCGACCCCGACCGAACTCGCCGAATATCTCGGGCTCGAGGTCAACGAAGTGCGCGAAGGGCTGCTCGCAGGCCAGGCGTACCAGACGTTGTCGGTCGACAAGCCGGTCCATGACAACGCCACCGAGGCCCTTTCGCTCGCCGACACGATCGGCGAAGAGGACCACGAGATGGCTCTGGTGGAGAACCACGAGGCGCTGCAACCGCTGCTGCGGGAACTCCCGAAACGGGAGCGCGCGATCCTCGTGATGCGCTTCTTCGGCGGTTACACGCAGACGCAGATCGCGGAACGGATCGGCATCTCGCAGATGCACGTGTCGCGCCTTCTCGCGCAGACGCTGGACCAGTTGCGGGGCAAGCTCTCGGAGTAAGGCTCCGCATCCCGGCGCACGATGCGATGCTGTGTGCGTGAAGTACGTGTCCAGAGTGCCGCGACCGCCGCTGGACGGGCTGATCGACGACCTCTACTACCTGGAGGGTTCGCCGCCGTACGCCCGGCTGACACTGCCGCCGTCGCCGTCGGCGTTGCTCATCGTCAACCTCGGGGCGCCGTTCCGGATCCGTGCCGTCACCGACATCGAGACGGCCGAGTACGCCGACGGCTGCGTGGTCACCACGCCCACTCGCGCGTGGGAGTTCGGCTATCCAGCACGGTCCCGGTCCGTCGGCGTGCACTTCAAGCCGTGGGGGCCGGCGCCGTTCCTGCCGATGCCCGCGGCCGAGCTGTGTGACCGGCCGGTGACGGTGGAGCAGGTTTGGGGACGGCCCGCCGTCACCGAGCTGCGGGATCGGCTGGCCACCGCGGACGGACCGCACGAGACGCTGACGCTGCTCGAGGAGGAGCTGATGCGGCGGCTGTGCGAAACCGACGGCCTGGGGCTGGTCCGCCATACGAGCAGTGTCATCGCGGCGGCAGGCGGGGCGGTGGCGATCGGCGATCTGAGCGAGGCGGCCGGTGTCAGCGGCACTCATCTGGCACGGCGGTTCAAGGAGATCGTCGGCGTCACGCCGAAACGGCTGGCCCGCACCTACCGCTTCACCGCCACCGTGTTCGCGATCGATCCCACCGGACCGGTCGACTGGGGCGACCTCGCCGGTCGCGCGGGGTACTTCGACCAGGCCCACTTCGGCCACGAGTTCCGGGCGTTCACCGGGCTCACCCCGACCCGGTACCTCGAAGTCCGGCGGCGGTTCCTGCGCGAACATCCCGGCCACACGCTGGACGGCTGGCCGCTGCCCGCCGATTGATTTCTTACAAGAGCGGCAGCTCACGACACGCTAATTTGAGGGCTCCCCAAGCAGAGGAGCGCCCCGTGAGCAAGGTGGTCATGTACGGCTCGGTGTCGGTGGACGGCTTCGTCGCGGACGAGAACGACCAGCCGGGGCCGCTGTTCGACTGGTTGTCCGGCGGTGACGTCCCATTGGACGAGAGCGGCGCGCTGAAGGTGTCGCAGGCCTCCTACGACCACACCCGGCCTTACTGGGACCAGATCGGAGTGACGATCGCCGGCCGCCACGTCTTCGACCTGACGGACGGCTGGGACGGGAAGCCGCCGAGCGGGATCGACCACGTGGTCGTCGTGACGCACCGGCCGTCGCCCGAGGGCTGGGACCCGGAGGCGCCGTTTCATTTCGTCGACGGCGTCGAGTCGGCCGTGGCCAAGGCGCAGGCGCTCGCGGGTGACCGCTTGGTCGAGGTCGCCGCCGGCGACGTCGGTGGCCAGGCGCTCGCCGCGGGCCTGGTCGACGAGGTGCGCATGGACGTCGTACCCGTGGTGTTCGGGTCCGGCAAGCGCTACTTCGGGCCGGTCGACGCGCGGCATCTGCTGGAGGATCCCGACGCGGTGATCCAGGGCGACCGGGTGCTTCATCTGCGCTACCGGGTGCGCCGGGGGTCGTGAGTGGCGATTCGGGCTGCCGAAGGTCCGTGAAGGCCTCCTTGAGGGACCCAGAGTCCCTCAAGGAGGCCTTCACGGACTTCCGAGGGGGCGCAAGCCATCCGCCACGGTCAAGCGGGCTTGAGCGGATCGTGCCCGATCGACATCAGCTTGTGCCGCCAGTGCGCCTCGCCCGCGACCGGTTCCAGATCGTCGCGTCGCTCGTCCGCCACCCGCTGGACGACCGAGCGCATCACCCGTTCGTCGTCGGCGGTGAGGTCGGTCCTGCGCTTGCCGAGGATGCCGAGCACATGCCGTCCGGTCGGGGTACCCGCCTGGTCCGGCAGTGCTTCGTCCTCGGGGTCGGCCGACCGCGTGCGCAACCAGTCGGCCAGTTCCCGCGAAGTCATGTTGACCACGCGGTGGAATTCTTCCCACAGTTCGTCTTCGATCTCGTGCACGGCGAAACCTCCTGCCAGCACTCGACTTCCTACGGCGTCGTGTACGGCGCCCGCTGTTCGATGGACGGGCTCGCGGCCGGGTAACGACCGTCCTGGCCGGGCACCGGCGTCACCGTCGTGCCCTGTTGCTCGGGCTCGACGCGCTTCGGCCGGTTGATGACCGCTTCGGCCTCTTGCTCACCACGGATCCGCGAAAGCACGCTGAGCGTGATCGCGTGCGCGACGGCCAGGACCAGCAACAGAACGCCCAGCCTGCCCACCACACCCGGAAGGTCGCTGCCCCCGATGTCGACGGTCGACAGCAGCGCCAAAACGCCCAGCGTCGCGAGATGGAACAACACCGTGACGAGCCACGTCATGGACGCGCCCGCGGCCGGGTCGCCGTGGGAACCTCGCAGGTAGCGCTTACCGCTCTGGTAGATGATCAGACCGTCGAGCATGACCAGAGCCACCCCGATGACGAGGAAGGCCACGTATGCGTTGGTAGTCATGCCGGAACGCTCCCTTCGTAATGGACTCGCCCTTGAGATACCCGGGACCTCCCCCGGGAAAACGCCGTCTTCCAGGGGAGGTCCCGGGTGATGATCAGCTGCCTGGGCGGTCCACGTCACCGCGCCACGCGCCGGACTCGCGGCCGCGGCTCTCGATGAACTCCTTGAACCGCTTCATGTCGCCCTTGACCCGGCGGTCGAGCACACCGAGTTTGTCGGCGACGTTCTCGGCGAAGCCCTCCGGGTCGATCTCCATCTGCGCCGTGACACGGGTTTTGTTGTCGTCAAGGCGATGGAAGGTGATGACGCCCGCGTGGTCGGGACCGGAGTCCGACGTCCACGCGACGCGCTCGTCGGGATGTTGTTCGGTGATGGTCGCGTCGAATTCCCGGCTCACCCCACCGAACTTGGTCACCCAGTGGGTGTGTGTCGCGTCGATCTGGCGGATCTCCTCGACACCTTCCATGAACTGGGGGAAGCTCTCGAACTGGGTCCACTGGTTGTACGCGGTCTTCACCGGGACTTGGACGTCCACCATTTCGGTGATCGTGCTCATGCATCCTCCTGTCGGTTCGGTCTTTTCGAGCCGGCACTCCCCGGCTACCCGGCGCTCAGCGGGGCGAAACACGCTGTGATTGACCGGGCGGGACGCCGGGTACCCGCCGGGCAGAACGCTCCGAGGAGGTGCTCCATGATCGAAGAAACCCACCGGAAGCCGTCCGGGGAAAAGTCGGTCGGCGAACTGGTTTCCGACCTGAGCGACGAGGTCAAGCACCTGGTCCGCGACGAAATGCGGCTCGCCGTGTTCGAGTTGCAGAGCAAAGGGAAGAAAATGGGGGCCGGCGCCGGATTGTTCGGTGCCGCGGGCATTTTCGCGCTCTTCGGCCTCGCGACCCTGATCGCCGCTGTCGTGCTGGCACTCGCCATGGTCATGCCCGCGTGGCTGGCGGCCGTGGTGACCGGTGCGGCGCTGCTGCTGATCGGCGGCATTTCCGCCCTCATCGGCAAGAAGGAGATCACCAGCGGAACCCCGCCGGTGCCGGAAGAGGCCATCGCGGGTGTCCGCGAGGACGTCGACACCGTCAAGCAAGGAGTGCGCTCATGAACGATTTCCCCAAGAACGCGGAAGAAGCCCGCGCGGATCGCGACGTGACCCGCGAAGAGCTCACCGAGACGCTCGACGCGCTCGGCCGGAAACTGGACGTCAAATCGAGGGTGAACGACAACCTCGACGCCAAGGTCGACGAGGCGAGCGCCGCGATCTCCGAGAAGGTCTCCGAGCCCGCGGCGGAGAAGTTCCGTCAGGGCACCGAAGTCGTCCGCGCGAATCCCCTGCCGATCTTCGCCGGTGTTCTCGCACTGCTCGTGACGATCCGGCTGATCATGCGAAAGAGGTCTTCGTCGTGAACAAGGTTCTCTACAAGCCGCTGAACATGGTCGTCAGCGCCGCGGGCGGGATACTCGCCGGGATCGCGTTCAAGCAGATCTGGAAACGCGTGAGCGGTGAGGAAGACGCGCCGGACGCCACGGACCGCGACTTCACCTGGACACAGGTGATCGTCGCGGCCACCGCGCAGGGCGCGATCTTCGGCGCGGTCAAGGCCGCCACCGAACGGGCGGGCGCGGTCGGCTACCGCAAGGCGACCGGCGACTGGCCCACGGAGGACTGACTATGCGCGTGGTGATCATCGGAGGCGGGTTCGCCGGCTACAACGCGGCCAAAACCCTCCTCAAATCGGTCGGCGACGACACGGAGATCGTCGTGTTGAACCCGACCGACTATTTCCTCTATCTCCCCCTCCTGCCCGAAGTCGCCGCCGGAATCCTTGAGCCAAGGCGGATTTCGGTGTCCATCCCCGGCACGCTGCGCGGTGTGCGGCTGGTGCTCGGCACCGCCAGATCCGTCGACTTCGACGGCCGCAGCGTGAGTTACGTCGACCCCGAGGACCGCGAACACTCCCTCGGCTACGACCGCCTCGTGCTCGCCGCGGGCAGCGTCAACAAGCTGCTGCCGATCCCCGGTGTGCCCGAGTACGCCCACGGCTTCCGTGGTCTGCCCGAGGCCCTCTATTTGCGGGACCACATCACCCGCCAGATAGAACTCGCCGCTTCCGCGCAGGATCCGGCAGAACGCGACGCGCGCTGCACGTTCGTCGTGGTCGGCGCCGGCTACACCGGCACGGAGGTCGCCGCGCAGGGGCCGGCGTTCACCGCCGCGCTCGCCGCCCGGCATCCCGAACTGAAGGATCAGAAGATCCGCTGGCTGCTGCTGGACCTGGCCGAACGTGTCCTGCCGGAACTCGACCGGCGCCTCGGCGACACCGCCGACGAGGTGCTGCGGGAACGCGACGTGGAGGTGCTCATGAAGACCTCGATCGACAACGCCGGCGAAAACGGGGTCACGCTGACCTCCGGTGAATCCGTGCCCACGCACACCCTCGTGTGGTGCGTCGGGGTCCGACCGGATCCGCTGATCGAGGATCTGGGACTGAAGACGGCCAAGGGCAGGCTCGTCGTGACAGCGCAGCTGAACGTCCCCGGACGACGTGACGTGTACGCGTGCGGAGACGCGGCCGCCGTCCCCGATCTGACCAGGCCCGGCGAATACACGGCGATGACGGCCCAGCACGCCGAACGGCAGGGCAAACTCGCCGGGCGGAACGTGGCCGCTTCGCTCGGGCACGGTTCACACGGCACCTACCGGCACCACGATCTCGGATTCGTCGTCGACCTCGGCGCCCGCCAGGCCGCGGCGAATCCCTTGCACATCCCGCTTTCCGGATTCGCCGCCAAGGCGGTCACCCGCGGCTACCATCTGCTGGCCATGCCGGGCAACCGGCTGCGCACCGCCACCGACTGGGCGCTCGAAGCGGTGACGAAGCGGCAGACAGTCCAATTAGGACTCGTACGATCGGGTTCGGTGCCGCTGGACACGGATTCCCCCGAACTCCCCCGCACGAACTGCTAGAGGAGAGACGACCATGACCGCCGAAACCGATTCCGCCCGCGCCGAAGGCCCCTCGGTGGTCATCGACGGCGACAGCGGGGCGAAGCTCCTGGTCCTCGACCCCGCGGGCGAGGCCAAACACGGCGAACTCCCGGCGACGTGGCGGCCACTCGCGGCCCACCGTCAGGTGATCTGGTGCCGGCTGCCGGTCGACGGCGCCCTCAGCCAGGCCGAAGACGTACTCGGTGACGCGGAACCCGGCGGCCCGCCGATCGACGTCGTGGCCGCCGGCGAGGCGGCGGGAGACGCGCTCCGGCTGGCCGAACGACACCCGGGCGCCGCGTCCCACGTCCTGCTGATCGACCCGGTACCGGACGGGTCGTCCGAACTGGCCGACCGGGTGCGCTCCGCCGGGACCGCGGTGGACGTCCTCCCCCACAGCACCGGCGAACCGTACAACCGGCTGCCGCCGCCGCTGACCCTCGGGCATCCGGATGTCGTCGCGGGGATCACCAAGATCCTCGAGGACGTTTAGCCGCCGGAGGGCGGCGGTATCCGGCGACCATGAGCGAAACCGTTGCGGACCATGTTCTGACCAGGCTGCGCGAATGGGACGTGGAGCAGGTCTTCGCCTATCCCGGGGACGGGATCAACGGGCTGGTGAGCGCGTTCGGCGCGGCGAAGAACAACCCTCGCTTCGTGCAGACACGCCACGAAGAGATGGCGGCGTTCGCGGCCGTCGGGTACGCGAAACTCAGCGGACGGCCCGGTGTCTGCATGGCGACGTCCGGCCCGGGGGCGATCCACCTGCTCAACGGTCTCTACGACGCCAAACTCGACCACGTGCCGGTGGTGGCGATCGTCGGGCAGACGGCGCGCAGCGCGATGGGCGGCAGTTACCAGCAGGAGGTGGATCTCCAGGCACTGTTCAAGGACGTGGCGAGTGAGTACCTCGTCGAGGTGAACGTCCCCGAACAACTGCCGAACGCGCTCGACCGGGCCCTCCGCACGGCCATCGCGCAGCGCGCGCCCACGGCGCTGATCATCCCGGCGGATCTGCAGGAGGAGTCCTACCGCCCGCCGCGGCACGAGTTCAAGCACGTGCCGTCCTCCCCGCCCGACCATCCGCGGGCCAGCGTCATCCCGCCTTCGGAGGAGGTCGCCCGCGCCGCGGAGGTGCTGAACGCGGGTGAGAAGGTCGCGATCCTGGTCGGGCAGGGCGCGCGTAACGCCGTCACTGAACTGCGCGAGGTCGCCGAGCTCACCGGCGCCGGAGTGGCGAAAGCGTTGCTGGGCAAGGATGTCCTGCCCGACGATCTGCCGTACGTCACCGGCTCGATCGGCCTGCTCGGCACGCGGCCGACGTACGAGATGATGCGGGATTGCGACACGTTGCTGATCGTCGGCTCGAATATGCCGTACGCGCAGTTCCTGCCGGAATTCGGCCAGGCCCGCGCCGTCCAGATCGACATCGATCCCCGGTTCCTCGGGCTGCGCTATCCGACCGAGGTCAACCTGCTCGGCGACGCGAAGGGCACACTGCAACAGCTGATTCCGTTGCTGGAGCGCAAAACCGACCTTGGCTGGCGGGAAAAGATCGAAAAGGACGTCGGCGACTGGCACGAGACGGTGACCCGCCAGGCGATGCTGGAGGCGGACCCGGTCAACCCGATGCGGATCGTGCACGAACTGTCCGAGCGGATCCCCGGAGACGCCATCGTCACCGCCGACTCCGGTTCGGCAACCAACTGGTACGCCAGGAATCTCCGGATGCGCGGCCGGATGCGGGGTACGCTTTCCGGGACCCTCGCGACGATGGGATCCGGCGTCCCCTACGCGATCGGCGCGAAGTTCGCCCATCCCGACCGGCCGGTGATCGCCTTGGTCGGCGACGGCGCGATGCAGATGAACGGGATGGCGGAACTGCTGACCATCGCCCGGTACCGCGAACTGTGGTCCGATCAGCGATGCGTCATCTGCGTGTTCCACAACGGCGACCTGAACCAGGTCACATGGGAGCTGCGGGCCATGGGCGGCTCGCCGAAGTTCGAGCCGTCGCAGAGCCTGCCGGAAGTGTCCTATTCGGACTTCGCTCTCGAGGTCGGCCTCGGCGGGATCGCCGTCGACGACCTCGGCGAGCTCGGCGAAGCGTGGGACGTCGCGCTGTCGACCGATGTGCCGACCGTGCTCGACGTCCGCTGCGATCCCGAGGTGCCCCCGATCCCGCCGCACGCCACCATCGAGCAGATGAAGTCGATGACCGAAGCGGTCCTCAAGGGCGAACCCGACGCCTGGCACATGGTGACGCAGGGGATCAAGACCAAGATGCAGGAACTGCTGCCTTCGCGCCGCTGACCCTCAGGCGCTCGCGCCGCCGTCGAGGACGATGTCGTGCCCCACGACGTACGCGGACTCGTCGGAGGCCAGCCAGAGGACCGCCGCGGCGATCTCTTCGACCGCGCCGATCCGGCCGATCGGGATGACCGCGCCGAGCCGTTCGGCGCGGTCGGCCTCGGTCTCGCCGGGCCGGAACGACATGCCGGTGTCGGTGGCACCGGGGCTGACCGCGTTGATCCGGATGCCCTCGGCGATGTGGTCGCGGGCGGCGGTGCGGGTCAGCACGTCCACGGCGGCCTTCGAAGCCGCGTAGGCGGCCATTCCCGGCAAGCGGTGGTGCGAGCCGATGTTGGACGCCATGTTGACAATGACTCCGCCGCCGTTCGCCCGCATCTGGGCGATCTCGTGCTTCATGGACAGCCAGGTGCCCGTGAGGTTCGTCCGCACGACCGCGTCGAAGCCGTCCTCGTCGAGATCCGCCGTCGGCGCGGGACTGCCGAGGACGCCGGCGTTGTTGAACGCGATGTCGAGTTTGCCGTGCCGCCGCACGGTTTCGGCGACGAGACGCTCGACGTCGGCACCGACACCCACGTCCGCGGTCACCGCGTCGGCGGTGCCACCCTCGACCTCGATCTCCTTCACCGTCTGACGTAGCTTCTCGCCGTCCCGGCCCGAAACGACGACTTGAGCGCCTTCACGCGCGAAAGCCGTCGCCGTGGCGCGGCCGATCCCGGAACCTCCTCCGGTGACCAGGACGACCTTGCCGCTGAATCGCTTCCCTGCACTACCCACAGTACCCAACTTTCTGGTCCGATCGTTCTAGTATCAGTGCTTGCGAGCGGCTTCGACAACCGCGATGGCCTGCCCCGCCGCCGCACGGGCCCGCGCCGCGGGATCCGGCCCCTTGCCCATCACCCGCATCCCCTGCAGGACGGTGAGCAGGAAGCCGGCCAGCGCTTCGGGGTCGGCGGCGGCGGCGAGCTCGCCTTGTGCCTTGGCCCGGCTCAACGCCATCCGCAAGGCCAGCTCGAGCGCGTCCCAGCTGCGCTCGACGACCCTCGCGACCTCGGGATCCCTCGGCATCATCTCCATGGCGGCGTTGACCACGAAACAGCCTTTGCGTCCCGATTCCCCGAGTATTTCGGCGAGATAGCGGTCGATGAGCCGCCGCACCCCGGCGAGCGCGGGCCCAGGTCCGGCGAAGTCCTCGACGAACCGCTCGTTCCCCCTGGCGATGTAGCGGTTCAAGACGGTCAGGTACAGCTCGTGCTTGGTGCCGAACGTCGCGTAGAGACTCGCCTTGCCGATGCCGAGCTCGGTGACGAGGTCGCTGACCGAGGTGACCTCGTACCCCTGCCGCCAGAACAATTCCAGCGCGGCGTCGCAGGCCGCGTCGACGTCGAATTCCTTCACCCGGGACATGAGGGGAGCTTAGCCACATCTGGACCGATCGGTCAAGAAAGCGATCCTCGCAACTAGTCACCTACTTGCGGGGGGGGGAAGCTCAGGAAGCGGAGTCGTAAGTCGTCCGGGCCTTCTCCACCTTCGGCAGGTTCTCCGTCGACCAATCCGCGAGGGTCGCGAACAGCGGCGCGAGGCTCCTGCCCAGATCGCTGATCTCGTACTCGACCCGGGGCGGCACCTCGGCGTGATAGGTCCGGGTGAGGAGGCCGTCGCGTTCCAGTTGCCGCAGGCGTTGCGTCAGCACCTTCGGCGTGATCGAGCCGATCCGCCGCTCCAGTTCGACGAACCGCTGCCTGCCGAATTCGTTGAGCGCCCACAGGATCGGCGTGGTCCAGCGACTGAAGACGAGGTCGACCACCGGGGCGATCGGGCAGGCCTGTTCGGGGGTCGTCGTGGCGTC
This sequence comes from Amycolatopsis sp. WAC 01416, assembly GCF_003947485.1. Classification (NCBI taxonomy): domain Bacteria; kingdom Bacillati; phylum Actinomycetota; class Actinomycetes; order Pseudonocardiales; family Pseudonocardiaceae; genus Amycolatopsis; species Amycolatopsis sp. WAC 01416. The sequence goes on along the minus strand of NZ_QHHX01000003.1, from coordinate 541,621 downwards.
GGCGCGCATGAAGCCAAGGTACGCGGGTTGCCGACTTGTCATGATCCGGACACCCCATGAACCCATCTGTGCGCGTAACGTTCTGTCATGGACTTGACCACCGAAAGGCTCGTCGTCCGTGATTGGTCCGAGGACGACGCCGAAGCCGCACTGGCGATTTACGGCACCACCGACGTGACCCGGTGGCTCACCCCGGCGATGGACCGGGTGACCGACGCGGCGGCCATGCGTTCGGTGCTACAGGCCTGGCAGCAGGCGCAGCCGAATCTCGTGCCCCCGCGGGGAAGATGGGCGGTGCGGCGCAAGGAGGACGGCGCGGTCGTCGGCGGGCTGGGCATCCACCTGCTGCCCCCGTACGAAGAGGACCTGGAGATCAGCTGGCAGCTGCATCCGGACGCCTGGGGCGAGGGGTACGCCTCCGAGGCGGCCCGTGCCCTGATCGGCTGGGCGTTCACCCAGGACACGGACGAACTCTTCGCCGTCGCGCGGCCGAACAACACCCGTGCCATCGCGACCGCGAAACGGCTCGGGATGAACTGGGTCGGGGAAACCGACAAGTACTACGGGCTTCGCCTGCAGGTGTACCGGATCCGCCACACGGACATCGTCTAACAACGTCCACGCGGGACACTTCACCCGAGGCCCCGCTCAGCCGGGCCATCGAACCTCCTCTCACCCAGCGCGATTGCTCTCGCCCCCGAATCGAGATACCGTCATCATTCAGATGGTGTCAGCATTCGAACTGGGAGGCCCGCCTTGTCCGACGTTCCCGAGATCCTCCTGACCGACTCCGAGGTCCTGCACGACCCGTTCACCGCCTACGGTCCGGTCCGCGAGCGCTCCCCGGTCGCCAAGCTGGTCGCGCCGGAATTCGCGATGTGGGCGGTCCTGCGCCACGAAGAGGCGCGGAAGATGCTGAGCGACCCTCGTTTCGCCTTGAGCCCGGACAGCTACCAGCGCATGGACGTCCCCGACCACTGCCGTCCCTACCTGCGGACGATGCAGGAGGTCGAGGGCCCGGAACACCTCCGGCTCCGACGGCTGGTCGCCCCCGCGTTCACGCCGCGCAAGGCCGCCGCGCTCCGCCCGGGAATCGAGCGACTCGTGGACGACCTCCTCGACAGCCTCGACGGCAAAACCGACATCGACCTGGTCACCGCCTTCGCGCGCCCACTGCCGGTCGACGTGATCTGCGCACTGGTCGGCATCCCCGCCGCCGACCGCCCGCGATGGCGCGAGTACGGCGCCCTGATCTCGGCGGGCGACGGGGCAGGGCTCGCGAAGGCGGTCCCGGGAATCGTCGAGGGCGCCCTCGCCGCCATCGAGGACCGGAAGCTCCAGCCCGCCGACGACGTCGTCTCGCAACTGCTCCGGATCCAGGCCGAAGACGGCGACAGGCTCGGCGAAACCGAACTGGTCGCCCTGGTCTGGCAGCTCGTCCTCGGCGGTCAGGTCCCCGGCAATCTCATCGCCAACGCCGTCGAGATCCTCCTCTCCCACCCCGATCAACTGGCCGAACTCCGCGACGATCCGGCGCTCATGCCCGGCGCCGTCGAGGAAGTGATGCGCTGGCAGAGCCCGCAGTTGCTGACGATCCCCCGGTTCACCACCACCGACGTGCGGATCGGCGACGTCCTGATTCCCGAAGGAGAACCTGTTACCGTCGCGGTCGCCGCGGCGAACCGGGATCCGCGAGCGTTCCCCGATCCGGACGTCTTCGACATCCGCCGCGCGGCGGGACCGGCCTGGCATCTGGCGTTCGCCCACGGGCCGCATTTCTGCCTCGGCGCTTCACTGGCCAGAGCCCAAACGGAAGTCGCGCTCGCCGCCCTGCTGCGCCGGTTTCCCGATCTCGCGCTCCACGGCGGCCCGCTGCGGATCCCGGACCCGGGCACCTGGCGACTGAACGCCCTGCCGGTCAAGCTGCGGACTACGGTTGCAAACTGAAACACGTTCTAATAACGTGGCCGCTTGTGAGACACGGGATAGTGCTGTTCACCAGCGACCGGGGCATCACCCCGGCGGCCGCCGCACAGGCGGCGGAAGCCGCGGGCTTCGACGCCTTCCACGTACCCGAGCACACGCACATCCCGGTCAAACGGGAAGCGCCGCATCCGCGCACCGGCGACTCGTCGCTCCCCGACGACCGCTACCTGCGCACACTGGACCCGTGGGTCGCGCTGGCCACGGCTGCCTCGGTGACCACCCGGATCCGGCTCGCGACAGCGGTGGCCCTTCCGGTCGAGAGCGATCCGATCACGCTCGCCAAGACGATCGCCAGCCTCGATCACCTCTCGGGCGGGCGGGTCACCCTCGGTGTCGGCTTCGGCTGGAACGTCGACGAGCTGGCCGACCACGGCGTCCCGGGCGGCAAACGGCGGACGGTTCTGCGCGAGTACGTGGAAGCGATGCGCGCGCTCTGGACACAGGACGAAGCCTCGTACGCGGGCGAGTTCGTTTCGTTCGGCGCCAGCTGGGCGTGGCCGAAACCGGCTCAGGCACACATCCCGGTGATCGTCGGCGCGGGCGGGACGGAGAAGACGTTCCACTGGATCGCGAAGTCGGCCGACGGCTGGCTCACCACCCCCGGCGACACGGACATCGAGGACAAGGCACGGCGGCTGCGCGAGATCTGGCACGAAGCGGGCCGCGCCGGCGAACCGGAGATCTCGGCACTCGGCGTCCGTCCCGATCCGGAGAACCTGGCCAAACTGGAAGCGGCCGGGGTCACCGAGACGATCTTCGGCCTCCCGGACCGCTCCCCCGACGAGGTCGAAGCCTGGCTTCAGCGCCTCGCCGGGAAACTCAGCCTGTCCGCTGCGAGTCGATGAGGTATCGGCCGTTCTGCTGGACCAGGACGAAGGTCTCCCGCCCGGTCGTGGTGCCGCCGCCGGCCTTGACGTAGGTGAGCGTCGCCGACACCGTGTTCCCGGATTCGGTCACGTTCGACACGGTCACCGCGCTGTACTGCCTCCAGTAGCTCGAGTACCGCTCGAAGCTCTGTTTCCTGTTCGTCTTGAAGTTGTCGGTCAACGTCGCGAACCCGGCCTCGAGGTTCCCCGGGATGAGCGCGTAGTAGGCCGCGAGCGCCTGCCCAGGCGTCTGTGCAGGGGGCGGCGCAGACGAGGACGACGAGGACGGGGGCGGTGTCGAGGACGGCGCCGGAGACGGCGGCGGCGCGACCGGCTCCGACGACGTCGGGGTGACGACCTGTGACTGCGAACCCTGCGGCGGCGCCGTGCCCGACGGAGTGTCGTCACCGCGGGTGAGCACCACGACCACGGCCGCGGCAGCCGCCGCCGCGAGCACGAGGAACACGGCGATCACGCCGATCAGCATTCCCTTGCGCGCCTTCGGTGGCGGCTCTTCGGCGACGAGGGTCGTCGGCTCCCCCGCCGCCAACGCCCGCAGTTCTCGTTCGGTCTCGGTCATCGTCGGCCTGCTGTCGGGCCGGACGTCGAGAAGACGGTTCAGCAGTGGCGTCAGGATCCCCGACCTGACCGGCGGGGTGATCTCGCCGCTCGACGCGCGGTACAGCAACGCGATCGGGTTTTCCGCCGTGCCATAGGGCGTCCCGCCTTCGAGCGCTGTGTACAGCGTCGCGCCGAGCGAGAACACGTCGGAAGCGGACGTGGCGTCCTCGCCGCGGGCCACCTCGGGCGCCAGGAACGCCGGCGTGCCGGAGATCTCGCCGGTCGCGGTGAGCTGGACGTCGCCCATCGCCCGTGAGATCCCGAAGTCGGTGATCTTGACGGTCTCGTCCTCGCCGAGCAGGACGTTGCCGGGCTTGATGTCGCGGTGGACGATGCCGGCGCGGTGCGCGGCCGCCAGCGCCGAGCACAGCTGGATGCCGAGGCGGATGACGTCGTCGACCTCCATCGGCCCGTCACGCAGTTTGTCCGCGAGACTCCTCGACGGCAGGTACTCCATGATGATCCACGGGCGGTCCTGCTCGTCGATCACGCCGAAGACGGTGATGGCGTGCGGATGCACCAGCCGCGCGGCGATCCTGGCCTCGCGCAGCGCGCGGTTCTTGGCCTCGTCCGCCTTCTGCTCACCGGCACCGTGCGGCAGAAGGAGTTCCTTGATCGCGACAATGCGTTCCAGGTTCTCGTCGCGCGCCCGCCACACGGTGCCCATGGAGCCACCGCCGACGGGCTCGATGAGATCGAACCGGTCGGCGAGGCGGCGGATCTCCTCCATTGTCGACGTCCCCCTGGAGCTGTGATGTTCGCGCGAACCTTGCCAGCATGCCAGGAACGTGCCGGGAGGCAGGACCCGGCAGGGTGGTTTCCGGGGCGGTGTCGGTCACGTCGCCTGCTGGGCCGTTCAGCGGAACCCCGCCCCAACGGCTGCCCGGAAGTTCGTATCCCGGCCTGCCGTGGGCGCACTTACTTCTCCGGTGTGGCCTGTTTTCGGGAAAGGTCGGCGATGCGGGAAACCATCGGCGGACGCGGCGTGCTCGAAGGCGCGTTCGCGTTGCTCGAAGCACTCAACGAGCGCGGCGGGCAAGCCGGGCTGACCCAGCTCGTGCGGGCCACCGGGCTTCCGAAGACCACCGCGCACCGGCTCCTCGACCAGCTGGCCGACCTCGGCGCGGTCGAGCGGGCGGGCCGCGGCTACCGGATCGGTTCGCGGGTGTTCCGGCTCGGGCGGTTCTGGCAGCCCGAAATCCGCGACCTTGCCAAGGAGTGGCTGCCGGCGCTTTCGGCGCGGATGCGCGCGAGCCTGGTGCTCGTGGTCCCGAGAGAGGGCCGCGCGCTGGTCGCGGCGGGGGCCGTCCTGCCCGCCGACGAGGTGCCCGTGTCGCCGGGCAGCCCGCTGCCGCCCGGGACCGCCGCCGGGCGGCTCCTCGCCGCTCACCACTCCGCGCTCGCCGAACCGGACACCGACGCGCTGGAGATCCGCGCGGCCGGCTACGCCGCCGAGTCGGAGACCATCACGGCGGGGCTCGGCTGCGCCGCCGTCGGCATCAGAACCCCGGACGGCCGGGTCGGCGCGGCCCTCGCCGCCGTCGTCCCCGTCCACCGCGACCCGGTTTCCGCGGTCGCCGGACTGGCGAGCACCGCGCGCTCGTTCAGCGCCGCGCTCGCTCACCTCGTGAGCGGTACGGACGGTCAGTGAGCCGCGGCGGGCTCAACTGTCCACAAGGGACACTTTCCGGCACGGAAGTGCCCGATTCGGAAGCCGAAAGTGTCGTGTCAGGTGGACGCTCAGGGCCTTCATGCACTTCCGGCTGGGCGAAGCAGCGCCAGACTGCGTTCGGCTTCCGCGACGGCGGAGCCGCGCTCGACGTGGCCGTCGATCACCAGTGTGGCCAGCCCGTGCAGCAGGCACCAGAGCGTGACGGCGAACCCGCCCGGATCGTGCCGCTCCCCGACCCGGTCGGCCAGCGCCGCGCAGGTCGCCCGATGCGCCTCGGCCAGTTCCGGATATGCGGCGCGGTCCCCGATTCCGGCACCGGCCATCAGGCGGTACAACGCCGGATTCTCCAGTGCGAAGCCGAGGTAGGAATGCCCGAGCAAGGTCACCGTCCCGGCGCCGCAGCCACGCAGGCAACCCTGCAACTCGGCATGCCCTTCCAGCGCGACCGCCACCAGCAGCGCGTCCTTGTCGCGGAAATGCCGGTACGGCGCCGCGGTGGACGCGCCCACCTTCGCGACCGCGCCGCGCAGGCTCACCCCCTCGGGACCTCGTTCGACGAGGAGCTCCCGTGCGGCGAGGACGAGCGCACGTCGGAGATCCCCGTGGTGATAGGCACGTTTGATGATCATGGCGGACCCCCCAGCCCTTGATGCCACGCGAACGCCCCACCTTAACCGGTCCGGGACCGCCCGTGAGCACCACAGAGCCGCAGCACGCTCTCGGCGAGCGCGTCGACACCGTCCTCGAACGTCATCTGCTTCGCGTCCACAGCCTGTCCGGCGGAATGGCCGAGCGCCACGATCGCGTCGACGAGCCAGGGATTCCCGAGTGCCTGGTCGAATTCCCCCGACGCCTTGCCACGGGTGAGCAGCCGGTCCAGATGATCGGACACCGCCGAATGACGGGCCCGGTCGGCCTCGGGGTCGTTCTCTTCGGCGGCGCCGGCGGGCAGCAGGGGATAGCGCCGAAACGTCCGCCACCCGACGCCGAGCAAGCGCAACAGGGCGTCCGCGGCGGGACCTTCGTCGAGACGCGCGGCGTCCATCTCGTTCGCGGCTTCCTCGGACACCGCGTCGATCACCGCGCTCAGGAGCGCTTCCCGGGTCTTGAAGTGCGCGTAGACGGTCTGCCTGCTCACCCCGGCCGCTGTCGCGATGTCTTCGACGCTCGCGGCACCTCGCGTACCGAGGATTTCCTTGGCGGCGGCGAGGATCGAGGCGGCACTGCGGTCGGCATCGGTCCGCCGTCGCCTCCGACGGCCCGCGACTATCTCAGACATGCTGTCAAGCTTAACGCAGGCCGCTATGTTTGACAGCATGTCAAATTTAAGGTCGGGTCTGGTCACCGGCGTCGCCCTCTCGTCGACGGGTCTGCTCGCGGGGGCGTTCGGCTACGGCGTGGTCAATGTCGCGGCCACCTTCGACGTCGTCCCGCTCGACGTGCGGTTGACCTTCCACACCGCGCTCATGCAGCGGAACGGCGTCGTCATGCAGACCGCGATGGCGCTCGCGGCGCTCAGCTCCGCCGCGCTCGCCTTCCTGAACCGCGGACGGACCCGGCGACTGGCCGGAATCGCCGCCGTCCTGGTCGTGACGTCGTTTCTGGTCACCCGCTTCGGCAACGTCCCGATCAACGGCCGGATCAAGGTCTGGGCCGTCACCTCGGCACCCGCCGACCACGCGGCGATCCTCGATCGCTGGGAGACCTACAACGTCATCCGAACCGTCGCCGCGCTCACCGCTTTCGTGCTCATCATCGTCGCTTCACGACTCGACCGCGTGCACTGACCCGAAAGGTCTCCACCATGCTCTTCCGTCACATCACGCCGATTTCCCCCGAGGACGCGACCGGCCCGGTCGCCGACGTCTACCGGCAAGTCGACACCGAGTTCAGCAGTATCGGGCCGGCGGTCCGGATGCTCTCCCCCGCGCCGGAACTGCTCGCCCCGTGCTGGGCGCTGCTGCGCGAGTCGCTCGTTGCCGGCGCGGTTCCCCGATGGCGCAAGGAGATCGTCACGGTATCCGTTTCACAGCGCAACGACTGCGCCTACGACACCGCCGGGCATCTGGTGTTCCTGCGCCTGGCAGGCGGCGAGGACGCCGCGGACGCGTTGGAACACGGCAAGGAACCGGCGGACGAGGACCTCGCCGCACTCGCCCGCTGGGCGCGATCGGGCGGACCACAGCCCTTCCCCGCCCGAGAAGCACCGGAATACCTCGGAACGGCACTCGCGTTGCACTTCATCAATCGGATGGTCCTGGTACTGCTGAACGAAAAGCTCCTTCCGGGTGCCATGCGCGATGACGTCCCCGCCGCCTTCGACGGCGCGCCGATCGCCCGCGCGATACACCGAGAGCGAACCAACGGCGACAGCCTTTCCCTGCTCGACGACGTCCCGTCCACCGGACTACCCGCGTGGGCCGGCACCAGCGCGGTCGGCCCCGCCTACGCCGCGCTGTCGCGCGCGGCCGAACGCGGAGGCGGCCTCCTGTCCGAACCGGCCCAGTCCGTCGTGCGTGAAACGATCGCGCGCCATCGGCGATCCGCCCTGGACGGCGACCGCGGCCGGCTCACCGACTCCCTCGCCGCCCTGGACCCGGCCGACCGCGCGGGCGCCACACTCGCCGTGCTGGCCGGCGTCGCGCCGGGCCGGATCACCGAAACCGACGTGAAGACCTGGCGAGCGGGCGGGTACACCGACCACTGCTTCGTCCATCTCCTGGCGTTCGGCGCCATCATCGCGGTCCAGCTCGTCGAAGGCGAGCTCACGGGCGAGTGACCGCGCGGGACGTGAAGCCACGAAAGCCGATTGGGCCAGATCGTGAGCGACCGGTCCAATCACGTATTCGCCAGATTCGAAACCACCCCCACGCTGCGATCATGGTCAGATGGTCGATGATTCCCAGCCTCCGGAGAAGTCTCGAACCCGACCCGCCGCGCCTTCCAATGGAAAACACCGGACCCTGTCGAATCGCACCATCACCCTGTGCGCCGTGATTCTGCTCGTCTTCGCGATCGCCGCTTGCTGGGTGCTGTTCTTTCTCTATGGAAAGGGGACCGACGCCGACAAAGCCCAGCTGGAAGGCGTGCGCACCGTCGGTACGATCGTGCTCGGAGCAGGTGGCGCCATCGCGTTACTCCTGGCCGCTCGACGCCAGCAGACCGCAGAGCAGGACCTCCTCACCAAACGTCATGACCTCCAACTACGGGAGCGGGCCAATGACGACGCTCGCCATGACGCCGCGGAACGGCGGATCAGTGATCTCTACCTGAAGGCAGTCGAGCAGTTGGGATCGGACAAGGCACCCGTCCGGCTCGCCGGGCTGTACGCGCTCGATCGCCTGGCGCAGGACACCCCTTCGCAACGTCAGATGATCGTCAACGTCATCAGCGCCTATCTGCGGATGCCTTACGAACTACCTGACAAGCCTCCCGATCCCAGCGCCGAAAAAGAAGCCCATGACGAATACCGGAGTGACATCCAAGAACGCGAGGTACGCACGACCGCCCAACGCATCCTGACCGATCATCTCGACCCGAACTACCAGGACGGGAACCGGTTCTGGCCGGACATCGACCTGGATCTCAGCGGAGCGCTGTTGATCGACGTCATGTTCCGCGACTGCCGGCTCAACAACGCCCGCTTCTCGAACGCTCGGTTCTGCGGTGACACCTTGTTCATGGGCATCCACTTCGAAGGAGAAACCAGGTTCGACGGCGTCATCTTCACGGGCGACTCCTGGTTCTCGGAAGCCCGGTTCACCGGCAATGTCCGGTTCGACCATGCGTCCTTCGAGGCGATGGCCAGATTCGACGCGGCCACCTTCAAGGGCACAGCCACCTTCCGCGCTGCCTCATTCCTGCGCGAAGCTCGGTTCACGAACACGACGTTCACCGGAAGCGTCGTGTTCAGCAAAGCCACCTTCACCGAAAGTGCGACCTTCGACGACGCCACGTTTTTCGAAGACGCTTACCTGCCAGGTGTAACTTTCGCGCACCGATCCTACTTCACCGAAGCCGCGTTCGCGGGCGACGCCTGGTTCAACCAGGTGACCTTCAGCAGCTACACCACTTTCCACGGCGCGACGTTCAGCGGTGACATCAGATTCACAGACTCCACCTTGGACGGCGTTCCCTTCATCCCCTCGCAACTTCAGCCACACGAGCCACTCAAGGAGGAATAGCTCCCTCAGCCCACAGCCTGCTCGGCGAGGTCGTTCGCCGCGACATACCCGAAGGTCATCGCCGGCCCGATCGTCGAACCGGCGCCCGCGTAGCTGTTGCCCATCACCGCCGCGCTGGCGTTCCCGGCGGCGTACAGGCCTGCGATGACCGAGCCGTCCGCCCGCAGGACCCGCGCCCGCGCGTCGGTGCGCATCCCGCCCTTCGTGCCGAGGTCGCCAGGGACGATCTTGAACGCGTAGAACGGCGGCTCCCAGAGCGGGGCGAGGCACGAGTTCGGCAGGACGTGCGGGTCGGTGTAGTAGTGGTCGTAGACACTGGCGCCCCGGCGGAAGTCACTGTCCACACCGGACAGTGCCTGTCCGTTGAACCGGTTGACCGTGGCGCGCAACGCCTGCGGCGGGACACCGATCGCGGTGCCGAGCGCCTCCACGGTCCACGCCTTCTTGACCGCGCCCGCCGAGTACCACTCGCTGGGAAGCGGCAGCAGCGGTGCGACGTCACGGAAGAGATACCGGTTGCGGTAGTGCTGGTCGACGACCAGCCACGCCGGAATGGTCGGCGACGTCGGGTTCCGGTCGTACATCGTGTGCACGACGTCGCTGTACGGCGCCGCCTCGTTGACGAATCGCTTGCCCGCCGCGTCCACCATCAGCCCGCCGGGCAGGGTCCGCTCGGCGAGGCAGAAGTACGGTTCGCCGGGCAGCGGGATCGCCGGTCCCCACCAGGCGTCGTCCATCAGGTCCAGTGCGGCTCCGGCGCGTTTTCCGGCCAGGATCCCGTCTCCGGTGTTCGACCGGGCGCCGACCGTCCACTGTGTACCGATCGGCTGGCGTTGGTATTCCGCCCGCATGGCGGCGTTGTGCTCGAATCCGCCCGAGCCGACGATGACACCGCGCCGGGCCTTCACCACACCCGCCGCGACCGTCACGCCGGCGACCTTCCCGTTCTCGATGACGAGATCGGTCAACGGCGTGTTCAGCCAGACCGGGACACCGGCACGCTGCAACCCCGCCCGCAGTCCCGCGGCGAGTGACTGGCCCATGGTGAGCGGTTTCTGCCCGGCGAGCGCGGCCGCCGTGCCGCGGGCGAGGCAGGCCGTCGCCACCGCGGCGCCTTTCGGGTTGACCGCGGCCAGCGCGAGCCATTTGTAGTCGGCGCTGAAGACGACCATCCCCGCGGGCGTCGCGAGGTAGGGCGGGTTCAGGTTGGCCAGTTCGGCCCCGAGGATGTTCCCGTCGAGCTGGTCGGGCTCGATCGAGCGGCCGTCCGGCATCCCGCCGGGCAGTTCCGGGTAGTAGTCGCTGTAGCCCTCCATCCACCGGAACCGCAGCGGGCTGTTGGCCATCACGAACGACAGCATCGCCGGGCCGTTGGCGAGGAAGGCCTGTTGCCGCGAGGCGGGGATCGACGGGCCGACCACGGCGGCCAAGTACCGTGCGGCCTGCTCCGGGGTGTCGCGGACGCCGGCCGCGGCCAGCACCGGATTGCACGGAATCCAGATCCCCGCCCCCGAACGGGCGGCCGAGCCACCGAATTTCGCCGCTTTCTCCAGCACCACGCAACTGAGTCCGCGTCTGGCCGCGGTCAGCGCGGCGGTCATCCCCGGCGGGCCCGCCCCGACCACGACGACGTCGTATTCGCCGAGCACCGCGGCCTCGGCCGACGCCGTCCCGGCGAACGGCAGTCCCGAAGCGAGCGCGATCCCCGTACCGCGCAGCACCTGACGCCGGGAAAGGCGGAAATCGGGACCCATGAATCCTCCTCGCGTGGGGGATCGAGCGAGGTCATGTTCTCCAGCCGACGACAAAAGTGAAACAAGTTCTACCCGCTTGGAGCAGGCGGGACCGGCTTCGCTCGACCGGTCACCTCAACCGGCTCGGGCATTCAGCCCAGCGCGCGGACCAGGTCCAGCGCGCGGCCGAGGGTGGTGAGCCGATCCGCGACCGTCTCCCCCGCCGGGTACAGCCGGACCGTGTCGACCCCCGCGTCACGCCAGACGCGCAGCCGCCGCGCCACCATCGGCTCGGTGCCGATGAGCGTCGTGCCGAGCACCATCTCGTCGGTCACCAGCGCGGCGGCGCCTTCCCGGTCGCCCGACTGCCAGCACTCCCGCACCGCGGCGGCGACTTCGGCCCAGCCTTGCCTGCTGTAGGCGTTGTTGTAGAAGTTCGTCTTCGCCGAACCCATCCCGCCGAGACTGAACGCGAGTTCGCCCTTGCGGCCGGCGACCATCCCGCGCAACTCGTGCTCGGCCTCGGCGAAGGCGACCTCGGCACCTTGGCAGACTTCGAGGTCCGACCGCGACCGGCCCGACTTCCCGAGTCCGGCGTCGAGATGCGAGAAGTAGGCCTCCGCGCCCTCCGGGACGAAACTGGTGCCCAACCAGCCGTCCGCGATCTCGCCGGTCAGTTCCAGCAGCTTCGGCGAGAGCGTCGCCAGATAGATCGGGATATCCGGGTTCGGCGCGGCCGACAGCCGCATCGGCCTGCTCTCACCCGGCAGTGGGATCTCGAACTCCTTGCCGGAGAACGAGATCTTCTCCCCCGCGAACGCCTGACGGATGATCGCGACCGTCTCCCGCATGCGCGTCAGCGGCCGGGCGAACGAAACACCGTGAAGGCCCTCGATCACCTGCGGCCCCGAAGCGCCGAGCCCGAGGGCGAACCGGCCATCGGACAGGTCCGAGAGCGTCAGCGCGGCCTGCGCGATCGCCACCGGGGTCCGGGTGCCGAGCTGGATGATCCCCGAGCCGAGGCGGATCCGCTCGGTCCGCGCGGCGAGGTAGCCGAGTACGGACGGCGCGTCCGAACCCCACGCCTCGGCGACCCAGCAGTCGTCGAGACCGAGCTTTTCCGCCTCCAGCACGAAGTCCAGCGTTTCCCGCCGGCCGCGCGAGGCCTCGACCGTGGTCGCCGTCCGCATCAGGCGCCGCCGGCCTCTGCCCGCTCCTTGATCGCGGCGAGGGTCCCGGTCATCGCGTTCTCGAACTCGCGCAACCGGACGAAGACGATCTTCTGCTCCTTGTCCGGCATCTGGTCGATGGCCAGCGAAAGCCCGGACCGCCCCGGCCCCATCTGCATCCACTGCCGGAGCTTGGTTCCGCCGTTCTCGGATTCCAGCGTGAAGCGCCACACCGCGGTCGGCGTTTCGGGATCCTGCACCGCCCAGGCGAAGACACGCGGCGCCTCGCATTCGACGACGTACGAGGTCGTCTCCCATTCGCCGAACGAATCGTGCTTGCTGCGGCCGACGAACCGCCTGCCGACCGTGACTTCACCGGCCGCGCCATCGCACCATTCGACCGATCGGACTTCCTGGCTCATCTCCGGCATCAGCCGCACGTCGGAGACGATCGACCAGACCTGCTTCGGATCGGCGTCGACCCATGCCTCGACCTCGACCGTCGGTTTGTCGGCGTACTTGGCGCCCGTCCACTCCATCGTGGTCGCCCTCCCGTGCTCGTGACCTCGATAGTTGCGTAGATGGACTTACGTTGTCAAACCCTCCTGCGCGGCGAAGCGGCGCACCACGTCAGGCCGGTTCACGAGCTTCGGCGGGTAGCCGGGCCCCAGTCGTGCACGGGTGTTCTCGGCGGTGAGCGGCGCGGCGCAGTGCGCGCAGACGACCTCGGCGTGCGTATCGCGCCCGCAGGTCTCGTGGTGGAGGACGATGGGCGGCCCGGCCTCCTCGGCGAGCCAGCGGTCGCCCCAGCGCGACATCGCCGCGAGCACACCGTAGAAATCCGCGCCCTTCTCGGTCAGGACGTAGTCGTAACGGACCGGGTCGGCCTGGTAGGCGCGCTTTTCCAGCAGCCCCTCCCCGACCAGGCGGCGCAGCCGGTCGGCGAGGGTGTTCCGCGCGATACCGAGCTCCTGCTGGAACTCGTCGAACCGGCGGATCCCGTAGAAGGCCTCCCGCAGGACCAGCGGCGTCCACCAGTCGCCGAGCAGGTCCATGGTGCGCGCGATCGAACACGGCCACTGCGCGAACGAAGTCCGTTTCATGCCCGCGAGCCTACGCCCGGCGAAATTGATCCGGTCATTCCTCCACCTATTCTCCGGCGCTCAGGCGCTGGCCCGAAATGTTGCGATCCGGTCAAGAAGATCCCGCGCATTAATGTCACCCACCCGCCTCCGCACGCTTTCCGACAGCGGCCGCAAACGGTCTAGTGTCCGGGCGGAACGGATTCCGTCCGCGATCTCCATCGCGGCGAGACCGACCTCCGCCGCGCGGTCGAGGTCGCCTTCCAGCGCGTGGTCGACCGCCAGCCAGATCATCGTCAGCGACCGGCTGCGCACCATGTCCGGGCCGTAGCCGTCGATAGCCTCGGTGAGCGCGGGGATGGCCTCCCGGCTGTGCCGGACATCGACGAGCCTGGCGAGTTCGGTGCGCACCGTGCCGATCATCGCGGCGAGGTCATTAGCCGTGAAGAAGGCGGACCACGACGGGACCGCGTCCCCGACGGACTCCGCGAACTGTTCCGGGGCAAGGGAAAGCTTGTCCAGCGCCCGGCGCACGTCACCGAGCAGCGCATAAGCCCAAGCCTCGTTCGCCGACAGGATCGCCTGCGACAACGACCTTCCCGCCCGGCGCGCCGCGACCTGCCCATGACCGAACTGCTCGAGCGCCTCCGCCGGAGTGCGATGATGCAGATACATCCGGCCGAGCCGGTAACGGACGTTGGCGACGAGGTCGTCGTTGCCCGCCTCCGCCGCGAGCCCGAGCGCGCAGCGGAAGTGCCGCTCCGCCCGGACAGGGCGGCCGGAGTCGAATTCCGTCCAGCCCCTCAGGTTGTGCAGATCCGCGACCACTCCCGCCAGCCGCCTGGCCAGCTGATCGGACATCATTCCCCGTCGCAGTGCCGAACCATAGGGCTCGAGCACGCGCAGCAGTTCCCGGCAGGACCCGCCGCCTTCCCGGTAGTCGCGCGCCCGGAGCGCGGCGATGACGCCCTCCAGCCGGTCGATATCGGGCCGCCCGACGCGCAGCGGCAACCGGTCGATCACGGCGACGCGCCTGGTCGACGCACCGGAATGGTGACGGTGATTCGTACGCCCATTATCGCTCCCTCCCGATCCACAACGATCAAGCTCGTCAAGGTCCAGGACGGAGCAACGCCGATCTCCTGGAATACGCGAACGACGCACAATGATGCTAACCACGACAAATACCGATGCACTCCGCCGAACGGTTGGCTATTTTCATTCACCGGAATATGCACGTGCGGAATCTCTTTCTTTTGCACGAATGATCGCATTCCCGGCTTGCTCACCCCACGTGCCCGGCAGGAACCGTCCGTGAGCACCTGAGACGCAGCTCTCAGCCGAACGTGTGAACCTTGTCAACTCGGGTCACGAAAAGGCTTCACATTGCGTTATCAATAGCTGAAGATCAACAGCAACCGAACGTAAGGGGCTGAAGCGTTGGACAAGGAAAGCGACCTCATCCGGGGGACGATCGTCTTCGGCCTGCGCACTTTCGGTGCGGACCCGCTCCCAGTCCAGGCCGATCTCGAATACGACCCGGAGGATCCCTACGCCGTCGTGGTGGCCTACCACTCGGGCGGGGGGACGGTTCGGTGGATGTTCGGCCGTGACCTCCTCGCTGACGGACTCCTCACTCCATCGGGTGAGGGCGACGTGATCATCAGCCCGGCGGACGACACCTCGATCGTGATCTTCGCCCTCAGCGCGCCCGACGGCTGCGCGGTCCTCGAAGCCCCGGCACAGGAACTGGCCGAATTCCTCGACCGCACCTACGACATCGTGCCCGCCGGCTCCGAGCCGGAATGGTTCGACTTCGACCAGGAGATCGGCAAACTCGTCACCGAGTCCTGATCGCCGGCGGGATGCTCGCGAACGCGGCGCCCGATCCGCACTGCCGCAATTCCGGGACCACGAGGTCGGTGAACAGCCGGACAGGGCGAGCACCCCTTCGCAGCTTGCCGTGCTGTCCGAATAGGACGTCACGATGTTCCAGGCGATCCGGCCCTTGGTCGCACAGCAGCGGATCGTTCACCGGGACGGGTCGACAAGGTCTCACCACCCGGGAGCCGGGTGGCGGCACCGTCCGCGCGGTGCCGCCGCCCGCGCCGGGTCAGCCGAGTTCGCGGAGACCCGGGACGACCTGCTCGGAGAACGAGCGCAGGAACCGCTCCTGATCGTGGCCGGGGCCGTGGAAGACGAGGTGGTTGAAGCCCGCCTCGACGTACGGCTTGATCTGCTCGACGGCGTCGGCCGGGTCGGAGGTGACGATCCAGCGGCGAGCGACCTGCTCGATCGGCAGCGCGTCCGCGGCCTTCTCCATTTCGGCCGGGTCCTCGATGCCCGCCTTCTGCTCCGGCGTCAGCGAGAGCGGCGCCCAGAACCGGGTGTTCTCCAGCGCCTGCGCCGGATCCGGGTCGTAGGACAGCTTGATCTCGATCATCTTGTCGATGTCGCCGGTGCCGCGGCCGACCTGCTCCGCGCCTTCCGCGACCGCGGGCAGCAGCTTCTCGGTGTAAAGCTCCATCCCCTTGCCGCTGGTGCAGATGAAGCCGTCACCCTGCTTGCCGACGTATTTCGCCATCACCGGGCCGCCTGCCGCGATGTAGATCGGCACGCCGCCCTCGGGACGGTCGTAGACGGTGGCGTCGGTGGTCTGGAAGTACTCGCCCTCGAACGTGACGCGCTCTTCCGTCCACAGTTTGCGCATCAGCTCGATCGCCTCGCGCAGCCGTGCGAACCGCTCCTTGAACGCGGGCCACTCGATGCGGGCGACCGCGACCTCGTTGAGAGCCTCGCCGCTGCCGACACCGAGCAGTACGCGGCCCGGGTACAGGCTGCCGAGGGTGCCGAACGCCTGTGCCACCACGGCAGGGTTGTAGCGGAAGGTCGCCGTCAGCACACTGGTGCCGAGAACGACCCTCTCGGTGCGTTCGCCGACCGCCGCCATCCACGCGAACGAGAACGGCGCGTGCCCGCCCTGGTGCCGCCAGGGCTGGAAATGGTCGCTGACCATCACGCTGTCCAGCCCGACCTGCTCGGCGAGCACGGAGTACTCGACGAGGTCGCGCGGGCCGAATTGCTCGGCCGACGCCTTGTAACCGATCTTCAGTGCCATCCGGGGTCACCACCTGGGCTCTTGGGTTGTTCCGCTCTTCACCTTGGCACAGAGTCGATCAGCTCCGCCCATGCCTCGACCGAGTGAAGGGTGTCGGGAACACCACTGTGCGGAGGGGAATGCGGTGCGGAACCGCCGGATCGTGGAAAGACCCCGTACCCACCCTCGCCTTCCGGGACCGGCACGTGGTGATGAACTGTGCCGTTTGCGCCGTCACCTGTGCGTCGTGCTGGGCGGAGTTGTGATCGGGGAGTCGAACCCCACGCTGCCCGCCACGTGCCAGGAGGTGGGCCGGAGTACCGCCGGCCCTCGGCTTGTGCCCGCTTCCCGGAGGGCTACCTGCTTTCCACGTTCAGTCCAGGAGATCGGTCTCCCAGTTGGTGCGCTGGATCTCGACGTCGACCACCCGGATCTCCCCCGCGACACGGTCCGCGCGGGACCGCAGTTCCGCGACCGGAAGCGCGGAGAGATACCGGAGTTCCGAACGGAGCTGGCGGCCGTAGCCGCCCTGGTTGCGACCGGCCGCGGCGTCGGCGGCCGCGGTGAGCACCCCGTGCCGGAGGCGGAGGACGTCGCGGCGCGCGATCGCGTCGGTGATCGTGCCGTCCCCGAGCGAGGTCGCGGCGTTGGTCCGGTTGATCCGCTGGATCAGCGATTCCAGTTCGTCCAAAGCGGTTTCGGCCTCGACGAGTAGTGCGGACGCGTCTTCCGACGGTTCCTCGCCCTCTTGGTGCCGCGCGTTGTCGACGATCCGGGAGCGCAGTGCCTCCACCTTCTTGGTCGCGTCGGCGCGCAAGGCGAGCGCTTCGGCCAGCTTGATCCGGGACATGCCGGGAAGTATCGCCAAGATCGAAGACCGCCGCATCCCGTTTTCAGCCCGCCAGGGAATGCCTCCGGTAGGAGGAGTCCGGCTCGACGAACTCGATGCCGTTCTCGTCGAGCGCGTTGAAGACGGTGAACCGGCCCCGCGGGAAGACAAACCCGAGCGCCACCATGCGTCCGGCCATGTCCCGGCTGACGGATTGCAGGAGCTCGACATCCTGCAGTACCTGACCCTCCAAAGCGGACAGTTCCGGGTGGACGTCCTGCCGCCACCGGAGCGGGCTGGGCTCGGCCGGGTCACCCCAGTCCCATGCGGACCTGCCGTACGGGTCGATCGTGTTCCAGGTCAGGGAAAGCTCGTCGAACTTCCAGTGCGTGATCTCCAGCCGCTCGGCACCGAAGTCCACCACCACGGGCGCGTCCGAAAGCCACTCGGCGTACTCGACGAACCAGGTGAGGTGGACGCGCTGGAGCCGTTCGCCCACCAACGCGCGCAAACGATCCCCGTGCGCCCTCCGGATCGTCTCGAGTCCGGAGAGCCACACGGGTGCATAACCTTCGATGTCGAAGAACGCCACCGAAGGAGTATGGCCGGTCAGTCGTAGGACAGCGCTTCCACCAGTTCGCCGCTGTCCGGGTTGGGCAGCGCCCTCGCCACGTCGGCCTGCGCCACGATGCCGACCAGCTTGTGGCCGTCGATCACCGGCAGACGCCGGACCTTGTGGTTCGCCATGGTGCGCATGATCGCCTCGGCGTCGTCGTCGGCGCCGATCGTCACCGCCTCGCCCTGAGCGAGTTCCGAGGCGTGCAGCGCCCTCGGGTCCTTGCCTTCGGCGAGGACCTTCACCACGATGTCGCGGTCGGTCAGCATGCCCTTGAGCTTGCCGTCCTCACCGCAGATCGGCAGCGCGCCGACCGACTCGGCGGCCATCTTCTTCGCGGCGTCGAGCACGGTGTCGGACGCGGACACACAGGTCGCGTCGGCGGTCATGATCTCTCGTGCCGTGGTCATCCCTTCGCTCCTTTCGTCAGGATCCGCCTACGGATACCCGCCATCCGCGAGCCGACACCTCAGGCCGCAGACGGTTCGAGGAGGATCTTGACCGCGCCCTCCTGCTTCTTCTGGAAGATCTCGTAGGCGTGCGGTGCCTGCGCCAGCGGCAGCTTGTGCGTCGCGAAGCCCTCGACACCGAGCGGGTCGGCGGGGTCGGCGATCAGCGGCATGAGGTCGTCGAGCCAGTGCCGGACGTTGGCCTGCCCCATCCGCAAGGTGATCTGCTTGTCGAAGAGATCCATCATCGGCAGCGGGTCGACCATGCCGCCGTAGACGCCGCTCAGCGAGATCGTGCCGCCGCGCCGGACACAGTCGATGGCCGCGTACAGCACGCTGAGCCGGTCGATCGCGGCCTTCTCGGTGATCTTCGCGCCGATCGGATCGGGCAGGAGACCGACGAGATTCTGCGCCAGCCGCCCGACCGGGGCACCGTGCGCCTCCATCCCGACGGCGTCGATCACCGAGTCCGCGCCCCGGCCGCCGGTGGTCTCGCGGATGAGGTCGCCGAGACGCTTGTGCTCCCGCGTGTCGTAGGTGACGGCGCCGGTCAAGGCGGCCTTCGCGAGCCGTTCGGGCACCAGGTCGATGCCGATCACCTTGCCCGCGCCCCGGTGTTTCGCGATCCGGCAGCAGAACTGGCCGATCGGGCCGAGCCCGAAGACCACGACCGTGCCGCCTTCGGGGATGTTCGCGTAATCGACGGCCTGCCAAGCCGTGGGCACGACGTCCGAGAGGTACACGAATCGCTCGTCCGGCGGGCCGTCCGGCACCTTGATCGGGCCGTACTGGGCCTGCGGGACCCGCAGGTATTCGGCCTGGCCGCCGGGGACCTGGCCGTAGAGCTTGGTGTAGCCGAGCAGTGCCGCGCCCTTGCCGTGGTCGGTGACCTGCGTGGTCTCGCACTGCGATTGCAGACCGCGGTCGCACATGAAGCAGTGGCCGCAGGAGATGTTGAAGGGCACCACGACCCGGTCACCGGGTTTCAGGTTCGTCACTTCGGCGCCGACCTCTTCGACGACGCCCATCGGCTCGTGCCCGAGAATGTCGCCCTCGTCGATGAAAGCGCCGAGGACCTCGTAAAGGTGCAGGTCAGAGCCGCAGATACCGGTCGAGGTGATGCGTACGATGGCGTCGGTCGGCTCGACCAGCTTCGGATCCGGGACGGTGTCCACCCGGACATCACGTTTCCCGTGCCAGGTGACGGCCTTCATGGTGCTCCCTTCGGCGAGTGGACCAGTTCTCCGCCGGATGCCCGTCCGCGCATCCGGCAAACCTCGCCGCTCCGTGCCACCGTGGAATCATGCGAACCCGGATGATCGCCGTCGCCGTCGACTGCCGTGAGGCCGAAGCACTGGCCGCGTTCTGGAAGGAAGCACTCGGCTATCCCGAAACCGAACGCTGGACCGACGGTCACGGCGTGACCTATGTCGAGTTGAAGAGCCCGGACGTGCCGAGCCTGCTCTTCCAGCCGGTCCCCGAGGGGAAGTCGGGCAAGAACCGGCTGCACCTCGACCTCGCCCCCACCGAACTCGAGCAACGCGAGGAGGTCGCGAGGCTCGTGTCACTCGGTGCCAGGATCGTCGAGGACCCCGAATCGGATCACTGGGTGGTCATGGCCGACCCGGAGGACAACGAATTCTGCGTGTTGCCGCGCCGTTGAGCAGCGCGGCTCCGCCGGGGCTCAAGCCGCCTGATCGCCTGCCCGGACCGACGGCTCGGAATGCAGCCCCAGCATCTCCAGCAGCATCCGGCAATCCGTCGCGTCGCGGGCGTTCCCGACGACCGCTTCGGTCGCCTTGCGCAGCACCGCGGCCCGCACGGCCGTCGGGCCGCCGTCGGCCAGTTCTTCCACCGGACGAAGTCCCTCGATCGGGTTCCCCATGACCCACCTCCACCTTCCCTTTCGTTGATACCTGATCCGGGCCGGGAAGACACCCTCTCTCCGTGCTGTTCCGGCGGCGCCCCCGCCGATTTCTCCCTAGACTGGCGCCATTCGTACGAGTGGACGGAGCGGGAACTGACCACCGAGTTGCGCGGGGAGATCGTGACGCTGACCCCGGTCACCGAAGCCCACGTCGCCGATCTGCGGCGGATCCGAGGCACGGCCGAGGTCGGGGCTCGCTGGGGTTCGGTCGATGACTCCCCCACCTGGCCGTTCGACGACCCCACGACGGCCTGCTTCACCGTCCTCGAGGAAGGCGTCGTCCGCGGTTTCGTCCAATACGGCGAGGAGGAGGACCCGATGTACCGGCACGCGTCGGTCGATCTGTTCCTCGATCCGGCCGCGCACGGCCGCGGGCTGGGCACGGACACCGTCCGCACGATGGCCCGCCACCTGCTGCACGATCGCGGGCACCACCGGCTGGTGATCGATCCCGCCGTGGACAACGACGCCGCCATCCGCTGCTACAAGGCCGTCGGCTTCCGCGAGGTCGGGGTGATGCGCGGCTACGAACGCGACACCGATGGCGACGGCTGGCACGACGGGCTGTTGATGGATTTGCTCGCCGAAGACCTCACGTAACGCGTCAGCGCGACTCCGAGCAGCACCACCGCCATCCCGGCGAGCACCCGCGGGCCGAGGTCCTCGCCGAGCACGATCGCGCCCAGCGCGACCGAGACGACCGGCAGCAGGTAGCCGACGGTCGCCGCGGAAGTGGCGCCTTCGTCGGCGATGAGCCGGTAGTTGAGGTAGAACGTGACGCCGGTGCCGAAGATGCCGAGGACGACGACGGCGATCAACGCGGTCACGTTCAGCGGTCCGGCCGGTGCCGCGTCGAACGGCAGGGCGAGCGCGCTCAACCCGGTGGCGGTCAGCAGTTGAGCGGCGGAGATCGCGATCGGGCCGCCTTCGCCGACGAGTTTCCTTCCCATGTAAGCGAAAGCGATGGCGTAGCTGATGCCGGCGCCGAGCAGGGCCAGTGTCCCCCAGCCGAGCAGGCCGCTTTTCTGCCAGGGCGCGAAGATCAGCAGGATGCCGCTGAAACCGAGGATCAGCCCGCCCATCCGGAACACGGTGATCCGGCGTTCGGTGCCGATCCCGATGCCGATCAGCAACGACCACAACGGGGTCGTCGCGTTCATCACCCCCGCGACACCGGAGTCGACGGTCAGTTCACCGACGCTGAACAACGCGAACGGCAAGGCGTTGCAGAAGAAGGCGGCGACGAGGAGCCTGCCCCAGATCCGGCGGCCGCGCGGGAGGCGTTGCCCGGCCCAGCGGCTCAGCACGAGAAGGACGGCCGCGCCGAGGGCGCAGCGGATGACGGTGACCTGAACGGGCGGAAGCCCGGTCAGCGCGAGTTTGATCCAGAGGAACCCCGATCCCCACAACAGGGCGAGAACACCCATCCGGACCAGGGTTCCCGGCGCGCCGATGCCCACTTGTTTCCTTTCGCCGGGCCGCTTCGATACCTCTCCAAGCTGCCTCGGGCGACTCGTCAGGACAAGTGAAAAGATCTACACCGACGTTAAGCGCTCCTACATGTTCCGAAAGGGTCCCGGTCGTGGCCGCCGGGAAAGGCGGCCACGACCGGTTTCCGAGGAGATCAGTACTCGCCCGGTTGTTCGCAAGGCGGAACAGGGCCTGCTCACATTTCGCGGTCGCGCATGATCCACCTCCCTTTCGACTGGCGCACCGGTGGGGAACGGGCGCGTTCTCGCTCAGTTTGCGGGCTGTCTTCGCACCTCCGCACACCCGGTGTCCGTGTTGTGACCCAGGCAATGGGAAGGTTGTGGCACGATCTGCCGCGAAGCGGGGAGAAAGGTGCTTCTGGTGACCGAGAATTCCGGCTCCGCCAGATCCGGTGAGACCGGGAAAGCACGCGCGGAACCGAGACCGGTTTCCACGGCCGCGTTGACGTTCGGGCGCGCACTGCGACAGCGGAGGCAGGACGTCGGACTGGCGTTGCGCGATCTCCAGAAACTCGCCTATGTCGACAAAAGTCTGATCAGCCGGGTCGAACGCGGCCTCACCCCGCCGAGCGCGGAATTCGCCGCGGCCTGCGATCGCGCGCTGGGGGCCGGCGGGACGCTGATCGTGCTCGCCGAAGCCGCCCGCGCCGAACCGTATGTGCACCTTCCACCGCCGCCGGGCCATTTCGTCGGCCGTGCGGAACATTTCGCCCTGCTCGACGAAAAAGTGTTCACCGAAGCGGCCAAAGTGGTCTTCGTCGCCGGGCCGCCCGGCGTCGGGAAGACGGCGCTCGTCCTGCATTGGGCGAACCGGCGCCAGGAGGAGTTCGACAGCGTCCTCTGGTCGGATCTGCGCGGCTACGCGGCGGGCTCCCCCGCGCAACCCGCCGACATCCTCGACGACCTCCTGCGCTGCCTCGGTGTCCGCCCCGACCGCATCCCCGCCGAGGAGCACATGCGGCTCGCGCTCCTGCGCGGCCTGTTGCGCGGCCAGCGCACGCTCGTGGTGCTGGACAACGCCCTCGACTCGCAGCAGGTGCGGCTGGTGCTGCCCGGCACGCCGGACACCACCGTGCTGATCACCAGCAGACGCCGGCTGTCCGGACTGGTCGTCGGCAGCGGCGCGGTCCAGGTTTCCTTGGAACCGCTGGAAGAACTCGAAGCGACGCGACTCATGGCCGACCTCATCGGCGACGAACGCGCGGCGGGCGATCCCGAAGGTGTCGGCAGGCTCGTCCGGCTGTGCGCGGCGCTGCCACTCGCGGTGAACATCGCCGCCGAACGGGTCGCCACGCATCCGCATCAGAGTGTCGGCGAGCTCGCCCGCGAACTCGTCGCCGAGGGGCGGCGGCTGGAACTGCTCGCGGTCGACGACGACGCGGTCGGCGTCCGGGCCGCGTTCAGCTGGTCCTACCGCGCGCTGGAGGCCGACACCGCCCGCATGTTCCGGCTGCTCGGCCTCCACCCCGGCCCGCGGTTCACCGCGGGCGCGGCGGCCGCACTCGCCGGGCTGCCCGAACACGACGCGCGCCGGCTTCTCGACAAACTCGTGCAGGCCCATCTCGTCCAGCAGATCGGCGCGCGGTACTACCGCTTCCATGACCTGCTCCGCGTCTACGCCGCCGAAGAAGCCGCAGCCGGGCAATGGCGGGACGAGCGGCAGGCGGCGGTCTCCCGGCTGACCCACTGGTACCTCCACGCGGCCAACGCGGCGAGCTGGACGCTCACCCCGGCCCGTGACCACCACGTCGACCTCGGTCCCGCACCCGAAGGCGTCGAGCCGCTCCGGTTCGCCACCTTCGACGAGGCCTACATCTGGTGCGCGTCGGAGATGCCGAGCATCACCGGCGTCGCCCGGCTGGCGCTGGACCACGGGTTGTACGAGATCGGCTGGCGGCTGCCGGTGGAACTGTTCGACTACCACCTGCTCGGCAGGCCATGGCAGACGTGGATCTCCAGCCACGAAGTCGCGATCGAGTCCGCGAAGGCGGGCGACGACCTCGGCGGACTGGCGTGGTCGGCGATCAACCTCGCCGAGGCGCACCGGCGGCGCGGCGACCTCGACCGAGCGCACGAACTGTTCGGCCAAGCCGTCGAGATCGCCGATGAGATCGGCGAGAACCCGAGCCTCGGCTGGGCGCTGGTCGGGCTCGGGAACATCGCGCACGAGCGGGAGGACTACGCCGAAGCCGTGCGGCTGGCCGAAAAGAGCGTCGAGGTGAACGCGCGGATCGGCTACCGGCTCGGTGAAGCGACCGCGCGGGTCCACCTCGGCCGTGCGTACCGCGATCTCGGCGAACGCGACCTCGCTCTCGACCACGGCCTCCGCGCCTTCGAGGCGTACGCGAAGGACGCGGACCAGCACGGCATGGGTTTCGCGCTGGTGCCGCTCGCCAGGACCAGCCGCCGGTTCGGCGATCTGGACCAGGCGCTCGCGTACTGCGAGCAGGCGCTGACCGCCTACCGGAACTGCGGCGACGTCTGGGGGCAGGCCG
This sequence comes from Amycolatopsis sp. WAC 01416, assembly GCF_003947485.1. Lineage (NCBI taxonomy): Bacteria > Bacillati > Actinomycetota > Actinomycetes > Pseudonocardiales > Pseudonocardiaceae > Amycolatopsis > Amycolatopsis sp. WAC 01416. The sequence goes on along the minus strand of NZ_QHHX01000003.1, from coordinate 517,405 downwards.
ACGCACTCGACGAACGCGGCTGCGCGCTGGCCGCGCGGGGGCGGGCCGATGAGGCCATGACCGCCTGGCGCGACGCGCTCCAGCTCGTCATGGATCTCGACGACCGGAAGGCGAGCGTGCTGCGGGGCCGCCTCGAAGGCGCGGTTTAGAGCGCGTTGAAGTACATGAAGGACCCCTTCCTGTTCTAGGCGCCAGGGTCCCGGCAACGTCGAATATCCGCTTGTCGGTGTCGCTCTTGATGATTCGAACCGGATATCGTCGACTGTCCGAAGGGGCAGAGCTTGAGTGGCCGTTCGGCTTACGCTGCCATGTCCGGTTTTCGACTGGGGTCGTGAGTGGCGATTCGGGTTCTAACCCGAATCGCCACTCACGACCCCTCCGCAAACAACGCCTTCAGCTCCGGCCTAGAGCTTCACCGGCAGGTTGTGCAGGCCGCGGGTGATCGCGCTCGGCCACCACACGAGCCGGTCTTCCGGCACGGTCAGCGTCATCGACGGCGCGCGGCCGAACAGCGTCTCCAGGGCCGCGGACGCCTGCATGCGCGCGAGCGCGGCGCCGATGCAGATATGCGGGCCGACGCCGAAGGCCACGTGCCGCACCGGCCGCTCGCCAGGGCGGAAGGCGAGCGGTTCGGGGTGGACCTCCGGATCGCGGTTGGCCGCCAGCAACGACAACAGGATCGGATCGCCCGCTTCCATCCGCTGCCCGGCGAGTTCCATCGGCTCGGTGACGAACCGCCAGCTGGTGTTCTGCAGCGGGGTGTCGCGGCGCAGGACCTCTTCGATGACGAGCGTCAGATACGAGCCGTCGGCGCGGGCGCGGGCCGCCTCCTCCGGATGTGTGATGAGGGTCAGCGCGGTGGACGCGATGAGGCTGATCGTCGTCTCGTGCCCGGCGATCAGGGAGAGGAACGCCGTCGCGGCGACCTCTTCGTCGGTCAGCTTCCCGGCGGCTTCCTGCGTGAGCAGGTCGCTGATCAGGTCCGCCCCGGGTTCGGCGCGTTTGCGGGCGACGACGTCGGCGAGCAACGCGTCCAGATCGTCGGTCGCCTTGAGCATCGACGCCATGTCGGTGACGTCGCCGGCGGCGACCACCAGCGCCGGCGGGCGGACCTCGTCCAGCAGGGTGTCCGGGATGCCGATCAGCTCGCAGATCGAGCGGATTCCCAGCGGGTACGCGAAATCCTCGACGAGGTCGCCCTCACCCCGGTCCAGGATCGGGTCCAGCAGTTCGTTCGCGAGCCGATGCGTGCGGTCGCGCATATGCTGCAACCGCCGCGGGCCGAACGCGCCGGCGCAGGCCTTGCGCAGCCGCGCGTGCTCCTCGCCCTCGAAGTTGTTCATATGCCCGATGAGCGACGGCCGGTGGTCGGCGGGCAGGCCCAGGTTGGCCTTGCGCCAGTGTTCCGCCGCGACGGACGGGCATTTGGACAACCGGGGATCGGCCATCGCGGAGACGACGTCCGCGTGCCGGGTCAGCAGCCAGGTCCAGGTGTCGCCGGGGAGCGGGAGCCGGAACGCCGGGGCGTTCGCCCGGAGCCATTCGTATGCGGGCGAGGGATCCCTGTCGAATTCCGGGCCGAACATCACGGGGACCGCGGCGTCGTCGTATGCGGCATCAGGCATACGAGTCACCATGCCAGCTTGTGGCGGTATCGCGTCCGGCGAACGCAGGCATCGGCCTGTCTCACGCGATCGTCAACGCGGTCCCCCTGTCACCCCCTCGTGGTGACCCAGCAAGATCGAGCGGGTGCGGTGTGTGACGGATGGAGGTGACCCTCGTCAGCGAGTTCACCGAGCACGACCGTGACCCGGTCTCGGAGCGCCCGCGCGGTTCGCTCCGGGGTTTCGCCGACACCGTCGGCCTCGCCGCCGCCCGCGTCTGGCGGCTGCGCGGTCGCGCTTGGAACACCCTGCGGCATCCGGCGGGATGGGAACTGTGGCGGCTGCCGCCCGCGGCGGTCTTCTGGATGCTCGGCACCGAGATCGCGGTCGCCGTCTGGGCCCTGTACAGCGGTTTCAAGGACTCCGTCACCGCCACGGACCTCGTCCGTTTCGGTGTGATCGCCGGCTGCACGATCTGGTATCTCGTCCAGACGCAGCATCCCGAGGAACAGCGCCGCGCCGACGACCGGCGCGGCGAGCACATCGACCAGACCGCCGTCTGGCTGGGCAGCGCGGCCGTCCTGCTGCCGCCCACGTTGTCGCTCGTGCTGCTGCTGATGGTGCGCGTGCAGCGCTACTCCATCGCGCACAAGGCGATGACGACGTTCCTCTTCACCACCGCCGCGCACGCCGTGTCCATCCTGGGCGTGCACACGATCACCGAACTGACGTCACTGCACGCCTGGCTCGCTTCGGGCACGCTCCCCCAGCGGGCCGAGGACATCGTGATGGCCGCCGTCGCGCTGGTGGGCGCCGCGCTCTGGTACTTCGCGTCGCAAACCCTCCTGATCAGCATCGCGCGCGGCCTGGCGTGGGGCGGCTGGCGGCGGCAGAAGCTGATCGGCAGCTGGGCCGACAACGCGGACTTCGTCTACGCGCTGCAACTGGCCGCGTGCACCACGATCCTCGGCGCGGTCAACATCGCACTGGTGCCGCTGGTAATGATCGGTGTCGCGCTGCGCTCGACCCGGCTCTCGCAGGCGCTCGCGGACACGATCGCGCGCAGCCAGCGTGACCGGAAGACCGGGCTGCTCACCGAGGACTCCTTCCACGCCCCTGCCGCCCTGCGGCTGCTCGAAGACCAGACCGACCGGCGGCCGACCGCGTTCCTGATGCTGGACCTCGACCACTTCAAGCAGTGGAACGACAAGTACGGGCATTCCGGCGGCGACATCGTGCTCGGCTGCGTCAGCGCCGTGCTGCGGCAGAACACCCGCGCCACCGACGTCGTCGGGCGGTGGGGTGGCGAGGAGTTCGCGGTACTGCTGCCGGACACCACCCGCGAAGTGGCGATGCGGATCGCCGAGCGGATCCGGGAGGCCGTCGCGAAGACCGCCATCACCGGCCTGACCGAGCTCGCCAGCGGACACGCCACCAACGAACCCCGCGCGGTGGGACCGATCCTCGGCTGCACCGTGTCGATCGGCGTCGGGCTCTCGCCCGAGCACTCGACGGACTACGGCGAGCTGTTCCGTGCGGCCGACTCGGCGATGTACCAAGCGAAACGGAACGGGCGCAACCGCGTGGTCATGGCGCCTTCCGTCGTTCCTCCTTCGCCGCGGGCCCCGATGTCGCCCTTGAGCAGGGCCGGAGACTCACGCCGGGATTGACGTAACTCGCGTGTCCAGGCGCGTAACTCACGTGATTGGAGCCGTAACTCGTGAGTTACGGCTCCAATCACGTGAGTTACGCCTTCAATCACGCGAGTTACGTCTTGAAGCCCGCGTCAGCGGCGGGTCACGAGGCGAGTCTCGAGCAGGTCGTCGACCACGCGGGTCTCCACGCCGGTCCGCCGTTCGAACGCGGATCCGCGCAACGGCCACAGCGCGACCAGCACGATGCCCACCGCGGCGAGCGCGGCCAGCACCAGCGCGGCGACGAACTGGGCGGCGCCGTCGGTCGCCGTGCTCAGCACCGCGAAGCCGATCAGGACGATCCCGGTGGGCAGCACCGTGGCCAGCGCCACCAGCGCGGCCGGGGTGCGGCGCAGGTCTCGGCGCCGGGTGGTCAGCCAGGCGGCGAGAAGGCAGGCGAACGACGCGCCCAGGAGGCAGGCGCCCGCCGTGTCACTGAGCCGGTGCCAGCCCAGCGCGATGGTCGACGACGCGACCCAGGCGACGGCGACCCCGCCGATCCCGACGATCACCGGGCGAAACCGTTGGGGCAGAACCAAAGCGAGGGCCATCAGAATGGCCATGGCGGCGCTGACGTGTCCGCTCGGGAAACTGTTGTGCCCCGGCCCGCGACCGCCGTCGGGCAGTTCGGGGCGGACGAGGACGTAGAGCTTGAGCAACTGCGCGGCGACGAGCGGGAGCACGAGCACGCTCAGCGCGGGGATCAGAAGGCCGGGTTTGCGCCGGAGCAGCGCCAGTACGACGAGCACGATCCCGGCGGCGCCGATGACGAGCACCATGTCCTGATCGCGCAGCGGTCCCGACCAGTCCATTGTGGACCACCGACCGGACTGCGCGCTGCGGACGACGCCGTTTTCCGCGAGCTGCCCGGCCGACGTGTGCACGAAGAGCACGTAGGTCACGACGAACGCGGCGGCCAGTCCCAGTCCGGTGGCGAGCTGGAACACTGCTCTGGACAGGGTGCGCCTCGGCTCGGCGTGCCGTCCCGGCAGCGGACGGTGGGCGGGGGTCGGCTTCGCTTCGTGGGTGAGTAGGGCCATGCGTCTCACTGTCCCCACGCCGTTTAGCCGGGAGGTCCGGACAATGTCATGGTTCTGCTACAAGATCGAGCCGAGTCGCACACGCGCGGCGACATCCGAATAATGGCGGCGTGGCAAGTGTCCTTTTGATCGAAGACGACGCGTCCGTCCGGGAGGGGCTGGAACTCGCGCTGCGCCGGCAGGCGCATACCGTCCACACCGCCGAGAGCGGTGAGCTCGGGCTGGAGAAACTGCGGGTGTTCCAGCCCGACATCGTCGTGCTGGACCTGATGCTCCCCGGGATCGACGGCTTCGAGACCTGCCGCCGCATCCGCTCGGCCGGTGAGGTGCCGATCATCATGCTCACCGCCCGCAGCGACGACTTCGACATCGTGGCCGGCCTGGAGGCGGGCGCCGACGACTACGTGACCAAGCCGATCGAACCCCGCGTGCTCGACGCCCGGATCCGGGCCGTGCTGCGGCGCGCGGTGAGTGAGAAACCCGCGAACGACGACGAACCCGGCGGGGAACGGCACGGCCGTCTGGTCATCGACCGGGCCGGGCTGGTGGTCACGAAGAACGGCGAGCCGGTCTCGCTGACCCCGACCGAGCTGAAGCTGCTGCTGGAGCTCTCGCGCACGCCGGGGCAGGTCTACAGCCGCCAGCAGATCCTCTCCGCCGTCTGGGATCACGACTACCTCGGCGACTCGCGGCTGGTCGACGCCTGTGTCCAGCGGCTGCGCGCGAAGATCGAAGACGTGCCCGCGAAACCCGAACACGTCCAGACCGTCCGTGGCTTCGGGTACCGATTCGGCCGTTCATGAGGCTGCTCTCCGGGCTGCGGCCCCGGCTCATCCTGGCCTTCGCGGCGATGACGATCATCGGGGCGGCGGCCACGGCGGGGGTCAGTTACGTCTCGGCGAGGAACGCGATCCTCAAATCCGTCCAAGACGCGGCGATGGACCAGCTGAAGGACCGGGTCAGCGCCTACAGCCGCCCGTTGTCCACGCCGCCGACACAGGAACAGCTCAACGACTTCGCGGGCAGCCTGCGGTTGAACGCGGTCGCGGTCTACCGGAACCTGCGGTCGGTCAACGGCCCGGATCTGACCACCTTCTCTCCCGAGCTGCGGCAGAGCATCGCGAACAACACCCGGATCCAGTTCCAGCGGGTGAACCGCGACGCCAGCCCGGAACCCATCCCCGAACTCCTGGTCGGCCTGCCGGTGCTGGTGCGGCAGCCGGACGGGTTGATGGGGCCCAGCGGCGTCGAGGTGTACTCGCTCACCTCTCTCGTCCAGCAGCAAAAGGCCATCGAAGAACTCGCGAGATCCGCCTGGCAGACGGCCGCGCTGGTGCTGCCGCTGGCCGCCGCGCTCGCCCTGCTCGCGGCGAGACAGGTGCTGCGGCCCGTCCGGGCGCTCAACACCGCCGCCGCCCAGCTCGGCGAAGGCAGGCTCGACGTCCGGCTGCCCGCCAAGGGATCCGACGAGCTGGCCGAACTGGTCACCACGTTCAACAACACCGCCGCCGAGCTGGAACGTACGGTCGGCGAGCTGAAAGCCATGGAGGCCGACGCGCGCCGGTTCGTCGCCGACGTCTCGCACGAGCTCCGCACACCGCTCGCGGCGATGAACGCGGTCACCGATGTCCTGGACGAGGACGCGGAGACGCTGCCGCCGGACACCGCCGTCGCGGCGCGGCTGGTCTCGGGCGAGACCCGCAGGCTGACCCGGCTCGTCCAGGACCTGGTGGAGATCTCCCGGTTCGACGCGGGCCGCGCCGAACTCGTGCTCGACGAATGGGATCTCGCGACGGCGATCCGGGACAGCCTCGACGCGCGCGGCTGGCGCGACGGCGAAGACCTGGTCACCGACCTGCCGGAAGGCGTTCTCGCCCGGGTGGACCGGCGGCGGCTCGACTTGATCGTGGCCAACCTCGTCGGCAACGCGTTCCGGCACGGCGCGGCCCCGGTCGAAGTCCGCCTGCGCGCCGGCGACGACGGCGTCACGCTGGAGGTCGAAGATCACGGGCCGGGGATCGATCCCGAGGTCCTGCCGCATGTGTTCGACCGGTTCACCAAGGCCGACACCGCCCGCGCCCGCTCCGAGGGCAGCGGGCTGGGACTGGCGATCGCGCTGGAGAACGCCCGCCTGCACGGCGGTGACCTCACCGCCGCCGACACCGGGCACGGCGCCCGGTTCGTCCTGCGCCTGCCGCACCGGACCGAAGGAGGGACGCGATGAGGAGGATCCGGGCGCTGGCCGCGCTCGCGGCCGCGGCGCTGGTGGCGGCCTGCGGCGTCCAGCCGACCGGCGTCGTCCCGGCCGGGCCGGGGCCGTCGATCCGCGCCACCACGGGGCCGAACGTGGGCAACGGTCTGACGCTGTACTTCGTCTCCGACGGCCGGGTCATCCCGGTGACGCGGCCCACCGAAGGTTTCATGTCACCCGAAGGCGCGCTCACGATGCTGCTGAAGGGACCGACGGAGCGGGAAGCCGCGCAGGGGCTCACCACGTTCGTCCCGGCGGAGGTGGGGCGGGTCGAGGTGTACTCGGGCGATCCGACCGCCATCGTGCTGCCGTTCAGTATGCGAAAACTGTCGAATCAGGCCATCAACCAGCTGGTCTGCACCACGATCGCGGCCTCGGCGGCGACCACGCGGACTCCGAGCTCCTCGGGAGTGAACGTGACCTCGCCGGACGGGGACATGTACTTCCAGTCCTGCAAAGCGGACTGACTTCGTCACTCACGGTGGTCACATAAAAGCACTTCTTGTGTCGGTACGGCTGTGAGCCTCTTTTGGTTCAACGATCAAGGTAACTGTGGGCGAACACACTCGGGCGTGACATTGCCGTGTCCTTTTCGTAATGTTGCCCGGAGCTCGCGGCCCCCGACGCGAGTTCCCGTCCCCGAAGTGGTGAGTGATCAGAGAAATGGCCGGCAGACATCGCAAGAACAAGGCTCCGCAGTGGAAGCTCCCCGCGGGTATCGCGGCAGCGGTCGCCACGGCGCTCCCGGCGTCGATGTGGCTGACCACCGCAGGTTCCCCTGACGTCGAAGCGGCAAGTGCCGCGCTCGCGCTGCAGGCTCCCCCGGTCTCCAGCGTGACTCCCCCGCCGTCGACCAGCAGCACCCCGCCCTCCTCCAGCACGACGACCCCGCCGCCGTCGACCTCCTCGGCTCCCCCGAAGCCGACGACGTCGACCAAGGCCCCCGCGCCGGTCAAGAAGACCGTGCCCGCCGCGACGGCGTGTTCGACCGACCTCGCCGGCACCAAGCCGCATGTGGCCCAGGTCGGAAACCACGTCAAGGCGAAGTTCGGCGTCAAGAACGTCGGCGGCGTCGCCGGCCGGGCGAACGCCAGCGACCACCCCTCCGGCCTCGCGCTGGACTTCATGGTGGACACCGCCACCGGCAACGCCATCGCCGAGTACCTCCTGGCCAACCAGAAGGACTTCGGCGTCACCTACGTCATCTGGCGCCAGCGCTACAACGACGGCAGCGGCTGGGACACCATGGAGGACCGCGGCGGCGCGACCGCCAACCACATGGACCACGTGCACGTCTCCTTCGCCAAGGGCGCGAAGGTCAACGTCAGCTGCTAGCGCCGCGGAGCGGACCGCTCGCCGGGCTGGATCACGGGTCGCCCCACGACCTCTTCCACGCCTTTGACGGCGAGCCGGTCCGCTCGCTCGTTCTCCGGATGCCCGGCGTGGCCCTTGACCCAGTGCCATTCGACGTCGTGCTTCGAAGCGGCTTCGTCGAGACGGCGCCACAGATCGGCGTTCTTGACCGGTGTCTTGGCCGAGGTCATCCAGCCGTTGTTCTTCCAGTTCCGCACCCAGCTGGTGATGCCGTTCCGGACGTAGGTGCTGTCGGTGTAGATGTCGACCGCGACCCGGCGCTTCAGGCTTTCCAGCGCCTCGATGGGCGCGGTCAGTTCCATCCGGTTGTTCGTGGTCGGCCCGGGATCCCCGCCGTAGATCTCCTTCTCGACCGTGCCGTACCGCAGCAGCGCGCCCCAGCCGCCGGGACCGGGATTCCCGCTGCACGCACCATCGGTGTAGATCTCGACTTCCGCCACCGGGACACCCTAGCGACGGGGTTCAGTCCGGCAGGAGCGGCACCCACGGCTCCTCGGCCTGCCCGAGATGCACCGCGCGCGTGATGGACTTCGAGCCGAACCGGTCCCGGACGGTGTCGAGCGTCGCGTCGAGCTGGTCCCTCGGCTTCGCCCCGAACGGCAAGGCCAGCTGGATGGCGTCGTCCTTCGACAGGTTCGTGAGCGCGAGCCCGATCAGCGTGAGCCCGCGTTCGTCGATCAGCGGTCTCGCCGCGGCGAGCAGGCCACGGGCCGCCGCGACGACCGCACCGGTCTGTTCGGTCGCCTCCAGCAGGGTGTGCGAACGCGTCGCTTTGGTGAAATCGCCGAACCGCATCCGCAGCACGACGGTGCGGCACACCCGGTGCGCCGAACGCAGACGGCGGGACAGGCGATCGGCCAGCGTCAGCAGCGTCGCGTCGAGTTCCGCGGGCGAACGCGGCCTGCTGCCGAGCGCGCGCTGCGCCCCGATCGAGCGGCGACGGCGGCCGGTCTGCACGCGCCGGGGGTCGTCGTTGTGGGACAGGGCGTGCAGGTGGGCGCCGACGCCGCGGCCGAGCATCCGGACGAGTTCCTTCTCCCCGAAGCCTTCCATCTGCCCGACCGTCGTCACGCCGCGCTCGCGGAGCTTCTGCGCCGTCACCTTGCCCACGCCCCACAACCGCTCGACCGGGAGCGGATGCAGGAACTCCAGCTCCTTGTCGTGCGGCACGACGAGGAGACCGTCGGGTTTCGCGACGCCGCTGGCCACCTTCGCGAGGAACTTCGTCCTCGCGACGCCGACGGTGATCGGCAGGCCGACCTGCTCCAGGACGTCCTTCCGCAGCTTCGCGGCGATCCGGCTCGGCGTGCCCGCGATCTTCAGCAGCCCGCCGACGTCGAGGAAGGCCTCGTCGATCGAGATGCCTTCCACCAGCGGCGTCGTGTTGCCGAAGACCTCGAAGACCGCCTTGCTCGCCTCGGAATACGCGCGCATCCGAGGCGGGACCACGATCGCGTGCGGGCACAGCCGCCGCGCCTGGCCGCCGCCCATCGCCGTGCGGACGCCGTACGCCTTGGCCTCGTAACTGGCCGCCAGGACGACGCCCCCGCCGACGATGACCGGACGTCCGCGCAGGCTCGGGTCGTCACGCTGCTCGACCGACGCGTAGAACGAATCCAGGTCGGCGTGCAGGATAGGACCCTCGGGCGTCATAGAACGTATGTTCGCATCGAACGGCCCACGGGCCAAGCCGCCCGATCAGTCGAACGGCGGTCCGGAGCGGGAAACCCGGTGCTTGAAGACCTCCCCGTCCAGGATCTCGGCGGAATACGTCGGCCTCGGCGAGATCGCGCGCCACGCGTTCAGCACCTCCTCCGACTCCCAGTACTCGAAGATGTTCACCCGGCCTGGCTCGAGCGTGTCCGCCGAGATCACCACGTCGAGACATCCGGGGTGGGCCCGCGCCTTCTCGACGATCACCTGGTGCCCGGCCACGTACCGGTCCCGCTCCTCCGGGTCGACGTACACCTTGCCCGCAACGATCACGGTCATCTCGCTATCCCTTCGTTCGGTCCTTCACCCCACCGACGAACGCGAACGACGGGAACCGACACGGGCGCGAAAGAAATCCGTCACCGATCGCCCGCCCGCGAAACACCAGATCGCGATCACCGGATCGCAGATCGCGCAGCCGAACGAAGAATGCCCGGCGAACGGGATGATCGGGGCGCCCTTGAGGTGATGCACGACGTCCCAGCCGGTGTGCAGCAGCCAGGCGATACCGATGAACGTCCAGGACTCGAGGCCGCGGTAAGCCACATAGGTCACGACGGCGGTGAACGCGAACTCCCAGATCCCGAGGCCGCCTCCGCTCAGATAGGCGGCTCCGGCGCCCGCCACCATGACCGCGTTGAAACGGCGGCGATGTGGCTCGTGGATCAGCGACATCAGCACGACGTAGAGGAGGCCGACGAGAATCGGCGCGATGATCATCATGGTTCGACGCTAGAAGCGGGCGGAGCCCGGTCCCAGTGGCGCGAACGACGCCTTCCAACGGGATCTCGCCACCGGGCGGGTAGGTTGCGGTCATGTACACCGTCGCCGTCCTCGCGCTGGACAAGGTGATCCCGTTCGACCTCTCGACACCGATCGAGGTCTTCACCAGGACGCGGCTCGCCGACGGGAGCGCGGGCTATCGGGTCATCGTCTGCGCCGAACAGCCGGACGTCGACGCGGGGCACTTCACTCTGCGCGCCCCGTGGGGGCTGGAGGCGCTGCGCGAAGCCGACACGATCATCGTCCCCGGCACCGCCGACCCCACCGGACCGTTGCCGGAAGCCGTCCACGACGCGCTCACCTCGGCCGCCGAAAGAGGTACGCGGATCGCCTCGATCTGTTCCGGGACCTTCATCCTCGCCGCCGCGGGCCTGCTCGACGGGCTTCGCGCCACCACCCACTGGGTCGCCGCCGAGACTTTGGCCGCCGCGTACCCGGAGGTCGACGTCGATCCGGACGTGCTCTACGTCGACAACGGGCAGATCCTGACGTCGGCGGGCGCCGCCGCGGGCCTGGACCTGTGCCTGCACCTGATCCGCCGGGACCACGGCTCCGCGATCGCGGCCGATGCCGCCCGCCTTTCCGTGATGGCGCTGGAACGCGAAGGCGGACAGGCACAATTCATCGCGTTGCGGCATCCTCCCGCTCCCCGCGGCTCGGCGCTGGAACCCACTTTGCTCTGGATGCAGGAAAACCTCGCGCGCGAGCTGACACTGGCCGACATCGCCGCACACGCGGGGATGAGTACGCGCACGCTCATCCGGCACTTCCGTGAACAGACGGGGACGACACCGTTGCAGTGGCTGCACCGGACGCGTGTCCGGCAGGCACAACATCTGCTGGAGACCACCCAGTACGCCGTCGAACGGATCGGCGCCGAAGTCGGTTTCGGTTCGCCCACCGCGTTCCGCGACCGGTTCAAGCGCACGACCGGCGTCAGCCCCGGCACTTATCGACGCGCTTTCCGTTAAGCGGCAAGGGCCAGCGCGGTGTCCGAGGCGCGCACGCGGGCCTGTTCGGCGAACCGCCTTCGGGCGGCGACGACTCTGAGCCATCGTTCCGAACGCTCGGCGTCCAGTGCGGAGGTCGCGCGGGCGAGCACCTCGGCGGCGTGCGCGGCGGAATCGATCTCCGCGGCGGCGCCGAGGTAGTCGCCCGCCTCGATCAGCTTGTAGGCGTGGCGCATCTCGGTCTGCGCGGTCGAGTAGATGGCGTAGGCGGCCAGGTTGTTCGCCAGCGGGCCCAGTGAATGCGACATCGGATTCTCCGTTCCTTCTCTTACCCACACGTCGAACGGGCCCTCGGTGGTTCGACACGGCGGCCGGATTTTTCTCGAGGGTTGCGCAAAGTGGCCGCCTCACGACAGCCTGAAGCGCATGCCAGCACGGGCGGCGTCGTTCCGCAGCGTCTTCGCGGTCGCCGGATTCCGCCGGATCTGGCTCGCGCATCTGCTCTCGGTCGCCGGTGACCAGCTGGCCAGGGTCGCCCTCACGGTGCTGGTGTTCGACCGGACGTCCTCGGCGGGCTGGGCTTCGGCCGCGTACGCGCTGACGTTCGTGCCCGATCTCCTCGGCGGCGCGCTGGGCGGCATCGCGGACCGGTTCTCGCGGCGCACCGTGATGGTGGTGACCGATGTCGGCCGGGCGGTCCTGATCGCGCTGATGGCGGTGCCCGGTCTGCCGTTGCCCGCCGCGGCCGCGCTGTTGTTCGTCGTGCAGCTCATGGCCGGGCCGTTCCACGCGGCCCGACAGGCGATGCTGCCGGACCTGCTCGATCCGGACCGGCTGGTCGTCGGACAGGCCGTCATCTCCTCCACCTACCAAGCCGGGCTCGTGGTCGGCTTCGGCGCGGGAGCCGCAGTCGTCACCAGCCTCGGCGTACCCGGCGCGCTGCTGATCGACGCGGGCACGTTCGCGCTTTCCGCGCTCATGCTCCACTTCGGGCTCGAACGGTTCCCACCGTCGGCACCGAGCCATCACAAGCGCCCGTCCCTGATCGCGGGCTGCCGTCTGGTGGCGCGCGACCGTAAGCTGCGCTGGCTGCTGCTCATCGCCTGCTGCTGCGGTTTCTACGTCGTACCCGAAGGCCTCGCCGTCCCGGTCGCCGCCGAACTGGGCGGCGCGGACGCGCTGCCGTGGCTGCTGGCCGCGAACCCGGTCGGTTCGGTGCTCGGCGGGATCCTGCTGAGCCGGATCCCGCGGGAACGGCAGGTCAAGGTGCTGGGCGCGTTGACGGTGGCGAGCAGCCTGGTGCTGATCCCGACCGGCTGGGCGCCGGGCCTGGTCACGATCGTCGTGCTGTGGACGCTCTCGGGGGTGTTCTCCGCGCACGACATGATCACTCAGACGCAGTACAGCCTCGCCGCGCCGGCCGCCCATCGCGGCCAGGTGATCGGGGTCGCGATAGCGGCGTTGCGGGCGGCTCAGGCGGCCGGGATCGCGGCGGCCGGGCTGTTGGCCCAGCTCGTCGCGCCGACCACCGTGGTCACCGTCGCGGCGGGCGCGGGCGTGGCCGCCGCGTGCGTCGCCGGGGCGGGCTGGTCACGGGCGGTGTCGTCCCGCCGCGGCCCGGAGGAATCCGAAGATCCCGCGGGTCCGGCCGGCGGGACGACACCCGTTGGCGAGCACGGTTCCTGACACATCACGTCCAGTTGTTGTCACGACGGGTCGTCCAGTTGTTGTCACGCATTACGTTCACCTCCTTTCGTGGAGCCGCACGCTCTTGTGGGCCGGATCACTCAGGTCCAGTTGTTGTCCCGCACGTCGTTCACCTCCCGCGAAATAGCGATTTATCCGGCAAAACACTCACCAGTTGTTGTCCTGCATCGGTGCACCTCCCTCGGTTTGGTTGGGCTGTCCGGGGGAATTCGCGGCCGTGTGTCTTATCGTCGGAGACAACGCGGTCGTCGCCGTCCCGGTTCGATTACGGTGTAGATCACCGACGGAAGAGGGTGCGTGGACGGACGACTCGGCGGCGCGCGGCGGCGGCTCAGGGCCTGGCACCTGTGGAGCCTGCCGCGACCTGTGCGTTCCTACGTCCTGGTCGTGAATCTCATCGCAGTCCTCTCGACCGCCGCCACGGCCCGGCTGGTCCCGGTGACCGGTACCGACCTCGTCCGATTCGGCGTCCTGACGCTGTGCGCGGCCATCGCGATCGAGGGCACCCGGCAGATCGAACGCCAACGGGAGTACGACAGGGCCCCGTCGGTCGCCTACGTCGACACCAAGGCGGTCTGGAGCGTCGCCGCCGTCATCGCGCTGCCTCCGGTACTCGCCGCCGCGATGGTCGTGGTGACCTACACCATCGCATGGCTGCGGATCTGGCCACACCAACGGCCGGTACTCCCCCATCGGTGGATCTTTTCCGCCGCGACGGTGCTCTGCGGCACGCAGGCCGCCGTCGTCGTCCTCAGCCTCGGCATGCGCCACTACCCCGGTTCGCCCGACTCCGGGCTGCTCGCCGGGCTGGGCGATCTCGCCGTCATCATCGTGGCCGCGGCCCTGCGCTGGGCGATCAACACCGTGCTGGTGATGATCGCGATCGCGCTCTCCTCGCCGCCCAAGTCGATCGGCGAACTGTTCTCCGGCTTCGGCGACCAGATCCTGGAGGCGGGCGCGCTCGGCCTCGGTCTCGTGACGGCCGTCGTCCTCGTGCAGGCCAACCCGCTGGTCCTCGTCGGGGTCGTCATCGCGCTGGTCGCGCTGCACCGCGGGCTGCTGCTGACGCAGTACCGGCGCGACGCGCACACCGACGCCACCACCGGCCTCGTCACGAAACGCCGGTGGCGTCAGCTGGCCGAAGAGCACCTCGGCCGGACGCGCGCCGGCCGCAACCTCGGCGTGTTGTTCCTCGACCTCGACAACTTCAAGACGATCAACGACACCTACGGGCATCCCAACGGCGACCTCGTCCTGCGCGCGGTCGGCGACGCGCTGCGCGCCGAGATCCGCGAGCAGGACGTCTGCGGGCGGTGGGGCGGCGAGGAGTTCGCGATCGTCATCCCGGACATCCACGGCGAGGAGACGCTGCGCCAAGTGGCCGAACGGATCCGGCACCAGGTGGCGGTGGTCTCGGTCGCGCTGCCCGATCGCGACACCGTGCTCACGGATCTGACGGTGTCGATCGGCGGAGCGCTGTACCCGGCGGCCAACATCACCAGCGTCGACGACCTTCTCGTCGCCACGGACACCGCGCTGTATCGAGCGAAACAAGGTGGCCGCAACCGCGTCGAGCTCGCCCCTCCCACGCAGTAGGCTCCCCCTCGGCTGGGGAGGCGCGATGGAGCGATTCGCTCGGGGTCCGGTAGGTCTGGTCGTCGCGATACAGGTCCTGGTGTTGACCCTGGTGTCGGGCCGGTACGGCTTCCACCGGGACGAGCTGTACTTTCTCGCCGCCGGAAAGCGGCTCGCTTGGGGCTATGTCGACCAGCCGTCGCTGACACCCTTTCTCGCGAGGATCTCCACGGACGTCTTCGGCGCCACTCCTGCCGGTCTGCGCGTGGCCGCCACGTTGTGCGCCGCCGCGACGGTGGTCCTGCTGGCACTGGTCGCCCGCGAGTTCGGCGGTGGCCGGGGCGCGCAGGTCCTCACCGCCGCGATGACCGCGTTGGCCGCGTTCGTCGTGGTCGACGGGCACATGCTGTCGACGGCCACCGTCGACATGCTGGTCTGGAGCGCGCTCGGCCTGGTGGTGCTGCGCCTTCTCCGCACCGGCGACGGACGGTGGTGGCTCGCGATCGTCGACGACGTCGGCGTCGGGCTGGCGGCCAAATGGCTCGTCCTGCTGATGGTCGCCTCGATCGGCCTGGCGCTCCTCGCCGTCGGCCCGCGGAAGATCTTCCGCAGCGGTTGGCTTCCCGCCGGGATTCTACTGGCGCTGGCGCTGGCCGCACCGGGACTGATCTGGCAGGCGGCCCACGGTTTCCCTTTGCTGACCGTGGCTTCCGGTATCAGCGAGGACGACGGTGCGGAGAACCGGATCCTGTTCGTGCCGATGCAGCTGCTCTATCTCTCCCCCGTGGTCGTGCCGGTCTGGGTCGCCGGCGCCCTCCGGCTCTGGCGCGATCCGGATTTGCGCTGGGCTCGCTCGTTGGCCTTGGCCTATCCGGTGTTGTGCGTGATCTTGCTGGTACTGGGCGGAAAACCGTACTACTCGGCACCCTTTCTGTTACTGCTCGCGGCCGCCGGCGCCGAACCCTGCCTGCGCCTGCTCGACCGCACCTGGCGCCGCGCTCTCGCTGCCGCGCTGGCTTTCGTCGGCGCGGCCGTCTCCCTCGTCGTCGGACTGCCCTTGCTGCCAGTGTCCGCGCTGGCGCCGGTTTTGGTGGTGAACAAAGAACAAGGCGAGCAGGCAGGCTGGCCGGAGCTGGCTTCGACGGTCACGCAGGTCTGGTCACGGATCCCCGCCGAGCAGCGATCCACCGCGGTGATCTTCACGCGGAACTACGGGCAAGCCGGGGCCTTGGAGTACTACGGGCTTCCCACTGTCCACTCGGGACACATGTCCTATGCGGACTGGGGGCCGCCGCCCGCTGAGGCTGTCGGACCCGTGGTCGTCGTGGGCCCGTATCTTCCGGCGTGGTTCACCGGATGTCGCGAGGAAGCCGTTCACGACAACGGGCTCGGAGTGGAGAACGACGAGCAAGGGGTGCGGATTTCCTTGTGCACGGGGACTTCCCGGCCATGGTCCGTGTTGTGGGGCGAGTTGCGCCACTACTACTGAGCTGGTTTGTTTCGTTGCCGGAAAACGGCGACGCTCACGGGGACGGATGTCGGGAGATCTCCTTTACGTTCAGGACTACCCAACCTTGGGTGAGTAGCAGCACTACGAGCCGGTTTGCGTCGTCGCCGGAAAACGGCGACGCTCGTGGCACCTGTGAACCGGACGCTGGAAGATCCCCCTGCGTATGGGACTTCCCGGCCCCACCGTTGGGCGAGTAGCGGCACCACTACCGAACCAATTTGCGTCGTCACCGGAAAACGGCAACGCCAGCGATGTCTATGAGATCGAAAACTGTCGGTGGTCGGTTGTACGTTCTGTGTGTGGATACTTCTGACGCCGTTGTGGCGCTACTCAAGGAAATGACCGAGTCGGATGTGTTGGGGGAGGTTAATGGTTCGCTGGATTCGTTGGGGGATAAGGATGTGGTGGATGTTGCGGTGGCGGCGTCGGTGGGGATCGCACGGTTGGAGGCGGTGCGGTTCCGTGCTATCGGACGGTTGGGGCGGCATCGTGGCGGGGTTTCGAGTGTGGTGCAGGAGGTGGCGTTCGCGTTGTCTGTTGTGGACGGTCACGCGGGCACCCTGGTCTCCACCGCGGAGGCGTTGACCACCCGGCTGCCGCGGACACTCGGGTTGATGGACCGTGGGGTGGTGGATGGGTTCGGGGCGGCGAAGGTCGCGGCGGCGACGTCGTGGCTCTCCGACGAAGACGCCCGGGCCGCAGATGCTCTGTTGGAGGATCGCCTGGAGGGGAAGAACTCCGAGCAGATCCGCAAAGCGGCGAGTCATGCGGCGATGACGGTGGATCGGGAGGGTGCTTCTCGCCGGGCTGAGCATTCTCGGGCGGGCCGCCGCCTCACGGTGCGCCACGGCGAGGCAGGGGTGGCGTCGATCGAGGTGGAAGACGGGCCGGTGGAGAAGGTCGCCGCCGCCTACACGCGGATCGATCGGGAGGCACGCGCCCTCAAGACCGGCGGCGAACCCCGCACGCTGGATCAGCTCCGTGCCGACGTCGCCCTCGACCTCCTGCTCAGTGGCCGGGGCGGCGAGAGCGAGCGGGCGGAGGTGTTCCTCTACATGGATCTGGCGACCTACCTCGGTGTGAACGAGGGTCCGGCGGAGTTGGCTGGGCATGGGTGTATTCCGGCGTCGGTGGCGCGGGAGATCGCTGGTGGGCCGGACACGGTGTTGCGGCGGATCATCACGGATCCGTTGTCGGGGCAGGTGCTGGATTTGGGGCGGGATCGGTATCGGCCGACGGCGGGGGTGGGTGAGTTCGTGCGGGTGCGGGATCGTGAGTGCCGAAGACCCGGCTGCCAGCGTCCCGCCCAAGCCTGCGACCTCGATCATGTGGTGCCGTGGCAGTTCGGCGGCCACACCAACGCCGATGAACTGATCGACCTGTGCCGCCGCGACCACCGACTCAAAGACGAACCCGGCTGGACCTACTCCCTCGCCCCAGACGGCACCCTCACCGTCACCACACCGACAGGGCAGCGTTACGACAGTTCGCCTCCGCCGCTGCACGAACCCCGGATGGCCGCCGAACCACCACCGTTCTGAACCATCGCCGGAAAACGGCAACGGCTGTCTTCCGCACCGTCGCCGCGCCCTCGACCCGAGGAACCACTGTCCCCTTGACTGGACGTGCCTCGCCCGAGTCCGACCACGATGGCCCGCAACCGCCTCCTCGACCCTCCCGATCCGGCCTTCCTGGGCGTCGCCAGAGAAAACGACGACGCGACGCCCGGACAAACGTCGCCACCCGAAACCCACGCTGGAGATTCACCCCTGAGGCATCCCGAGCAGCCACTGCCCGACCCCGGAACCACCAGCCGAAAACCGGCCACTCATCCCTCACCGGCCAAACGACGGGAACCCCACCCGATGAAACCGGCGTGAACACCGGATGACACCTCGCGAACCCGGCTACCAAGCCGAACCCCCAGTTGTCCACTTCATGACGTCATCGGGCCCCTCGACGAGGTGTTCCAGGCCACTTTTTGGCGGGTTCCTACAAGACCCGGCCCTCGGCATGCGCCACCGACGACATTCTCGTACCGGCCGGTAAGAGGCAGGCTGTTAGACAGGTACAGAAGACTGCCCCGCGCGTGATCCGGTGGGACAGTGTCGCGCATTTGGGAGGCTCAGTCGGTGTTCAGTCGTGTCGCCATCGTCAACCGCGGAGAAGCCGCGATGCGGCTCATCCACGCCGTCCGCGAGCTCTCGGCGGAGACCGGACGGCGGATCGAGACCGTCGCGCTCTACACGGACGCGGACCGGTCGGCGACGTTCGTGCGGGAAGCCGACATCAGCCACAACCTGGGTCCGGCGTCGGCGCGTCCGTATCTGGACTTCGCCGTGCTGGAGCGGGCGTTGACCGAAACCGGGGCCGACGCGGCCTGGGTCGGCTGGGGGTTCGTGGCGGAGGATCCGGCCTTCGCCGAGTTGTGTGAGCGGCTGGGTGTCACCTTCATCGGGCCGAGTGCGGACGCGATGCGCAAGCTCGGCGACAAGATCGGCGCGAAGCTGATCGCCGAAGAGGTCGGTGTGCCGGTGGCGCCGTGGAGCCGCGGTGCCGTGGCGGATCTCGACGCCGCCATCAAGGCCGCCGACGAGATCGGCTACCCGCTGATGCTCAAGGCGACCGCGGGCGGTGGCGGCCGCGGTATCCGCGTGATCACCTCCGCGGACGAGCTCGAGGACGCCTACGAGCGCACCAGCCTGGAGGCCGAGCGCGCCTTCGGCAGCGGCGTCGTGTTCCTGGAGCGTCTGGTCACCGGCGCCCGGCACGTCGAGGTCCAGGTCATCGCCGACGGCCAGGGCACCGCGTGGGCGCTCGGCGTCCGCGACTGTTCGGTGCAGCGGCGCAACCAGAAGATCATCGAGGAGTCCGCCTCCCCCGTACTCAGCCTCGAGCAGGCCGACGAGCTCAAGCGGTCCGCCGAGCGGCTCGCGCTCGCGGTCGGCTACAGCGGCGCCGGGACGGTGGAGTTCCTCTACCACCCCGGCGACAAGCTGTTCGCCTTCCTCGAGGTGAACACCCGCCTTCAGGTCGAGCACCCGATCACCGAGCTGACCACCGGCATGGACCTGGTCAAGGCCCAGCTGCACGTCGCCGCCGGCGGCAAGCTCGAAGGCCCCCAGCCCGCCGAATCCGGTCACGCTGTCGAGGCACGGCTCAACGCCGAGGACCCGGATCGCGACTTCGCGCCGTCGCCCGGCCGCATCGCGCGTCTGGACCTGCCCGCCGGCCCCGGTATCCGGGTCGACACCGGGGTCAGCGAAGGCGACACGATCCCGGCCGACTTCGACTCGATGATCGCGAAGATCATCGCCTACGGCCGCGACCGTGACGAGGCGCTCGGCCGGCTGCGCCGCGCGATGGCGCAGACCACGGTCATCATCGAGGGCGGCGCCACCAACAAGAGTTTCGTGCTCGACCTGCTCGACCAGCCCGAGGTGATCGACGGTTCCGCCGACACCGGCTGGATCGACCGGGTTCGCGGCGAAGGCAAGCTGGTCACGCATCGCCACTCGGCGATCGCGCTCGCGGCCGCCGCGATCGAGGCCTACGAAGACGAGGAAGCCGTTGAGCGCCAACGACTTCTCTCCACCGCACACGGTGGCCGCCCGCAGGTTCAGCACGAGAGCGGCCGTCCGCTCGACCTCAAGCTGCGCGGCGCCGCGTACCGCGTGAGTGTCGCCCGGATCGGCCACCGCCGGTTCCGCGTCGGTGTCTCGGCGGGCGGCGGCGACATCCACCCCGCCGACGTCGAGGTCGACCGGTTCGACGAGCACACCGGCCAGATCACCGTCAACGGCACCCGGTTCCGCCTCGTCACCGGCACGCACGGGCCGATCCACCTGATCGAGGTCGACGGCGTCACCCACCGCGTCAGCCGGGACGAGGGCGGCGTCGTCCGCTCCCCCGCGCCCGCGCTCGTCGTCGCGACGCCGCTGGAGGTCGGCGCGGAGGTCGAGGCAGGCGCGCCCGTACTGGTGCTGGAAAGCATGAAGATGGAGACGGTGCTCCGCGCGCCGTTCCGCGCGAAGCTGCGTGAGTGCGTCGTCTCGGTCGGCAGCCAGGTCGAGACCGGCGCTCCCCTGCTGCGGCTCGAGCCGCTGGCGGAGGAAGGCGCCGAGGTCGCCGAGGACAAGGGCAGTGTCGAGATCGAGCTGCCCGCCGAACCGGGCGGAACGTCGGCCGCGCAGCGGATCACGCGGGGACAGCAGGATCTGCGCAGCCTCCTGCTCGGCTTCGACGACGGCCCGCACGACGAACGCCGCACGCTCAGCGCGTACCTGGCCGCCCGTGCCGAACTGGAGGACAACGGCGACCGCCCGCTGGAGGGCGAGGTCGAACTGCTGACCGTCTTCGCCGACCTGTCCGAGCTGATGCGCAACAAGCCGGCACGCGAGGAGGTAAAGACGGACACCCGGGTGCACAGCTCCCGCGAGTTCTTCCACGCCTACCTGCAGAGCCTCGATGTCGAACGCGCCGGCCTGTCCGAGTCGTTCCAGAACAAGCTCAAGAAGGTGCTGGCGCACTACGGCATCGAGGATCTGGAGCGGACGCCGGAACTGGAGGAGGCGGTCTTCCGTATCTTCCTCGCCCAGCAGCGGACCTCGTCCGACGTCGCGATCGTCACCGCGTTGCTGCGGCAGTGGCTCACCGAGCCGCAGCCTTTCGAGTCGATGCGCGAGCCGGCGGGCAAGGCGCTGGAGGCGCTCATCGCCGCCACCCAGCTCCGTTTCCCGGTGGTCGGCGACCTGGCGCGCAGCGTGGTGTTCCGCTGGTTCGCCCAGCCACTGCTCCGCCGCACCCGCGCCGAGGTGTACAGCGAGGTCCGCAAACACCTGAGCCACCTCGACCGGCATCCGGATTCTCCGGACCGCGCCGAGCGGATCGCGAGCATGCTGGCCAGCGCGCAACCGCTGGTGCGCCTGCTCGGGCAGCGGATCGGCCGCCCCGGCACCGATCACACCCCGCTGCTGGAGGTGCTGAGCCGCCGCTACTACGGCAACCGCGCGCTCACCGGTGTCCAGCAGGTCACCGTCGGCGGCTGCACCTTCGTCACCGGTGACTACACCGACGAGAACGAGCGGTTCCACATGGCGACCACCGCCGTCGACCGCGCCGGGCTGCCAGGGGCGATCGAGGCGGTCGCCGATCTCGCCGCGAAACTGCCCGCCGACACCGACGTCGAGGCGGACCTCTACCTGACGTGGGACGACGAGTCGGCCGACGACGACGCGATGGCGGCCGGGCTGCGCGAGGTCCTCGTGGCCGGGTCGCTGCCCAGCCGCGTCCGGCGGATCACCACCACGGTCGCCGGACACGGCGGCGCGGTGATGCACCACCACTTCACCTTCCGCCCGTCCTCGACCGGGTTCAGCGAAGAGCGGCTGATCCGCGGCCTGCACCCGCTGATCGCGCAGCGGATGCAGTTGCAGCGGCTGGCGAACTTCGACCTCACCCGGTTGCCGTCCGGCGACGAGGACGTCTACCTGTTCAAGTGCGTCTCGCCGATGAACCCGTCCGATCAGCGGCTGGTCGCGCTCGCCCAGGTCCGTGACCTGACCCCGTTGCGGGACAACGACGGCAAGCTGCTGGCCCTGCCCGCGGTCGAAGGCACGCTGGCGGGCTGCCTCGACGCGATCCGCGGGGTGCAGGCGAAGCTTCCGCCGAGGAAGCGTTTCGACACCAACCGGATCATGCTGTACGTGTGGCCGACCAGTGAGCTCACCGGCGAAGAGCTGGACACGGTCGCCCAGCGTGTGCAGCCGTCGACGGCGGGCGCGGGTCTCGAAGAGGTCCAGTTCCTCGGCAGGCAGCGTGACCGCGCGACCGGTGAGGTCAACGAGGTCGCCGTGCGGATCGGCTACGACGTCAGCGGTGGCGTGCAGATGTCGGTGTCCGAACCCGTCACCGAGCCGATCCTCCCGCTCGACGACTACCGCCAGAACGTCCTGCGCGCCCGCCGCCGCGACACGGTGTACCCGTACGAGCTGACCGAGATGCTCGGCTCGTTCACCGAGTACGACATGGACGACACCAATACGTTGGTTCCGGTCGACCGGAAGAAGGGGCGCAACAAGGCGGCGATCGTCGCCGGTGTGGTCACCACGCCGACCGAGCGTTACCCCGAGGGCGTCCAGCGCGTCGTGCTGCTGGGCGACCCGACGAAGGCGCTCGGCGCGCTGTCGGAGCCGGAGTGCTCGCGGGTGATCGCGGCGCTGGATCTCGCCGAGCGGCTGCGGGTCCCGCTGGAGTGGTACGCGCTCTCGGCAGGTGCCCGGATCTCGATGGAGTCCGGCACCGAGAACATGGACTGGGTCGCGGCCGCGCTCAAGCGGATCGTGCACTTCACCCAGAACGGCGGCGAGATCAACATCGTGGTCGCCGGGATCAACGTCGGCGCCCAGCCGTACTGGAACGCCGAAGCGACGATGCTCATGCACACCAAGGGAATCCTGGTGATGACGCCGGATTCCGCGATGGTGCTGACCGGCAAGCAGTCGCTCGACTTCTCCGGCGGTGTCTCGGCGGAGGACAACTTCGGCATCGGCGGCTACGACCGTGTCATGGGCCCGAACGGCCAGGCGCAGTACTGGGCGCCGAACCTCGCCGCGGCGCGGGACGTGCTGATGTCGCACTACGACCACACCTACGTGGCGCCGGGCGAATCCGGTCCCCGCAAGGCGGTCACGAACGACCCGATCGACCGGGACGTCTCGTCGTTCCCGCACGCGGCCGTCGACAGCGACTTCACCACGGTCGGCCAGATCTTCTCGCGGGAGGCCAACCCCGACCGCAAGAAGCCGTTCGACATCCGCACCGTGATGCGCGCGCTGTCGGATCAGGACCACCCGGTGCTGGAGCGCTGGCCGGGAATGGCGGACGCGGAGACCGCGGCCGTGCAGGACGTGCACCTCGGCGGGCGGCCGGTGTGCCTGCTCGGGATCGAGTCGCGTTCGGTGCCGCGCCGCGGCTTCCCGCCCACCGACGGACCGGACACCTACACCGCGGGCACCCTGTTCCCGCGGTCGTCGAAGAAGGCGGCGCGGGCGATCAACGCGGCCAGCGGCAACCGGCCGCTCGTGGTGCTGGCGAACCTGTCCGGTTTCGACGGTTCGCCGGAGTCGATGCGGAAGCTGCAACTGGAGTACGGCGCGGAGATCGGCCGGGCGATCGTCAACTTCGAAGGCCCGATCGTGTTCACCGTGATCTCGCGGTACCACGGTGGCGCGTTCGTGGTGTTCTCGAAGGCGCTGAACCCGAACATGACGGTGCTGGCGTTGGAAGGCTCGTTCGCCTCCGTGCTCGGTGGCGCGCCCGCCGCGGCGGTCGTGTTCGCCGGTGAGGTCAACGCGCGGACGGCGGCGGACCCGCGGGTGCGATCGCTCACCGAGAAGGTCGGCGGGGCGACCGGTGCCGAACGCGCCGCGCTGGCCGCGGAACTGGCGGAGCTCCAGTCGTCGGTGCGGTCCGAGAAGCTGGGCGCGGTCGCGGCCGAGTTCGACGGCGTGCACAGCATCGAGCGCGCGGTGAAGGTCGGCTCGGTGGACGCGATCATCAGCGCGGCCGAGATGCGGCCGCGCATCATCGAGGCGATCGAACAGGGCCTGGCGAAGAAGTAGTACTTAACCGCAATGAAGGGGCCTTTCATAGCAAAATTTGCTATGAAAGGCCCCTTCATTGCACGGGTCAGTGGCCAGGTCCAGGTTCGGGAGGCAAGTCCCCGAAGTCCTCGGGCACGATCTTGTCCAGCGCCGCCCTGAACTCCTCGACCTCCCGCTCCTGCGCGACCGGGTCCGGCGGCACCGACGGCAGTTCCGCGTCGGGTCCGGAGCCCATGATCTCGACCCGTACGGAAGCGACCTCGAGCACCGCGTCCGCCACCTCGATCCCGACTCCGGCCCGCAGGCCGATCGCGACCGCGTCACTCGGCCGGGCCGAGACGCGGATCCCGGAATCGAGCACCAGGTCGGCGAAGAAGATGCCGTCCCGCAGCGCGGTGACCTGGACACCGGTGACCCGGTGCCCGAACGATTCGACCACCTGGCCGATCAGTTCGATCGTGCCGGGACGGGGCAGCCGGATCTTCTCCTGCGCGAGCGCCACCGCACTCGCCTCGGGGCCGCCGATCGTGATCGCCAGCCAGCGGCGTTCGCCCTCCCGCTCCCGCAGCAACATCACCGGCGCCGCTTCCGGAGCCAGGACTGCCATCCCTTCGACGTCCATGGGGATCATGCGCGGTACCTCATTCCCTCGGTCAGGCGGTGTCGTCCTTCAGTACCTTGTCCGCCACCAGTTCCGACGGGGTGGGCTGATCGCGGCGCTGGAACGGGGTGGTGTGCCCCTCGGCGCGCAGCCGGGGGATCATGTGGGGGTAGTGGAGTTCGAACGCGGGCCGTTCGGACCGGATCCTCGGCAGGTCGTGGAAGTTGTGCCGGGGCGGCGGACAGGTCGTCGCCCATTCCAGGGAGTTCCCGTGTCCCCACGGGTCGTCGACTTCGACGACCTCCCCGAACCGGTAGCTGCGCACGACGTTCCAGACGAACGGCAGCACCGACGCGCCGAGCAGGAACGCGCCGATCGTGGAAATGGTGTGCAGCAAGGTGAAACCGTCGCTGCTCAGGTAGTCGGCGTAGCGGCGCGGCATGCCTTGGTTGCCGAGCCAGTGCTGGACGAGGAACGTCGTGTGGAAGCCGATGAAGGTGGTCCAGAAATGGAGTTTCGCGAGCCGCTCGTCGAGCATCCGCCCGGTCATCTTGGGGAACCAGAAGTAGATGCCGGCGAAGGTGGCGAACACGATGGTGCCGAACAGGACGTAGTGGAAATGCGCCACCACGAAATAGGTGTCGTGGATGTGGAAGTCCAGCGGTGGCGCGGCGAGGATGATCCCGGTCAGCCCGCCGAGCAGGAACGTCACCATGAAGCCGATCGACCACAGCATCGGTGATTCGAAGGTGAGCTGCCCCTTCCACATGGTGCCGATCCAGTTGAAGAACTTGATCCCGGTCGGTACCGCGATGAGGAAGGTCATGATGGAGAAGAACGGCAGCAGCACCGCACCGGTGGCGAACATGTGGTGCGCCCACACGGCGAAGGACAGGGCGGTGATCGCGATCGTCGCGAACACCATGAGTTTGTAGCCGAACAGCGGTTTCCGGCTGAACACCGGGACGATCTCGGTGATGATGCCGAAATACGGCAACGCGACGATGTACACCTCGGGATGCCCGAAGAACCAGAACAGGTGCTGGAACAGGATCGCCCCGCCGTTGGCCGGATCGAAGACGTGCGCACCGAGCCTTCTGTCCGCCATCAGGCCGAACAGCGCCGCGGTGAGGATCGGGAAGACAGCCAGGATCAGGATCGTGGTGAACAGGATGTTCCAGGTGAACAGCGGCAACCGCCACATGGTCATTCCGGGTGCGCGCAGGCAGAGGATCGTGGTGACCATGTTGACCGCACCGAGGATCGTCCCGAGTCCGGACACGATCAGGCCCATGATCACCAGATCGGCGCCGACGCCCGGGGTGTGCGCGGCGTTGGACAGCGGCGTGTACATCGTCCAGCCGAAGTCGGGCGCGCCACCCGGGGTGAGGAACGAGCTGAGCACCATCAGCCCGCCGAAGAGGTAGAGCCAGTAGGAGAACGCGTTCAGCCTCGGGAAAGCGACGTCCGGGGACCCGATCTGCAGCGGCAGGATGTAGTTGGCGAAGGCGAAGAGGTTCGGTGTCGCGTACAGCAGCAGCATGATGAGGCCGTGCATGGTGAACAGCTGGTTGTACTGCTCCTGCGACAGGAACTGCATGCCCGGCCTGCCCAGTTCACCGCGCATCAGCAGCGCCATGAAACCGCCGGCGACGAAGAACCCGAACGAGGTGGTGAGGTACAGCAGCCCGATCGTCTTGTGATCGGTGGTGCGGACGACGTTGAGGAACACGCTGCCCTTGGGCGCCCGGGTTCGCCCGCCGAAGCGGACGGCGTCCGGGCGGGGCGCTGCCTTCACCGCGGTCATGACGACTCCCAGCACGAGGACACACCTTCGAAAAGCTGGTACCCCTCCAGGAGAGTCCCTACACGCGGGCTTTTCAAGAGCTAGAGGAGTAAAGCCTCCGATACGCGATCCGGCCGGTTACCCGGAGTCCGGCACTCCGCTTTTATGAAAGGACTCAACGGGACTTCGCAGAGCGGACCGCGATGCTCAGCAGCGCCGCGGCCGGACCGGCGAGCCGTCGCCCGGCGGGCCACACCGCGCGCAGTTCCCGGCCGAAATCGACCCCGTCGACCGCGACCGGGACGAGCCTGCCTTCGGCGACATCCCGGACGATGGCGAGTTCGCTGATCACCGCCGGACCGGCGCCCGCGATCACCGCGTTGCCGACCGCGGAGGCGGAACCCAGTTCCAGCAACGGTTTCGCCGGACCGACACCGGCCTTGCGCAACGCGGCGTCCACGGTCTCCCTGGTCCCGGAACCCGGTTCGCGGACCACGAGCGGCGTGATCGCCAGTTCGGCCGCGGTCACCGGCCGGCGCTTGCGCGCCCACGGATGACTTCCGGGCACGACGAGGACCAGGTGATCGGTGGCGACCCGCCGGGACGACAGCCCTGGCAACGCGCCGGGCGACTCGACGAACCCGAGATCGACCTTGCCCTCCCGTGCCAGTTCGGCGGCCTGGTCGGAGTTGGTGACCTCCAGTCCGAGGTACAGCCCGGGGTCGAGGCGTTTGAGCTCGCCGATCCAGCCCGGCACCAGATACTCGGCCAGCGTCATGCTCGCGGCGACCCGCAGATGTGCCTCGTGCTGGGTGCGCAGCGCTTCGGCGCCGTCGAGCAGACCATCGAGTTCGGAGAGCA
The DNA here is from genome assembly GCF_003947485.1 of Amycolatopsis sp. WAC 01416. Classification (NCBI taxonomy): domain Bacteria; kingdom Bacillati; phylum Actinomycetota; class Actinomycetes; order Pseudonocardiales; family Pseudonocardiaceae; genus Amycolatopsis; species Amycolatopsis sp. WAC 01416. The sequence goes on along the minus strand of NZ_QHHX01000003.1, from coordinate 490,352 downwards.
CCCGATGCGCCCAGCCCGCGATGACCCGGCCGTCGGGAGTGAGCGCGGAACCGCGCCGCGTACGGTCGACCAGCACCAGTCCCAGCCGTCGCTCTACTGTGGACAGCCGTTTGCTCGCCGACGGCTGCGCGATCCCGAGGCTGGCCGCGGCCTGCCCGATACTGCCGAGCTCGTCCACGAGCACCAGCAGGCGCAGGGAGTCCAGGTCGGGTGTGGTCATAGCCCAAGTGTATGACCTACCCCTCGCATTCCCGGCTACCAAGGTCACCCCGTACGGACGACGCTCGAACCATGAGCACCACGCACGCGAGACCGACGAAGCCCTTCCTGACCGCGGTGGCCGTCACCGGCGCCGGGGTGGGCGCCGCGTATCTGGTCGGCACCGCGTTCCCGGTCGTCAGCGCGCTCACCATCGCTGTCGTGCTCGGCATCCTCGCCGGCTCGTTGCCGTCGTTGTCGGACGAGACCCGGAAGGCGATCTCCGGAACCACCAAGAAGCTGCTTCGCGCCGGTGTCGTGCTCCTGGGCCTTCAGCTCTCGCTCCCCTCGGTCCTGGCGCTGGGCCCCGGGACGCTGCTCGCCGCGGTGTTCACGGTCGGCGTCACCTTCCTCGGCACGATCGGCCTCGGGAGGCTCCTCGGCGTGCCGCGTGGCCTGGCGATGCTGGTCGCGACCGGGTTCTCCATCTGCGGCGCGTCGGCCATCGCCGCGATGGAAGGCGTCGTCGAACGCGAAGACTCCGATGTCGCCACCGCCGTCGCCCTGGTCACCTTCTACGGCGGGCTCGCCATCGCGGCCGTCCCGCTGATCGGCGGCTGGCTGCGGCTCGACGCGGTCCGGATCGGCGAATGGGCCGGGCTCAGCGTGCACGAGGTCGCGCAGGTCGTCGCCGCGGCCACCCCCGCCGGCGGTGCCGCCATCGCGGTCGCCATCGTGATCAAGCTCAGCCGCGTGGTCCTGCTGGCCCCGATGGTCGCCGCGGTCGGGATGCACGAACGGCATCGCCCCGCCGACGGGAAGCGGCCGCCGCTGGTCCCGGTGTTCGTCCTCGGTTTCCTGGCGATGGCCGCCGTGCGCAGCACCGGCGTCGTGCCGGGTTTCGCGCTCGACGTCGCCAAGATCGCCTGCACACTGCTGCTGGCCGGGGCGCTGTTCGGCCTGGGTTGCGCGGTCCGGATCGGCAAGCTCGTCCGCACCGGTGGCCGCGCCCTGCTGCTCGGTCTGCTCTCCACCCTCCTGGTCGGGACCACCGCGCTGGTCACGCTGACCGTGCTCGGCTGAGGACGGCGGCCGCGAGCAGCGCGATCACCCCGCCGGTGACCATCACGGCCGGGACGGAGACCGCGTCGACGACCATCCCGCCGAGGAGCGCCCCCGCCGAGAGGGTCGCCTGGAACGACGACGTGAACAGCACCGACGCCGCTTCGGGCGCCTGCGGTGCCGCTCGCGCGAACCAGGTTCCCGAGCAGACCGGGACGGCTCCGTAGGCGAAACCCCAGACCGCCAACAGGGCGAGCGCGCCCGGCTTCGAATCACCGAGAAACGGCAACGCGAGTGCCGCGACGCCGATCGACCCCGCCGCCGCGAGGAAGGTCAGCCGGAGATCGCGGGCGATCGCGGCGCCCGCGACGAAGTTGCCGGCGATCCCGGCGGTGCCGTAGACGAGCAGGAAGACGGTGATCAGCTCCGGGCCCACCTGCGTCACCTGGCGCAGGAACGGCGTGACGTAGGTGTAGGTCCCGAAATGGGCGAGCACGACCAGGACCGTGACGAGCAGGCCGAGCCTGGTCACCCGCCCCCGCGTCATCTCACGCAGGACGCCGAGCCGGGTGGCGCCCCGCGACGGCAGCGGAGGCAGCGAGAGGGCCAGCGCGGCGAGAACGCCGATCGTGAACACCGTCATCACCGCGAACGCCGCTCGCCAGCCGAGCAACTCGCCGGCGAACGTCCCCGCGGGCACGCCAAGTACGGAACCGAGTGGCACGGCGGAGAAGATCACCGCGGTCGCCCTGCCCGCGTGCCGAGGGCCGACGAGCCGTTCGGCGAGCCCGGAGCCGATCGCCCAGAAGGCGCCGATCACCAGCCCGACCAGGACTCGCGAGACGAGCATCGCCCAGTAGGCCTGCGCGGTCGCCGCGAGGACGTCGGCCAGCGCCAGCACCACCATCAGCGCGCACAGCAGGATCCGGCGGTCGAGCCGCCCGGCCGCGACGGTGACCGCGGGGGCGGCGAGCGCGGCGAGGAATCCGGGCAGGGTCATGGTCAGGCCCGCCGTCCCCGGCGTGATCCGGAAGTCGTCGCCGATCGGGGTCAGGAGGCCGATCGGCAGGATCTCCGTGGTGACGAGGGAGAAGATCCCCAATGTCACCGCGAGGACGGCGAGCCATCCCTTCAGCGGGGTCCGCGCGGAGGTGTCGAGGGTCGAAGCGGTCATGTGCTTCAGCCCATCACCGCGCGGGCACCGCGGTCTGGCGGATTCGCGACGTTGATCTAGCTGCGGGAGCGTTGAGTGACCACGATGCAGGCGACGACGATCAGCCCGGCGACCGGCGCGGCGGCCGGAAGGTGCTCGCCGAGCAACAGGACCGCCCAGACCAGCGTCAGCAGCGGCTGGGCGAGCTGCAACTGACTCGCCCGCGCGACGCCGATTTCGGCCATTCCCCGGTACCAAGCGAAGAACCCGCCGAACTGCGAAATGAGCGCGACGTACAGCAGGCCGGCGATCCCCTCGCCCGTGACGTGCAGCGGTTCGGTCGCGAGCCCGAAGACGGCGAACGCGCCGGTGACCGGCAGCGCGAGGACCAGCGCCCACGCGATCACGTGCCAGCCCGCCATTTCCCTGGCCAGCCTGCCGCCCTCGGCGTACCCGAACGCGCACAGCACGAGCGCGCCGAACAGGAACAGGTCCGCTGTGGACAGTCCGCCGCCGCTCTGCGCGACGGTGAACACCACGACCGCGCTCGCGCCCACCGCGGCGGCGAGCCAGAACCGGCGGGACGGCCGGTGCCCGGTCAGCCTCGACGAGATGACGGCGGTGGCCAGCGGCAGCAGCCCGATCACCACCGCGGAATGCGCCGTGGACGACGTCTTCAACGCGAGCGTCGTCAGGATCGGGAACGCGAGGACACAACCGAGTGCGACCACGGCGAGGCCACGCCACTGATCGCGTCTCGGCAGCGGGACCCGGAAGACGCGGAGACAGGTGCCGGCGACCAGCGCGGCCAGGACACTGCGCAGCCCGGTGGCGGTCCACGCGTCGAAGCCTTTGAGTGCCCACACGGTGGCGGGGAACGTGAACGAGAAGGCGAGGACCCCCAGCGCCGCCAGCGCGGTCCCGGAGCGGACCGCTACTGCTCGGTCAGCGATAGCGCTATCATCCAGTCTCATGTCCGATAGTAGCAGCGTCACGAGCCTGGCCACACAGCTGCGTTCTGAGCTGGAGCGCTATCCGATCGAAGGAAAGCTGCCCTCCAGTCGGGAGCTGGTCCGGCGGCTGAAAGTGAGCCCGGTGACGGTGTCACGCGCCATCGCCGCCCTGGCCGCCGAAGGCCTGGTGATCACCCGTCCCGGCGCCGGTGTCTTCCGTGCCCCGCCACCCCGCGAAGTGACGGTGACCGGCGACGTGTCGTGGCAGGAGGTGGCGCTGAGTTCCCAATCCGGCGCCCGCGCCATCGACGCGAGCGGCGTGCTCGCCGCGCTGAGCGACCCGCCATCGGGAGTCATCGACCTCAACGGCGGCTACACGCATCCGAGCCTCCAGCCGGAACGCGAACTCGCGGCGGCGTCGGCCCGCGCCGGACGCCGCCCCGGCGCGTGGACCCGGCCGCCGATCTGTGGCCTGCCCGAACTGCGGGCCTGGTTCGCCCGCGACATCGGCAGCCCGGTGAACGTCGAGAACGTGCTGATCACCTCGGGCGGGCAGAGCGCGCTGACCACGGCGTTGCGCGCGCTCGCCGCCCCCGGCGCGCCGGTGCTGGTGGAATCCCCGACGTATCCGGGGATGCTGGCCATCGCGCGGGCATCGGGACTGCGGCCGGTCCCGGTGCCGATCGACCGCGACGGCGTCCGGCCCGAACTGCTCGCCGACGCCTTCCGTGACACGGGCGCGCGGCTGTTCGTCTGCCAGCCCGCGTTCCAGAACCCGACCGGCGCGGTGCTGTCCGCCGAACGCCGTGCCGAGGTCCTGCGGATCGCCCGTGACGCCGGCGCTTTCATCATCGAGGACGACTTCGCCCGGCTGATGGCGCACCCCGGCAGCCCGGCTCCCCCGCCCCCGCTCGTGGCCGACGACCCCGACGGCGTCGTGGTGCACATCCGGTCGCTCACGAAACCGGCGTCACCGAGCCTGCGGATCAGCGCGCTCGCCGCCCGCGGCCCGGCACTGGAGCGGCTGCGCGGGCTCCACGCCGTCGAGAGCTTCTTCGTACCGCGGCCACTTCAGGAAACCGCGCTCGAACTGGTGAGCTCTCCCGCCTGGTCGCGCCATCTGCGGACCCTCGCCGCCGCGCTGCGGGAACGCCGCGACGTCGCCGTCTCGGCACTGCGGGAGTTCCTGCCGTCCTGGACCGCCGTCCCGGTCCCGACCGGGGGCTATCACCTGTGGCAGCCGCTCCCCGCTTTCGCCGACGAAGTGGCGCTGACCAGCGCCGCTTTCCGTGCCGGAGTAGCGGTCACCCCCGGCCGGATGTACTTCGCGGCCGAGGCGCCGGGGCCCTATCTGCGGCTGAGCTATGTCAGCGCCGCGACAGGCGCGCAACTGCGCGACGGCGTCCAGCGCCTTTCCCAGGCATACCAAGAGATCCCCGGTTAACGCCCGGCCGGGCCTGCTCGTACGATCGCGCACGGAGGCGACGAGAAGGCATGACACAGCCGGCGGCGGAGCCGCACGACCCACCCGGCAGGCTCTGGGAACTGCTCGACGACGGCCAGCGCAAGGCGCTGCGTGCCGAGGCCGAACTGCGCCGGTACCCGGCGGGAACGGTGATCATCCGGGAGGGTGACCGGTCGGATTGGGTGCTGATCCTGATGACCGGGCGGGTCAAGATCACATCGGTGTCCACCGGCGGCTACGACGCCGTACTGGCGGTCCGCGATCCGGGCGACATCATCGGCGAGATGGCGTCGATGGACGGCAGCCTGCGCTCGGCCACCGCGATCGCCGTCGAGCCGGTCACCGGACTGTGGCTGTCCTCGCGGGCGTTCAACTCCGTGCTCCGCGAGCAGCCGGGCATCTCCGTCGTCCTGCTCCGGATCATCACCTCCCGCCTGCGCTACGCCAACTCGCGCCGCACCGAATTCGGGGACAGCACCGCCGCCGAACGCATCGCCGCGATCCTGGTCGACCTCGCCGAGCGGTACGGCGTGCCCGTCCCCGAAGGCATCCTGATCGCCCTGCGGATCAGCCAGCGCGACCTGGCGGGACTCGCGTCCGCGTCACGGGAAGCCGTCGCGCGGACCCTGCGGACCCTGCGCGCCGACGGGCTCCTCAGCACCGGCCGCCAGCGGCTCGTCGTCCGGAGCCTGAACGACCTCAGGCAGCTGGCACCCGACGACCACTGAGCCGCCATGGCAGGCCGAAGTGCCGTTCCACGCGCGCTCCGAGTTTCCGTACGCGCGGCTCGTTCCCCGGATCGAAATCCGGCGTCGTTTCGATCAGCGTCACGAGTTCGCGGGTGAGCTCGGCCGCGGCCTTCCCCGGCACCAGCAGCACCCGCACCGGCGCGAGGCTGCGCGCGGAAGGCGGCGGCGCGACGAGGTCGATCCGGGCGCGAGCCAGACCGGTCAGCCTCGCCGACCAGAGGACCGTCCCCGTCACCGCCCAGGCCACCAGTTCCACCAGGATGACCGGCGACAGGATCAGCGCCAGCCCGGCAGCCTGCCCGACGGCGAACCCCAGCATCAGCCAGTCCTCGAAGCCAAGTCGCTCTTCCGCGCCGGACCGGCCGCGGAGCCGGGTGAACGACACCTCCCGGTAGCGCTCGCTTTCGGTGACGATGGCGAGCGGGCGGATGCGGCGCAGCCACGGCGCGAACCGGCGCACGATCAGCCACTCGCCGCCGTCGGTATCGGTCACCCGCATCGCGTCTCCCCTCATCGGCGCACGGATCTCCGACGAAGCAAGGTCCGATGGCGTTCCACCCGCACGTCGAATCGGGTGAGCACCTCGTACACGGCCGGATCACCGGGATCGAACATGACGCGTCCGCGGAGCAGGCCGCTCAGCTCGGCCACCAGAGGGGCCGCCAGATCGTCACGCACCTTGAGGATGGTCAGCGACGCGAGACTGCGATGTTCCTTGTGCCATCCGGCGACGTCGACCCGCGTCGGCGCCTTCCGGAACCACCGCACGATCCGCGCGAAGGAACCCGCGACGCCCTGGCACAGCAGTTCCAGCGCCAGGAACGGCAGCAGGAGGAGTCCCAGCAGCAAGTACAGCGGAACGTTCACGAGTATCTCCACGACGCCCAGCGTTCCCATCAGCCCGCGGGCCACCTTGTGCACGAATTCTCCCTCGGGCTCCTCCATGGTGTCGTCGTCAGGGAACTTCCAGTCCGCGGTGAGCTTGTGCTGCCGGTAACCGCCGGTGAGTCCCGCGATCGGCTGGACCCACCGGCGCCACGGCGCGAACCGGCGATCGATCGTCCACTCGCGCCCCTCGAGATCGAACACCTTCATCGGCCCCTCCCCCTTCCGATCTCGCGCCGTGTCCGACGGGAACGAGCTTGGCAGGGAAACCGCCGTCGTTCTGCGTCACCTGACACAGAAGGCGAAACCGGGTTGTACGCGCCTTGTACGACGGCTGTACGAGCCGGAAGGACCCTGATGTCCCGTCACCCGGAATCGAATCCAGGACGGAGCACTCCCGTGAAGATCTCCCGCGTCGCACAGGGCCTGTTCGCGGCCCTCGTCGCCACCGCGGCGGTCGGCGCATCCCCGGCCACCTCTCTCGCCACCACGGACACCGGCGACCGGATCTCGGCCGCCGCCGTCGGGAACACGTTGGTGTACAAAGAGAAAACAGAAGGTTACGACTGCTTCAGAATCCCCGCCATCGTCAAGGCGAACAACGGCGAACTGCTCGCGTTCGCCGAAGGCCGCAACGGCGGCGCCAGCTTCTGCAACGACAGCGGCGACATCGATCTCGTCGTGAAACGCTCGGCGGACAACGGCAGGACCTGGAGCGCACCGAAGATCGTCATCGAAGGTTTCGGTGACACCAAAGGAAACCCGACGCCGATCGTGATCCCGTCCACCGGGCGGATCGTGCTGCTCTCGGTGATGGAATGCGTCAAGAACCCCGACTGCAACCGGATTCCGCGCGTTTCGATCAGCGACGACCACGGCAAGACCTGGACCGCGCCCAAGGTGCTCACCACCCAGCTCGGGTTCGGCACCGCGCCGGGCTGGCTCGCGACCGGCCCGTCACACGGCATCGTGCTGACCCGCGGCGCGCACGCCGGCCGGATCGTCGCCGGGATGAGCTACACCATCGACGGCAAGAACAGCGGCGCGCTCGTCTACAGCGACGACCAAGGTGTCACGTGGAAGCGCGGCGCCACCGACACCCCGGCGTTGTCCGCCGCGCTGAACCCGCAGGAAATCAGCGTCACCGAACTGCTCGACGGCCGGGTCTACGCCGCGGCGCGGAACCAGGCCAACAACGGCGACAAATGCCTCAGCGGCGGCGCGAAGAACCGCGCCTACGCCATCAGCTCCGACGGTGGGGCGAGCTTCTCCACCAAGTTCACCTTCGAGGAGGATCTGATCACCCCGGTGGTGCAGGCTTCGACCGCGCGGATGACCGCGACCGACAAGGCGGGCAAGTACAACCGGATCCTGTTCGCCGCACCGTCGGTCTGCGACCGCCGCAAGGAACTCGTCGTCCGGTCTTCGTTCGACGAGGGCGCGAACTGGCAGGGCAACTCCGCCGGAACGCTGGTGTGGAGCGGCGACGCCGCGTACTCCGACATGGTCCAGCTGTCCTCGGGTTCGGTCGGCGTGCTGTACGAAGCGGGTCCGGCGGGCAACGCCAACGAGACCATCCGCTTCTCGACGGTCACCGAGACCACGCTCGGAGCCCCGGTGTGCGGCGGCGGATACAGCGTGATCGACTCGGAACCGCTCGGGACGGCGGGCACGGTTTACCTGTCCTACAACGCTTCCAACGGACAGAACTGTGTCAGCACGATGAAGAGCGCGGCCACCGGAACCGCGACCGCGACGTCGGCCTACCTCGAGGTGGCCGGGGCTTCCCGGATCACCGACTCCGGGTCGTTCTCGTGGTTCGCCGGCCCGGTGCGGGCGGCCGCCGCGGGCAAATGCGTGAAGTGGGGCGGTTCCGCGGGCGGGACGACGTACAACAGCCCGTCGGAACACTGCGGCTGAGCATCGGCCGTGAAGGCCTCCTTGCCTACCCTGAAGGTAGGGAAGGAGGCCCTCACGGACCTCTGTCTACGTCTGACCTGCGGGTTGGCGGGTGGGTCGTGAGGTGATGTCATCACCAGGCCGATGGGCGTCGCGCGTGATCGAAGGCGTAACTCGCGTGATTGAGCGCGTAACTCGCGTGATTGGAGGCCGATCTCGCCCGTGACCGGGTCCGCCGTGAGTTCCGCTTCCAATCACGTGAGTTCCGTGTCCAATCACGCGTGTTACGCCTAAGACCACACGACGACCAAGGGGATCTCAGAGCGCGAGCCCCCGAGTAGTGGGTAAGCAACTGTGGTGCCCCCAAGGAGGCCTTCACGGACCTCAGCACCGGACGCGGGCGCACTGTGCCGGCATCACGGTGGTCGCTGCGTCACCAGGGATCGCATCGGCGGGTAGTGAAGGCCTCCTTGAGGGACTCTGGGTCCCTCAAGGAGGCCTTCACGGACCGGCCATGCGGCTGCGGCCGCGCCGCAAGAAGTCACTTAGGCGGGCGCAGCCGCGGGGAAAGCTTGGTGAGCGCCAACGCTTCCAACCGTCTCGAAATCTCCGCGATCCCGGCGTCGAACCGGTCCAGATCGACACCCTTGTCGGCCAGGTCGTCGCGGACGTCCTTCTCCACCTTCGCCCAGTCGTTGCGGTACCGGGTGGCGAGTTCCTTCCACGGCACGCCTGCCAGCCCGGCGGTGAGGCCGCTGTCGTAGGCGAGCACGCCGCGTGCCATCAAGTACGCGATGCCCGGGTAGCCGAGATAGCCCTGCCAGTAGGACCCGTTGTCGTTGGCCGTGATCGACCCCGCGGCCGGATCGTGGCGGACGTCGTAGGTCTTGGCCCGGTCCGACGACGCGACGCGCGCCGAGTCACCGTCGATCTCGACCCGGCCGTCGGCCACCGCGCCGAGCGCCTCGTAGATCTTGATGACCGGGGACGGCTTCCACTCCGCGGCCACTCAGCCCTCGAGCCGCTCGAGCAGGACGACGTCCACCGTGTCACCTTCCTCTTTGCCGATCGCCTTGCGCACATCGGCCTTCACCGGGAGCTTGTGGGTGCCGTCGCCCAGCGCCATGAACGAACTCCGGAACGGATGTCCGTCGATGGTCCCGCGGACCTTCACCAGCCCCTTGGTGCCGAAGTACTCGGCGGAGCCGGGCATGACGACGTACGTCCAGCCGCCCTTCTCCGGGCTTTTGAGCAGCTTCGCAGTGAACCGTTTGTCCATGAAGGCATCGTACGACAGGCCACCGACGAAACCGGTACTTCAAAGGGTGACGCGGATGCGCACGCGGCGGCCGACGTCGCGGGCCCAGGCCCGGATCGACGGCCAGTCACGGAAGTCGCCCGCCCAGGGGCCCGCGGCCATGATCTTCCAGAACAGGCCGCTCGCGGTGGCCGGAGTGAGCCTGCCGCCGAAGGTGGCCGTGCGCTCGGCGTCGATCCTCGCGGCCAGCAAGGCGACCCCCGCGGGCAAGCTCACCCGTTTGCCGGCGGCCAGGGGCCCACAGGGCCCGCTGTGGAACAACCACACCGGACGGTTCCGGAGCGCCTCTTCGTGTTCGGTGAGCAGCCGCACCGCCTCGGGGCGCCAGCGCCGGCGGTGCAGCGCGCTCCCGACGATCACCGCGCCGTACGGTTCGACGTCCTCGACTTCGGCCGCGTCCTGCAGATCGGCCGTCAGCCCGGCCTCCCGCAGTTCGGCGGCGATCACCTCGGCGATCTCCCTTGTCCCACCGGATCTGCCGGCGTGGGCGACGAGCACTGCGGTCATGCCGCCATTCTCCGCGCGGCCGCGACCCGTGCCACCGCCCGGTCCATCGACACGCCGCATTCGGCTCACCTCTTCACCCGTCGGAGCGCTACCCGGGAGGCAGGAACGCCGGTCTCGCGGCCGGATCGGGTTGGTCGTAGTAGCGGTGGAACACGGCGGTCTGCCCGCCGGACAGCGGCGGGACGATCCAGCTCCAGTCCGCCTGACACCGACGGCCCGCACGCTCCTCCTTGGCGATATGCGTGAGGAACCGCCGCGATTCGGTGTGGTGGTCGGCGACGGTCACGCCCGCCGCGTCGAAGGAATGCTGGACGGCCAGCGTCAGTTCGACCAGCGCGCGGTCGCGCCACAGGGTGCGTTCCGACTTCGTCGACAGTCCCATCAGGTCCGCGATCACCGGCAACAGGTCGTAGCGGTCGGTGTCGGCCAGGTTGCGCGCGCCGATCTCGGTGGCGAGGTACCAGCCGTTGAACGGCGCCGCGGGGTAGGTGATCCCGCCGATGACCAGCCGCATGTCGCTGATCGCCGGCACCGCGTGCCAGCGCAGTCCGAGCCCGGCGAACCAGCGGTGGTCGGGATGCGACAACGGGACCTCCAGCACGGCGTCCGACGGCAGCCGGAACAGACTCCGCTCCCCCGGTTCGGACTCGATGAGCAGCGGGAGCACGTCGAAGGAGCCCTTGCGTTCGGGCGGGCGCCAGCCGTGCTCCTGGACGGTTTCGGTGAAGTCGGCATGGCGCGGATCGCCCAGCACCGAGCCGTCGCCGAGCCGATGGCCCGCGTAGCGGATCAGCTGGTCGTTGTGGATCTTCGGGCCGGGTCCCGCCGGACCGTCCGGCGCGAACACGGTGATGGTCGAGCGGATCCGGCCGCCTCGGGTCGCCTCCCTCAGATGGGCGACGCACTCCTCGGCGATGGCGGCGGCGCCGACGACGTCACGGCGGTCCCGCACCTTCAGCCCTTGCCAGTACAGCCTGCCGATGCACCGCGCGGAGTTCCGCCAGGCCACCCGGGCGCCGAACTCGACCTCGGCCGCGGTGTGCCGGTACGTCCCCGTCGCGTGGATCTCGGCGCGGACCCGGTCGAGCCGTTCGCCCAGTCCCGCGGTCCCGCCGTCCGTTTCGGTGTGGAAGAGCCGGAGGAAGTCCTCCGCCTCGGCCAGGTCCACGCTCCGTTCCCGCGACACCACCTCCGGAGGCAAGCGGGGGATATCCGTCACCCGCATGGAGGCCGTCGCCACCTCGGCCTCCCACTCTCCGAATTCGACACCGGCACCGGCGGCGGGAACGATCACCATTCCTCCTGCACTCGGAAATGCCCGGAGGATCATGCTCGCACGGCGAGCCGGCCGGGTCCGGACCAGACGAAAGACGATACCCCACCGAAAGAAGGCCACTATCCACCAAATGGCAGAAGCTTCGTCCTCACTGACATTTCAGCAGGCAGAAAGCTTGCCGACGACAATATTTGGAATTGCCTGCGACTTCGCGGAAGATTCACCGAATTGCGCCGCACGAAATGATCACGCTCACCCAAGATCGCTTTATGATCGTCATTAATCACTCTTTCGAGCGTATTCATCCGCAGGCCCTTCTGTTCTTTCCCCGGACCGGTGTATTGCCCCGCGTCCGCCGTCGCTAGAGTGCGGGAAGCTCCGACGGAAAGGAAAATCGTGGTCGACAGGCGGATTCCGGTCATCCTGGTCGCGGGCTTCCTCGGCTCCGGCAAGACCACCCTGCTCAACCACCTGCTGGCCAACCGGCAGGGCGCGCGGATCGGTGTCGTGGTCAACGACTTCGGCAGCATCGCGGTCGACGCGATGGCCGTCTCGGGCCAGGTCGACACCATGATGTCGTTCGGCAACGGCTGCCTGTGCTGCGCCGTCGACGCGAGCGGCCTCGACGCCATGCTCGCCAAGCTTTCCGAGGCCGAGGCAGGCATCGACGTCATCGTGATCGAAGCCAGCGGACTCGCCGAACCACGTGACCTCATCCGCTTGATGATCGCCAGCGAAAACCCCGCCATCGCCTACGGCGGGCTGGTCGAACTCGTCGACGCGGCCGAGTTCGAGACGACCAGGAAGCGGCATCCGGAACTGGACGAACACCTCGGGTTCGCCGACCTGGTCGTGCTCAACAAGACCGACCGGGCCGACGAGGACACCCTGGCCAAACTGCGCGGCACGATCGACGAGATCGCGCCCGGCACGCCGGTGATCGCGACCTCCCACGGCCGGATCGACCCCACCCTGTTCTTCGACGCGCGGCCGCGCGAACGGGCCGGGCAGCTGTCGTTCGACGACCTGCGCGAGGAAGAGCACGACCACGAGCACCACTTCCACACCGCGTACGACAGCGTCGCCTTCACCACCGAACGGCCGCTGGACCCGCGACGGCTGATGGACTTCCTCGAACAGCGTCCCGGCGGGCTCTACCGGATCAAAGGTTTCCTCGACTTCGGTCCGAACGGCCGGCAGTCCCGGTTCGGCCTGCACACGGTCGGCTCGTTCATCCAGCTGGAACGGTCGGCGTGGCCGTCCGGCCTGCCGCGCCGGAGTGAGCTGGTGCTGATCGGCTCAGGAATCGACACCGAGGCCGTCACCGCGCGTCTCGAGGAGTGCGTCGCGGACGATCCCGAGGTCGTCGACGAGCGGGGCATGCTGCGCGTCCTGCGGTTCATTCAGGACTGACACGCCGAAAGGCCGAAATACCGCGAATCGCGGCGAGTCTCGTTGACACTGGCCTGCGGAAGGAATCTCGAGCTGGACCACCTGTATCGGGAGGACAGTTCCATGACGAACACCGCCGGACGCTGGTATCTGGTCGGCGCGCTGCCGGAGGACTCCCCCGCCGCGCACCTGATGACCCGCTCCGAAGACCTCCGCTACCGGCGTTCCGCCTGCGGGGAAAAGGAATCCCGCCTGTGGACGCCGGTGGATCTCACCGGCACCGACGTCGCCCCGTGCCCGCGCTGCGCCGCGACCCTGCCGAGCCACCGGTCCACCCGCAAGGCCGAACCCGCCGTGCACACCCAGCTCGCCTTCGACCTGCCGCTCTGACCGCAATTCGGCACCTGGTTGCGATCCTTGCCCTTCGCAACCATCGCAACCAGGTGCCGAATTGCGTGCTACTCCTTCTTCGCCCGGCTCGGGGCGACCCGGGGCGGTTCGTTCGGCATCTTCGGGTAGACGGGTGGCCATGGCGCGTCCATGAGCCCGCTCGCCATGTCCTTTCGCGACATTTCCAGCAGCGGCTCGATCGACTGCGGTTTCGTTCCCGCCCAAGGGTCTCCGCGTTCGGCGAGCCGAGCGGGCACAGTGGACAGCGTGAACTCGTCCGGCTCGACGGTGTCCAGTTCGTCCCAGCCGATCGGTGTCGACACCTGTCCGCCGACCCGCGGCCGCACGCACCACGCGCCGAACACCGTCTTGTGCGGCGCGTTCTGGTTGAAGTCGACGAACACCCGCGAGCCGCGTTCTTCCTTCCACCACTGGGCCGTCATCTCCTCCGGGTGGCGGCGCTCGAGTTCGCGAGCGAGCGCGCCGGCGGCCGCGCGGACCTCGTAGCCGTCCCACTTCGGTTCCAGCGGCACGTAGAGATGCAGGCCGCGCGAGCCCGAGGTCTTCAGCTGTGCGGCGATGCCCAGCTCGTCGAGCAGCGCCTTCGTCAGGACGGCGCCGTGCCGCAATTCGGGAAAACCGATCCCCGGCGACGGGTCGAGGTCGACGCGCAACTGATCGCTGATGTCCGGCGCGTCGGCCCGGTTCGGCCAGACGTGGAAGCCGAGACAGCCCTGGTTCACCGCCCAGACGACGTGGGCGAGGTCCTTCGCCACGAGCGCGTCCGAAGTGGTCCCGTTCGGAGTGGACACCACCGTCGTGGTCAGCCAGTCCGGCGCGTTCTTCGGGACCCGCTTCTGGAACCACGACTTCCCGCCCGCGCCGTCCGGATAGCGCTCCAGCAGCAGGGGCCTGCCGCCGAGCTGCGCCAGCAGCGGCCCCGAAACGGCGCGGTAGTACTCGACGAGGTCCAATTTGGTCTCGCCGTTCTCCGGGAAGTAGACCTTGCCCGGATTGGACACCGTGAACTCGACACCGTCGAGGTCCAGCGTGACCGGCTCCGCTTTCATGCTTCCCCCAGCTCGGTGAACAAGGTGGCCAGCTCGGCGGGCGGAACCTCTTCGAGCTGCGCGTACGTGCAGGAGGCCGGTTCACGGTCCGGGCGGAAGCGCACGAGCCGCCCGCCGTGGCGGAACCGCGTGCCCTCGACGTGCTCGTAGCGGACCTCGGCGACCCACTCGATGCGGACCGGCTCCCAGCTCAGATCCTTTTTCGGCGCCCACCGGCTGCCCGCGCCCGGCATGCGGCCGCCCGCCTCTTCGTGCGCCTCGGCCCACTCGCGCCAGGGATGGTTCTCCAGCGCGTTCTCGCGCAGCGGTGCGAGTTCGTCCACCAGTTCACGACGCCTCGCGGCAGTGAAACTGCTGGCCACGCCCACGTGGTTCAGGACGCCTTCGTCGTCGTAGAGCCCGAGCAGCAGCGATCCGACCCCGACCCCGTCCTTGTGCCACCGGAATCCGGCGACGACGCAGTCCGCGGTGCGCTGGTGCTTGACCTTCCACATCACCCGTTTGTCCTGTTCGTACGGTGCGTCGGCGGGTTTGGCCATCACACCGTCGAACCCCGCGCCCTCGAAGCGGGTGAACCAGTCCTGGGCGACGTCGGGATCTTCGGACAGCGGGGTGAGATGCACCCGCGCGAACTTCGTGTCGACGACGCTTTCGAGCAGCTTCCGCCGCTCCTCGAACGGCTCCGGCGTCAGATCACGGTCGCCGAGGGCGAGCAGGTCGAACACCACGAAACTGGCCGGCGTCTCCGCGGCCAGTTTGGTCACCCGGGACGCGGCCGGATGCAGGCGCAACTGGAGCGCCTCGAAGTCGAGCCCGCCTTCGGTGACCAGCACGATCTCGCCGTCGACGACGCAGCGCTCGGGAAGCGCGTCCTTGAGCAGGTCCACCAGTTCGGGGAAGTATCTCGTCAGCGGCCTGTCGTTGCGCGAGCCGAGCACGACCTCGTCACCGTCGCGGAAGACCACGCAGCGGAAGCCGTCCCACTTCGGCTCGTACAGCAGCCCCGGCGTGCGCGGCAGTTCGTGCACGGCCTTGGCCAGCATCGGCTTCACGGGCGGCATCACGGGCAGTTCCACGAGGTGATCCTAGGCCGGGCCACCGACAAAAGCGCGGCTCAAAGCTCGGCCAGCAGGAGCCCGCTGCGCGGTTTCGGCGTGAAATAGGTGGCCTTCCTCGGCATCCGCGACCCGGCCGCGTGCACGGCGAGCACCTGCGCGTACGGGACCGGGGCCAGCAGCAATACCGCGTCCGCGTCTTCGGGCACCGGCACGCCCGGCAGCAACGGCCGCACGTTCGGCCCCTCCGGATCGACGCCGAGTGCCCCGCGGAGCAGCTTCTGTTCGACCACGGCGTGGTCACCGCCGGCTTTGCCGAGCACCACCCGGAAGGCCGATCCGCCCGCCAGCACGGTCATTTCACCCTCCTCGGTCGGCGGGTCCGGCCGTCCGGGATGGACGTCGAACCCCGCGTCCTTCCATCGCCGGGCCAGCGTGTCCGCGTCGAATCCGGTGCCGGTGAGCACCCGGTGGATGGGGCCGATCCGCAGCTCCGGTCCGCCGGTGACGAGCGCCAGCAACGCGCCGCGCCCCGATTTCGCGGCGGCCGCGACGCGGTGATTTCCGTCCGCGACCAGGAGATCCATCTCGTCCAGTGCCGCCAGCAGTTCGGACTGGCCCTCACCGGGACCGGCGAGCCACAGTTCGTGCACCCGGCCCGCGCCGTCCACTGTGGACAGGCTGGGCGCCTGCCCCCGGCAGAGCCGTTCGATCAGCGCGGTCAGCTCACGGCCGCCGGTCGCGGGGACGAGCATGGCCGCACTCGTGGCGACGCCGAGTCCGGCGAGCATCGCGGCCCGTTCCTCGACGACGTCGGGGTAGACGTCCTCGGTGTGCCGGACCCGCGTCACCCCGTCGTCCCGGACCGCTGCCGGGTCGACCAGGCACAGCACGCCCAGCGCGACGCCGCCCGGCCCGTCGATGCGATACGGCGCCAAGACGTCGGCGACAGGCCGGTAGTGCCGCTGCCGGATACGGTCGAAGGTGGCCCTGGCCTGCGGCAACGCCGCCTCGATCGAGAGACCGCCCGCCAGCGCGGCCGGTGTCCTGGCCGGATGCTGGACCGCCAGCAGGCTGTCGCCGCGTGCCTCCGCGAGCGCGGCGGCCACCCGGTCCGGGTCGGCGAACTCGTCGACGTCGGGTCCCGGGACGGTGTCGCGGACAACCCAGCCACGGTCGATCGGGCGGATCCAGGTGCTCATCCGATCCATTTTGCGGGATAGCTCACGGAAAAAATCGGTCCCATGACCGGGTGTCTCCATGGAATGCTTACCCATGCGAAGTAGTTGACCCCCTTCATGAGCCCGAGGAGACCGCCACAGATGACGCCCCCGGCCCCGGTCACCGCGAAGGAAGGGGTCGGTTTCCGCTCCGAACGCGGCCCCGTCCTGATCGCCGTGATGTTGTGTTCCGGCCTGATCGCGCTGGACTCGACCATCATCGCGACGGCGGTGCCGTCGGTGGTCGCCGATCTCGGCGGGTTCTCGCAGTTCCCGTGGTTGTTCTCGATCTATCTGCTGACCCAGGCGGTCACCGTTCCGCTGTACGGCAAGTTCGCCGACGTGCTCGGCAGGCGTCCGGTGATGTTCTTCGGGATCGCGGCGTTCCTGCTGGGCTCGGTGCTGTGCGGCGCGGCATGGAGCATGCCGGTGCTGATCGCGGCCCGCGCGGTGCAGGGCATCGGCGCGGGCGCGATCCAGCCGATCGCGCTGACCATGGTCGGCGACATGTACACCGTCGAGGAACGCGCCAGGGTGCAGGGCTACCTCGCCAGCGTGTGGGCCATCTCGTCGGTGGTCGGGCCGACGCTGGGCGGCGTGTTCGCGGAGTACCTCGACTGGCGCTGGATCTTCTTCATCAACCTGCCGCTCGGCGCGCTGGCGGCGTGGATGCTGTTCCGGAACTTCCGCGAGCGCGTCGAACGCCGCTCGCACCGCATCGACTACCTCGGTGCCACGCTGCTCACCCTCGGCTGTTCGCTGCTGATCCTCGGCCTGCTGGAGGGCGGGGTCGCCTGGGGCTGGGCGTCCGCGCCGAGCGTGGCGATCTTCGCCGCCTCCGCGGTGCTGCTGGTGGCCTTCGTGTTCGTGGAACGCAAGGCCGACGAGCCGGTGCTGCCGCTGTGGATCTTCACCAAACGGACGTTGATCGGCGGGAACCTGGTAGCCGTCGTGGTCGGCATGCTGCTGATGGGCCTCACGTCCTATTTGCCGACCTTCTCGCAAGGCGTGCTCGGCACCGGCGCGCTCGTCGCCGGATTCGCGCTGGCGGCGCTCACCGTCGGCTGGCCGATCTCGGCGTCGCTGGCGGGCCGGGTCTACATGCGGATCGGGTTCCGGGACACCGCGCTGATCGGCAGCGGGATCGTCATCGCGGGCGCGGCGCTCACCGTGTTCCTGGCGGCGGGGTCGTCGATCTGGCTGGCGGCCGCGGCCGCGTTCGTCCTCGGGCTGGGCCTGGGCCTGGCGTCGAGCCCGACGCTGATCGCCGTGCAGTCCACGATCGGGTGGGAACGCCGCGGTGTCGTCACCGCGACCAACATGTTCAGCCGCTCGCTGGGCAGCGCCGTGGGCGTGGCGATCTTCGGCGCGATCGCCAACGCCACCCTGGCGAGCCGCTTCGCCGACCCGCCCGCGGGGGTCACCGGCCTGCCGTCCGGCGTCGACGCGACGAGTGTCGTCCTGGAGGGCCACGGCCCGGACACCCCGACGACGACATTCGTGCGTGGCGCACTCGCGGACGCCACGCACCACGTCTTCCTGGCGATGCTGGTGGTCGCCGTGCTCAGCGTCGGCGCGCTGCTGCTGATGCCGCGGCGCACCGAAGAGCTGAAGTTCGACTAGTCCGTGAGGGTGGTGCGCCGGTCCAGTGGGTCGTGAGTGGCGTTTCGGGTTCTAACCCGAAACGCCACTCACGACCACGGTGACCCACTCAGTTCTGCATCGGCACGGCGTGCTCGACGAAGTTCTCGACGAACCGCTCGATCGGCTCCGTCCCGGCCGGGTACAGCACGAACTTGCTCAGCCCCGCGTCGATGTACTCGGCGATCAGGTCGCGGGCGGCGCTCCAGTTGCCCGCGATCAGCCGGGACGGGTCCGCGTCGGACCGTGGCGCGACCGAAGCCGCGAGCGCGTCCGGGATCCCGTCCTCCGCGACGATGAGGCTGATGCCGAAGTGGTCGGCCTCGACTTCCCGGTCCGCCTCGGCGGCGGCCTTCTGGATCGCCTCGCGGCCCGCGCGTGCTTCCTCCGGCGTGAGGAAACTGGCCAGCCAGCCGTCCGCGAGCCTGCCGACGCGGCGCAGCGCGCCGGGCGCCTTCCCGCCGAGCCAGAGGTCGAGCCGGTTGACCGGCCGCAGGCCGAGCCCTGTCCCCTCGACGCGGAAGAACTCGCCCTCGAAGGTCACCTCTTCCTGTTCCAGCAGTGCCCTGATCAGCCGCAACGACTCGTCGAACACCGCGGCGCGGCGTCCGGGCGGCACCGGGAACAAGGGCAGTTCGGCGTCGCGCGCGGGTTTGAGACCGAAGACCGGGAGGACCCTTTTCGGTGCGAGCGCGGCGAGTGAGGCGAGCTGCTTGGCGACCAGGACCGGATCACGGCCGGGCAGCACCATCACCCCGGTGCCGACCTTCAGTTTCGTGGTGCGGGCGAGCGCGTGCGTCAGTCCCACGACCGGGTCGATCCTCGGCGAGTACACCGCCTCTGGCAGCCAGAGCGAATCGACGCCTGCCCGCTCCAGCAGGTCGACCGCGGCGCCGAACTCCTCGGTCGCCGTCCCGGTCCCCAGCCCCGCACCGACCCTGATCTTCAGGTCCTCCGCCACACTCGCTCCCTTCCGCTCGGCCCGGGATGTGGGCCGTCGTCCAGTGTTCCCACGTGAACAACCCCGCACAAGCATGGACTCGCCCCGCGAATCCCCCGTACATTCCAGTGTCGCGTGGGCCGTCCGCGCGCGGATTGGGGGATTTTCGATGGCAGGGCAGGATCTTCGCCGCTGGACGCGTTGCTTTCATCCGGCGCCCTCGGCCGAGATGAGACTGATCGCCTTCCCGCACGCGGGTGGATCGGCGAGCGCGTACCGTTCGCTTTCGGCGGCCCTCTCGCCCACCGTCGAGGTGCACACCGCGCAGTACCCGGGACGGCAGGACCGCATGGGCGAGCCGGTCGTCGACGATCTGCACGTCCTCACCGAACAGCTGGTGGACGTCGTCGCCGCGCTCCCGAAACCCTTCGCCCTCTTCGGCCACAGCATGGGCGCCATCGTCGCGTTCGAGATCGCCCGTCGCCTCGAAACGCGTGGCCTCGTCCCCGCGGCGCTGTTCGTCTCGGCCCGCCGCGGTCCGGACGTGCGTAAGGACACCTCACACCACCTCGCCGAAGACGACACGTTCCTCAAAGAGGTCAGCAGGCTCGGCGGCACGGACGCGTCGATCTTCGACGATCCGGACATCCGCGCGCTCGCGTTGCCCGCGCTGCGCGGCGATTACAAGGCCGTCGAGACCTACCGGTACCGGCCCGGCTCCGACGTGAGCTGCCCGCTCGTGGCGTTCACCGGGGACGCGGACCCGGTCCTGGAGGTGTCGGACGTCGAAAACTGGCGTGAGCACACCACCGGCTCGTTCGAGATGGAGGTGTTCGAGGGCGGCCACTTCTTCCTCGACGCCAATCTCGACGCCGTCGTCGCGCGCATCCTCGGCAAGCTGACCGTCAGTCCCTGAGGCCTTCCCTGCTCGCCCACGCGACGACCTCGGTCCGGTTCGCCAGACCCAGTTTCGCCAGGATGCTCCGGACGTGGCTTTCCACCGTGCGTTCGGAAAGCACCAGCTTCTCGGCGATCCGGCGGTTGCTCAGCGCGTCGGCGAGCAGGACGACGATCTCGCGTTCCCGCCCGGTGAGCGGGTCGGCGGCGCGGCGTTCGGCGCGGATCCGGTCGAGCAGCGCCGCGGCCCGCCCGAGCGGGCCCGGTATGGCCAGCCGCCGGAACTCGCCCAGGGCCTCGCGCGCGAGGCCCTGGGCACGCGCGAGGTCGCCTCGGGCGACAAGGACCTCGGCGAGCAACAGCCTCACCTGAGCGACACCGGGCCGGGCGCCGATGCCTTCGTTGACGACGATGGCCCGCTCGTACAGCCGCACCGCTTCGTCGTGGCGGCCGAGGACGGCGTTGAGCCTGGCGGGCTGTTCCAGGGTCGAGCCGGCGCAGAAGACACCGGCGCCGCCGGACACGATCGGGCGCACCTCTTCGAGGCGCCGCAACAGGTACTCCGCCATCTCGACGTCGTGGAAGGCCTCGACCAGCGGTACGAGGTTGGGCAGCGCGCCGGTGCTGTGCAGCGCGAACTCCGGGCTCCGCACCAGCGGTACCAGCTGCTCGTACCGCACCCTCGCCTCGTCGAGATCGCCCTTGAGCAGACTCAGCAACGGCCGCGAAACCAGCGTCACCGGCAGGTGCGGGGCCCGGTCCAGCAACCTCGCGTAGTCGCCTCGCAGCTCGCCGGGATCACCCGTGAGCAGGACGAGCTGGACGCGGAACGCGTAGGACATCCCTTTCGCGGAGAAGTCGTCCGCGAGTTCGGTGTCCGCCAGTTCCTCCGCCGCGAAGTCGAGTTCGCGTGCCTCGGCCAGATCTCCCCGCAACGCCAGCACCGAACTGCGCAGCCGCAGGTCGTGCCAGCGGATCAGCGGCAGTCTGGTCAACCGCGCCAGTGTCGTCACCGCGACGAGTTCGTCGTCGGCGAGCGCCATCCGCCCGTCCTCCAGCGCGGCGTCGATCCGCCATTTGTGACCCCACAGGGAGACCAGCGGCTGTCCGGTCCGCGTGCCCAGTTCCACCGCGAGCGCCCCGAGCCGCAGCCGCTCGGACGACGGCAGCGTGTCCGGCGCGACCTTCATCCGGGCGCGGAGGCTGTCGACCAGCGCCTCGGGATCGCCTGACTCTTCAGCGAGCGCGAAGGCCTCGTCGGCGAGCTTCCCCGCTTCGGCGAATCGGCCGTAGTCGGCCTCGACAGACGCGCTGTGCGCCAGCAGGCGGGCCCGCGTCGTCTTGTCGACCCCGTCCACGGCGAGTGCGCGTGCGGCGAGGTCACGGATGCCGGGCAGGAGATCCGGCGCCGCGACGTCGCGGACCACCAGTGCCGCTTCGACGATCAGCCCGGCGTCGGCGGCGCGGCGGGCGTGGTCGAGACTTCGCGCGAACCGGCCGGACCGGTATTCGGCGACGGCGAGATCGAGCAGCGGCCCGGCACGGTCCATTTCGGACAGTCCGGCCTTCGAGCGGGCGTCCAGCGCGATCGCGAGAAAACGCGCCGCTTCGTCGAAGGCCAGTGCCCGGTTCGCTTCGGCGGCCGCGAGCGCCGCCCATTCCGCCGTCTTCTCCGGCGCGGACGCCGAACGCAGCCAATGCCCCGCGACCGTTCCGGCGAGCGCGGGATCACGCCGGGCGTGCTCCTCGAGCGCGGCGGCGGCGCGGCCGTGCAACGCTTCCCGCTCAGCCTGGCCCAGATCCGCGTAGATCCCGTCGCGGACGACGGCGTGCGCGAACCGGCCGTCCCCCAGCACCCCGGCCCCCGTGGCTCGGTCGAGCCCGTCGACGACCTCTTCGAGCGGCAGGCCGGACACCTCCGCGAGCAGAGCGGCTTCGACGTCTTCGCCGATCACCGCCGCGATGGCGAGCAGCCGCCGCACCTGGGGTTCGAGCGCCGCCACCGCGGCACGGACGAGGTGTCCCAGTTCCGATCTGCCCGCCGAACGCGCGATCGCGCCGAGATAGAGCGGGTTCCCGCCGGAGCGGCGATGCGCCTCGCGTACCTCCTCCTCGGCCGGCGTCGTCCCCGCCAGTTCGGTGAGCAGCGCCCGGACGTCGGGCTCGGCCAACGGCGGCAGTGAAATACCGCGTGCGCCCGGACGGCGCAGGAGATCCGGCAGCGCGGCGTCCAGTGCGGGCGTGTGCCCGGTGTCCCGATGCGTCGCGATCACAGCCAGCTTCGAGCGCCGTAACTCCCCCGCCAGATGCCGCAAAAGGCGCAAGGACGCCTCGTCCGCCCAGTGCAGGTCTTCGATGACGACGACCAGTCCCGATGGCTCCGCCGCGGCCACCAGCGCGTCCGCCGCGGCGGCGACCAGCCGGAACCGCGCGGCCTGGACGTCGGAGGCGCCGTCGATCTCGGCGAAAGCCTTCGTCACGGCCGAATCGACCGACGGCAGCACCTCGACGACCCGCCGCCACGGCCACAACGGCGGTGCTCCGGGATCGTCGGCGCACCGGCCCCACACGACCACGGACGCCGCGGCCGTCGCCTCCTCGACCAGCCTGGTCTTGCCGATCCCTGGCGGCCCGGAGACGAGCACGAGCCCGCCGGAGCCCGCGGCGGCGTCCGCGAGCCTGCCGCGCAGGCTCGCCAGTTCGCCCACCCTGCCCACGAACGGTTCCCGGTTCACGGAAGGAGTATCGCGCTCCGCGCCCGATTCCGTACCGCCCTGCGTACTGGCACTGATGTCCGGACACCGCCGGAAGCGCAGAGTCGGCACGTCCGACGGAAAGGAAAGCCCATGTACGCCACCGTTCACCAGTTCCGGCGTTCGCACGCCGACGAGCCGGAAGGCTGGGGCCACGCCCTCGCCGCGGAACTCCACCCCGGCACCGGTTCGCCGGGCACCTGCACGCTCGCCCAGATCGGCGGTTTGACCGGGCTCGTCGTCGCGTTGTGGCGCGACCGCGGCTCCGCGCTCGCCGCCGGGGACCACCGCACCCCCGGCACCTTCGACGCCCGCGTCTACGAGGTCTCCGACGTCGAAAGCGGCACGGCCGAGCCCCGGATCGCGCAGGCGACCTGGTTCGACCGGCCGCTCACCCAGGCCGAGGCCGACGCCGCCGACTTCGGCGGGCGAGAGCGGATCCGGCCCGCCGTTCAGGGGCTCGGCGGGATCGCCGGTTTCTACATCCTGACCGCCGAGGACAGGTCTCGTCTCGTCCTCGGCTTCACCGAGTCGATCGAGGCGATGGAAGCCGTCCAGAAGGCGGTCGTGAGCACGGAACTGCTGCCCGGCGAGGACCCGGCGCTGCTGTCCGGTCCGGACCGCATCGACGTCCACCGCGTGCTCCACACGTCCCTGCCCGCCCCCGGTCTGGTGGGTGAGCCGCGATGACCGCCGGGACGTCCGCGCGCGTCGGCACCTGGACCGTGCTGGCCGAACGGACCTCGGCCGCGTTCACGGTCCGGAACTTCGGTTTCCGCGCGGTCCACGGCTCGATCCCGGTCAGCCTCGGCTCGGTGCGCGTCTCCGGCAGCGGCGTCACCGCCGTCGAAGCGGCACTCGACCTCGACATGATCGACACCGGCAACGCCAAACGCGACGCCGACCTGCGCAAACCCGGTCTGCTCGCGATCGACGCGCATCCCGTGCTGACCTTCGCCGCGGACCGGATCGAGGGCGGCCCCGGCGAGTGGTCGATCGAAGGCACCCTCGGCGCGCGAGGCGAATCCTGTCCCCTCACGGTGACCGCGACAGGCCCGGAGGACAACGGCGACGGCACCTGGCGGGTGCTCGCCGGAGCCGTCTTCGACCGGCGGGCACTCGGTGTCCGAGCGCCGAGGTTCCTGATCGGCGCGGAGATCACGATCGCGCTCGACGTGGTCCTCGCCCCGCCCGGCTGATCAAGCCCAGGCGGCGAGTTCCTTGGCCAGCGCGGACGGTCCGCCGGCGGTACGCAACGTCGGCGGGCCGGGCCAGCAGTCCTGGTGTTCGCCGGTGCGCAGGGTTTCGGCGAATCGGGCGACCAGCCGCGGCTGCGACGCGACCGTGCGGCCGCCGAGGTACGCGACGACGACGTGGTGGTCGTCGTCCGAATGCGTCGCCACGGCGGCCGACCAACCGTGCTCCTCGTGCCACATCAGGTCGACGTCACGTTCGGGGAAGCCGGGAAGACGCCAGTTCAGCCTCATCCGCGCGGCGACCGGACCGGTGAGGTCGACCGTGCACGAATCCCTCCGTATCCCCAGCGCCGCGGCCACGTCTTCCAGGTAGGCGTTCAGCCTGGTCACGAGCTCCAGACCTGCTTCCGTGGGCGCGGGGGTCGAGGTGGTCACGGTCCCTCATCTTCCTGTCACATTGAGTTGGCGTGACGGGAATTACCCACCCCGGCGCGGGTTCACACCCTCATTTCGTCACGCCCCGGTTTCGGTTCGCTCAAGCCGTGGCTTCGATGACGCGAGTCAGGGCTTTGTGCAGCGCCTCCAGCTCCGAGACCTCCATGCCGAGCTTCTCGACGACGCGGTACGGGATCTTTTCCGCCTCCACGCGCAACGCGCGACCGGATTCCGTCAGTTCGACCGTCAGCAACCGCTCGTCCTCGGCGCTGCGCCTGCGCGTGACGTAACCGATCGCCTCCAGCCGCTTGAGCAGTGGCGACAGTGTCGCGGGCTCGGCGCGCAGGGCGACACTCAGATCTTTGACCGCCTGCGGGCCCCGCTCCCACAGCGCCAGCATGACCAGATACTGCGGATGGGTGAGCCCGTGGGGCTCCAGCAGCGGCCGGTAGATGGCGATGACGCTGCGCGACGCGACCGACAGCGCGAAACACACCTGACGCTCCAGCGCGAGCGGGTCCTCGCCCAGATCGATCGACTTCATCTCCGGCCCCTCCGAGTTCATGCCGCCGATCCTAACCGTGACACTAATGTTTAGCGTGCTAATCATTAGTGTACCGTGAGAGCATCGACGGAAGGAGTCGCCCGATGCCCCGCAAGCGCCCGGATGTGTTCCGCTGGCTGTGGTACTCACTCGGCGGCAGGCTGCCCGAGCGCTACCACGACTGGATCCTCCACGACGCCACCACCGGAAGCTGGCGCTGGCGGCACGTCGCCCGCAGCACGGTGATGATCGCGCCGCTCTGCGCGGTGTGGCTCCTCCTGCCCGGCCCGCTCACCCTGCGGCTGGCGATCGTGCTGATGGCCGCGCTCGTGGCGTACTTCTATTCGATGGCGTACATGGAGGAAAGCATCGAGCACCGGCTCGCCAAGAACGGCTTCCCGCCGGGCATCGGCCGCCGGACCCGCGCCGAGGCCACCGCCATCGCGGAGGCCGACGTGACCGAGCGGTACCTCGCGCGGTACCGAGACCAGGCCGGCTGAGGCTTCGCGGTCTCTCGCGAACTCTCGCGCGGCTCTCGAGAGCTCTCGCGAACTCTCGCGCGGCTCTCGAGAGCTCTCGCGAACTCTCGCGCGGCTAGCGTGCGCGGCGATCCCGCGGTGCGTGGTCACCCGGCGTTGCGAAAGCCACTTTCGCAACGTTGATGGTTGCGAAAGTGGCTTTCGCAACGCATTGCGGCCACTCAGGCGGCTCGGCTACGAGCTTCGGCGGCACGATGCGCGGCCACGAGTTCGGCGGCGACCCGCTTCGGTTCCGTTCGCAATCGACTGGGCAAGGTCTGAAGGACCGCGATGCCCGCCGCCGCATATCTGGCGTTTCTCGCCACTGTCGCGGCGTACTGCTGCTTGCCGAAGTGGAAGTCGTACGAATCGATCTCCCAGGCCAGGCCCACCGCCGCGAAGTAGCCGTCGGGAGTCGCGATGTACTCGCCGTTTTCGTCTCGTAGCTCGCGATTCCACTGAGGCTCCGGCAAACCGGTCATTCGCCACACCCGCATCGCGTCGACCTCGGCGGCCGATCGGGCACCATCAGCGATCCGATGCAACGCTTCGCGCGGGATCGCGGTGCCACGGCTACTCCCGGCATCAAGCTCGCCGAACAACTCCGGAAGGCTCGCTCCCCGCTGCACCGCCTCCGAAAGCAGAGCCGAAACCTCCTGTCGCGAGCCGAGCCGTCGACTCTCGTCGAGAACCGACCGGACCAAAGGTGCCAGCGGCACTCCATCGAACACGACCGCCTGCGGCAGCCGGGTCGTGCGTTCGATGATCACATGTCCGGAACCGCCGATCTTGTGTTCAAGCGGCACAAGCAAGTGAACGCGGAACGGACGGTCCGGCAAGACCCGCAATCCCTGCCGTCGACAGGAGACGGCTCCGGTCACCACCGCGTCCGGCCCGGCGTACAGGAGGGCGGCATCGATCAGCTGCCGACGCGTCGGCTCGCCGGAATGCAGCAACACGACACCCGGCAGCAGCCGTTGCCACGGCTTTCCCGGACGGCACCGGCGATAGCAGGTCATGGAAGGAACGCCGAGTTCCCCGAGCCGGGCGACAGTGATCACGCCGCCGCGGCTGTGCTGATGGAGCCCCTCGGGATCACGGGCCCACTCTCCGGATTTCACACCACGATCGTCGGCGCTTCGGACCATCGCGCGCCACCGTCTTCCCCTCGACCTGTGGACAACTCGCCACATCAGCCCCACTGTGGATAACTCGCCAGACGTTGCGAAAGCCACTTTCGCAACGTTGATGGTTGCGAAAGTGGCTTTCGCAACCTCACGCCGGCCCACTTCACCTGGTCACGACTAGAGTGCGCGGTGATGAGACGCAAGCTCCGCCCGCCGCTCCCGCCCCGCCACGGGCTCGACCCCGCGAGGCTCAAGATGCCCGCCGAGGGACCGTGGACGACGTTGCGGGAGCACCTCGTCGAGCGGCTCCCCAGGGTCGCTCCCGAGCGGATCGTGGAGATGCTCCGGGAGGAGCGCATCGTCGGGCTGGACGGGCCGCTCGGCGTCGATTCGCCGTTCGTGCCGGACTCGTTCATCTGGTTCCACCGGGACCTGCCCGACGAGGTCGAGGCCCCGTTCGAGATCTCCGTCGTGCACCGCGACGAGCATTTCCTGATCGCCGACAAACCGCATTTCCTCGCGACGATCCCGCGCGGGCGGCACATCCTGCAGACCGCGCTGGTCCGCCTCCGCCGCGAACTCGACCTCCCCGCGCTCAGCCCCGCGCACCGGCTCGACCGGGTCACCGCCGGGCTCATCCTGTTCGTGAGCACCCCCGAACTTCGCGGCAAATACCAGACCATGTTCCGGGATCGCTTGGTACACAAGGAATACGAGGCGATCGCGCGGTACGATCCGGGCGTCGCGATGCCGCGCGAGATCAGCAGCCGCATCGTCAAGGAACGCGGGGTCATCGCCGCGCAGGAGGTCGACGGACCGCCCAACGCCGAAACTCGCGTCGAGCTGATCGAGCACCGCGACGGACTCGGTCGCTACCGTCTGATCCCCGCGACCGGCCGCACGCATCAGCTCAGGTTGCACATGAGCGGCCTCGGATTGCCGATTCTCGGCGACGACTTCTACCCGGAGCTGACCGAAACTCCGCTCGACGACTTCACCGAACCCTTGCAGCTACTGGCGAAGGTCCTCGAGTTCACCGATCCGGTCACCGGGGAACGCCGCCGGTTCGAAAGCAGGCGGACACTCGAAGCGTGGACGGACCTCGACTCATGGCGCCGAGGTCCGGAACGAGTCGTGAGTGGCGATTCGGGTTAGAACCCGAATCGCCACTCACGACCCACGGCACCGGCCGGCGCCTCACTTACGCCAGAACTTGATCCCGCTCCAGGTCACCTTGACCGGTCCGGCGCCGCTGGCCGTCCGGTAGGCGCCGAACTTGTCGTAGTAGCTGCCGCCGCTGCTGCTCACGGTCTGCTTCAGCGAACCGTTGATGTACACCTTGTGCGTGCTCCCGACCTGGTGCACGGTGTTGACCCGCACGGACGTCCCGACGGTCGCGCCGCTCCCCAGGGTGTCCCCGCCGTGGACGGCGTAGAGCCGCCCGCCGCGTTCGACCGCGAGCATGAAGTACGGCCCGGCGGTCGGCGCGTCGCGGAAGGTCTGTTTCAGGCTGATCCGGGAGCCCGCCATGCTGGTGATCCGGAACGATCCTTCGAACTGCCTGGTGCCGCCGGTGTAGGTCACGTAGCGTCGCTCGGCCCGCTGATCCCCGCTTCCGGTGGAGCAGGTCAGTTCGAAATTCAGCCCGTCGACATTCCCGCACCCGCGTTCCTGGACCTTGAACGAGGGGTTCTCCGCCGTCCACGGTCCCGTTCCGACCTGGGCGTTCGCCGGCATCGCCGACGCCATCAGGCCGAAGACGGCCGCCGTGGCCACCCCGACGGTCCGAAGTCGTCTCCGCATCCTGCCTCCTGCGCATTCAGGGCGGCGGTGATGGTCCAGACCAGGACCAGGTTGCGACTGTACGAGCACGAACCGTCGTCCGACAAGACGTTGACGCTCCCACGTCCCGCTGATTGGGTAACGAAGGTGATCCTTTCCATGACGGTCCTCGAAGGATTGGCGGCCGGGACGATCGACCTGGCCTTCCGGCGCTGGTCGAAGCAGAACGTCCGCCAGGGCGACGTCATGCGCCTGGAGGCAGGCGTGATCGAGGTCGGCTCCGTCGAGACCGTCGATCCGGCGACGATCACCGATGCCGACGCCCGCCGCTCCGGAGCCGACTCGGCGAACGCGGTCCGCGGCACCCTGCGCGGCCCCGCGGACGCCCCGGTGTACCGCATCCACCTGCGCTACCTCGGGCCCGATCCCCGCCGCGCGCTCAGCGCGGCGGCGGAACTGTCCGAAAAGGACTTCGAAGCCATCCGCAAGCGGTTGTCCAAGATGGACAGACGCCGCCCGTGGACCCACGAAACCTTGCGGATCATCGCCGGGAATCCCGGCCGCCGGGCACAGGAACTCGCGGACCTCCTCGGTCGCGAGAAGGAACCGCTGAAGGTCGACATCCGCAAGCTCAAGAACCTCGGGCTGACGCTCAGCCTCGAAGTCGGCTATCGGATCTCTCCACGCGGCGCGGCCTACCTGCGCCTCAGCGAGGATCCCGGTAGAACGCGCTGAGTTCCGGCACGAGCCGCTCCGGCGGGACACTGTGGAACTCGCCGTCCAGCTCCACTTGCCTCGCCCCCGGGGTCGCCTTCGCGGCGACGAGTGCGGCGGCCTTGAGCCAATCCGTGCTGCCGTTGCTGTTCACCACGAGGACGGGTGTCGCGATCGACGCCAGTTCGCCCGGCACCTTCGAGTCCCTCATCACGAAGGCGTCGTAAACGAGCGTGGGCGCGAACGACCGGAGTTCGGCCCACATCGGCGTCTCCTTGGCCTCGGCGACGGCCTCCGCCGGAGAGCCGACCGCGGACATCATGAACAGGGCGACGGCGTCGTCCCAGCGGTCCACCACGACCAGGCGGCGCATCTCGTCGGCGTACCCCTCGGGGACTTCTTCGGTTTCGCCGCGATAAGGCGGCTCGAAGACCGACAGGCGCGCCATCGGCACGCCGGCCGCGGCAGCGAGAAGGGCCAGCGCTCCGCCGGAGGAGATGCCGTGCACGATCACCGGCTCACCGAGCGAAGCGACGACAGCGGCCAGGTCTTCGATCTCGCGCTCGACCGCGTACGGCGCGGTGTCACCGCTGTCGCCCCGGCCCCGCCGGTCGTAGGTCACCACGGAGAACTCGGCCGCCAGCTCCGCGACCAGCGGTTCGTCACCGTGCCGGTCGTTGCCCGCACCCGCGACGACGACCACCACCGGCCCCGCGCCGCGTCGCTCGAACACGATCGGCGTTCCGTCGGCGGACTTCGCTGTGTCGATCATGCGGCCATCGTGCCCGGCCTCGCCGCCGGGCGCAGGTCATTTATCCTACTCGAACATGCGTTCGACAAATGATCGGGATCGGGGTATGTTCGGTTGCCATGACCCCCGCCCTTCAAGCCTCGCTGTTCGACGAGTGCGCCGCGCTCGGGCTCGGCTCGCTCGACGGGATCCGGCGCACCGAACTGACCAGGGGTGCCTGGATCGACGTGCTGCCGGGCTGGCTCACCGGCGCGGACGAACTGTTCGCCCGGCTCGCCGAAGACGTGCCGTGGCACGCCGAACGACGGCAGATGTACGACCGTGTCGTCGCCGTCCCCCGGCTGCTGAGCTACTACCGCGAAGGCATGCCGCTCCCCCACCCGATCCTGACGGAGGCGAGGGAGACGCTCTCGGCGCACTACGCCGATGAGCTCGGCGAGCCGTTCGTGACCTCCGGTCTGTGCTTCTACCGGGACGGGCGCGACAGCGTCGCCTGGCACGGCGACGACACCGGCCGCTCGCGCACCGAGGACACCATGGTCGCGATCGTCTCGGTCGGCGCCGCCCGGCAGCTTGCGCTGCGCCCGCGTGGCGGAGGCGAAACCGTCCGGCACGCCCTCGGCCACGGCGACCTGATCGTCATGGGCGGCAGCTGCCAGCGAACGTGGGAACACGCCGTCCCCAAGACCGCCAAACCGGTCGGGCCGAGGATCAGCATCCAGTTCCGTCCGAGAGGAGTCGCCTGAGAATCACTCCAGCAGCACGGGCAGCGCGTCGACGCCGTAGACGATCGAGACCTCCCGGAAGCCCACCGCCTCCGGGTCGATCGCCAGCCGCATTTCCGGGAACCGGCGCACCAGCGCGGGATACGCGGTGCGCAGCTCCATCCTGGCCAGTTCGGCACCGATGCACCGGTGGATGCCCCAGCCGAAGGCGAGATGCGACGTCGGCTCGCGGGTGGCGTCGAACTTCTCCATGTCCTCGCCGAGGACGCCGTCACGGTTCGCGACGCTGAGGGAGACCAGGACGATGTCGCCCTTCGCGATCCGGACGCCGTCGACCTCCATGTCCTCCTTGGCGAAGCGCGGGAAGGCCATCTGCACGACTGTCAGGTACCGCAGCAGTTCCTCGACGAACTTGTGGACGGCGTCGTCGTCGCCGCGGACGGTTTCGAACAGCTCGCGGTCCTTGAGCAGCACGAGCGCGCCGAGCGCGAGCATGCTCGCCGTGGTCTCCAGCCCGCCGGTCAGCACGCCGTCGGCGAGGCCCGCCAGCTCGCGGTCGTCGATTTCGTCGCCGTGGTCCTTGATGAGCATGCCGAGCAGGCCGTCGCCCGGGTTCTCTCGCTGCTTCTTGACGATGTCGTCCAGATAGGACAGTGACTCGGTCATCGCCCCGAGTGACGCGCCCGCGCCGCCGAAGAGGTCGAACCGCGCGGTGCTCAGCCGCTGGAAGTCGTCGCGGTCCTCGTACGGGACGCCCAGCAGCTCGCAGATCGTCAGCGACGGGATCGGCAGCGCGAATGCCTCCCACAGGTCGACAGGGCCGTCCGCCTTCGCCATCGCGTCGAGCTGGTCGGCGACGATCTCGTCGATCCGCGGCGTCAGCCGGGACAGCCGTCGCATGGTGAACTCAGGCGTGAGCAGGCGCCGCAGCCGGGTGTGCACCGGCGGATCGGCGAACCCGAGCCCGCCGGGGTTCTGGTCCTCGGTCACGCCGGCGTTCCCGACCAGGTTGGTGAAGTCGTTGCTGAACTCGCTCACCTTGCCGAGTACGGCCTTGGCCTCGTCGTAACCGGTGACCAGCCAGCCGTTCATCCCGAACGGCAGGTCGAGCTTGCTGATCGGCTCCGTCGCGCGGATCCGGCCCAGCTCGGCAACCGGGTCGAGGCCGTCGCGCTTGAGCGGCAGCAGCGCGTTGTCCGGGATGATGGACATCTTGGACAGGTCGAAACCGTTCTTCTGCTGACGCGCGAGGTAGCGGCGGCCGATCCAAGCCAACACGCGCGAGCGAATGCTCCCCATACTCTGCACCCTACTCCAGCCGCTGAACACCTGACCTGGCACAACAGGGCGCCTTCGCCCAGCAGGGCAGCAATTTCGACGGTTGTTCACCCGCCGTCCGACTCGATCAGTCACGTCCAGAAAGTCGGATTTCCGCCGCGGGAGGTTCCCGGCGACCGGGAGACCTCGGTCACCGTAGGTCACAACGGACCGGAGACAACGCCTGACATCGGGTGCGCGTCGTGAGATTGTCGGACCTTACTGGGAGGATTCGGACATGTCAGCCGTGCTCATCGGACGCGACCATCCCGCGGGGGTTCTCCGCGCGGAGATCGCCCGTGCCGCCGAAAGCCACGGCGGGCTGATGCTGGTCACCGGCGAGGCCGGGATCGGCAAGACCACGCTCGTCACCGGCGCCGCCGAGGAGGCGAAACGCCTCGGCGCCCTGGTGCTCAACGGGTCCTGCTGGGACTCGGCCAGCGCGCCGGGCTACTGGCCGTGGACCCAAGTGATCCGCGGGTTGCGACGCGCGGTCGGGCAGGGGCGCTGGGCCGCGATGGCCGGCAGTGAACTGGACGTCCTGCTCGGTGAGGCCCGCGGCGACGGCGCGGCGGACGGCTTCCGGCTGTACGACGCGGTGACCAGCGCGCTGGTGGCCGCCTCCCACGATCAGCCGATCGTGGTGGTGCTCGACGATCTGCACTGGGCCGACGCCGCGTCGCTGCGGTTGCTCGAGTTCGCCGCGCAGCACACCTGGTTCGAACGGTTGCTGCTGATCGGCACGTACCGGGACGTCGAGGTCGAGGCGACCGATCACCCGCTTCGCTCGCTGATGTTGCCGTTGCTCGCGAAGGCCACTTCGGTCACGCTCACCGGCCTCGACCCGGACGAGGTCGGCACGCTCATGGCCAGGACGGCGGGCACGGCGCCCGACGACGCGCTGGTCGCCGAGGTCCACCGCCGCACCGGCGGCAACCCGTTCTTCGTCGAGCAGACGGCGCGGCTCTGGCACAGCGGCGGTTCCGCGGAGACCATCGCGCCCGGCGTGGCCGATGCCCTGCAGAGACGGCTTTCCCTGCTCCCCCAGCCGGTTCTCGATCTGCTGACCACCGCCTCCGTACTCGGCAGGGAATTCCATCGCAGGCTGCTCGCCGGCGTGGCGTCGGCGCCCGTGCCCCAGGTGGACCGGCTGCTCGACCAGGCCGTCGCGGCGCGGCTGGTCGTGGTGCACGGGCAAGGCCGGTTCGCCTTCGCCCACGACCTCGTCCGCGAGACGCTGTACGCGGCCCTGTCCGAACAGGACCGCCGGAAACAGCACGCCGCCGTCGTCGCGGCGGCCCGCGAGACGCCGACGTCACGGGACAGGCTCTTCCCCGCGGACCTGGCCCGCCACGCGCTGCTCGCCGGACCCGAACTCGACCCGGCCGAGGCCATCGACCTGTTGCTGGCCGCCGCGATCGACGCCACCGGCCGGATGGCGGTCGAGGAGACGACCACGCACTACCGGCGGGCGATGGAGATCGCCGAAGACCGGCGGCGGCAGGCGAGCATCGCCCTCGAACTGGGCGCGCACCTGACCCGTCACCACGAGACGGACGAGGGCAGACAGGTCCTCGACGAGGTCTCCGCGCTCATCCACGAACTCGACGACGACGATCTCCTCGCCAGACTGGCGTTGACCCTGGTCCGCGCCGATCACAAAAACCTCCGGATCGACGAGACGGTCAAGGTGCTCACCGAAGCGCACGCGCGGCTTTGTGGCCGCGAGCCAGGGCAGGAACTCACCGTCGAGGAGATGACGCAGGAACTGTCCGCGCGCATCATGATGACCGCCCGCGACCACGAGGACGATTCCGCTCTGCTGTTCGGTCTGTGGGCCCGGCACGACGCGATCTGGGGGCCGGGCAGCGCCGCGGAACGGGAACGGCTCACCGACGAACTGGTCGTGGTCGGCCGTCGCACGGCGAACCCGGAGTTGGAGCACTACGCGGCGTCGTTCAAGTGGGTGGCGCTGCTCGAACAGGGCGATCCCCGGTATTTCGAGCAATATCAGGAATTCCTCGCCCTGGCGAGCACCGGCCGCGCGCCGAGTTCGCAGCTGGCCGCCCGGATCGATCAGAGCATCATCGCCACGCTCCAGGGCCGGTTCACCGAAGCCGAGGCGTACATCCAGCAGGTGATCTCGTGCCACGAGGGGGATGAGCATCCCCATTTCGGTGACCTGAACCAGTTGCAGCGGTGGGTCCGGTGGTGCTTGGAGGGGCGGTTCGACGATCTCGCCGGGTTGCACCGCGAGATCGCCCGCGGCGGGTACTCGTACAGCCGCGTGCTGGAGGCGGTCACCGCGGCCCACCGTGAGGACGTCGGGGAGGCCGTGCGGCTCACCGATCTCGCGGCCGACGCGAAACCGTACCCTCGCGATCTGGAAGCGTTGTGGCTGCGCTGTCAGGCGCAGACGGCGGCGGTCTCGCGCGATCCCGAACGCTGTGAAGCCGCCCGCGCGCTGCTCGCGCCCTACAGCGGGGAATGGCTGGTTTCCCTGTACGGCTGCGAGATCTCCGGCCCGGTCGACCTCTGGCTCGGCAGGCTCGATCTGGCGCAGGAACGCTGGAACGACGCGGTGGACCGGCTTCGCGGCGCCGCGCTCTCCGCGGACCGGCTGAGGGCCACGGTCTGGGCGACCGAGGCCAAATCCTGGCTGGCGGTGGCTTTGCTCGGCCGGAACCTCGAGGGCGACGCGGCGGCCTCGGCGACCCTGCTGTCCGAAGTGGACGAAGAAGCCACCGCGTTCGGCATGCGGCAGGTCGTGGCGAGAGTGGCGCGGACGCGGAACAGCGCGCAGGCGCCGCCCGCCCCCGCCGCCGAGTTCCGTCGCGACGAAGCCGTATGGACGTTGCACTTCGACGGCGTCACCGCCCGCCTTCCGGACTCGAAAGGATTGCGAGACCTGCATTTCCTGCTCGGCAGGCCGGGTTCGGAGGTGGCGGCCGTCCGGCTGCTCGATCCCGCGGGAGGCGAGGAGGTCGTCGCCGCGAAGAGCCTAGGCGGTGACGCCGTCCTCGACGACGAGGCGAAAGCCCGGTATCGCGCGCGGCTGGACGAACTCGACGAACTGATCGACACCGCGACCGGGCTCGGCCAAGACGCGCGCGCCGCGGCTCTGGACCGTGAACGGGACGCGCTGCTCGCCGAACTGCGGTCCGCGGCCGGGTTCGGCGGCCGCACCAGGCGGCTCGGCGACGAGGCCGAACGCGCCCGCAAGACGGTGACCGCCCGCATCCGCGACACCCTGCGCAAACTCGACGAGCAGCATCCGGCGCTGGCCGCGCACCTGCGCGCGTCGGTCACCACCGGTTCTTCGTGCCGCTACGCACCAGAAGACAAGGTCCCCTGGCGGCTGTGAGCCGCCAGGGGACCTTGTCACCCCCAGCTCATTTCAGGTCGATGGCGAAATCCGCCCGACACGTGTGTCGTCCATCCAGACACGTGTGTCGTCCGCCGGATCACCCGTGCCGTCCCATCAGTCACGCGAGATCGCCAACCGGAGTGTGCTCATTTCCGGTTGTAGAGCCGCATCGTCAACGTGCCGAAGATCGCGAGGATGACTCCGCCGGCGATCAGCACCCAGGTGATCTCGCCGCCGTCCCAGTTGCCGTCCATCATCGAGCGGACCGCCGCGACCACGTGGGTCACCGGGTTGACGTCGACGAAGGCCTGCAACCAGCCCGGCATCGTCTTCGGGTCGACGTAGATGTTGCTGAGGAAGGTCAGCGGGAACAGCACCATCATGCTGACGCCCATCACCGACTTCTCGCTGCGCAGCAGCAGGCCGAACATCGTCCAGATCCACGAGAACGCGAACGAGAACGCCAGCAGCAGGAGGATCGCGGCGGCCACGCCACCGACGCCGCCGCCGGGACGGAAGCCCATGATCAGCCCGACGCCGAGGATCACCACCGACGCGATGAGGTAGCGCAGCATGTCGCCGAGCAGATAGCCGACCATCGCCGACGGCCGCCAGATCGGCAGCGTGCGGAACCGGTCGAACACGCCCTTCTCGATGTCGGTGTTCACCGAAATCCCGGTGTACATGGTGATCATCAGGATGCTGCTGGCCATGATGCCCGGCAGCACGAACTGCAGGTACTCCGTCGGCGAACCGGACAGCGCGCCGCCGAACAGGTAGGTGAACATCAGCGTCATCATGATCGGGAACGCGGTGACGTCGAACAGCTGCTCGGGCACGTGCTTGATCTTCAGCATCGCGCGCCACCCGAAGGTGACCGAGGTCGACAGCGCGCTCGGGCGCTGAGGACGGTTCTTCGCGATCAGGACTGCGGCCAGTTCTTCGGGCTTCGGTGCCGCGAGAACGGGTTCGTTTTCTTTGACTGCCGTGGTGCTCAAGCTGCACTCTCCTCAGGCGTGGCGGTGCGGTCGGTCAGGGCCAGGAAGACCTCGTCGAGGCTCGGCTGGCCGAGGGAGAAGGTGTCGACGATGATTCCCGCGCGGGCCAGTTCGCCCAGCGCGTGCGAGGCGTGTTCGGCGGCACCCTGTTCGGTGCTCTCGCCCGAAAGCCGCGCGGTCAGCGCGACCGGGTCCGGTTCGAGCACCACCTGCGCCTGCAAGGTGCGGACGAGCAGTGCCTCGGCTTCGGAACGCTGGTCGGCCTCCCGTAGCCGGACGTGGACGGCGCCCGCGCCGACCGAAGCCTTCAGCTGCCCCTTGGTGCCTTCGGCGATCACCTTGCCGTGGTCGATGACCGCGATCCGGGAAGCCAGCTGATCGGCCTCGTCGAGGTACTGCGTGGTCAGCAGGACGGTGGTGCCGTGCTGCACGATCGCGCGAACGATGTCCCAGACCTGGTTGCGGCTGCGGGGATCGAGCCCGGTGGTCGGTTCGTCGAGGAAGAGCACGTCGGGGGTGTTGAGGATGCTCGCGGCGATGTCGATCCGCCGCCGCATCCCGCCGGAGTAGTTCTTCACCTGCCGCCCCGCGGCCTCGGACAATCCGAACGCCGTCAGCAGTTCGGCCGCCCGCGCGCGGGCGGCCGGTTTGCGGTGCCCGGTCAGCCTGCCGATCAGCACCAGGTTCTCGGTCCCGGTCAGGTCCTCGTCGACCGAGGCGTACTGCCCGGTCAAGCTCACCATGGACCGGACCGCGTCGGCATCGCGGACGACGTCCTTGCCGAAGATGCGCGCTTCGCCGCCGTTGGGGCGGAGCAGGGTCGCGAGCATCTTCACCGCGGTGGTCTTGCCGGCGCCGTTCGGTCCCAGGACGCCGTACACGGTGCCCGCGGGGACCTTCAGGTCGATCCCGTCGACCGCCCGGTTCTCCCCGAACACCTTGACCAGCCCCGAGGCTTCGATGGCCAGTTCACTCATTTTCGTTTTCCTTTCAGAAGCTTTCAGCAGACGTAGGGACGGGTGGCGCGTGCTTCGCGCAGGGCGAGGCCCCACCAGACGAGTTCGTCGAGCAAGGTGGTCACTGCCTGGCCTTGCCCGTCGGTGTCGAAGGGGGTGCCGTCGCGGGCGAAGGTGCCGTCGAGGAGGTTGAAGGCCACGCTGTCGCGCATGGTCACCGTGTGCAGTTCGGTGAAGATCGTGCGCAGCTGCTCGACGGCGTAGAGCCCCTGCGAGCGGTAGCCGTAGGAGACGAACCCGACCGGCTTCGCGCGCCACTCGTCGTAGGCGCAGTCGATCGCCTGCTTGAGCGAGGCGGGGAAGCTGCGGTTGTACTCGGGGGTGACGACGACGAACGCCTCGGCCTCGTCGACCAGCCTCGCGAATCGCTTCATGTCGGCGGCCGGCGGTTCCGGCAGCCCGGCGGGCAGGTCGAATTCGACGAGGTCGAGCACTTCGGTGACGAGGTCGTCCCGGTGTTCCGCGTGGCCGGCGAACCACTTGCCGACGGCGTCCCCCACCCGCCCTTCGCGGACGCTGCCGATGATCACCGCGACCCGCAGCGGACTGTCGCCCATGACCGACCTCCTCTCGCCTCACCCCCTAGGCGCGAGAAAGCCGCCGGGCCTTCGCTAGATCGGATCTAGCGAAGGCCCGGCGGCTTCGGTCGGTGATCGCCATTCGGCACCTGAACGCGATGCTTACCTGGCGCAACTATCGCAACCAGGTGCCGAATTGCGGGTTACGCGGCCAGCGCGATCGCGATCGCGCCCAGCAGCGACGCGTCCTGGTCGAACTTCGCCGCCACCAGCTCCGGCGGGAACGGCACGGCCTGCGCCAGCCGCTCTCGCAACGCGGGCAGCAGAAC
Source organism: Amycolatopsis sp. WAC 01416 (assembly GCF_003947485.1). Classification (NCBI taxonomy): domain Bacteria; kingdom Bacillati; phylum Actinomycetota; class Actinomycetes; order Pseudonocardiales; family Pseudonocardiaceae; genus Amycolatopsis; species Amycolatopsis sp. WAC 01416. Next base: position 452,192 of record NZ_QHHX01000003.1, on the reverse strand, counting down.
GTCGGCCGAGCGCACCAGTCCCCCACCGACGGCGATGCGCCGCGGGTCGAGCGCGATGGCGAGGTTCGCGACGTGCATCGACAGTTCGTCGAGCGCCGCTCCGACCAGTTCCTTGGCCTGTGCGTTCTCCCTGGCGAGGCCGAACAGTTCGCCCGCGGTTACCGGGCGGCCGAGCAGCACACTCGCCCGGCCGCCCAGCCCACGCCCACCGACGGCCTCTTCCAGCGGCGCCGCTCCGCCGGAGAACCCGTCGGTGTCCTGTGGCGAGCGGAGGTTGTACCCGATCTCGCCCGCAGCTCCGTTGGCGCCCGCCAGCAGCCGGCCGCCGACCAGTACCGCCGCGGCGATCCCGGTCCCCAGTGAGAGGAAGACCGCCGGATCGGTGTCCGCCAGCGCCCCCCACCGCCATTCCGCGAGTGCCGCCGCCTTGGCGTCGGTGCCCACCTCGATCGGCACACCATCGAACTCCGCGGCGACGAGTTCGCGCAGCCGCAGTTGCTCCCAGCCCGGCACGTTGGGGGCCAGCAGGATGCGGTCCTCCAGCACGATGCCGGGGCTGACGACGCCGATCGCGACAAGGGCGTCGGCGGCGCCTTCGTCGGCGAGCAGTTTCCGTGCCGCGGCGAGCGCACGGCTGACCACCTGCGCGGCGCCCGCCTGCGCGTCGGTGTCGAGCCGCCGGGTGACCAGCAGGCTCCCCGCTCTGTCGGCCAGTCCGATCGCGACCTTCGTCCCGCCGAAGTCGATCCCCAGGATCAGTTCGTCCCCCGTCACTTCACGTTCCCCTCTGCTGCCGCCCCCGCGAACGATTCCTGGATTCCCTTGGGCCCGAACGGCCACACTCGCTCCGCCTTCGCGTAGGCAAGGAACGCCGCCACGCCGAGCGCGATCCATCCCACCGAAAGCCCGATCGAAAGCCAGGTGGCGGAGAAGTAGATGTAGACCCAGCCGAGCAGCGCGATGACCGTCGGGATCGGGTAGAGCCATTGGCGGTACGGCCGCTCCAGTTCCGGCCGCCGTCGCCGCAGCACGACGATCGCCGCCACCTGCGCGAGCGACTGGATGAGCACCAGCACCGTCACCGCCGCGTTGATCACCGCGGTCAGCGTGAACAGCGAGCCGATCGCGGTGATGACGCCCATCGTGAGCACACCGGCCGTCGGCAGGTTCAGTTTCGGGTGCAGCCGGGCGAACACCGGCAGGAACACCTTGTCGCGCGCGGCCTCGAACGGGACCCGTGAGCCGCCGAGCAGACCGGCGAACACCGAGCCGATCGCGGCGATCACGATGAACACGGTGATGACCTTCGCCGCGCCCGTGCCCCAAGCCTGTTCCAGCACGGTGGAGGCGACCGAAGTGGCGTTCTTCAATTCCTCCAGCGGGACCGAGCCGAGCACGCCGAGCTGCAGCAGGAAGTACAGGCTCATGATGCCGAGGATCGAGAGGATGATCGATCGCGGCAGCGTCCGGCCGGGGTCACGCACCTCGCCGCCGAGGTAGGCGCTGGTGTTGTAGCCGAGGTAGTCGTAAATGGCGATGATCAGGCCCGCGCCGAGCCCGGCCCAGAACGCCCCGCCGTCGAACGAGAACGCGCCCGGCGTGAACGCGAACGCTTGCGCGCCGTCGAAATGCGTGAAGGCCGCGACGATCACCGAGAGCGCGGCGAACAGCATGATCGCGAACAGGACGGTGGTCAGCTTCCCGATCTCGCCGATCTTGCGGAACAGCGCCAGCACGATCGCGGCGATGACGCCGAGGCCGATGATCTTGCCGAGCCCGGTGGTCCCGCCGTCGTCGGCCACCCCCGGGATCAGGTACCCGAGGTATTGGACGAGCCCGATGATGCCGGTTGACATGATCAGCGGGATGAACAGCACCGCGCTCCACGCGAACAGGAACGGCATGAGCCTGCCGGTCCGGGAGCCGAACGCCTCGCGCAGGTACACGTAGGTGCCGCCGGCGCCGGGGAGGGCGGCGCCGAGTTCGGCCCAGATCAGGCCGTCGGCCAGCGCGATGACCGCGCCGATGAGCCAGCCGAACATGGCCTGCGGGCCGCCGAGGGTCACCACCATCGCGGGGATGGTGACGAACGGGCCGATCCCGCACATCTGGGTCATGTTGATGGCGGTCGCCTGGAGCGGCCCGATCTTCCGCTCGAGCCCCGGCAGCGGGGATGAACTCAAAACGTGCCTCCCTGTTAGTTAGTAAAGTTTCTTAACATAAATCACGGCGTGTCGGAAGGCCAGGCGGCGAAGTTGTCGCGTGCCGGTCCACCCCGGTCTGCCCGAAAGGGCGAAATCAGCGAAATACGCCCGAACGGCCCAAGCCGGGACGTATCAGGGGGCCGTCGTTCTGCGTCCTTACTCAGAAGGACGTCTTCCCAGGGACGGTGAGGTCCATGAAACGGCTGTTCGGCACGGCTATCGCGATCGCCGCTCTCGGGTTCACGGCGGCCTGCGGCGGAGCCTCGGCTCCCCGCGACACCGCTCCGGCGGATCTGACCACCGGCAGCGAGGTGACGACGGAGACCGCCCCGACGGCGTCTTCCGAGGCGGCCCCGACCGCACCAGGCCCCCGGCGCACCGAGGAACCCCGTCCGCCCGTCGTTCCCGGGAGCCCCATCAGGTACAACAGCGACCTGCTCGGCACCGATCCCACCACCGCCAAGAACGCGATCGAGCAGAACCTCGCGGACCTCTGCAAGAGTCCCCGTCGGTGCGGCGTCTCGGTGGTGATCGCGGACGCGAGCGCGGGTGACTGCATCCGCAGTATCGGGCCGAATCCGGTCCACCCCGGCAAGACGATCACGATCCGGGCCAGGTCGTGCACAACCGAGACGACGGAGGAAAGCTCCGCTCCCCCGAAGCCGGAAAGCACGGAACCGAGCGAAACCACGGGCGGATGAGCGTCCGGCGCTCACTCCGCCGAGGCCTCCGCAGACCCGAGCCCGCCGTCGGCGAGCCGGCGGCGGACCCGTCGCGCGCACTCAGGCTGATCGGCACCGCACTGGCCAACACCACCCTGCTCACCGCGTTGCTCTACTACTTCGGGCTCGTCTACACGCAGACGTACTTCATCTACTTCCGCGTGCACTACACGCTTCTCGGCCAGACACCGGACGAGATCTTCGGGCGAGGGGTCGACGGCATGCTCCTGCCGCTGACGGGCGCGGCGGGCGCGGTGCTGCTCTTCCTGATCCTGACCCGGTTCCTGAAGATGCGGCTCGGCGAAGGCCCGTGGAACCGGCTGCTGCGGATCTGCACCCCGGTCGCCGGTGTGCTCGGCCTCGCGCTCCTCGTCTCGTCGACGGCGATCGCCCTCGACCCGGAACCCTTTCGCGACCATCCCGGCGTTCCCGGGCTCGGCTTCGCAATCGGTGTCCTGATGGTGCTCTTCGCCTGGCGGCGCTGGACCTCGCGCAGCACGGCGAGCGGCCGTTCGAACGTCGCCGAATTGGTGACCGGCTACGTCCTGGTGAGCATCGGCCTCTTCTGGTCCGTCGGCGACTACTCGGGAGCCGTCGGCACCAGCCGCGCCTTCGAGGCCTCCGGGGTGATCACGACGAGACCGGCCGCGACCTTGTACAGCGCGGAAAGCCTCAACCTCACCGCGAACGGTGTCACACAGGTGAAATGCGCCGACGCCGAATCGGCGTACAAGTACCGGTACACCGGGCTGAAGCTGCTGCTCCAGTCCGGCGGCCAGTACGTCTTCCTCCCGGGGAACTGGCGGGCCTCGACCGGCGTCGCGTTCGTGATCCCGAAGACCGACAAGCTGCGCCTCGAATTCGGCCCGCCCCGATCGGTCCCGCCGCCCGCCTGCTGACGCGCGTCAAGCCAGACGGCGCTCCAGCCACTCGGTGATCGTGTCGTCGACCAGTTTCGCGATCGGCAGCTGCGGCACGGGTTCGATGCCCGGCTCTTCGGCCAGCGGATGCGCGAGACCGGGCAGCCTGGCCAGGCGGACGTCGTCCGGACGTGCGTACCGCTCACGCAGCGCCGCGACCAGGTCGTCGGCATCGGTGCGCAGGGACGGATAGTCGCCCTCGCCGCTGACGAGCAGGAGCGGAACCTGCTCGTCCCGCGCCGAGATTTCACCCGATCGTGCGACGAAGTCGAGCTGATCCGCCGCTCGTTCCGCTTTGTCGCTCCACGGATACGCCTGTTCCAGCATGTCTTCGACCAGGCCGATCACCGAACGCGCCCGCACGGCGGGGTTGATCAGGACCGCCGCGCGGACCGGGATCTCCCGGGTGGCCAGGATCGTCAGCGCCACCGCACCGCCGAGCGAACCACCGACGACGGCCATCCGGGACGAGTCGAAGCCGAAGCGTTCGCGCAGTTCGGCCAGCGCGGCGGGGAACTCCAGCGCCGCCTGCGCGACGACCGGGTCGACGTAGGCGAGCATCGCGTCACGCCGGGCCCGCTCGAGCAAGGCGTCCATCGAGCCGTCGACCATTCTCGCGCCGCACAACGGCATTCCGAGATACACCCGCCACGCCGGCACCCCCGCCAGCGGCAACGCGGCCGCGAACGCGGCGTCGGAACGGGGCGCGTCGATCATGTGCCAAGCGACGACCACCGGCGCGGGGCCGCTGACCTCGGTCGATGGCGGCAAGATTGTGAACGGTACTCCCGCGGCCGTGCCCGTGACCGGTTCTCCCACCGCTGTCCTTCCTCGCGTGCTGTCGATCTCCACGATATCCAGGACGCGCGGGAAGCGGACCTCGTTCCGCCACAAGCGAAACAGTATGCCCGCGACGTCACCCCGACGCGCCGCGGAGGTGGTTGCGGGTGACCGGCGGCGGCCGAATATTGTTGCGACCCGGCCCATTGGAGGTGACCCGCCCGTGCCCGATGTCGACTACTACGAGGTGCTCGGCGTGGGCAAGGCCGCCTCGGTCAACGAGATCAAGACCGCGTACCGGCGGCTGGCGAAGTCACATCACCCGGACACCGGCGGTTCCGCGCTCACGTTCCAGCTGGTCCGCGAGGCCTACGACACGCTCAGCGATCCGATGCGGCGTGCGGGCTACGACGCGGGCGGGCGCTCCGTGCGCGTCCCGATCCGGCCGCGACCGCGGCGTCGCTTCGGCGAAGAACCGGGCTACGAGCCCGAGCCGGTCGTGATCGATCCGGAAGACCTCGAATGGTGGGAATTCGCCGCACAGGACGGCCGCGTGCGCCACGGACGGCGGCGCGGCCCCGGGCACACCCCGGTCGTCGCGGCGGTCGGCGGGATGGTGCTGGTGCTGCTCCCGGTACTGACCGGCGTCGGATTCACGGCCCCCACGCTGATCGTCTGGCTGATCCTGACCGCCGGGACCGCCCTGCTGGTGCAACGGCTCGCGCGCGGCTATCTCGCCGCTTCCCGCGCCAAGAACCGGTTCGCCGCCGAATTCGGCGGAAAGCACGTCTTCGGCACCCCCGGCACCGAGACCGACGAGCTCGCCGAGCGGCTCACCGCCGATCTGCTGGAGCGCTACCTGACCCGGCTGCCCGGCGCACGGATCTTCCACGGCCTCTCGTGGCCGGATTCGGTGTTCGCCGACGTCGACCACGCGGTGCTGTGCGGAAAACGGCTCGTGCTCGTCGAATCGAAACTGTGGCTGCCGGGACACTACGAAACCGATGACGACGACCGCTTGCTGCGCAACGGCCGCGCCTTCCGCGGCGGCGGGAGCAGACTGACGGAAAGCCTCGCCGAATATCGGCGGATCCTGCCGGGCGTCGCGTTGCGCGGCGCGATGATCGTGTACCCGAGCCGGACCGGCGAGGTCACCACCGATCACGAGGACCCCTCCCCCGCGCCGCCGATGACACCCGAGCAGTTCCTGCACGAGATCGGCGGCTGGCTGGCGGCGGAGCCGTCCACTGTGGACACGGCGACGATGCGCCTGGTGCGGGACCGGGTCGTGGGCACCGTTTAGAGATAGCGCGTGAAGGCCCCCTTCCCTCGGCTCAGCCGAGGGAAGGGGGCCTTCACGCGCTATGGACTACCGGCTAGCCGCGCTCCTTCTTGGCCCGCGCGGAACGGGTGCAGACCTCACCGACGTCGACCGTCTGACCGCGGTCGATGTAGACGTCCGCCAATCCGACGAGCTTGCCCTTCGGCGACGTACAGGTCAGCTGGTACGCCTCCTTGGGGCCATAGGTCGGCGGGATCGGCGACTGGAACGACACGCCGCCGGTCCAGTCGTCCACAGTGGACGGATTCGCCTGCGCGTAGTTGACCAGCACGGCCGTGTAGTCCCCGGCGGGCGGGTCGTACAGGATCGCGTGTTCTTCCGTGGTCGAACCGTTCGCCGACGACGACACCATGTTGCCCGCGGCGTCGAAGACGTACAGGTCCCAGTCGGAGTCCTGGCTGGCCCACTTGACGTCGACGCTGAACTTCCCGTTGTCGACCTTGGGGAGCCCGTCCACGTGGAACGTGAAGCTCTCCGAAGCCGGGTCGGCCGGGTAGTTCGTGTTGATCGCCGGGACCCCGGCCGGGTTGGCGACCTGGATCGCGGGCTGCGCCGGACCCTGCGGTTCGCGGCCGTAGCGGCCCGCGACGTAGGGCCGGGTCGACGGGTTGACCGACCACGCGAACCGGCCACCGGTCGAGGCCAGCGACGAGTTCAGGTTGTCGGTCACGTAGATCGGCGGTTTCGTCGAGCCGTCCGGCTGCACCACCGGCGAGGTCGGCGTCTGGAAGGTCTTGTGCAGCTTCAGCTGGTAGCCCTTCGGCGCGGTACCGATCAGCGTCGAATGCGCCGCCGGGTCCGCGGTGTTGGCCAGCATGTCCACGAAGGCCTGCCGGTTGCCGCCCTTGCCCGCGCCGGCCGCGGGGGCGACACCGGTGTATTCGGCGACGACACCGTCGGCGAACGGCGGGTGGAACTCGTTCGGGCCGACCTCGAAGGTGAAGCCCCAGCCACCGGTGGCCCAGTACGACCAGTCCTCGGTCGAACCGGTCGTGTCGTAGAGCGCCCACGACGGCTGGCTGGTGTATCCGTTGCGCGAGGCCATCTTGTCACCGAGCGCCTTGTACGCCGGCTCGTCGAGCGGCGGGCGGACGGCGGCGACACCCGGGACACGCAGCACCAGGTTGGAGTAGGTGTGCAGCGTGATCAGGTTGGTCACCTGGCGGTTGGACACGATCGAGCGGACGTTCTGCGTCTCGGGCTCGGAGAACGGGCCCGCGCCGCGGAAGGTGTCGCTGCGCCACAGGGTCGACGCGCCGGCGCCGCCCCAGAAGCCCGCGTAGTTGCGGTTCGGGTCGGTACCGCGTTCACGGCCGGCGGGGTTGGCCTTGCAGACGCCGGTCGCGAACTCCTTGGGCGAGTCGTTGACGTTGCAGTTCTTGCGCTTCATCTCGTAGTCGAAACGCGAGAAGTCGCCCTTGGGCTCGGCCTCACGGGAGATTTCGAAGCCGTCGGGGTTGACGATCGGCACGATGATGTTGCGGGTCCGGCCGACCAGGCCGCGGAGTTCGGCGTTGGTGCCGGTGTAGCCCTTGACCAGTTCGTGGGCCCATTCCATGGCGTGTTCGCCGGCAGGCCACTCCCGGGCGTGGTGCACGCCCATGGTGAAGTTGACGGGTTTGCCGTCGGCGATGTTCTTGACGTCGGTCGCGATCTCGAGGGCGACGACGTCGCGGCCTTCCCAGGTCGGCTGCGGCAGCGTGAACGCCGTGACGAGCTTGGGGTTCTTGCGGGCCAGTTCCTTGACCTCGAACTGGTAGTCGTAGAGGTGCCGGTAGCTCGTGCGCCCGGACGGCAAGGCCGAGGCCTGCGTCTTGGCGTCGTACTCGCTGTCGGCCTTGGCGTTCCGGATCGACTTGCCCGAAAGATCCGGCTCGATCACCTTCGACCTGAAGCCGTTGTCGGCCAGCGTCTTGCGGTCGGTGTCGTTGGCGAGGACGACCTCGACGCCGGTGGCGTCGGCCTTCTCGGTGACGTCCAGCCCGAGCCGGAGGAGCTTGTCCTTGTCCTGCTTGGCAGGCGTCTCGACCCGGACCAGTTCGGCGCGCTGCGGCGCGGGCGCGGCCCCGGTCGGCGTGAGGGCGAGGAAGTCGACGCCCAGCAGCGCGTCGCGGGTCTGCCCGGCGTACCGGCAGGTCTGCACGACCAGCTTCTGGTCCTTCTTCACGAAACCTTCGGCGAGCTCGTGGCTGCGCAACGCGGCCGACGCGGCGACCACGGCGCCGGTCGCCTTGTCGAAGACCGCGAGGTCCCAGTCGCCCTCACCGCCGCCACGAGGCGCGATCCGCGCCTGCAGCAGACCGTCTACTGTGGACGTGAACTCGCGACGATCGGTGCCGGAGGCACCCGGCTTCTGCAGCGCGGCGAAACAGGAACGCGGCACGGCCTGGTTGGCCCGCACCACGTTGTCCGCGGCCCCTGCCGTCGTGGCCGACGGAAGTGCCACGAAGGTGCCGGCGAGCACCAGGGTCGCCGCCGTCCATCCCGCTCTTCGCCGGTTTGGTGAATACCCCACAGACTGACCTCCTTGGACAGTCCGGTGACCGGGTGAGGTCACCGGTAGCGAGACCCTAGACCCGGGACCCCGTCCGAGGGACCCGCCACAAGTCGTCTGCACCCCTTTCGGCCCAACGATCTCACCGACCGTGCCGGAACGATCACCGGGACTCCTGTCGATTCCGACAGGAAAGCCTAAGAAAACCTTCAGGTTGGGTGGTTACCGTTCAACCATGACGACGCCCCAGGTCACCGCCCGGTCACCGCTGGCACTGCTGGCCGCCGTGGTCTCGGTCGCCGGCGGAGCGCTGCTGATCCTGCTGCTGCAGGTCCTCCCCGCCACCAGCGACATCAGCCCGATCCGCCGCACCATCAGCGAATACGCGCTGAGCGAGCACAAGTGGATCTTCGACATCGCGGTGCTGCTGGTCGCGCTCGGCTCGGCGATCGGCTTCGGCGCGCTGATCCGCCGCAAGCACCTTCCCGCCCTGTCCGCGGCCTCGGTGTTCTGCGCGCTCTGGACGGTGAGCCTGGTCGTGATCGTGGCGTTCCCCAAGAACAACTGGGCGATCGGGCCGAGCACCGGCGGGACGGTGCACCGGATCGCGAGCGTGGTGGCCTTCGTCGCCCTTCCGCTGGCCGTGTGGTTCGCCGCGAAAGCCGTCTTCGCCTCTTCGCCCGCGCGGCGTGCGGTGACGCGGGTGCTCGCGGTGGCCGCGCTGGCCTGGTTCGGGGTGATCCTCGGGGCGATCGTGGTCTCGATGAACGGCGGCGAGCCGTGGTGGCGGGCGATCCCGCTGGGGCTGGTCGAACGCGCGATGGCACTGACCGGGCTGATCGCGCTGGCGTCGCTGCTCATCCCCGCCCGCGTGGTCACCGCACCGGTGACGGAGCAGGCCGAAGCGCTGGAGACGGCGTCCTGAAAATTCCTCCCGCCGTCATGTCCATTTGACGGTCTCCCGCTCGTAGTGGTGTCGTGCGGCAAGCAGGCCGCGCGGAAAACAGAACGGGAGTACCACCGTGAAGTACATGCTGCTGATCCAGGCCGCGGCCGGCGACGTCGAGCCCCAGTGCACCGTCGAGGACTGGATGGCCTACGACAAGCAGGTCAAGGACGCCGGGATCTGGTCCGCCGGGGAGTCGCTCGCCGACCTCGTCACCGCGACGACGGTGCAGGTCGATCGCGACGGGAAGCGGACGGTGACCGACGGGCCGTACGCCGAGACCCGCGAGGTACTCGGCGGCTTCTACGTCATCGACGTGCCGGACCTCGACACCGCGCTTGACTGGGCGACCCGGTGCCCCGGCGCGCGGGACGGATCCGTCGTGATCCGCCCGGTCGCCGACTTCAGCGTCTGACCATGGACGAGCGGGGGCCCGGGATGGCGTCGGTGGAGGCGGTGTTCCGCGAAGAACGGGGAAGGCTACTGGCCGCGCTCGTGCGCCGCTTCGGCGATCTGGACCTGGCCGAAGAGGTCACTTCCGAGGCGATCGAAGCGGCGCTGGAGCGCTGGCCGGTGGACGGTGTCCCGCCACGGCCGGGTGCGTGGCTGATGACCACCGCGCGACGCAAGGCGGTCGACCGGCTGCGCCGGGATCAGGCCTACGCCGCCAAACTCGCGGTCCTGCAGGTGGAGGCGGAGCGGGCCGGTCCCGCTCCCGCGGCGGACGACGGCGACAGCCTGCCGGACGAGCGGCTGAGACTGTTCTTCACCTGCGCCCATCCCGCCCTGCCCGTCGAGGACCGGGGTGCGCTGACCCTGCGCTTTCTCGCCGGGCTGACCACGCCGGAGGTGGCGCGGGCCTTCCTCGTCCCGGTGCCGACGATGGCGAAAAGGATCGTGCGGGCGAAGAAGAAGATCCACGAGGCCCGCATCCCGTTCCGCGTTCCCGGCGCGGACGAACTACCGGAGCGGCTGCCGGGTGTGCTGCAGGCGGTGTACTCGATCTTCACCGAGGGGTACGCGGCCAGTTCGGGAGCGAGTCTCCAACGGGCCGACCTCGCCGAGGAGGCGATCCGGCTCGGCCGCATCCTGCGCGGGCTGATGCCCGCCGATCAGGAGGTGGCGGGGCTGCTCGCGCTGATGCTGCTCGTCCACGCCCGGCGGGACGCCCGGACCGGGCCGGACGGCGAACCGGTCCTCCTGGCGGACCAGGACCGGAACCGGTGGAACCGGGACCTGATCGAAGAGGGCGGTGACCTGGTGGTCGCCTCACTGACCGGTGGCCCGCCAGGACCGTACGGGGTGCAGGCCGCGATCGCGGCCCTGCACGACGAGGCGGCCGATGTCGAAACCACCGACTGGCCGCAGATCGTGGCGCTCTACGACGTCCTGATGACCTTGGCACCGTCCCCTGTCGTCGCGCTCAACCGCGCCGTGGCCGTCGCCCTTCGCGACGGCCCGGCCGCGGGACTCGCGCTGCTCGACGAACTGACCGGCGAACCGCTGCTCCGCGGCTACCCTCCCTTCGCCATCGCCCGGGCCGACCTGCTGCAGCGGCTGGGCCGCAACGACGCGGCGGCCACGGCCTACCGCGAAGCGATCGGGCTCGCCCCGACAGAACCCGAACGCGAGCACCTGCGGCGAAGCCTGGCCGCGCTCGAATACCCGACGGAGACAGCACGATGACCGCCGAACACCTCGCCCGTGTCGCCCGCGGCTGGGACGAGGCCGCCGACGGATACGAGGCCTACTACGTCCCCCGGTTCGCGCCGTGGGTCGCCGCCGCGGTGCGGGCCCTTCCCGCGGAACTGCCCGGCGGCCCCGTTCTCGTCCCCTGCTGCGGGACATTCCCGGAACTCGACGTGCTCACCGGACATCTGCCCGGCCGCGAGATCGTCGGCATCGATCTGTCCCCGGGCATGGCCGCCCGAGCGCGGACGCGGGCCGCGGGCAACTCACTCGTACGCGTTGCCGAGGGCGATGCCTCGGAACTCGAACCGGCCTCCGCCGCCGCGGTCGTCTCGGTCTTCGGACTCCAGCAACTGCCCGAACCCGACGCCGCGCTCCGATCCTGGACCGGCGCGCTTCGCCCCGGCGGAGTGCTTTCGGTCGTCTACTGGCCGCACAGCACCGAACCGGGAGGGCCGTTCACCGTACTGTCGGACGTCCTCCGGGAACGCGTCCCGGCAGGCGACCGCTCCTGGGAAGAACGGCTCCTGCCCGCTTTGAAGGGCGCCGTGCTCGACCTGGATGAGCCGTTGGCGTTCCCGATGGTCCATCCCGACGCGGACGCGTTCTTCACCGCGCACACCCGCTCCGGGCCGATGCGGCCGCTGGCGAGCGTGCGCGGTGAAGAGTTCATCGCCGAACTGCGCGAGGAATTCCTGCGAAGGTCCCCGGCAGGGGAATGGCCGCACCGTCCGACTGCCCGGCATATCGTCGCGCGGGCGGCAGGCCAGGCCTGACCTCGTCCGCGTCTTCGGTGTCCTTGCGCAAGCGTGCGGTGCAGACCGAAAGGTGCACCACATTGGCGCGTTTGTGATGGCGGTACACGTGGACGTCGGAGGCGAAGCACGCCGCCGCGAGCAAAGCCCGTCGCTGCTCGATGCGCTCGTAGCCGACTCCTGCCGGGCAGAACACCGTGACCTCGACTTCGTCACCGCGCGGTTTCGTCCACAGGATCACCGGCAGCTTGCCGTCGAGGGTGCACACCCGGGCACGGGCGAAGCCGGTCCGCAGCCGGTGCTGCACGACGACCGAGCGGAGCCGGTCACGGAGGAATCGCCGCGCCGAGCGCCAGTAGAACAGCCAGTTCGCGACGCCGAACAGCACGACCGCGCCCCAGATCGGGCCGACCGCCTGGAAAAGGGCGAACAACGCGTACGGGAGGACGAGGAGCACGCCGATCTCGTAACGCCAGTGATAGAGCGCGGTGAGCGGGTTCGGCCTCCTGACCACCGTGATCTCCCTGGCCAGCTCGGCGATCGCCTGGGGTTCCTGCCAACGGCTCATGACCTTCCTCCTGTCCGTCCGGCGGTTTGCTCGGCGGCCACGGCCGCCGCGGGAATGGAGCGGACGACACCGGCACCGGCGCAGTCCGGGCAAACGGCGTCCTCGTAGGGCCACCACCCCGTGCCCCCGCAGGGTTCGCACGCGTGGACGGTGTCCCAGCGGGGGTCGCGGTAGACGCGGCGCCTGCTGTCCGGCACCCGGGACACCTGCCAGCCGCGAGCGGCCGCGCGAGTGTCTTCGTCGGTCGCGAAGAGCCATTCGTGGAAACGTTCGAGAAGTCGGTCGAACCAGGATCGGGGCGCTGCCGTGTGGTTCTCGTGGTGGGACATGAGGTTCACCCCCGATGCAGCCAAGCGCGAACTCGGGTCGGCCCACACGACGCCTACTCCGGCATTCGTGTGGCCCACAGGCGACACGAACGGGTTCGGATGCGCAGCGTCACATTCAGATGGCTGTCAGCATCCGCTCTCCGGTCGCGCCCGGGTGGTACCGGCCCTGGCCGTCAGGTGCGATCACGTACCCCAAGACCAGGCAGAACAGGCCCCTTCACGGTTTCCGCATCTTGTGACAAGACGTTGACCGACGCGCCAGCACGGTCCGATCAGCTTGCTGTACTCTCGCCGTTGTGTGCACGTTCAGTCACCGCCCCTACATGCCTACCGAAGGTAGGTAAGTCCGTGTCTAGTGCCTACATGAAGCCTACATCGGCCGGAGGCGAGCCGGTAAGCCCTGATGCGGAAACCGTTACCGCGTCGGGTGTCGGACGCGAGCTGCGGCGGCTGCGCAAAGCCGCGGGGGAAACGCAGGCGGAGACCGCCAGGATCATCGGCGTCACCAGGGCGAACCTGACCCAGTGGGAGACCGGCAAATACCTGCCGTCGGCGCACAACGCCCGCCAGCTCGACGACCACTTCCGCGCCGCGAACACACTGTTCACGCTGGTGGAGACGGCCCGTTCACCCCACGAACACACCCCACCCGTCCTCGGCGACGCCGGCGTCGTCGACACCTCGCGTTCCCTGCTGCAGGTCTTCCACACCGTCGGCGCGAAGCTCGCCGAGCACCTGATCCGCGACGACGACGGCAAGCCGCTCGGCTGGCGGCACAACCTGCAGAAGAACACCGGGCCGAAGGCCCTCAGCACCGCGTACGGGATCAACACGATGCTGGTGGTAGGCGATCCCTACATCGACCTACATACGCTCGCCGAAGATCTCTACCGGCTGCAATCGGAGCAAGGCTGGCGTGGCCGCGCGGGCGGCAAGCGGCCGGAGACCACCGCGTCGGTGGTGGACGCGCTGTTCCGCACGAGCACGATGTCCGCCGACGAAGGGCTGGACCAGCTCGAGGGGTCGCTCGACCCGTACAGCCGGACCCGCCCGTACCTGTTGTCCGCCGTGCTGCACACGGCGGTCCGGCTGCGGCCGGACGCCCCGCTGACCGACCGGCTGATCGACGCCCTCCTGGCGGCCCGGCTCGACTTCGACGGCGCACGCCTGTGGCCCGAGAAGAACGAGGCCGGGCTCGTCGCCCCGGAGGCGTCGGTGGTGCACACCGCGCGGTCGGTCGTCGCTCTACGGGACGTCCTGTGCAGCCGTGAAGATCGCAACGACGTCCGTGAGGCCGCCGACGAAGCCACACAATGGCTCATCGACCGCTCTCATTCGGACGATGGCGTGGCCGAGGATCTCGAAAGGCCTCGCCCCGACGGGGAAGGAACCACCCGGATCATCATCCGGCACTTCACCGCAGCCTGGGTCGTCCAAGCGCTCGCCACCGCCCCCTTCCTGCCACTCCCCCGGCTCAACCGGGCGCTCGGAACCCTTTGGGAGCGCTACGACGCCGATCAAGGGCTCTGGGCTTGGGGAAGCGGCGACCTACCCATCTGGCAGACCTTGGACGCAGTCACCGCGCTCCGCGCGGCCGCATTCGCCGCCGCGGCGCCCCCGCTCAGCCCTCCAGGAACGACTACATGATCGACACCCCGCCATCGACCCTCACCGCCGTCCGGGCAGACGCGCACGCGTTCCTCGATGAGGTCACCGGCACGCGACCCCGCCACGGCGACGCGGACCTGGCCTGGCTGCGCACGGTCGCGCACCGGGTCCAGGACGCTCCCGAAAGCTTCCTTTCGTGGCTCGAAGAAATCCTCGGTGACGAAGAAACCGTCCGCACCGCGGCGAAGCGTTCCTACTGGCATCCCAACGGATTCGCCAAAATGGTGCTCCACGCCTCCGCCGATTTCCGGATCCGGCTCCACGTCTGGCCGGAATCCGCGGAACCGTCCCGCGGCGAGTCCAATCCACACAGCCACCGGTGGGAATTCGCCTCGACGATCGTCGCGGGCGAAGGTCTGCACATGGTCGAATTCCGCGAAACGACCGAAGGCGGGATGGCGTACGACCGCTACCGCTACGGCGCCGATCCGGCGAATCCGGCCGCCTTGCGCGCGGACGGCGGAGCCCGGCTCGAAGTGGAGAAGACCCCGCGGGTCCGGCGTGGCGACGTCTACTCGTGCGACACCGCCATCGTGCACACCGTCCGCCCGATCGCGGCGGGATTGACCGCCACCGTGGTGATCCAGGGCCCGCATCGCACCGGCACCACCGTCGTGTACTGCGAGCCCGGCCAGACCGACGACCAGCCCAACGGCGAACTGACCGAGGCCGATTTCCGGGTCCTGGTCGGCGCCGTCGCGAAAGCGGTGGCGTCGTGCCGTTGACCTGGCCCGCCCCGCGCCGCGGGATCCTGACCGACCGGGCCATCAAACGCGCGCACCGGAACGGGGAACTGACGATCACCCCGTTCGAGCCCGGTCTCGTCCGCCCCGCCGCGATCAGCCTGCGGCTCGGACGTAAGGCGTTCGCGCTGGAATCGACCGGCACCGTCGACATCGCCGACCGGAGCACGTATCCGGACCTCCGCCCGAAGGAACTCGACGCCGAAGGCAGGCTGTCCGTCGAGCCCGGCGAAGTCGTTCTCGCGCCGACACTGGAAAAGATCGGGCTTTCGGAGAAACTCGCCGGTCTCGTCGACGGCACGAGCGACTACGCGCGGCTCGGCATCAGCGTCGTCCTGTGCGGTCAGGTCAGCCCCGGTTTCGGCAGTGAGACAGGGGCCGTGTTGACTCTCGAGATCGTGAATCACCTGCGGCATCCGGTGCTCCTGCACCCCGGAACACGGATCTGCAACCTGATGTTGTTCGCCTCCACCGGCAGCGAGCAGCCCTACGGCACGATGCCGAACAACTATTCCAGCGACCACAACGTGGCCCCGTCCCGATTGGCGGATCATGTCGGGCGTAACTGAAATCTCGCCGGTCGGCGACGACGTCCGCCTCGGGGACCTCGGCGAGCACGCGATCCTCGAGCACATCCTGCGGCCGCGCTACGGCGGTGTCCGCGGATTCGGTGACGACTGCGCCGTTCTCGACGCCCCGGAAGGGCTTCGCGGCGAACTGGTCGCCACCACCGACAGTTGCCCCACTCCGCTGGTCACCATCCTCGGGGAAACGGATCCGTATCACGCCGGCTGGCTGCTGGCGACGATCAACCTGTCCGATCTGGCGGCGGCGGGCGCCACCCCCCTCGGCCTGGTCGTCAACTACACCCTGCCGAAGACGACCACCGCGGGCGAGTTCCGGCGGCTTCTCGACGGCGTCGACGACTGCACCGAGGCACACGGGACCAAGGTCGTCGGCGGCGATCTCCGGGACGGTCCGGTCCGGCAGCTCACCGCGACGGCGATCGGCCGGTGCGTCCCCGGCGGACGGCTCGGGCGCGCGGGCGCCGAAGCCGGTGACCGCCTCCTGCTGGTCGGTTCACCCGGCTATCTGTGGGCGTACGCGTTGCTCGCCGAAAAGCAGGCACGTCTTCCCGAGTCTCTCGTCGCGGACATCCGCGAACGCGCCTGCCGCCCGACGGCACAGGTGGCCGCCGGCAGGGCGCTCGCCACGGCCGGACTGGCACGCGCCGCGATGGACGTCTCCGACGGCCTCTTCCCGACCGTGCGGACCCTTTGCGGCGCCAACGGTCTCGGCGCGCGCATCACGACGGACGTCCAGCTGGACGACGCGCCCGCCGACGTCTGCGAGCAGTCGGGACTCGGCCGGTTCGAACTCGCGCAGGCCTGGGGCGACTGGACGCTCGTGGTCGCCGTGCGGCCACAGGATGTCGCGCTCGCCAAGAAGACCCTTGCCGGGGAAGGCGTCACGGCGCAGGAGATCGGGACCCTCGTTCCCCGCGAGAAAGGCATTTCGCTGGACGACGGCGAACGTTGGGACGGAATCGCGCAGGAGCGGTTCTCGCCCAGTTCGTGGCACGGTGGCGAACTGCCGAAGCTGATCACCGAGGTTCTCGGCAGGCGGGCGAGCTGACCTCCAGTTGGTCGTGAGTGGCGATTCGGGTTCTAACCCGAATCGCCACTCACGACCAACCCGACCCACACGTTCCGGACCCCCTGCTGTGGGGACCGAACGACGGCGCCACAACTAAGCCTGCCGCGGAGTCATCAGCGGGAGCGGCGTCTCGCCCATCGTCCGCCGCGAGCGGAAGTGCAGGTCGACGCACTGGACGTCGGGGCGATCAGGCGGCCGGGAGTATCCGTTCGGGCCCCGAGGTCACCCGCCGTGATTACGATCACAGCGAAACTCCTGGCCGTGCATCTCTACAAACCGACCGCTCAGTACGGCAGACTCGACGTCACTTCCACTCGACGACGAGGAGTCACCCGTGACCGAACACCCCTCCCGTGTAGCGATCGTCACCGGCGCAGGCCGCGGCATCGGCGCTGCCGTGGCCAAGCGGCTCGCTTCCGACGGGTTCGCCGTCGGCCTGCTGGACCTCGACGAGGCGGGTGTCAAGCAGGGGGCCGAAGCGATCGTCGCCGAGGGCGGCAAGGCCGTCGGTGTCGCGCTGGACGTCAACGACGCCGCACAGGTCGAAGCCGCGGTGACCCGGGTGGCCGAGGAGCTCGGCGCCCCGACCGTGCTGATCAACAACGCCGGCATCACCCGCGACAACCTGCTCTTCAAGATGACCGAACAGGACTGGGACTCGGTGCTGGGCGTGCATCTGAAGGGCTCGTTCCTGATGACCCGCGAGGTGCAGAAGTACCAAACGCAGGAGAAGTGGGGCCGCATCGTCAACCTGTCCAGCACCTCGGCGCTGGGCAACCGCGGCCAGGTCAACTACTCCGCCGCCAAGGCGGGCATGCAGGGCTTCACGAAGACCCTCGCGATCGAACTGGGCAAGTTCAACGTCACCGCGAACGCCATCGCCCCCGGTTTCATCGCCACCGACATGACCGCGGCGACCGCCGAGCGGATCGGCATGTCCTTCGAGGACTTCAAGGCGGCGGCCGCGTCGCAGATCCCGGTGCAGCGCGTCGGCACCCCCGACGACATCGCCAACCTCGCGTCGTTCCTGGTGAGCGACGGCGCGGGATTCATCTCCGGCCAGGTCATCTACGTCGCCGGCGGACCGAAGGACTGAGCCATGCGCGAATTCGCCTCACTGCAGGAGTTCGAAAACGCCGTCGGCGAGCACTTCGGTTACAGCGACTGGCTGACACTCACCCAGGACCGGGTGAACCTGTTCGCCGACGCCACCGACGACCACCAGTGGATCCATGTCGACGTCGAGAAGGCGGCCGAAGGACCGTTCGGCGGCCCGATCGCCCACGGTTTCCTGACGCTTTCGCTCATTTCGGGTTTCGTCGGGAAGCTCTACCGGGTCAACGGGCTCAAGATGGGCATCAACTACGGACTGAACAAGGTCCGGTTCCCCCAGCCGGTCAAGGTGGGCGCGAAGATCCGGGCGGGCGCCGAACTGGTCGAGGTCACCGACGTCTCCGGTGGCAAGCAGGCCGTCGTCCGGTGGACGATCGAGATCGACGGCGAGCCCAAACCGGCGTGCGTCGCGGAGATGGTCGTCCGGCTGATCGCCTGAGAAGGTGACCTCCGGCACCTCGCCGGACCACCCCTACCAGACATACCGACTGGTCGGTACTGTCACCGGAAAGCGAGATGCTGGAGGCACCATGAACCAGTCCGACCTGCCGGGCCTCGACCTGGCCATGCTCAAGGCGCACCTGGACGAGCACCGGCCCGGGCTCGTCCGTGGCGACCTGAGCGGCCAGGTCGTGGCGGGGGGCCGGTCCAACCTCACCTACATCGTGGGCGACGGCCGGTCCCGCTGGGTGGTCCGCCGCCCGCCGCTGGGGCACGTCCTGCCGACCGCGCACGACATGGGCCGCGAGTTCCGGGTGATCTCGGGCCTGCACGGCACGGCCGTCCCGGTCCCGGAAACCGTGCTGCTGTGCGAGGACACCGACGTCATCGGCGCGCGGTTCTACGTGATGGAGTTCGTGGAGGGCACGCCTTTCCGCTCCGACACCGAACTGGCCGCGCTGGGCCCCGCCAGGACGAAGGCGATCGCGGACGAACTGGTCGACACCCTCGTCGAGTTGCACGCCGTCGATCCGGAGGCGGTGGGGCTCGGCGATTTCGGCCGCCCGGAAGGTTTCCTCGAACGCCAGTTGCGACGCTGGAAGAAACAGCTCGACGGCAACCGCAGCCGCGATCTCCCCGGCGTCGACGAACTGCACGATCGGCTGGCGGATTCGGTGCCGGTTTCCGGCAAGCCGTCGATCGTCCACGGGGATTACCGGCTGGACAACGTGCTGGTGAACGACGACGACCGGATCACCGCGGTGCTGGACTGGGAGATGTCCACCCTCGGTGACCCACTGACCGACCTCGCGCTACTGGTGGCCTACGCCGAACGCGACAAGGTGTCCTTGCAGTTCGTGTCGAACGCCAGTTCCGCGCCGGGCTACCCGAGCAACGACGAGGTCATCGCGCGCTACGCCGAACGTTCGGGCCGCGACGTCTCGCGGCTCAACTGGTACGTGGGCTTCGCGTTCTTCAAACTCGCCGTGATCCTGGAAGGCATCCACCTCCGTTACAGCAAGGGCCAGACCGTCGGTGCCGGATTCGACGGCATCGGCGCGGGCGTCGTCCCGTTGATCGCGCACGGCAATGAGACTCTCAAGGAAGAGGGATAGAGATGGACTTCGCCTTCGACGCGAAAACCGAGGAACTGCGGGGAAAGCTCCTCGAGTTCATGGATTCGCACATCTACCCGGCCGAGGCCGTCTTCGAGACTCAGCTGGCCGAGCGCGACAACGAATGGTCGCAGCCGCCGATCGTCGAAGAACTCAAGGCAGAGGCGCGCAAGCGCGGATTGTGGAACTTCTTCCTCCCCGGTGACCACGGCGCGGGGCTGACCAACCTCCAGTACGCGCCGCTGGCCGAGATCACCGGCCGCAGCATCCGGCTCGCGCCGACCGCGCTGAACTGCGCGGCGCCGGACACCGGGAACATGGAAGTCCTCACCATGTTCGGCACCGAGCAGCAGAAGAAGCAGTGGCTCCAGCCGTTGCTGGACGGCGAGATCCGGTCCGCGTTCGCGATGACCGAGCCAGACGTCGCGTCCTCCGACGCGCGCAACATCGCCACCGGCATCCGGCGCGACGGCGACGAGTACGTCATCAACGGCCGCAAGTGGTACATCTCCGGCGCGATGAACCCGAACTGCAGGATCTTCATCGTGATGGGCAAGACCGATCCGGACGCACCCGCACACAAGCAGCAGAGCATGATCCTGGTCCCCCGCGACACCCCCGGCATGACCGTGAAACGCGGTATGCACGTCTTCGGCTACACCGACGGCGATCACGGCGGGCACGCCGAAGTGGTCTTCGAGGACGTCCGCGTTCCCGCGGAGAACCTCATCGCCGGCGAGGGTGACGGGTTCGCCGTCGCGCAGGCCCGCCTCGGCCCGGGGCGGATCCACCACTGCATGCGCGCCATCGGCATGGCCGAACGCGCGCTGGAACTGATGTGCCGCCGGGCGCTTTCGCGCGAGGCCTTCGGCAAGCCGATCGCCGAACAGGGCGTGGTGCAGGACTGGATCGCCGAGGCGCGGGTCAAGATCGAGCAGCAGCGGCTGCTGGTGCTCAAGACCGCGTGGCTGATGGACACGGTCGGCAACCAGGGCGCGCACACCGAGATCCAGGCGATCAAGATCTCCACGCCGATCACCGTCGAGTGGATCCTCGACAAGGCCGTGCAGTTGTTCGGCGCGGGCGGGGTCAGCCAGGACTTCCCGGTCGCCGAGATGTGGGCGCAGGTGCGGACGCTGCGGCTCGCCGACGGCCCGGACGAGGTGCACAAGCGCTCGCTGGCGCACCGTGAACTGAAGAAGTACCGCACGGAGGCCAAGAAGTGACTACACCACAGGATCTCAAGCAGCGCGTGGCCGACCTGCTGGCCGCGTATCCGCCGGAAAGCACGCCGCGTCAGGACTTCCTCGACGCGCGGTTCGACGCCGGACTGGCGTGGATCCATTTCCCCGAAGGCCTCGGCGGCCTGAACGCGCCCCGTTCCCTACAGTCCCTTGTGGACAAGGAACTCGCCGCGGCGGGTGCCCCGGACAACGACAAACGGCGGATCGGGATCGGTCTCGGCATGGCCGCGCCGACCATTCTCGCCTTCGGCACCCCGGAACAGCATCAGCGCTTCCTGCGTCCACTGTGGACCGAACGCGAGGTGTGGTGCCAGCTGTTCAGCGAGCCGGGCGCCGGATCCGACCTCGCCGCGCTGGGCACCCGCGCGGTGCGCGACGGCGACGACTGGGTGGTCACCGGGCAGAAGGTGTGGACGTCGGGCGCGCACAAGTCGCAGTGGGCCATCCTGGTCACCCGTACCGATCCCGACGTACCGAAGCACCGCGGCATGACGTACTTCGTCTGCGACATGACCGCGCCGGGCGTGGAGGTCCGGCCGCTGCGCCAGATCACCGGCGAGGCCGAGTTCAACGAGGTCTTCCTCAGCGAGGTCCGCATCCCCGACGCGCACCGCCTCGGCGCGGTGGGCGAGGGCTGGAAGGTCGCGCAGACCACGCTGATGAACGAACGGGTCGCGATCGGCGGGACCGAGTTCCCGCGTGACGGCGGCATGGTCGGCGTCGTCACGGAAATCTGGCGGGAACGCCCGGAACTGCGCACCTCCGAACTGCACGACAGGCTGCTGAAGCTGTGGGTGGAGGGCGAGAGTCTGCGCCTGGTGAGTTCGCGGCTGCGGCAGCAACTCGCCGTCGGAGCGCCCGGCCCGGAGGGTTCTGCGGTCAAGGTCGCGTTCTCCGAGCTGAACCAGGCCGCGTCCGGGCTGGAGATCGAACTGCTCGGCGACGAAGGCCTGCGCTACGACGACTGGACGATGCGGCGTCCCGACGGCGTGAACTTCCTCGGCCGCGAAGCCGGTTACCGCTATCTGCGCGCGAAGGGGAACTCGATCGAGGGCGGCACCTCGGAGGTCCTGCGCAACATCATCGCCGAACGCGTGCTGGGACTGCCGTCCGAGCCGCGGATCGACAAGGACGTCGCCTGGAAGGACCTGCCCCGATGAGCGACCTGTTGTATTCCGAGGTCGAAGAGGACCTTCGCGCCAGCGTCCGGGATTTGTTCTCCGACCGCGCGGAACCGGCGGCCCTGATCGCCAGGACCGAGTCGGCGGAACCGTACGACCTGAAGTTGTGGCGCACGCTCGCCGCCGACCTCGGCGCGGCGGGCCTCGCCGTCCCGGAGGCACTGGGCGGGCACGGCGCTTCGGCGCGGGAAGTCGCCGTCGTGATGGAGGAACTCGGGCGCAGCGTCGCCCCCGTCCCCTATCTCGGCAGTGCCGTCCTGGCGACGTCGGCCCTGCTGGCGACCGACACGTCGCAGGCGGAAGTGGCGGAACGGCTCGGGAAACTGGCCGCGGGCACGCTCATCGGCGCGCTGGCCGTTCCGCTGTCGACGGCGCCCGGCGCCGAGTTCCCCTCGACGGTCACCGCGGCCGCCGACGGCACGCTCAGCGGTCAGGTCCGGAGCGTCGCCGACGCTTCGGTGGCCGAGCTGATCGTCGTCCCGGCTGTGGGGCCCGACGGTCCCGGCCTGTACACGGTCGACGTGGCGTCGGCGGGAGTGACGGTCACCGAGGCCATTTCCCTGGACCTCACCCGGCGCATCGCCGACGTCACCTTCGAGAACGTGACCGCGAAGCGCGTCGCCGCCTCTTCGGCCGCGGTGTCCGCTTTGGACACCGCACTCGTGACGGCGGCGGGGCTGCTCGCCTCGGAACAACTCGGGATCGCCGAATGGGCGTTGACCGAAACGGTGCGCTATCTCAAGGAGCGTTACCAGTTCGGCCGTCAGGTCGGTTCGTTCCAGTCGCTGAAGCACCGGCTGGCGAATCTGTACACGGATCTGGTCAACGCCAGGGCGACCGCGCGGTACGCCGCCGACTGCCTGGCTTCCGGTGAGGACATCGCGATCGCCGTCGCGGTGGCGCAGGCCCGCAACTCCCCCATCGCCGTGCACGCCACCGAAGAGGCGATCCAGCTGCACGGCGGGATCGGCATGACCTGGGAGCACCCCGCGCACCTGTACCTGAAGCGCGCGAAGAGCGACGAGATCGCTTTGGGCACTCCTGGGCGGCATCGCGCGGCCCTCGCGCCGCTGATCGACCTGCCCGCCTGATCTCCCCCGGCGGGGTCCGCCCGGAAAGTGTCGGACCCCGCCGGTAAAACCCTGTTCGAACATCAGAGCGAACAGGGAGTCATCATGAAACTGCTCGTGGCCACCTCGAAGACCCAGGGCGCGCGAGAGAACGACTTCGACCACTGCGTCGAGGGCGAGCTGGTCTGGATCGCCCCGTGCTGCGACGACGGCGAAGACTCGGCGGATTCCGAATGCGGCTGCGGACGGTCCTTCGACGGGCTGAACTCGCATCTCGGGACGACGACGGCACTCGTCGCGGAGCTGCCCGGCTTCACCTATTCCGACTACGCCGAAGCGATACGGTCGAGCCTGGCCGCACAGGGCTGGCCACCCGAAGCCGCCGACGACGTGGCGACGGGGTTACTCGCCTTCACCTCCGGATGGGAGGTGGGAACGGTGCTCGAACGCCGCTGCGAATGGTTCGCCGAACGGCTCGTGCCCGCGCCGCCGGGCTGAGCGCTACTCCGGTCGCAGCGCGGCCAGCAGGAGATCGGCGAAATGGTCACCGATCTGGCGGGCCGAGAGCGCGCCGCCACGCCGGTACCACGAACCGAGGTGGTGCACCGAGCCGAAGAAGAAGTCGACGATCACGTCGGCCGGTTTGTCCGCGCGGAATTCGCCGGACTCCTGGCCCTCCTCGACCAGCGTGCGGAACCGTTCGTGGTACTTGCGGCGTTCCGCGCGGACCGCCTTCTGCTTCTCCACGCTGAGCTGGTGCATGGACTGCATGAAGATCGTGTTGTCGTCGAGGTTGTCGATCGTGCTGACGACGACGTCGGAGCCCGCGGAACGCAACCGCTCCCGCAGCGGCGCCTCACTCGAGGCCACCTTTTCCAGTTGCTCGGTCTGCGCGCGCAGCACCCGGGCGTAGATCTCGTAAAGGAGGTCGTCCTTGGAGCCGAAGTAGTGGTACATCGCGCCCTTGGTGACCCCGGCCGCCTCGACGATCTCCTGCACGGAGGTCCGGTCGAACCCCTTCTTGGCGAAGAGCTTCGTGGCGTGCGACAGCAGTCGGCGCGGCACGGCGGCCTGGTCTTCGCCGCCCGCCTCGGCCTTCCGGGTGGTCGCTCGTGTCATGGCCGGCTCCTTCTCGTGCGGACACCAAGCATACCGGTCGGTTTGTCGAGGCACTGGGAACGGGGACCCCGAGTCCCTCGAACCTTTCCCGGCGGCCGGGCAGGCGCACCACTTGAGCCCCGGCAGCACCACCGGCCTCGACAACGGCGTGTGAAGCCTCCAGCCCTCCGATCAGCCGACGAAACTCGACCTTCACCCCTTCCCCAGTACATGAAGGACCCCTTCCTTGCGCCTGGCGCAAGGAAGGTGTCCTTCATGTACTTCAGCGGGCGAGGGCGCCGGAAAGTGCTGGGTCAGGATGGCCGCGAGTGGCACTTCGGGCTATTGACAGGTGAGTCAAAGGTGTCGTGTTCGGGCGCGGTGCCGGACCGTCCCTGTCACGACCGGTTCAGGAGGGGTGTGTGGAAATAGGGGCACTCAACGTCGCTATTTCCACACACCCCCCACCGACGCCACCTTTGCCTTACCCCTCAATAGAACCCGGATCGCCACTCACGACCGACCCGGACACCACGACGAAGGCCTCAGTACGCGCCGCCGTGCTCGAAGAACCGCCGCGGATTGTCGACCAGCATCGTCGTTATGTCCCTTTCGGAGACTCCCCGCTCCCGCAAGGCGGGCAGCACGTCACGGGTGATGTGGAGGAAATGCCAGTTGGGCGCCATCGCGGCGATCTTGTCCTGCTCGAACCAATCGATGAAGCAGGAGGCATCGTGGGAGAGCACCATGCTCCCGGCGTAACCGCGTTCGCACATCGCCGCGACCGTGGCGACACGGTCTTCGAACGGCAGCAACGGGTCGAGCCCGAAGCGGTCCATTCCCAGCAGCGATCCCTTGTCGGCGAGCCCGGTGAGGTAATCGAGGTCGGTGCTGTCTCCGCTGTGCCCGATGAGGACCCGGCTCAAGTCGACACCTTCGGTCTCGAAGACGGCCTGCTGTTCGAGGCCGCGCCGGGTCGGCGCGTGAGTGTGGGTCATGATCGGCGCGCCGGTCTCCCGGTGCGCCTTCGCGACCGCGCGCAGCACACGTTCGACGCCGGGGGTGACCCCCGGTTCGTCGGTCGCGCATTTGAGCAGCGCCGCCTTCACCCCGGTGTCGGCGATCCCGTCGACGATGTCACCGGTGAAGAGGCCGACCAGCGGATCCACGCCGTCGTCGAAGAGCAGACCGGGTCCGCGATGGTGGAGGTAGTGCGGGACGTCGTTGTAGGTGTACAGCCCGGTCGCGACGATGATCCGGAGTTCGGTTTCGGCCGCGACCCTGCGCACACGCGGAATGTAGCGGCCGAGCCCGATGACGGTCGGGTCGACGATGGTGTCGATCCCGGCGGCCTTCAGTTCGTCCAGCCGCCGGATGGCGTCTGCGACGTGTTCGTCTTCGCGGAAACCGTCGTGCCCGGGGTGGTTGGCCATGAATTCGGGACTGAGGACGAACAGGTGCTCGTGCATGAGCACCTTGCCCAGTTCGCCGGCGTCGACGGGACCGCGGGCCGTTTCGACCTGTGCCATGCCGCTCATCCCTTGGCCCGGAGTTCGCGGCGGAGGATCTTGCCGCTCGCCGTCTTCGGCAGTTCGTCGAGCACTTCGACCACGCGCGGATACTTGTACGCGGCGAGGCGTTCCTTGCAGTACGCGACGAGGTCCTGCGGGTCGGGCGTGCTTCCCGGGGCCGCGCTGACGTAGGCCTTCACGGTCTCGCCGCGGTATTCGTCCGGGATGCCGACGACGGCCGCTTCGCGCACGGCCGGATGCGTGTACAGGACGTCCTCGACCTCACGCGGCCAGACCTTGAAGCCGGAGGCGTTGATCATGTCCTTCTTGCGGTCGACGACGTACACCCAGCCGCTCGGCTCCATGAAGCCGATATCGCCGGTCAGGAGCCTGCCGCCGGGCAGTGCGGCTTCGGTCGCTTCGGACCGGTTCCAGTAGCCGGGGACCACCATCGGACCTTCGACGGCGATCTCACCCGCCGTCCCGAACGGCAGTTCTTCGCCGTCTTCGCCGAGGATGCGCACGATGGTCCCCGGCACGGGCAGGCCGATGGAGATCGTGCCGGACGCTTCGTCGATGGGCGCTTCGAGGCTGCTCGGGACGACGATGCAGCCCGCGGTCGTCTCGGTGAGCCCGTAGCCGTTGTGGATGTAGTGGCCGAACCGCTCACGGAACATGCCGACCACGGCGGGCGGCAGCGCGGCTCCGCCGGAGTACAGCAAACGGAACGATTCGAAGTGCTCCGGGCGGACGTCGGGCTGTGCCATCAGCGCCATGTACGCGGTGGACGGGCCGACCGTGTACACCGGCCGGTGCTCCAGGAAGGCGTCCAGTACGACACCGGGCTCGAACCGGTACGCGAGCGCGAGTGTGCCGCCGATGTCGATCGCGGAGGCGATCTCGCAGACCATGCCGGTGATGTGGAACAGCGGCGCCAGGCCGAACAGGGTGGCACCTTCGTCGAGGCCGCTGAACGCGCTGAGCACGGCCGCGTTCGCGCCGAGGTTGCCGTGGGTGTTCATCGCCCCCTTCGGTGTCCCACTGGTGCCCGACGTGTAGCTGATCAGTGCGACGTCGTCCGGGCCGAGGCCGGCGTCCGGGGGCGGATCCCCCGCCGCGGCCCGCGCCACCTTCAGCAGGTCGGCGGCGCCGGGAGTCGGCTCCCGCACGCTCTTGCCGAACACCCGCGGATCGTCGCGGCCTTGCAGGTCGAGTTCGCTGGTGGTCAGCGCGATGGTCACGCCGCTGCCGGGAACGAGCGGACCTATACGGCTGTTCCACCCGCTCTGCGAACAGACGACCGCGCGCACTCCGGCGTCTTCGAAGACGTGCCGGAGCTCCCGTTCCCGGTACATCGGGTTGACGGGGACGACGATTCCGCCCGCCTTCCAGGCACCGAGCAGCGCCACCACGAACTGTGGGACGTTCTGCAGGATCAGGGCGAGCCGGTCGCCCGGGGCGAAACCGGACGCGATCAGGTGACGCGCGATGCCGTCGGAAAGCTCGTCGACCTCGCGGTAGCTCATCCTGCCGTCGAAGTAGGCGATCGCGGTGACGTCCGGGAAGCGCTCGACCGTCCGCCGGAAGGACGCGGGAACCGTGGTCGGTTCCGTCGGTTCCACGTCCCTCATCCGGGGCTCGTAGGCGGCCAGCCACGGCTTCGCTTCGTATGAGCTCACGCAGGTTCCTCCCTGACAAGTCTCGACGAGCCTCTAAGCATCCGCTTAGTATGGCGATGACGCAAGGAGGTCGACGTGACCGATCAGCTCTCACCGTCCGAAGTGGACAGTTCGGATTCCGTCCGGTACGCCGTGGACGACGCCGTCGCCACGATCACCTTCGACAAACCGGAGCGCGGCAACGCGATGGATCAGGCGATGCAGGTCCGCTACGGCGACCTGCTGGGCAAGGCGTCGGCCGATCGCGGAATCCGCGCCGTCGTCGTCACCGGCGCCGGGCGCTCCTTCTGTCCCGGCGCGGATTTGGGGCTGCTGGAGGGCATCTCGGCAGGCGGCGCGACCGCGCCGGAGCACGAAGGCTTCCGCAACGTCCTGGCCGCGGCGTATGCCGACGTCCCGGTGGTCGCGGCCATCAACGGCGGTTGCGCGGGGCTGGGCTTCGTGATCGCCTGCGCCACCGACGTCCGGTTCGCCGCCGCGGGCGCGAAGTTCACCACCGCCTTCGCCCGGCGCGGCCTCATCGCCGAATACGGGGTGGCGAAACTGCTGCCCGAACTCGTCGGCCGCGGCCGGGCACTCGACCTGCTGCTCTCCGGCCGGACCTTCACCGCCGAACAGGCGCACGAATACGGCCTGGTGCAGGAGATCGTGCCCGCGGAAGAACTCGCGGCGCGGGCGAAGGCATACGCGACCGAACTCGCGACCCACAGCGCGCCGCGCTCCATGGCACTCATGAAGCGGCAGGTCCTGCGGGAAGCCGATCTCTCGTTGGAAGACTCCGCCCGCGAGGCCACCGCCCTGATGCTGGAATCCTTCGGCCATCCGGAACTTCCCGAGGGCCTTGCCAGCTGGAACGAACGCCGCGCCCCCGACTTTCCGCCGTACAGAGGGGTTTAGGCCGCCCCAGCCTCACGGCCGGGGCGGCCCGAACCGAATCAGACGGTTTCGCGCGTGGTCACCTGTAGGGTCTCAGGATCGATGACATGTTGATCTTTAGTGACCTGCGGTTTTGCTCGTTGTCTCACCGCAGGGTCCTGAAGGACAGTCTCAAAGTCGTGGCATTTCTTGGGTCGCGGGCAGCGGTGGTTTAGCGGCTGCCGAGTTCTCCCTTGGTGAACCCGTGTTTGCGTGCCGTGAGCACAGTGGCGAGTGCAGGGACGAGCAGTGCGAGCGCGACCCAACTCAGCCAGGATGCATCCAATCCGCTGAGGACGAGGCCTCCGATGATGCCACTACCGGCGATTCCGACGTTCCATCCGGTGGTGAGGAGTGCTTGGGCGACATCGCCGGCGTCGCCTGCTGCTTCGGCGACTGCGGTCTGCAGCAGGGTGGAGGTGCCGCCGAACGCGAGCCCCCAGAGCGCTGCGCTGGCGTAGACGAGCGTAGGCACGCCGGAGAAGATGCCGAGCAGCAGCGTGCATGTCGCGAAGAGCACACACGCGAGGATCATGAGGAGGCGCAGGTGCCGATGGACGAGCGCTCCGGCGATCCAGATGCTCACCAGCGACACCAGGCCGAAGGTGAGCAGCACGGCGTCGACTTGACCTGCCATGCCGAGCGGCGTGAGGAACGGGGCGATGTAGGTGTAGAGGATGCTGTGGGCGAGCACGAACGTGAGGGTCACGAGGAGCACGGGCGCTACGCCGGGAATGCGGAAGGTGCGGGCGAGCGGGAGCCGTGAGCCCTTGGGCTGTCCGGGGAAGTTCGGCACCGCCGCGATGACCCACACGATCAACGCGAGCGTGAGGACGGTCATGATCCCGAACGCGTATCGCCACTCGACGAGCTTGGCCAGAAGCGCCGCAGCAGGAACTCCGACGGACAGGGCAACGATTGCGCCCGACATCGCGATCGCCATTGCCTTGCCACGCTGATGTGGGGAAACCATCCGTACCGCGTACCCGGCCAACAGCGCCCAGAGCAACCCGCCGACGATGCCGCCGAGGAACCGGGCGGCCAGCGTAAGTGCGAAGCTCTCGGAGAGCGCGGTGACGGTGTTGGCGATCGCGAATCCTGCGATCGCCACCAGCAGCAGGTGTCGGCGCGGCCAGCCGATCGTCGCCTTGGTGAGCGGGATCGCGGCGAGGATCGCCCCGATCGCGAAGACGGTGACGCTCTGCCCGGCAGCAGTCTCGCTCACACCCAGGTCTCGGCTCATCTCGGGAAGCACCCCGGCGGGCATCGTCTCGGTCAGGAGCGTGATGAACCCGGTGGTGGCCAAGGCCAGAAGACCCGCCAGCGGGAGCCGGGCGTTCGTTATCGAGCGAGGTGGCAGAGTATCTGGTCGTGTCATAGCCTTATCATCGATGGGTGACATTAGTGTGAAGGTCAATTCGGTGTGTGCCGAGTCATAGAACGCCAGCCACAGAGGGCGAGGAGAGGGATATGCGGATCGGTGAGCTGTCGACGCGCACGCGGACTCCGATGAGGTTGCTGCGCTACTACGAGGAGCAGGAACTGATCGAGTCAAATCGACTGCCCAACGGATACCGGGACTATGAGGAGTACGTCGTTGACCGGGTTCTCCAGGTACGAGGCCTGCTCGATGTAGGGCTGCCCACACGGATCATCAAGCAGATCCTGCCCTGCCTGAACACCCCCCGCACGATCCACATGCCCTACGTCACGCCAGACATGGTCGCAACGCTCGAACGCGAACGCGATCGCATGGCCGAAAAAATCGAATGCCTCACCGAGAACCACCAAGCCATCACCGACTACCTCGACGCCGTACGCCGCAATATCCGAGCCTCCTAACCGATGTCGGGTCTGCTGAGCCTATTGCCAGCCACTCGGTCAGCTTCTCCGCATTCGCGACCGAACACTCCCGAAACCCGAAATGCTTCCGGATCTGTCGTACCCGCCATCACCGTTCCCATAGACCGAGTAGCTGTAGGCGAGGCACAGTCCCATCAGTCAGAGGCACTGACGCGAGGCAACGTCGGCGTGTCGGCGACACCATCCAGACAGCCTAGTCTCAAACAGACTTCATAAATGAAACCGAGATGAAATCACCGATGAGAAAATGAAGTCAGATTTGAGACCCTACATCACCGCGTCCTTCTCGGCGGCCAGCGCGGTGCAGGTGCGCACCCACAGTTCCCAGCCGCGCAGTGCCTGATTGCAGTTCCAGCCGGTCCAGCGACCCGCCTGCGCGCCCTCGTTGCCGGCGCGGTTGCAGGCGGTTTTGCTGCTCCAGCCCTCACTCACCTTGCGATACGGCGTGCAGGAAGCCGCCGCGACATCACCCGACGCCCCGGCCGCGCAGGGTTCCGCGGTTCTCGCCATCGCCGTTCCCGCGGTGAGCAACGACCCCGCCACGGCTGCGGCGAGCACGAACCCACGGACCGCGAAGCGTTTACTCATTGAGTTTCCTTACCGCGAGCAAGACCCCCACCCACAGTGGCCGATCACCCGGCGAAGATCAACCGCCCCGCGCGTCGAGACCTTCCCCAGTACATGAAGGCCCCCTTCCTGTACCTAGGCGCAAGGAAGGGGGCCTTCATGTACTCCAAGCGAGCAAAGGGCGCCGCCGGTCATTCGCCGGTGACCTGCTCCACCTTGCGCTGCAGCTTGTTCATCCCGCCGAGCCAGCGGTCGGTCTGCGTGGCCCGCGCGGCGTAGTAGTCCGCGACCTCGGGGTGCGGCAGCACCAGGAACCGGTCGGCGGTGATGGCCTCGAACAACGCGTCCGCGACCTGCTCGGGCTGGATCGCCGAGGCGCCCATCAGCAGTTCGCCCGCGGGGCCGGTGTTCTCCAGCATCGCCGTCCGCACGCCCTGCGGGCAGATGGCCTGCACGGTGAGCCCGCGGTGCCGGTAGGTCGCGGACAGCCATTCGGCGAAGGCGAGCGCGCCGTGTTTGGTCACGGAGTAGGACGCCGAACCGAGGCTGGTCAGCAATCCCGCGGCCGACACCGTCGCGATGAAGTGCCCGCGGCCGCGCTCGAGCCACGGCGGCAGCAGTAGCCGCGCCGCACGCACGTGGGCCATGACGTTGACATCCCAGATCCGCGCCCAGTCCTCCTCGGGCGCGTCCACGCCACCCATCGGCGCGATCCCGGCGTTGGCGCAGAAGACATCGATCTCGCCCAGGGTTTCGCGCGCGGTCTCGATCAGCGACGCGACACCCGCTTCGCTCGCGGCGTCACCGGCGACGGCGGTTCCGCCGATCTCCTTCGCGACTTCAGCCGCGGCGTCGCCGTTCAGGTCGCCGACGACGACTCTGGCCCCCTCGGCCGCGAACCGGCGGGCGAGGACCGCTCCGATGCCGCCGCCCCCACCGGTGACGACGACACCGGATCCGGTGAAGGAGGCGGTCACAGGCCACCCGCCAGTGTGACGCCGCCGTCGAGGACCACCGTCTGCCCGGTGATCCAGCCCGCCTCCTCCGAAAGCAGGAACGACACGGCGCTAGCGATGTCCGCCGGCACGCCGAGACGCTTCATCGGGTACGACTCCGCGACCTCCTCTTCGCGGCCTTCGTACAGCGCTGTCGCGAACTTGGTCTTGACCACGGCGGGCGCGACGGCGTTCACGCGGATCTTCGGACCGAGTTCGAAGCCGAGTTCCTTGGTGAGCCGGATCAGCGCGGCCTTGCTGACGCCGTACATGCCGATCCCGGGCGACGCGCCGAGCCCGGCGACGGACGCGACGTTCACCACCGCGCCGCCGTGCTCCCCCATCCAGGCGTCCCGCGCCCGGCGGGTCCACGAAAGCGGCGCGAGCACGTTGACCGCGAAGATCTTCGCAGCGGCCTCGGGGTCGATGTCCAGCGTGGGGCCGAACACGGGGTTGATGCCGGTGTTGTTCACCAGCATGTCCAGCCGTCCGAAGGTTTCGATGGTCTTGGCGACGGCCTCGTCCTGGTGCGCGGTGTCGTCGGCCTTGCCGGGAACGGCGATGGCGACCGCCTCACCGCCCAGTTCGGCCACCGCCTCGGCCAGCGGCTCCGGCTTGCGCGCGGTGATGCACACCTTCGCGCCGCGCTCGACCAGGTCCTTGGCGATCCCGAGGCCGATACCCCGGCTGGCGCCGGTGACGATCGCGACGCGATCCTTGAACGAGTTCACTCTTCGATCTCCTCTGTGTTCACTGGCGACGCAATCACTAAGCGAGCGCTCACTTACAATGGGAAGGTCCGGAGACGGTGTCAAGCCCGCCATCCGGAACGAGCGTCTGGGAGGATCTGCGGATGACCATGTCGCTGTCGGCCGAACTGTGGCCCGACGTCCAGCCGGAGACGGCACGGCGGCTGATGCTGGCCGGGGTCGAATCCTTCGCGCGGCGTGGCTATCACGCGACGACCACCAGGGATATCGCCTCGGCGGCCGGGATGAGCCCCGCGGCGCTGTACGTGCACTTCCCGTCCAAGGCCGCGCTGCTGTTCGCGATCTCGAAGTACGGCCACGAGCAGACACTCTCGCTGGTCGAGAGCGTCGTGGCGCGGGAGACCGACCCGGTCGAGCGGATCCGGCTGCTGGTCGAGGACTTCGTGGCCTGGCACGCACGCAGGCACACCGTTGCCCGCGTGGTGCAGTACGAACTGCACGCGCTGCCGGACGAGGAGTTCGAGATCGTCGCGAAACTGCGCCGCCGCATCGAGCAGGTCGTGCGCGAGGTCATCACCGAAGGCGCGCGGACGGGCGTGTTCACCGTCGGCGACCCGCACACCGCCGCCAGGGCCGTGCTCTCGCTCGGCGTCGACGTCTCACGCTGGTACAGCGAACGTGCCCGCCAGACCCCCAAGAAGCTGGGCCAGGAGTACAGCGAGCTGGTGCTGCGCATGCTCGGCACGAAACTCTCCTGACCAGTACTGATCGACCTTCGTCGGCGATACCGCCACCAGAGTGACATACCAACTGGTCGGTATCTAGAATTACCCGTTGAGACGTTGACCACATACTAAGCGGTTGTTAACTTGCCCGGACTGCATCGCCGCAGCAGCGCCGAGCGAAGGGCAACCCAGATGGCCGACAGCGCACAGAACGCCCCTGAAACCGCCCCCGAACCGACGATCACCGTGTCCCAGCGCCGGAGGGCCGCCACCGCCGCGGCCCTCGCTTCGTCAGTCGAGTGGTACGACTATTTCGTCTTCGGGATCGCCGCCGCCCTGGTCTTCGGGAAGACCTTCTTCCCCACCACCAACCCGGCGGCCGGCGTCCTCGCCTCGTTCGCGACGTTCGCGGTCGGCTTCCTCGCCCGGCCGCTCGGCGGGATCATCGCGGGCAGCCTCGGCGACAAACGCGGCCGGAAACCCGTACTGGTACTGGCGATCGCGTTGATGGGCGCGGCGACCACGCTGATCGGCCTGCTGCCGACCTACGACACGATCGGCATCGCCGCGCCGATCCTCCTGGTGCTGCTGCGGCTCGTGCAGGGGGTCGCCGTCGGCGCCCAGTGGGGTGGCGCGATGCTGCTCGCCACCGAGTACGCGCCGCCCGGCAAACGCGGCCTCTACGGCAGTCTCGTCCAGCTCGGCGTCCCGATCGGGGTGGTGCTGGCGAACACGGTGTTCCTGATCGCCGCGCAGGTCGCCCCGCCGCACGCCTTCCTCACCTGGGCGTGGCGGATCCCGTTCCTGGTCGGCATCCTCGTGCTCGGGCTGGCCTGGTACATGCACGTCAAGATCGACGAAACGCCGGAATACCGCCGTGCGGAAGCGAAACTCGCCGCCGAGGAACGCGGCCGCGCCAAGTCGCCGCTGCGGGACGTCCTGCGCGACCACAAGGGCACGGTGCTGCTGGCAGGCGGTTCGTTCATGGTCAACACCGCCACCTTCTACATCCTGCTCAACGGCGTCCTCGACTACGCCACCCGTCATCTGGGGATGTCGCGGACCACCGTGCTCGTCGCGACGCTGCTGATCAGCACGCTGCAGCTGGCGATCATCCCGCTTTCGGCGAAACTGTCCGACCGGATCGGCAGGCTCAAGATCTACACCTTCGGCGCGGCGGGGGTCGCGCTCTGGGCGATCCCGATGTTCCTGCTGATCGACACGGCCTCGCTGCCGCTGTTCGTGGTCGCCTCGTTCGTCGGGTCGCTGTTCCTCGGCATCATGTACGGCCCGCAGGCGGCGTTGTTCGCCGAACTGTTCACCGCGGAGATGCGCTACACCGGCGCCTCGCTCGGCTACCAGATCAGCGCGGTCGTCGGTGGCGGGCTCGCGCCGTTCATCATGGTGCTGCTGCTCGAATCCACCGGGACGTCGATGTCGGTTTCGCTCTACATCATCGTGCTGGCGCTGATCTCGCTCGGCTCGATCGGCCTGCTGGCCAAACGCGCCAAGCGAGCCGAACAGTCCACTTCGGACTCACACGACCGCGCGCGCGAAACGGTCGGCGACCAGCCTTAGCTGCTCCTTGACCTCGTCGGGCGCCTCTTCCACGACGAAGTCGACGTCCCAATGGGCGAGGTAGTACGGCATCACGGAAAGGTCGTTGGAGCCGACGCGGACCCGGCAGGTGTGCTCGTCGATGGCCTCGATCGCGCCGACGGTCGGTGCCACGTATTCGGCGAGCGCGTCCGCCGGGGCGTTCACCCTCAGCACCATCTGATGCGGATACGGCGACGACGAGATCCCACGGGAGACGTAGGCCGCGAGGTCCTCGGCGGGCGGTTCCCTCGGCGTGAACCGGAAACTGGTGTCCGGGACGCCGTCGATGCGGTCGACGCGGAAGGTCCGCCAGTCGTCACGGTCGAGGTCGAACGCGACCAGGTACCACCGGCGCCCGGTGTGCACCAGGCGCAGGGGCTCGATGCGGCGCTCGCTGACGTCGCCGTTGTGGCTGCGGTAACCGAATCGGAGCTGCTGATGGTCGCGGCACGCGGACGCGATCACCGTCAGCGCCGCCGCGTCGATGACCGGGACGACGCCGCCGAGCGGGATCATCGCGGTGTTCAGCGCGGTCACCCGGTGCCGGAGCCGGGCGGGCAGCACCTGCTCCAGTTTCGCGAGCGCGCGCACCGACGTCTCCTCGATGCCCGAAACCGTCCCGTTCGCGGCCGTGCGGAGCCCGACGGCGACCGCGACGGCCTCGTCGTCGTCCAGCAGCAGCGGCGGCAGCGCGGCCCCCGCGCCGAGCCGGTAGCCGCCCGCGACACCGGGGGTGGCGTGCACCGGGTAGCCCAGTTCCCGCAGCCGCTCGACGTCGCGCCGGACCGTGCGGACGTCCACCTGCAGGCGGTCGGCCAGGTCGGCGCCCGGCCAGTCGCGCCGGGCCTGCAGCAGGGAGAGCAGCCTCAGCAGCCGTGCCGACGTGCCCGTGGTCATCGGTTCGCTCGCTTCATGGGAGGAGTGTGGCAGACATCGAGGACAGTTCCGGTCCGCATTGGGGTCGTGAGTGGCGTTTCGGGTTAGAACCCGAAACGCCACTCACGAGCCGTAAGGTGACCCAGGTGATCGATCCCGCGCACCTGCTGTCCGTCGCCCGTGAAGAGGCCGAACTCGGCAAGGCCGAGGGCGGGGTCCCGATCGGCGCCGCGCTCTTCGACACCGCCGGTGTCCTGCTCGGCCGCGGCCACAACCGCCGGGTCCAGGACGGCGACCCGTCGATGCACGCCGAGACCTCCGCGTTCCGTAACGCGGGCAGGCGGCCGCACTACCGCGACACGATCATGGTCACCACCCTCTCCCCCTGCTGGTACTGCAGCGGGCTGGTGCGCCAGTTCGGCATCGGCCGCGTGATCATCGGCGAGGCGGCCACGTTCGAGGGCGGGCACGGCTGGCTCGAGGAGAACGGCGTCGAGATCACCCTGCTCGACGACCCGGCGTGCACCGCGCTGATGACCGAGTTCATCCGGGACCATCCGGAGCTGTGGTTCGAGGACATCGGCGTCCCGGCCGAAGGCTAGGTTTCGGCCTCGAAGACGACGGTCCGGTTGCGTCCTGCCCCCTTCGCGGCGCGCAGCGCCTGATCCGCCGCGCCGACGAGCCGGTCGAGCGTCTCGCCGGCGGCCGGTTGTGACGACACCCCGATCGAGACGGTCGCCCCGGCGAACGTCCCACCCAGTGAGACGAACGTCGAGGAGATCCGCAGCCGGATGCGTTCGGCGATCGCGTGCGCGTCGAACCGGCTCGTCCCGGGCAGGAGGACGACGAACTCCTCGCCGCCGAACCGGCCGACGAGGTCCGCCGCCCGTACCTCCGCGCGCAAAGTGTCCGCCACGGCACGGAGAACGTCGTCCCCGACGTGTCTGCCGTGCTGGTCGTTGAGCCGGGCGAAATGGTCGAGATCGAGCATCAGCAGCGAGAGATCGGCGCCACGGCCGCGAAGCAGCTCGAACTGGGTGCGGGCACCGTCCAACCAGGACGACGCGGTGAGCAGTCCGGTGCCGGAGTCCGTCCCCGCATGGCCGCGCAGGGCACGCATCGTCCCCGCCCGGTGAAGTACCACGAGAGCGCCCGCGAGTACCACGGTGACGAACGGCCAGTCCGCCGCCGACCACGCGAGCAGCAAGCCGAACGCGACCATCGCCGCGTCGAAGGCGAATCCCGAAGGTTCCGCCCCGAATTCGGCCGCCGGCGCGGCCAAGGCGGCGTCGACGGACAGGAACACCAGGCCGGTCGCGAAAACCAGTGCGAAACTTTCGAAATCCCTTGCCGCGTCGAGGAATGGCGGCGCACCCAGCAAGACAGGGATGATCGACGCGCCGAGCGCCGAAAGCATGGTGGCGGAGGCCGCGAACACCTGGCGATGCGGGATACCGCGCCGAATCCGGCACCAGCGGTATGCCGCCGAGGCGACGACGAGTACCGCGGCCGGCGCCGGCGGCAGCAGCAACGCGCCCGCGAAGATCCAGGCCGCGTCCAGTCCGGCACCGAGCCGGGTGTCGGCGCGGGACCGCTCGACGGGGCGCGAAAGCTCCGAACTGAGGATCATTCCCGCCAGCAGACAGGAAAACGGGAGCAAGGACGAAGGCGCGGGCGGCCGTAACACGAAGAGGTACGCGGTGGCGGCGAAAGCGGCGGCGTCGACGAGGAGCAGGTACCCGATCAGGCCACGCCTGGGTACTTCCCATAGGCTCCAGGACCCCAGTATCTTCCGCGGTGCGGCGAGCCGATCTCTCCGGCCGCGGCTTCCGGTCGCCATCAGGGAGTCCCCCACCATTTCGGCAAACTAGCCGGTAATCGCGGTGGTGTCGATCCGCTTTCCGGGTCAAGACCCCCCTACTAAGGTCGGTCGTTTCCACCGGGAATCCCGGTGAATTCTTGACAGTCCTCATTGGTCCAGTCCACTGTGAGTGAGCACACAGTTACCTCCCGGTTGATACGCCGCGTCAAGACGGAGGTGCTCCACACCTGCGCGCCCTCGCCGCGCGCGTACCAGTTGGAGGACCGATGAAATCCCTACGACGCTGGGCGACCTTGGCCACCACCGTCGGCGCCACTCTCGCCACGGCCGTCGGCCTCGCCCCCGTCGCCTCGGCGGCCCCGGACGCGGTACTCGCTTCGCCTTATCTGTACCAATGGTCGGGACAGACGGACCCGATCGCCGCGATGAACGCCACCGGGGTCAAGGCGTTCACCCTCGCGTTCATCCTCTCCGACGGCGGCTGCAACCCGAAATGGGACGGCAGCCGTTCACTCACCGGCGCCGACGCCACGATGATCAACAACATCCGGGCGAAGGGCGGCGACGTCATCCCGTCGTTCGGCGGCTGGTCCGGCACGAAACTCGGGCCGAAATGCGGCACCCCCGCGGCACTCGCCGGCGCCTACCAGAAGGTCATCGACGCCTACAAACTCAAGGCGATCGACCTCGACGTCGAAAACACCGACGAATTCGAGAACTACACGGTCCAGGACCGGATCCTGAACGCCGTCAAGATCACGAAGCAGAAGAACCCCGGCCTGCGCGTGGTCATCACCATCCCGACCGAGGTCGGCGGCCCCAACGCGCACGGCAAGCGGCTGATCAACCAGTCGAAGGCGCTCGGCGCGGGAGTCGACGCGTGGTCGGTCATGCCGTTCGACTTCTCCAGCGGCGGTGACATGGCAGGCAAGACCCGCAGTGCCGTGGACGGATTGAAGAACGTCGTGAAGTCCACCTTCGGCCTGAGCGACGACGCGGCCTACCGGCGCAGCGGGCTTTCGTCGATGAACGGGAAGACCGACGTGGCTGGTGAAACCGTCAGCGTCGCCGACTTCCGGGCCATCCGTGACTACGCGGCGAGCAAACATCTCGCCCGGCTGTCGTTCTGGGCGGTGAACCGGGACTGCAACAACTGCGCCGGAATCGCGCAGGGCAAGTACGACTACACCAAGATCGTGGCGGGTTACACCGGCTGACTTCCGTTCCCCACCGGTGTCAGTCCGTGAAGGCCTCCTTCCCTACTCGCAAGGCAGGGAAGGAGGCTTTCACGACCTCCGCCCTTCAGCGACCGCAATCCGGCTTTGTGTTCAACGGCCGCCCGCGCGACCACACGAGGTCGACCGGATGCACCGATCCGTCCGGGTCGATGGACAGGATCGGCAACGCCTTGTCGAGCTGGTTCCCGGTCGCCTGGTCGAACGCGACGAATCCGGTGGCGCCGGGCACCGGTGAATTGCAGTCGATGCTGCGCAACACATCCGCCACCGAAACCGGATCGGCCGACACGTTCTGCACCGCCGCTTCGACCGCCGCGGCGACGGCATCGTGTTCGATCATCGCGGCGCCGTCCCACAGTTCCGCCTTGGGAAATCCGTGGGTCCCGGTGAATTCGGCGACGAAGTTGTCGTAGTTCTTCTTGTACGCCGGATGCGCCGGGTCTGCGGTGAACATATCCCACTGGTCGGGATAGGCGAGTGCCGTGTAGCGAAGGCGGACACTGATGTCCCCGTTCAACGGCAAGGGGTTCCCGGCGAGCGTGCTCGCGTCGTCCCCGGTCATCACGGTCACCGTGTCGAGCCCTTCGCAGGCGCCGTCGCCCGCCAGCGCCGCCACGAGGGCGCCGACATCGAGCCCGCGGCCGGCGAAGTAGATCAGATCGGGCCTCGCGCCGCAGATGTCGTTGTGCCACTTGCTGAACAGACCTCGCAGATAGCGCTCGCGCGAAATGTCGGTGAACGGCTTGACGTCGTAGGTCTTCGTGAAGATGACCGGGATCTTCGACGAGTTCTGGAACGCCTCGGCGAGTGTGGTCGCGTAGGTGTCCTCCTTGCTGACTCCCTGGATCATCATCACGCGCCGGAAACCGTGTGCGGCGATGTATCCGGCCGCTGCGCGGGCCTCGTCGGTGTTCGTGGGGCCCACCCGGAAGAAGTTGTCGATCCGCGCACCCTTCGGATCGGTGTTCATGTTGTCCGCGGTGGGGGTCGCGCCGATCGTGGCGATGCCGTGCCGGGACAGCTCGGCCACCAGCGCCCGGCTGTTCTCCGAACTGTTGCCGACAGCGGTGACCGCCACGATGCGCTGGGCCGCCGCCGCGGCGACGATCTCTTCTGCGGCGACACGCCAGTGGGCGGCGTTGCTCCCGTAGTTGGCCAGCAGGAGCTTGATCCCCGGGGGCCCGTTCTTCGGCCAGGCGGCGGTGATCGCGCCCTGGACCTCCCGCTGGACGAACGGGAACGGCTGGCTGTCGACCTTCGGATCGGGCGTGAGGTTCTCCAGCATCACGATGGTCTTGAAGTTGTCGCCCGCCGCCTCGTTGCGGCTCTTGATGAGCTTTTCGAGCGGGTCGAGCGGGTCGTCGTCCCGCACCGGGCCGGAGTCGAGATTCAACCCGACGCAGACGTACGACGTGCCGACCGACTCCTCGTCCGCGTCCACCGACCGCAGCCCCGGGCCGCAGGACTCCCAGGGTCTGATCCACGCCAGCACGGCACCCACCAGCAGGGCCACGACCGCGACCAGCAGCACCCGATGGCGGCGCCCCCAGCCCCGTGGCCGCACCGGCGGCCCTGTCACCGCGCGTTCACGGGCCTCGGACATACGTGTTCTCAACGAATCGAGCCAGGACATCACAGAGTTCCGTTCAGGTTCAGGGGAATTCGCCGCGCCGGGCGGCTTCCTTGGCCGACACGAGCGCGCCGACGTCCGGCTGGTGCGAGGTGGTGGCCAGCGCGGCGAAGGCGTTCGCGATCACCTGGTGCTGGCCCTGCCCGCGGACCGCGAACGGGTTGGCGGTCAGCCAGCCCGCCGCGATGAGCCGGGCGACGTTGTTCCGGATCTCGGACCGGTCGTCCGGGCATCGCGCGTTGTCCAGGTTGACGAGTTCTTCGTACAGCTCCGCGTGATCCCGCTCGGGTGGCAGATCGTCGGGCGCGTTGAGGACCAGCTCGAGCTTCGCGACCCATTCCGCGTGCGGGATCCGGTTGAACTCCCGCTCGAAGAAGGTGACCACCTCGCCGATGTCGCCCAGCGCGAGGTTGCAGTAGGCCAGGCGCACCGGATCCTGTGCGGTGTCCGGATCGTCGCGCAGGGCCTTGAACTGATCCGTGTAGGTCGGCCCGTCCCCGTCCCCACGCCGGGCCAGCGCGGACACCAGGTTCGCGGCGATCCACGGATGCAGCGCCGCTTGGTCGTCCGTCGTACCGGGCGAGTTCCTCGCCGTCACCCACAAGGAGGTGCGCAGCTCGGTCAGGATCCGCCCGACGTGCGGTTGGTCGATCCGGCTCTGCGCGGCGTCCGGGATCAGCCAGGGTGCGGTCGCGAACGGGGCCGCGGTCACGAAGTCGTCGAGCTCGACGTCGTCGAGGTGCTCGGTCAGGCCGAGTTCGGTCAGCCTGCGGTAGCAAGGATCCTGCTCGCCACGGGCGTCGGTGGTGAGCAGATCGCGGTCGCCTTCGCGCACGTCGCTCGCCCGCAACCGCGTCGCGAGCTGCTCGACCGCCGACGGCAGCCCGCCGGTCGCCCGGTGTGCGAGCGTGACCTTCGGGGTCAGCGCGCCGGAATCGAGGACGCGCGCGATCCGCCCGATCGGCTGAGGAGAGATCCGGACCGGGTAGTACGCCGAATCGAGCGCGCCGTGGGCTGGGTTCGCCCAGTCGTCGTAGGAGGCCTCCTCGCAGTCCGCCATCGGCCGGACGGCGGACGGCGCGCCGGAGGCGGGTTTCCACGGCGCCAGCCAGGCGGTGCCCCAATCGTCGTGCCACCGCCCGCTGGTGGCGATGACCAGCAGCGCGTCGTGGACCTCGCGGTCGTTCGGGTGCTGGACGGCGTGCCGTTCCCGCGCGGTGATCAGGTCGGCGAGGAACTCGGTCCCGCCGGCATGGTCGACGTCGTCGAGAACCACCACCCAGTTGTGCCAGTGCCTGCGCTGCTGCGTGATGTCGCAGGCGCACGGGCTCTTCTCCTCCGGTCTTGCCATCCGCGGATGGTTCTCCCGGACGTCGCCGAGGAACGCCGCCATCAGCCATTCGGTGACCGCCTTGGCGTCGCGGGCGCTGCCGTGCGCGAGGCGGTTGAGTTCGAGCAGCGCGTCGAACGGGGATCTCCCTTCGGCGTTGGGGAAGTCGGCCAGCGACCGCAGTGCCTTGCCGAGCCGTGGCCGGATGTTCCGGACCAGATGCGGGAACGTCTGGCGGAACAGATCCGCATACGGTGGTTCGACGAGACCGGTCGCCTTCGCCGTCTCGGTCAGCGTGTCGAGCGCTTTGTCGAGCGCCGGTGTCCAGATGATTCCGTGGAAACTGTTGATCAACGATTTCAGCTGCACCAGATCTTCGTCACGATTTCGCCCGGAAAGCTCCGCTTGAACCGCGATCAGCGCGATGGTGAAACGAACGAACTGCGGTTTCGGTCGATTCCGCCATTTACTCGACAACGAGTAGGCCAGTTTCGTGAGCACGTCGATCGTGCCCGCTCTGCCGCCGTGCCCGAAATCGAATCCGGCGTGCACGACACCCCAGCCCAGGTCCTGACGGATCGCTTCCAGTGCCGTGGTCTTACCCGAACCGACCGGCCCGAGCAGCAGCGTCACCGGCTGCTGACGTGACGGATTCCCGACCTCACGGTTGATCAGCATTCTCCGGGCGAGCTGCACCGCGGGAGAATGTCGCCCCACACTCATTATTCCTGTTCAGCCCCTCGCTCTGCTCCGGACGGAATGGAGAGTGCGAACCATCGTAGGTACCGGGCCGAAGCCCGCACACGGGAAAAAAGACACCAGACACGAAAGGATGAGACCCGGAGCGAATCGTGATTCTTGTTCGACGGTGAGCGACGCCGCCGATCACCCGAACGGCGCTATCCGCCCCACTGCGGCCAACGACCGCCACTCGGATATCCGCCGTGGTGCCAGTCGTAATACCACTCGTGGTGACCGGCGCGCGGATCCGGCCGTTCCGCACGGACCGGGGTGGGCGTCGGTGACGGCGTCTCC
Organism: Amycolatopsis sp. WAC 01416; assembly: GCF_003947485.1. Lineage (NCBI taxonomy): Bacteria > Bacillati > Actinomycetota > Actinomycetes > Pseudonocardiales > Pseudonocardiaceae > Amycolatopsis > Amycolatopsis sp. WAC 01416. Next base: position 409,619 of record NZ_QHHX01000003.1, on the reverse strand, counting down.
GAGCCGTGCATCGACGCCGTCATCGGCGGTGGGGGCGCGACACTGCCGCCCGATGGGCCCGACGGGGTGGTCGAAGAAGCCGCTTCGTCCGGGGCATCGACAGCCTGCGGGGCGATGATCAGCGACGGCGGCGGGAGCGGCGTCCCCGGGACGACCTCGACCGGATCGGCCGGAGTGAGCAGGACGACGAGCACACCGCCGACGACGACTCCGCCCGCCGAAAGCGCCGAAATCCGCCGGATCTTCCCGTTACCGGGAGCGGCGGTGTCCGGAGCGCGGTGTTTGGGCCCGCGCGGTCCCCGGCGACGGGGCGCCGCACCGGCTTTCCGCATCAACTCGCTCAGTGTCTGCTGGTGAACCCGCGTCCGCGATCGACGTCGGCAGGGCGCGACCTGGTCTTTCAGCTCGCGAAGGGCGGTAATGGTGCCCTGCCACCGCGATAGCGGGGCCTTCGGCCGTGGCGGGCCCAGGGCGTCCCCACCGGCATCGCGGCGAGCCGTGCGTGCCATCGGCACCTCCCAACCCGGTCCGTCGATCGCGCGACGGCCTCATCCCGGGGTGGATCCTAGGAACGCGGGAGGCGGTTGTAAACGATCGTCGTCCACTGCGGACGGACGATGCGGTGAAAGGTCAGGCAGCCGCGGTGACCGTGATCGCGGCCTCGCCCGCCTCGGTCTGCTCGGCGGGCACGCGGCCGGTGACCGCGGAGAGGCCGGTGGACTCGGCGGGGCGGATGTAGCCACCGTGAGCCAGCGCGTGCGCGGTCATCTGATCGCAACAGGCGAACCCGTCGATGAAAAGATCCGGCTCGCAGCTGCACGACATCTGGGCACGGCGCGCCGCGACCGCTCGCAGCATCGCCATGGCTCGATGGGACAGTTCGACCTCTGAACCGGACACCGGATTTGACCTCTCTCGATCAGCCACCTGAATCAGCAGCACTTACACGGTGTTATCGGTCGCTGCTCCATCAGTGTTAACAAGATCTCAGACGTTGTCGTTGGCTTCTCGGTTCCGTGAGATCTTCGCGGACGCCAGGGTGGGCTCCAGTACCCGCGCCCACTGCGCCACGATCTGCTTGCGCCGCTTCGTGTCATCGGTCAGCAGGCTCGCCAGACCCAGGCCGCGGGCAAGATCGAGAGTGGCCTGGACCAGCTCACGGACGCCCTGGTGGGACTCGTCGACGCCGAGCAGTTCGACGGTCACCCGGTGCGCTTCCCTGCCGACCCGGGCCTCCAGCGGCACCAGGGTCGCGCGCAGCGACTCGTCGGTCGACGCCGCGACCCACAGATGAAGCGCGGCGCGGAACATCGGCCCGCCGTAGAGGTTGAGCACCATGTCGACGGCCCGCTCGATCCGCGAACGCCCCGACGGCAGTTCCGCCGCGCGGGCGCGCAGTTCCACGATCTGGATCTCGCCGACGTGCTCGACCGCGGCCGCGACCAGGTCCTCCCTGGTCGGGAAGTGGTGCTGGGCGGCACCGCGCGAGACCCCGGCGCGTTCGGCGATCAGCGCGACGGTGGTCCCGTTCCAGCCGAGCTCCCCGATCGTCTCGACGGCGGCCTCGACCAGCCGCCGCCGGGTCGTGCGGCTGCGCTCCTGCTGTGGTTCGCGAATCACGGGATACGGCTCTCGACCCAGAAATCGAGCTGCAGGTCTTCCTCCCGCTCGCCGATGCGGTACTTCGAGAAGTCCGTGACCCCTTCGGCGGCGAGCACCTCGTCGTCGATGTAGAAGTGCCCGGACGCCTCGCGGCTCGGTTTGGTGAGGATCGCGTGCGCCGCGTCCGCCATGATCTCCGGCGTCCGCGACTTCGCCGCGAGTTCGGCGCCGACGACGTTGCGGATCGCCGCGGTGTCGATGGTGGTCCGCGGCCACAGCGAGTTCGCCGCGATCCCGAACTGCCGCAGTTCCGCGGCGAGCCCGACGGTCACCAGGCTCATCGAGTACTTCGCGATGCTGTACGCGAGATGCCCGGCCTGGAACCACTTCTCGTCGAGGCTGATCGGCGGCGACAGCGTCAGGATATGCGCGTTCTCCGACAGTTTCAGGTACGGGATGGCGAGTTTCGACAGCAGGAACGAACCGCGCGCGTTGACGTCCTGCATCAGGTCGTAACGCTTCATGCTGACCGCTTCGGTCGGGGTCAGGTCGATCGCGCTGGCGTTGTTGAGCACGATGTCGATCCCGCCGAACTGCTCCGCGGTCCGCGCGATCGCGGCCTCGACCGACGTGTCGTCCCGGACGTCGCCGACGATCGGCAGCGCCTGCCCGCCGGCGTCCTCGATCGCCTTGGCAGCGGTGTAAAGGGTTCCCGGCAGTTTCGGATGGGGCTCGGCGGTTTTGGCCAGCAAGGCGATGTTCGCCCCGTCGCGGGCGGCGCGGACCGCGATGGCCTCGCCGATCCCGCGGCTGCCACCGGAGATGATGATCGTCTTGCCGTGGAGGGTGCTCACGGAGGTCGCCTCTCAGTAGGACCGGGGCAGGCCGAGGCTGTGCTGGCCGACGAAGTTGAGCACCATCTCGCGGCTCACCGGCGCGATCCGGCCCAGCCGGACGGCTGTGACCAGCGTGCCCAGCCCGTATTCGCTGGCGAGACCGTTGCCGCCATGGGTCTGCACGGCCTGGTCGACCGCGCGAATGGCCACCTCGGCGGCGGCGTACTTGGCCATGTTCGCCGATTCGCCCGCGCCGAAGTCGTCACCGGAGTCGTAGAGCGACGCCGCCTTCTGCGTCATGAGCTTCGCCAGTTCCAGTTCGATCTTGATCTCGGCCAGCGGATGCGCGAGACCCTGGTGGGTGCCGATCGGCGCGCCCCAAACCTTGCGCTCGTTGGCGTAGGAGACGGCCTTGCCCAGCGCGTAGCGGGCGATGCCGAGCGAGAACGACGCGCCCATGATGCGTTCGGGGTTGAGCCCGGCGAACAGCTGCGCGATCGCCGCGTCCTCCTCGCCGACCAGCGCGTCGGCCGGCAGATGGACGTCGTCGAGGAACAGGCCGAACTGCTTCTCCGGCGAGACGATGTCCATCTCGATCTGCTGGTACTCGAAGCCGGGCGCGTCGGTCGGGACGGTGAACAGTGCGGGCTTGAGCTTGCCGGTCTTCGCGTCCTCTGTGCGGCCGACGACCAGGACGGCGTCCGCCTCGTCGACACCGGAGATGAAGACCTTCCGTCCACTGAGGACCCAGCCGTCGCCGTCGCGTTTCGCGGTGGTGGTGATCTTGTGCGAGTTCGACCCGGCGTCCGGTTCGGTGATCGCGAAGACCATCCGCCCGCTGCCGTCGGCGATCCCGGGCAGCCAGCGCTTCTTCTGCTCCTCGGTGCCGAACCGCGAGATGACCGTGCCGCAGATCGCCGGCGAGACGACCATCAGCAGCAGCGGGCAGCCCGCCGCGGCGAGTTCTTCGAGCACCGCGGCGAGATCCGCGATGCCCGCTCCCCCGCCGCCGTACTCCTCGGGCAGGTTCACGCCGAGGTAGCCGAGCCGTCCGGCCTCGGCCCACAGCTCGTCGGTCTTGAGCCCGGCACGGGCCTGTTTCGCGTAGTACTCGTGCCCGTACTTCTTGCCGAGTTCGGCGACGGCGGCCCGCAGCGCGACGCGCTCCTCGGGCTCGGTGAAGTTCATCGCGTTCATTCGTTGTCTCCTACCACCGCGAGGATCGTGCCCACTTCGACCTGTTGTCCGACCACCACCGGGAGTTCCGTCACGACGCCGTCGGCGGGCGCCGCGATCCGGTGTTCCATCTTCATCGCTTCGAGCCACAGCAAGGGATCGCCGGTCTTGACGGGGTCGCCCGCTTCGACCGCGAGCCGGACGACCGTACCCGGCATCGGCGCCACCAGCGATCCGGCGGCGAGCGCCGCGTCGGGATCGGTGTACCTCGGCACCACACCCAGCTCGACCGCACCTTCCGGCGAATCGACGTACACCGTGCCGCCGTACCGGGCGACGGCGAACTTCCGCCGCACCCCGGAGACCTCCAGGACCACGCCGTCGCTCTCGGCGGAAACCAGGTCGACGCCTTCGAAACCGTCGGCGCGCAGACCGTCACGGCCGAGGGTGTAGGCGACCTCGATCTCGTCGTCGCCTTGACGGAAACGTTTGCGCTGCCCTTGGGAACGGACGTTGCGCCAGCCGCTCGGCAGCCGCCCCTGCACCCGCGCGTCCGAGCGGTTCGCCGCCGCCCCCGCCAAAGCCGCGGCCAGCGCCGAAATCCGTACTGTGTCCACAGTGGCCAGTGGACGGGCCAGGGTTTCGAGTCCGTGCCGGTCGAAGAACGCCGTGTCGGTCTCGCCGGCGAGGAAGGCCTCGTGACGCAGGACGTTCACCAGCAGGTCGCGGTTGGTCACCACGCCGTGGATCTCCGCTCCGGCCAAGGCGCCGGCCAGTGCCCGCGCCGCGCTCCGGCGATCCGGGGCGTAGGCGATGACCTTGGCGAGCATCGGGTCGTAGTGCACGCCGACGGTCTGCCCGCTGACGAAACCGGAATCCAGCCGGACACCCGGACCGACTTCGAATTCCCGTTGCGCGGCGGGCAGTGCGAAGCGGTGCAACGTGCCGCTCTGCGGCTGCCAGCCCGCAGCCGGATCTTCGGCGTAAAGCCGGACCTCGATCGCGTGGCCCCGCGTCTCCGGCTCCTCGATCGGGAGGTGCTCGCCCTCGGCGATCCGCAGTTGCAGCGAAACGAGGTCGAGTCCGGTCGTGGCCTCGGTGACCGGATGCTCCACCTGGAGCCGGGTGTTCATCTCCAGGAAGTAGAACCGCCCGTCCGGTCCGGCGAGGAACTCGACCGTCCCGGCGCCGACGTAGTCGATCGCCTGAGCAGCCTTGCGGGCGGCGTCGAACAGCGCCTCTCGCATGGTTTCGTCGACGAACGGCGACGGCGCCTCTTCGACGACCTTCTGGTGGCGGCGCTGGATCGAGCACTCCCGCTCCCCCACCGCCCACACCGTGCCGTGCGTGTCGGCGAGCACCTGCACCTCGATGTGACGACCGGTCTCCAGATACCGCTCACAGAACACGGTCGCGTCGCCGAAGGCCGAAGCGGCCTCCGCACTCGCCCCTTCGACGGCCTCGGCGAGTTCGCCGAGCGAGCGCACGACGCGCATCCCGCGTCCGCCACCCCCGGCGGAAGCCTTGACCAGCAACGGAAGATCGGCCTCGGTGACCTCGGCCGGGTCCAATTCGGACAGGATCGGGACACCGGCGTCGGCCATCATCCGCTTGGACTCGACCTTGGAGCCCATGCTCTCGATGGCTTCCGGTGGCGGCCCCACCCAGGTGAGCCCCGCGTCGATCACGGCGCGGGCGAACGCGGCGTTCTCGGACAGGAAGCCGTAGCCGGGGTGGATCGCGTCGGCGCCGGTCTCGACGGCCGCCTTGATCAGGAGTTCGGCCCGCAGGTAGGTGTCGGAGGGCGCGTTGCCCGGCAGCCGGACGGCGACGTCCGCTTCGGCGGTGTGCGGCGCGTCCGCGTCCGCGTCGGAGAACACCGCGACCGTGCCGATTCCGGCGTCGCGACAGGTGCGGAACACGCGGCGGGCGATCTCACCACGGTTGGCGACCAGCAATTTCTCGATCATGCCGCTCACATCCTGAAGACGCCGAAGCCTTCGGCGCCCTTCACTGGTCCATTGTGGATCACGGACAGGCTGAGCCCGAGCACCGTGCGGGTGTCGCGGGGATCGATGATCCCGTCGTCGTAGAGCATCCCGGAGAGGAACATCGGCATCGACTCCGCTTCGATCTGCCCCTCCACCATGGCGCGCATGGCGGCGTCGTGTTCCTCGTTGTAGTCCTGGCCTCGCGACGCGGCGGCGGCGCGGGCAACGATGGACAGCACCCCCGCCAGCTGCTGCGGCCCCATGACCGCGGATTTCGCACTGGGCCAGGCGAAAAGGAACCGGGGATCGTAGGCCCGGCCGCACATGCCGTAATGCCCGGCGCCGTACGAGGCTCCCATGAGCACCGACAGATGCGGCACCTTGGAGTTCGACACGGCGTTGATCATCATCGCGCCGTGTTTGATGATGCCGCTCTGCTCGTATTCCTTGCCGACCATGTAGCCGGTGGTGTTGTGCAGGAACACCAGCGGCGTGTCGATCTGGTTGGCCAGCTGGATGAACTGCGCGGCCTTCTGCGACTCTTCGCCGAAGAGCACGCCTTGGGCGTTGGCGAGGACACCGACCGGGTAGCCGTGGATGCTCGCCCAGCCGGTGGCGAGGCTGCTGCCGTACAAGGGTTTGAACTCGTCGAAGTCCGAACCGTCGGCGACCCTGGCGATCACCTCGCGCGGGTCGAACGGCACCTTGAGGTCGGTGGGCACGATGCCGAGCAGGTCTTCCGCGGAGTACAACGGCTCGGCGTAGTCCGGTTTCGGTGTCGGCCCCTGTTTGGTCCAGTTGAGCCGTTTGACGATACTGCGGCCGAGCCGGATCGCGTCCTCTTCGTCCGCCGCGAGGTAGTCGGCCAGACCGGAGGTGCGGGCGTGCATCTCGGCGCCGCCGAGCGATTCGTCGTCGGACTCCTCACCGGTGGCCATCTTGACCAGCGGCGGCCCGCCGAGGAACACCTTCGCCCGTTCCTTGACCATCACGACGTAGTCCGACATGCCGGGCAGGTACGCGCCGCCGGCGGTCGAGTTGCCGAACACCAGGGCGATCGTGGGCACCTTCGCCGCAGACGAACGCGTGATGTCGCGGAAGATCCGGCCTCCGGGGATGAAGATCTCTTTCTGCGTCGGCAGATCCGCGCCGCCGGACTCGACGAGGTTGATCACCGGCAGACGGTTCTGCGCGGCGATGTCCGCGGCACGGTAGCTCTTCTTGGCCGTCCACGGGTTGCTCGCCCCGCCTTTGACCGTCGGGTCGCTCGCCGAGATCATGCACTCGACGCCTTCGACGACGCCGATCCCGGTGATCACGCTGGCGCCGACCTGGTAGTCCGAACCCCAGGCCGCCAGCGGCGACAGCTCGAGGAACGGTGAGTCCTCGTCCAGGAGGAGTTCGATCCGTTCGCGGGCCAGCAGTTTACCGCGTTTGCGGTGGCGGGCGACGTACTTCTCGCCGCCGCCCGCGATCGCCTTGGCCTGCTCGCCGTCGATCTCGGCCAGTTTGCCGAGCATGGACTCGCGGTTGGTGGCGAACTCCTCGCCTCGTGTGTCCACACTGGACCTGATCGTGCTCATGCGGTGTATCCCAATCGCTTCGCGGCCAAGCCGGTGAGGATCTCGTTGGTCCCGCCGCCGATACCGAGGATGCGCACGTCACGGTAGTGACGCTCCACTTCGGACTCCCGCATGTAGCCGAGTCCGCCGTGCAGCTGCACGGCCTCGTTGACCACCCATTCGGCGGTTTCGACGGCGGTGTTCTTCGCGAAACAGGCTTCGGCGATGACCTCTTCGCCCGCGACGTGCCGCTGGGCGACCTGCCGGGTGTAGGTCCGGGCGACGTCGATCTTGCGCGCCATCTCGGTGAGCTTGTGCTGCACCAGCTGACGGGAGATCAGCGGACGGCCGAAGGTCTCGCGCAGGCGGCACCAGTCCAGCGTCAGGTCGAGCGCTCGCTGCGCGTGCGCGTAACCCTGCACCGCCAGCGAGACCCGTTCGGTGACGAACTGGGTGGCGACCTGCGCGAAACCGCTGTTCTCGGCGCCGATCAGGTTCTCCGCGGGCACGCGGACATCCACATAGGACAACTCGGCGGTGTCCGAACAGAGCCAGCCCATCTTCTCCAGCTTGCGGGAGACGGTGAACCCCGGCGTGCCGCGCTCGACCACGATGAGCGAGATCCCGTGGGCGCCTGCCTCACCGGTGCGGACCACGGTGGTCACGAAGTCGGCGCGGCAGCCCGAGGTGATGAAGGTCTTGGCCCCGTTGATGACGTACTCGTCGCCCTCGCGTACCGCGGTGGTGCGGATCCCGGCGACGTCGGAGCCGCCGTCGGGTTCGGTGACCGCGAGCGAGCCGATCTTGTGGCCCTCCAGTGCCGGCCGGACCCAGCGTTCGATCTGCACCGGATCCCCGGCCGCCGCGATATGCGGGACGGCGATGCCGCAGGTGAACAGCGAGGCGAACAGGCCGCCGGAACCGCCCGCGTAGTGCAGTTCCTCGGCGATGACCACCGCGTCGAGGTAGTCACCGCCACCACCGCCGGCCTCTTCGGGGAAGCCGACGCCGAGCAGCCCGAGTTCCCCGGCCTTGCGGTGCAGATCGCGGGGCAGTTCGCCCTCGCGCTCCCAGCCTTCGAGGTGGGGCAGGATCTCGGTTTCGGCGAACCGCCGCACGGTCTTGCGCAGTTCGGCGCGTTCCGGCGTGGAGAAGGGGTCGGTCACAGGAGGGCCTCCGGGATGTCGATCTCGCGGGAGCGCAGCCATTCCCCGAGCGCCTTCGCCTGCGGGTCGAACCGCGCCTGCGACGCGACGCCCTCGCCGAGGATGCCTTCGACGACGAAGTTGATCGCCCGCAGGTTCGGGAACAGATGCCGCCGGACCTCGAGGTCCGTGGTCTCCGGGAGCAGCAGTTTGAACTCGGTGACGGTGAGCCGGTGCGCGAGCCAGCGCCACGCCTCGTCGGAGCGCGCCCAGACACCGACGTTCGCGTTGCCGCCCTTGTCGCCGCTGCGGGCGCCGACCACCCTGCCCAGCGGTGCCCGGCGGACCTGGGCCTGGGTGAACGGTGCGGGCAGCCGGTCGTCGTCCACTTCGGACAGAGGCAGGGTTTCGGCGGCGGGCGCGATGTCGCGGCGCGTTCCGTCCGGCAGGACGGCGACGTGCGGCACCTCGTGCGCGTCGACGAACGCGGGCCGGTACACGCCGTAGGGCGAGGCGGCCGCGGGCGGTGCGGTGACGTGGAAGCCGGGGTAGCTCGCCAGCGCGAGTTCGATCGCCGCACCGCTGAACGCGCGCCCGGCGACCTCCGGATCGGCGTCCTTCACCGCGACGTGCAGCAGAGCGCTCGCCTGCTGCTCGGTTTCGGCGTCGGGGCGATCGGTGCGAGCGAGGGTCCACTGGACGTCCGCCGGCGGCCTGGCCTTGAGCGCGCCTTCGAGTTGTTCTTTGGCCAGCGCGGCTTTCGCCTCGATGTCGAGTCCGGTGAGGACGAACGTCGTCTCGTTGCGGAAGCCGCCGAGCCCGTTCAGGCAGACCTTCAGGGTCGGAGGCGGCGGCTCCCCGGTGACGCCGCTGATCCGGACGCGGTCCGGGCCGTCCTCGGCGAGCGTCAGCGTGTCGAACCGCGCCGTGACGTCCGGCCCGGCGTAGCGGGCGCCGGTGATCTCGTAGAGCAGTTGCGCGGTAACGGTTCCGGCGTTCACCACGCCGCCGGTGCCGGGATGTTTGGTGATCACGCTGGAGCCGTCGGCGGAGATCTCGGCGATCGGGAAACCCGGGACGCTGATCTCGTGCTCGGTGAAGAAGGCGTAGTTGCCGCCGGTGGCCTGCGTACCGCATTCGATCACATGCCCGGCCGCGACCGCGCCCGCCAGCGCGTCGTAGTCGCCGCGCGCCCAGCCGAAGTGCGCGGCTGCCGGGCCGACGATCACCGACGCGTCGGTGACCCGGCCGGTCACCACGATGTCGGCGCCCGCGTTCAGGCATTCCGCGATCCCCCAGGCGCCGAGGTACGCGTTGGCGGTCAGGGTCTTGCCGAAGCCGAGTTCTTCCGCCCGCTGGACGAGGTCGTCGCCCTCGACGTGCGCGATGGCGACGTCGACGCCGAGTTTCGCGGCCAGTTCGCGAAGCGCGTCCGCGAGGCCGGCGGGGTTGAGCCCACCGGCGTTCGCCACGATCTTGACGCCCTTTTCCTTGGCCAGCGCGAGATTCTGTTCCATCTGGCGCAGGAAGGTCTTGGCGTATCCGCGGTTCGGGTCCTTCATCCGGTCCCGGCCGAGGATGAGCATGGTCAACTCGGCCAGGTAGTCGCCGGTCAGCACGTCGAGCGGGCCGCCGGTGAGCATCTCGTGGACGGCGGAGAACCTGTCGCCGTAGAATCCGGACGCGTTGCCGATCCTGATCGGGGTCATGCGAACTGCCCCGGTTTCCGTCCGGCGCCGGGAGGCCCGGCAAAGGCCTGCGCGATCCCGAGCCATTCCTCGACGTCCTTGCCCGCGGCGACCAGGCCGGTGTCGGCGGGATGACGCCGCTGGGTGATGACGAGGCAGAAGTCGACCGCGCTTCCGGTGAGCCGCTGCTCGGCGTCCTCGGGCCCGAACGCCCAGGTGGTGCCGTCGGGCGCGGTCAGTTCGACGCGGAATTCCACGGCGGGCGGGGAGAGCGAGTTGAGTTTGTAGGCGAAGTCGCGAGTGCGGGTCCCGAACCGGGCGATATGCCAGATCCTGGCCGTGTTCTCCCGTTCCAGGCCGAGCGCGTCGAAGATGTCCTGGCCGTGTGCCCAGGTCTCCATGAGCCGCGCGGTCACCATGGACGCGGCACTCATCGGCGGGCCGTACCAGGGGATCTTCTGCCCGTCGGGCACCGCGGCGAGCGCTTCGGCGAGTTCCGCGCGGCCGGCGCGCCACTCGGCCAGCAGCTCACGAGGCGGCGTCTTCGCGCCCTCGGCGGCACCGTCGTCGACGTAGGACTCGCCCGTCGCGAGCAGCCCTTCGATCTCGGCCTGCCACTCGGCCTCGGAGCCGCGCGCCGCGATCAGCGCCTTCTTGTCCGTCCAGGCCAGATGAGCGATCTGATGGGCGATCGTCCAGCCTTCGGCCGGGGTCCGCCTCGCCCAGTCCGACGCGGGCAGATCCGCCACCACGTCGTCGATGGCCTGCGATTCCGCCGCGAGATCCCCAAGGATCACGCCCAGGTCAGCCATGCCCGCCTCCTCGCGTCTTCTTCAGGCTGGCACCCGCCGCCGGAAAAATCAAGCACGCCTGATTGTTTTGTCGGCGCTCGAAGCACATGAGGACCCTTCCTTGCACCTAGGTACAGGGCCCGGCAAAGTCGCATAACCACTGGTCAAATGGGTGGCGGGCTTGTCGCGGCAGCCTGGCACCTCCTCGACTGTCCGCAGCGGACAGTTCCGGGGCGGCGGTGCCCGATTCGAGCGTTTTGCGGTGGGGTCGTGAGTGGCGATTCGGGTTCTGACCAAGGGTGGTTCAGGTACCCACTGCGTGACCTGTGGCGCTTCGTGCGCGTGATGCCTGGTTGTGAAGTGCATGTCGCTGTAGCGCCGAGGCTCACGATGGCGTTCCTGCCCGTCCGCGGCAGCAGGTCTGCCTCACGCAGGGCTTGAGCTCAGCCCGACATGTAGTGAAGGGCTCCTTCCCTACCCTGAGGGTAAGGAAGGAGGCCTTCACGGACCTGCGATCCCGGCCCGCCGCCCGCCGTAGCTGCTTCAGCGCTCCCCGACGGCCCGGCGTCGAACTCGCATGTCGTGAAGGGCCCCTTTGAGACCTTCAACGTCTCAAAGGGACCCTTCACGACATCCCCACGGACCAGGGCCTGGCACCAACCGCAGCCGGAACCCACGTAGGTACCTTTCTTGTCCCGCTCGAGGTACATGAAGGACCCCTTCCTTGCGCCTGGCGCAGTGAAGGGGTCCTTCATGTACTGGGGAAGGAGGCCTTCACGGACTCGGGTCTGGCATCAACCGCAGCCGGAACCACGTAGGTACCTAAGGACACCCTCGGCTCTGACCCGAATCGCCACTCACGACCCCTCCGCAAAACCGTACATATAAGCATCAAAGGGACATCGACCAACGGCTAAGCGCCTTTGCCGGGACTCTGCTCCAGGCGCAAGGACGGGGGCCTTCATAAACTTCGGCGGCCGTTGTGAAGGCGGTGCTACTGGGGCGAACGTGGTGCTTGCCAGGTCGAGCGCCGGCGTCACAGTTGTCCCAACATCACCAGGGACCCCATCGGTGGGTTGTGAAGGGCCCCTTCCCTACCTTCAAGGTAGGCAAGGAGGCCCTCACGGACCGGTGAGCGACCCCTTGCCGAGTGCGCCTTACTTACCCGCCCGCTCGAATTCCCGGATCAGCACCGGGTACTGCTCTCCCCCGTGCCCGGCGGCGATCGCACGGTCGGCCATCGCCTTGAGCAGCTTCGGCAGTTCGGCGTTCACCCCCAGCGCTTCGCATTCCTCGACCAGGTGCGCCATTGCCCGCGCGTCGGTCTCCAAGGCGGAGACCTCGGCCGGGAAGGCCCCCTTGTCGACCTGTTCGGCGTATCCGGGCAGCCAATCGGCCACCCCGGCGGCGATCTGCCGCGCGAACGGCGCGTACGTCGCGGCGTCGACACCGGCGGTCTTGAGCATCGCCGTGCCCTGAAGCCACGCGTTCAGGACGCTCCACATCATGGTCAACCCGGCGACGTCGTACAGGGACGCCAGCCCGGGATCCTCGCCGAGATGGCTGATCGTGCCGAGCGCGCCGAGGTCGAAGTCCGGCCGCGGTCCGCTGAGCAGGATCACCGCCTCGGCGGTCCCGATCGCCGAGGGGATCGCCATGATCGCGCCGTCGGTGTAGCGGGCGCCTCGTTTTTCGGCCCAGGCGGCGGTTTCCCGTGCTTGGGCGGAGCTGCCCGAGGACAGGTTGACCAGGTTCGTGCCCTCCAGTCCGGCGTCGCCGAGCAGGTCATGCACAGCGGAGTAGTCGGTGAGGCACAGGATCGTCACGCCGCCCGCATCGAGCGCTTCGCCGATCGAGGGCGCGAGCCGCGCCCCTTCGGCGACCAGGGAGTCGGCTTTGGCGGCCGTCCGGTTCCACACGGTCGTGGGATGCCCGGCCTTCAGGAACGCGCGGGCGAGCGCGGTGCCCATGAGACCGAGGCCGACGACCGATACCGGGGTGTTCGCGTTGTCAGTCATGGCACCATCGTCGACATTGATACCGGTATGAAGGTCAAGTGGGGAAAGCGATGAGAATCGGTGAACTGAGTCACCGGACGGGCGTCAACACGCATCAGTTGCGCTACTACGAAGCCCAAGGCCTCCTGGAGGCGAGCCGCGGCACGAACGGCTACCGCGAGTACGACGAGACGGCCTTGCTGCGGGTGAAGCAGATCCGGCATCTGCTCGCCGCCGGACTGTCGTCCGAGGACATCGCGTATCTGCTGCCCTGCGCGATCGGCGAGGAGCCCGAGCTGATCGGCTGCCCCGAACTGCTGGCCGCGATGCGCGAGCGGCTCGGGCGCCTGGACGAGCAGCTGGCCAAGCTGGCACGTTCGCGTGACGCGCTCGCCGAGTACATCGTCGTGGCCGAGCGCGTCGGCGGCGAGACCTATCCGCCCTTCGACGGCGCCGCCGCGTGAACGAGACACAGGAAGCGGTCCGGCTGCGGGAGCAGGGCACCGACGAGGCCCGCCTGCGGCTGATCGAGCTGGCCGCGCGGAATCCTCGGGACGCCGTGATCGCCTACCAAACCGCGTGGGCACACGATTCGGCAGGACTGGAGGCGGCAGCGGCCCCGTTCTACGAGCGGGCGCTCGCGGGCGAAGGTCTGTCCACAGAGGACAGGCACGGCGTGTTCGTCGGGCTCGGCAGCACGTATCGCGTCCTCGGCCGGTACGACGAGTCGCTCAAGACGTTGCGCCGCGGCCTCGGCGAGTTCCCGGACGACGCGGCGCTGAGGACCTTCCTCGCGATGGCGCTCTACAACGTCGGCGAAGCGCGCGAAGCGGCGGGAACGCTACTGAAGGTGCTCGCGGCGACGAGCGCGGACGACGGCGTGCAGCGGTACCGGCGCGCGGTCGAGTACTACTCGGACCATCTGGACGACGTCGAATGAGCCTTATTGACACCTTGTCAACATAGCCTTACTTTCACGTCATGAGCGCGTACGCCGAAATCACCTACGAGGTCGCCGACCGCATCGCGACGGTCACGCTCAACCGGCCCGAGGCCCGCAACGGCTACACCATCCGCATGGCCGACGAACTCGGCGACGCGATGGACCGGGCCGACCGCGACGAAGACGTCCGGGTGGTGATCCTGACCGGCAACGGCAAGGACTTCTCGGTGGGCGCCGATCTCTCCCAGGGCGGCTTCGACTTCGACCCGGAGACCGGCCCGGACGCGGCATGGCAGGAGCCGGCGGGACGTTGCTCGAAGCGGATCTTCACGATGAACAAGCCGGTGATCGCGGCCCTGCGGGGCGCGGCCGTCGGCGGCGGCATCACGATCACGCTGTCGTGCGATTACCGGCTGGCGTCCACGGACTCCCGGTTCGGTTTCGTGTTCGTCCGCCGCGGGATCTACCCCGAAGGCGCGTCCGCGTGGTTCCTCCCGCGGCTCGTCGGGATGGGCACGGCACTCGACTGGATGATCAGCGGCCGCGTGTTCGACGCCGAGGAAGCGAAAACCGCCGGGCTGGTCCACAGTGTTCACGAGCCCGAGGAAGTGCTCGGCAAGGCACGCGAACTGGCCCTTGAGATCGCCAGGACCACCTCACCCGTCTCGGTCGCGGTGACCCGGCAGCTGTTGTACCGGATGGCCAGCGCGGAGTCGCCGTTCCCCGTGCACGAACTGGACTCCCGGCTGATCGGCGGCCTTGGCTCCAGCCCGGACGCCGTCGAAGGCGTCGTGTCCTTCCTGCAGAAACGAGCACCGGAGTTCTCCATGCGCGTCGACACCGACCAGCCCGCCTACCTGCCGTGGCGGAACGCGTGACCGCCTATCCCCCGGAGCCCTGGAATCTGGCGGGTCAGGCGTACCTGTCGGTCTGGCGCGTCCCGGTGAGCGAACTGCCCGCGCTGCCCGACGGCGCCGAACCCGTCGTACTGGGCGGCCGCGCGCAGGTGTTCACCGCCTGGATCGACTACCAGGAGCCCGGACAGCTTCAGTATCACGAGCTGCTGGCGACCGTCGCGGTCCGCGGCAAGCGGCTCTCCAGCTCGATCACCGACATCTGGGTCGACAGCGAAGTCTCCCTCGCCGGTGGACGCGCGTTGTGGGGTATTCCCAAGGACCTCGCCGCGCTCGACTTCGCCCACGGGCGGACCTTCACCGCCTCGGCGGCCACCCACGAGGACTGGATCGCGACGGCGGCCTTCACCGCCCGCCCGAGTCTCCCGGTGCGGATGCCCGCGGCCTTCGACGTCGTCCAAATGCTGGACGGTCGTCTCAAAAGAAGCCCCGTCCGGGCGACGGCGAACCCGCGCCCCGCGACCGCGGATTGGCGGATCAACGAGTCCGGCCCGTTCGGCTTCCTCGCCGGTCAGCGGCCCGTGCTGAGCGCCTGCCTGCGCGACTTCAAGATCGTTTTCGGCGCCTGACCGGCCGCTGAGCGTGATCGTCTAACCCGCCAGGGTGAGACGACGACACGCCACCCATTGGGGCACGTGCAGCCTCCGACCCCTACATGTAGTCTCTGGGAACCGGCACCGCCCAGCGACGGGGAGACCGCTCGGGAGCGGTGGTCGGACAGCTTTGTGAACGTGCAGCGCACGGCCTTGTGAGGCCTTGTGGTGCTTCAACGCGCCCTTTTGGAGTGACGCATGTCAGTCGATACCGGTCAGCGGCCGCCCTCGTCCTCGGACACGACGCCCGCGACCGTGCGAGTCATCCGGCGGGACGGCAGCGTGTCCCCCTTCGACGCGAACAAGATCTCGGTCGCCGTGACCAAGGCCTTCCTCGCCGTCGAGGGCGGTGACGCGGCCGCCTCGTCGCGGATCCACCACCTGGTCAACGAACTGACCGAACAGATCGAAGCCACCCTGCTCCGCCACGCCGGTCCCGAGACCGCTCTGCACATCGAGCAGATCCAGGACATCGTCGAGCTCGCACTGATGCGCGGCGAGCACCACAAGGTCGCCCGCGCGTACGTCCTGTACCGCGATGAGCGCGCGAAGGCCCGTGATGCCGAGAAGCCCGCTTCGTCCGATGTCGCCATCAGCGTCAAGACGGCCGACGGCTCGCTCCGTCCGCTCGACTGGGCCCGCGTCTCGCACGTCGTCGGCGAGGCCGTCGCCGGCCTGGACGACGTCTCGGCCGAGCCGGTGCTCGCCGAGGCCAAGCGCAACCTCTACGACGGCATCAGCGCCGACGAACTCGCCCTCGCCCAGATCATGGCCGCGCGCGTGCTCGTCGAGCAGGAGCCGAACTACTCCTACGTCAGCGCCCGGCTGCTGGCGGACAAGCTCCGCGGCGAGGCGCTCACCTACCTCGCGGGCACGCCGCAGCAGGCCAGCCAGAACGAGATGACCGCGCGGTACCCGCAGTACTTCCGGGACTACCTCAAGCGCGCCATCGAGCTGGAGCTGGTCAACCCCGAGCTCCAGACCTTCGACCTGGACAAGATCACCGCGGCCATCCACGCCGAGCGCGACCTCGACTTCGGCTTCCTCGGCCTGCAGACCCTGTACGACCGATACTTCCAGCACCACAACGGCATCCGCTTCGAACTGCCGCAGGCGTTCTTCATGCGGGTCGCGATGGGCCTGGCGATCCGCGAGGACAACCGGGAAGCCCGCGCGATCGAGTTTTACGAGCTGCTCTCGACGTTCCACTTCATGGCGTCCACCCCGACGCTGTTCAACTCGGGCACCACTCGCCCGCAGCTGTCGTCCTGCTTCCTGACCACTGTGGACGATGACCTGGACTCGATCTTCCAGGCGTACAAGAACAACGCGCTGCTGGCGAAGTACTCGGGCGGTCTCGGCAACGACTGGACCCCGGTCCGCGGCCTCGGCGCGCACATCAAGGGCACCAACGGCCAGTCGCAGGGTGTCGTGCCGTTCCTCAAGATCGCCAACGACACCGCGGTCGCGGTGAACCAGGGCGGCAAGCGCAAGGGCGCGGCCTGCGCGTACCTCGAGACCTGGCACGTGGACATCGAGGAATTCCTCGACCTGCGCAAGAACACCGGTGACGACCGTCGTCGTACGCACGACATGAACACCGCGAACTGGGTGCCCGACGAGTTCCTGCGCCGCGTCGAGGCCGACGCGCAGTGGACGCTGTTCTCGCCGAACGAGACCCCGGACCTGCACGACCTCTACGGCACCGCGTTCGCCGAGCGCTACCGCGAGTACGAGGCCGCCGCCGAACGCGGTGAGCTGAAGGTGTTCCGCAAGATCCGCGCGGTCGACCTGTGGCGCCGCATGCTGACCATGCTGTTCGAGACCGGCCACCCGTGGATCACCTTCAAGGACCCGTGCAACCTGCGTTCGCCGCAGCAGCACGTGGGTGTCGTGCACTCGTCCAACCTGTGCACCGAGATCACCCTGAACACCACCACCGACGAGGTCGCGGTCTGCAACCTCGGCTCGGTGAACCTGCTCAAGCACGTCACGCCCGAGGGCTTGGACACCGCGCGGCTCGAGAAGACCGTGCGCACCGCGGTCCGCATGCTCGACAACGTGATCGACATCAACTTCTACACGATCCCGGAGGCGCGCCGCTCCAACCTGCGCCACCGCCCGATCGGCCTCGGCCTGATGGGCTTCCAGGACGCGCTGTTCGAGATCGGTGTGCCGCTGTCCTCGGACGAGGCCGTGCAGTTCGCGGACACCAGCATGGAGCACATCAGCTACTACGCGATCTCGGCGTCGACCGACCTCGCCGAGGAGCGCGGCCAGTACCAGACGTTCGAGGGTTCCTTGTGGAGCAAGGGAATCCTGCCGATCGACTCGATGCAGCTGCTGATCGACGCGCGGCAGGGCGACGCGCTCGACGTCGACACCTCGTCCACTTTGGACTGGGCGCCGCTGCGCGAGCGGGTCAAGACCGTCGGTATGCGCAACTCCAACGTGATGGCGATCGCGCCGACCGCGACGATCTCCAACATCTGCGGGGTCGGCCAGTCGATCGAACCGCTGTTCCAGAACCTGTTCGTCAAGTCGAACATGTCCGGTGACTTCACCGTGGTGAACCCGCACCTGGTCCGCTCGCTCAAGGAGCGCGGGCTGTGGGACGAGGTCATGGTCTCGGACCTGAAGTACTTCGACGGCAGCCTCGGCCAGATCGACCGCGTGCCGGACGACCTGAAGGCGTTGTACGCCACCGCGTTCGAGATCGAGTCCAAGTGGCTGGTGGACGCCGGTTCGCGTCGTCAGAAGTGGATCGACCAGGCGCAGTCGCTGAACCTGTACATCGCGGCGCCCAGCGGCCGCAAGCTCGACGAGCTGTACCGCTACGCCTGGCACAAGGGCCTCAAGACCACGTACTACCTGCGGGCGCGGTCCGCGACGCACGTGGAGAAGAGCACCCTGCGCGGCACCGACGGCAAGCTGAACGCGGTCTCGGCCACCCCGGCCCCGGCCACACCATCGGCACCCAAGCCCGCTGCCCCGGCTCCCGCCGCTTCGTCCGCCCCGTCGGCTTCCGCCGCGGTCTCGCCGTCGCCCGCCGCCGCGGTCCCGGCCGTCCCGGTGACCGCCCCTGCCCCGGCCGCCAAGCCGGAGCCGAAGGAGCTGCCGCAGGTCTCGGACGTCGACTTCGTCGCCACCGACGGTGCCGCCTGCCGGATCGACGACCCCGACTGCGAAGCCTGCCAGTGACCGCCCGGTCGTGAGTGGCGATTCGTGTTCTGACCCGAATCGCCACTCACGACCCCCCAACTCTCAAAGTGAGCCTCCATGACCACCTTTGACCCCGCCACCGACGCCACCGGGCTCGGTGAGATCGAAGTCGGCGCCGCCCGGATCAACGTCGACGACAAGCGGATGATCAACGCCCGCGCCGACGTCAACCAGCTGCTGCCGATGAAGTACACCTGGGCGTGGGAGAAGTACCTCGCCGGCTGCAACAACCACTGGATGCCGACCGAGGTCGCCATGCAGGCCGACATCGCGCTGTGGAAGTCGCCCGACGGCCTCACCGAGGACGAGCGCACCATGCTCAAGCGCAACCTCGGGTTCTTCGCCACCGCGGAATCGCTGGTGGCCAACAACATCGTGCTCGCGGTGTACCGGCAGATCACCAACCCCGAATGCCGCCAGTACCTGCTGCGCCAGGCGTTCGAGGAGGCCGTGCACACGCACACCTTCCAGTACATCTGCGAGAGCCTCGGCCTGGTCGAGGGCGAGCTGTTCAACATGTACCGCGAGGTCCCGTCCATCTCGGAGAAGGACGCGTGGGCGCTGAAGTACACGCAGAACCTCGAGAACCCGGACTTCGAGACCGGCACCCCCGAGGCCGACCAGAACTTCCTTCGTGACCTGGTCGCGTTCTACGTGATCTTCGAGGGCATGTGGTTCTACACCGGCTTCGCGCAGATCCTCTCGCTCGGCCGCCGGAACAAGATGATCGGCATCGCCGAGCAGTACCAGTACATCCTGCGCGACGAGTCGATCCACCTGAACTTCGGCATCGACTGCATCAACCAGATCAAGATCGAGAACCCGCACCTGTGGACCGAGGAGTTCCAGGCCGAGATCCGCGGCATGCTGACCGAGGCGTGCGAACTCGAGGTCGCCTACGCCCGCGACACCATGCCGCGCGGCATGCTCGGGCTCTCGGCGGAACTGATCGAGCAGTACATGCACTTCATCACCGACCGTCGCGCGCAGCAGATCGGCCTCGCGCCCATCTTCGGCGAGACGGAGAACCCGTTCCCGTGGATGTCGGAGGCGATGGATCTCAAGAAGGAGAAGAACTTCTTCGAGACCCGCGTCATCGAGTACCAGTCCGGTGGCGCCCTCGACTGGGACTGATCGCCTGAACTGACGAAAAGGCCTGCTCGGCGCACTCGCGTCGGGTGGGCCTTTCGTCGTTCAGGCGCGGGCGAAGTACGGTTCCACCGCTTCCAAGCGCGGCACCGGGACGCCCAGCCGCCGCGCTTCGGCCAGGGTGTCCCGGCAGACCTCACGCGGCTCCTCGGCGTCGAGGTCGGAGTGCGCCGTGACGCTCACGCGCGCCGGTGCGAAATGAGCGGTCAGCCAGGCGAGAACGGGGGCCGTCAGCCAGGTGGGCGCCCGGAACAGCAGCACACCGACCCGGTGACGACGCAGGTCGAGGCCGCGCGCCTCGAGAAGCGGCAGCAGTTCGCGGCCGGTCAGCAGCCCCTCGCGCAGGGCGCCCGTCGACCCGGCCAGCTCGGACAGCGACCCCAGCCGCAGGCCCTGCGAGAGCAGCCCGGCGTCGGACACGAAATGGACCCACAGCCAGCCGCGGAAGTCGGGTCGCTCCTTGATCCGGAGCCCGGCCTCGCGAAACGCCTGGCGCACGGCCCGCTCCCGCTCGGTCGGGGGCCGGCCGAGAGTGCCGAAGACGACCGACGGCAGCAGCATCCCGCGAAGCACGCCGTTCGCGTCGAACCCGCCACCGGCCTGGGGGAAGCCCCAGGCGATCCGGTCGAGGGGAAGTGGGCCGATCGCGGCCGTCGGCTCGGTCCAGATGTTGCCGAAGACCAGCACCGTGGCCTGGCCGACGCGCGGGGACAGGAAGGCCGTCGCCTCCGGGAGGCGGTGGTGCGCCACGCTGAGCACGATCAGGTCGAAGTCGTGGTCCGGCTCCAGAGTCTCGCGGAGGTGCACCGGCCACTTCTCGACGACGCGCTGCCCCCACACCCGGCGCCGCGTATCGAGCAGGTCGAGGTCCACCGTGGCCCCGTACGTCGCCGCGCGGCCCGGCCGGACGTAGAACTCGACTTCGTGTCCCGCCTTCTGCAGGACCCGGCCGTAGACGGTGGCGATCACGCCTCGGCCGAACATGAGGATCTTCAAGCGGCACCTCGGGGGGTAAGATCGAAGTGGAGGTTATCTCCACTTTCAAAAATATGGAGATGATCTCCACTTGTCAACGCGAGGGAGCGCATGACCGCCGACAAGCCGCTGCGGGCCGACGCCCGGCGCAAGCGCGAGGCCCTGCTCGCCAAGGCCCGGGAGGTCTTCGACGCCGGAGAGTTCTTCGACCTGCGTTTCGATGACTTCGCCAGCCTGGCCGGCGTCGGCACCGGCACGCTTTACCGCCACTTCCCCACCAGGGAGGCGCTGGCCGAGGCGGTCTACCACGGGGAAGTCGCCGCGCTGTGCGACCGTGCCCGACGGCTACAGGCCACGCTGCCCGCGGCTGAGGCGTTGGCGACCTTCCTCCGCGACATGGTCGGCCACATCGGTGCCCATGCGGGCCTGGCACGGACGCTGGCCACCCTCATGGCCGATCGTTCGGGTGCCCTCGCCGAAGGCGGCCAAGCGCTGGAGCAGGCCGTCACCGCACTGGTCGCCGCCGCCGTGCGGGACGGCGCCGTTCGCGACGACGTGGGCGCCGGCGCCGTGATGATGGCACTGCACGGCATCGGCGCGGCCCATGACCGCCCCGAGTGGCGGACCGAGGCCGACGATGTCATCACCCTCGTGCTGGACGGGCTGCGCCGCCCACAGCCATAGCGCACCTGGGTACTCTCCAAGGTGCTACTGGTTCGCCCGGCTTCCCAGGCCGGTCGAGGTAACAGGGAACCCGGTGTGAATCCGGGACTGCCCCGCAGCGGTATGTGGGAACGAAAGCCGTCACCGTGCGAGACACGGTAAAGCACTGGGACATGGCGCCCCGGGAAGCGACGGCCGGTAGGAGCGAGCGAGTCGCCCACGAGTCCGAAGACCTGCCTGTGGTACGCGCGCCGACGGCGTGCGTGAGTCCGGGCCTCGTGGGATGGGCACGACCGAACGGCGGTCACTCCTGCGCGCTCCGGGCTCTCACGACAAGCTCGCGAGGAGAGAGCTGTGACCGAAATCGGCACGACTGTGCTGGGCTACCCCCGGATCGGACCGGACAGGGAACTCAAGCGTTCACTCGAACGCTATTGGGCGGGCAAGATCGACGAGGCCGAACTGCTGGGCACCGGCCGCGCACTGCGCACCCGGGCCTGGCGGGAGCTCAAGGACGCGGGGCTGGATTCCGTCCCCTCCAACACGTTCTCCCACTACGACCAGGTGCTCGACACCGCCGAGCTGTTCGGAGCGCTGCCGGAGCGCTTCACGACGCTCGGTCTTTCGCCGCTCGATACCTACTTCGCCGCCGCGCGCGGGGTGCAGGACGCGCCGGCGCTGGAGATGACGAAGTGGTTCGACACGAACTACCACTACATCGTCCCCGAACTCGGCCCGGAGACGTCGTTCTCGCTCTCCGGCACCAAACCGCTCGACGAGTACCGCGAGGCACGCGCGATCGGTGTCGAGACGCGGCCGGTGCTGGTGGGCCCGGTGACGTTCCTGCTGCTCGCGAAGGCGAGCGAGACCGCCCCGGAGGGCTTCCGTCCGCTGGATCTGCTCGACGACCTCCTCGACGGCTACGTCGAGCTGCTAAGGCGCCTGCATGACGAAGGCGTCGAGTGGGTCCAGTTCGACGAGCCCGCCTTCGCCGCGGACCGCGACGAGCGGGAGCTCAACGCGCTCATCCGCGCCTACCACCGGCTGGCGAAGGTGACCGCGCGGCCGAAGATCCTGGTCGCCGGGTACTTCGGCGGTCTCGGCCGCGGCCTCGGCGTGCTCGCACGCTCCCCGATCGACGCGATCGCCGTCGACCTCGTCACCGATGAGTCCTTTGTGGACGCGGTCGCGGCCGAACCCGCCTTGCGGGACAAGGAGGTTCTGGCCGGTGTCGTCGACGGGCGCAACGTCTGGCGCACCGACCCCGCCCGCGCGCTCGGCCGGGCGGCGACGTTGCTCGGCACCGCCAGGTCGGTCAGCGTGTCGACGTCCTGCTCGCTGCTGCACGTGCCCTACGACGTCGAGCGTGAGGACGGGCTCCATCCGCGGCTGAAGGGCTGGCTGGCGTTCGCGAAGCAGAAGGTCGACGAGGTCGTCCTGCTCGGGCGAGCGTTGAAGGAAGACGGCGTCGACCTCTCCGCCGCTCGTGCCGCGGCCGCGGATCGCGCGACGGCGGCCGACCTGGCCGACGCCGGGGTGCGTGCCCGGCTGGAGGCGCTGCGGCCGGAAGACACCGTCCGCTCCCCCTACGCCCGGCGCGCGGCGGCGCAGCAGGCCGCACTGGAGCTGCCGCCCTTGCCGAGCACCACGATCGGCTCGTTCCCGCAGACCACCGACGTCCGCAAGGCGCGGGCCGCGCACAAGGCGGGCTCGCTGGACGACGCGGGCTACGAGGTCGCGATGAAGGCCGAGATCGAGCGTGTCATCCGGCTGCAGGAGGAGATCGGGCTGGACGTGCTGGTGCACGGCGAACCCGAGCGCAACGACATGGTGCAGTACTTCGCCGAGCGGCTGGCCGGGTTCGCGGCCACCGACTTCGGCTGGGTGCAGTCCTACGGTTCACGATGTGTCCGGCCGCCGATCCTGTACGGCGACGTCTCACGTCCGGAGCCGATGACCGTCGAGTGGGCACGCTACGCGCAGAGCCTGACCGGCAAGCCCGTCAAGGGGATGCTGACCGGTCCGGTGACGATCCTGGCGTGGTCGTTCGTCCGCGACGATCAACCGCTGGGCGAGACCGCCCGTCAGGTGGCGCTGGCCATCCGCGACGAGGTGCACGACCTGCGGAAGGCGGGCATCCGCGTCATCCAGGTGGATGAGCCGGCGCTGCGCGAACTGCTCCCGCTGCGCGCGGCGGCGCATGAGGCGTACTTCGCGTGGGCGGTTTCGTCGTTCCGGCTCGCGACGTCCGGGATCGACGACGCGACACAGATCCACACGCATATGTGCTACTCGGAGTTCGGCGACGTGGTGAAGGCGATCGACGCGCTCGACGCCGACGTCACCAGCATCGAGGCCGCGCGGTCCAAGATGGAGGTCGTCACCGACCTCGGCGCGGCGGGCTTCGGCCGCGGCGTCGGGCCGGGCGTGTACGACATCCACTCGCCGCGCGTCCCCGGTGTCGACGAGGTCAGCGGGCTGTTGCGGACCGCCGTCGGTGCCGTGCCCGCCGAGCGGATCTGGGTCAATCCGGACTGCGGCCTGAAGACGCGCGGGTACGCCGAGGTCGAGCCCGCCCTGCGGAACCTCGTCACCGCGGCCCACACGGTCCGCGCCGAGCTCTCCTGACGTTCCGTGAAGGCCTCCTTGAGGGACTCTGGGTTCCTCAAGGAGGCCTTCACGGACTCGGCAATCGCCTGGCCTGGCGCGTGGTCGAGGGCCGGGGGTCAAGCATGATCGATGAGCTCACCAAGCGTGGAGGATTCGGGACGGTGAACGTCCCGAATCCTCCACACTCACCCCACACGGCCTTCCGCCGAGGTATTGTCAGGACGTCAATAAGGGTGCGATGGTGGGGCGGCAGCCGATCTCAGCGGGGAGATGGTCACCATGGCGAACGCCGTCGAAAAGGTCACCGGGGCACTGCGCGAGCGGGTCCCGCCGCTCACGTCGATCCCCTTGCCGCGTTCGGTCGACCAGCGCTGGCTCGGCGCGACCTGGCCGGTCCGCGAACTCGCGCCCGCCCCGCCGGGCCTCAAACCCGTCCTCGGCGACGAAGGTCCGCCGGTCATCGGGCACGCGCTGGACTTCATGCGCTTCGGCATCGAGTTCGGCCTCAAACGCTACGAGACCTACGGCCCGGTGTCGTGGATGGGCGCGTTCGGCCGCCGCATCGTCGCGCTCTCCGGCCCGGAGGCCACGCAGATCGCGTTGGTGAACAAGGACAAGGCCTTCTCCCAGGAGGGCTGGAAGTTCTTCATCGAGCAGTTCTTCGACCGCGGCCTGATGCTGCTCGACTTCGGGGAGCATCACCTCCACCGCCGCATCATGCAGGCGGCGTTCACCCGGCAACGGCTCACCGGCTACGTCGACCAGATGGGCCCGGCCCTGCGCGAGGGCATCGCCGCGTGGGCGGACCGGCCGAACCCGCGGATCTACTGGTCCCTCAAGCAACTCACGCTCGACGTCGCGACGCGGGTGTTCATGGGCATGCGGTCCGGCGACGACGCGGCCGCGATCAACCGCGCGTTCGTGAATTCCGTGCGCGCGGGCACGGCCATCGTGCGCTTTCCCGTTCCCGGCGGCCGCTGGGCGGCGGGCTTGCACGGCCGCAAGGTCCTCGAACGCTACTTCTCGGCGAATCTGCCCGCGAAACGGGCGAGCGACGGCGATGACCTCTTCACCGCCTTGTGCCACGCCACCACCGAAGACGGTGACCGTTTCACCGACTCCGACGTCGTCAACCACATGATCTTCCTGATGATGGCCGCGCACGACACGTCGACCATCACCAGCGCGGCGGCCGTCTACCACCTCGCGAAGAACCCCGAATGGCAGGAACGCGCGCGCCAGGAGTCCCTCGCGCTCGGCGACGACGTGCCGGACATCGAGGCACTGGAGACCCTGACGACGCTGGACCTGGTGATCAAGGAAGCCCTGCGGCTGGTGGCGCCGGTTCCTTCGCTGGCAAGGAAGACCGTGAAGGACACCGAGGTTCTCGGCCACTTCATTCCCGAAGGGACACTCGTCGGGGTTTCCCCCACCGTCAATCATTTCGCCCCGGAGTACTGGACCGACCCGATGCGGTTCGACCCGGAACGCTTCGGCGAGGAACGCCGCGAGGACAAGTCGCACCGCTACGCGTGGATGCCGTTCGGCGGCGGCGCGCACAAGTGCATCGGCCTGCATTTCGGGACGTTCGAAGTGAAGGCACTGCTGCACGAGATGCTGCGGGCGTATCGGTGGTCGGTTCCGGAGCACTACACGGCGCGCTGGGACTACGTCTCGCTGCCCGTTCCCGCGGACGGCCTGCCGATCCGGCTGGCAGCGCGCTGAACTCCGACCAAACGGACATTCACGATCGAGTACTCTTGGTGACATCCGGTCACCACTCGTGTAGTAGCGATCACCCTTTCAGCCGGTAGACACCCCGGATCGCGCATGATGCCGTGGCACTACACCCGGTCGGCTCATACCTAGTGTGGGCCCATGAGTTCGGACACCCGGTCTGAGCTGGCCATAAACCGCGCATGAAGAGGTGAAGTGTGCCCGAGCCTGGTTCCGCGCCAGGGTTGGTGGACGTAGCTCGGAGATGGGCCGAGACGCTCGCTGACACTAAAGGAGTATCGCTTCCCAAGGAGCAACTCGAACAGCTGCTGCTCGGCGTCGTCAAGGACGCCGTCCGGACCGAGCCCGATCACCAGCCCGCTGTGCGGCGCTTCTCCAAGCTCTATTCCGCCTCGCCCATCGGCATCGCGCTCGCCGATCCCAACGGCACGATCGTCGAGGCGAACATCGCCCTCGGCAAACTCCTCGGCTGCCGTCCCGCCGCCCTGCGCGGACGGGAGATCCCCGATCTCGGCTCCGCCGACCACGACGTCGCCCGGCTGCGGAACGCGCTCTCGCAACTCATGACCGCAGGCAGGCCGACCCAGCAGGAACGCCTGCTGCTGACCCACAGCGAGGAAGGCCCGCTCTGGGTCGACGTGACCCTGACCGATCTGCCCGGTGACCGGCCCGGTTCGACCTATCCGGTGCTGATGGTCGCCGACGCCAACGAGATCCACCTGCTGCAGGAACAACTGCTGCACCAGAACGTGCACGACCCGCTGACCGGCCTGCCGAACGCCACCGCCTTCGGCAACGCACTCGAAGCCGCACTGGCCGGGTCCGGCGACGAACAGATCGCGCTCGTCTACCTCGACGTCGACGGCTTCAAGGTGATCAACGACGGTCTGGGCGCCGGCGTCGGCGATCAGGTGCTGCGCGGGGTCGCGAAGAAGCTCACGTCCGTCTTCACCGGCAGACACGACGGTTCGGTCGCCCGGCTGTCCGGCGACGGGTTCGCCGTCCTGCTGCGCGGCGACTTCACCCCGCCCGAGGTGATCGCGCTGGTCGAGCAGGCCTTGGAGGAACTGGTCGAGCCGATCTACCTCGGCGGGCACGGTATCGGGGTCAGCGCGAGCGCGGGCATCGTCGTCCGCGCGGTCGCCGACGGCGGACCCGAAGACCTGCTTCGCGCCGCGGAAATCGCCCTGCACCGCGCCAAGGAGGCGGGTAAGGCGCAATGGATGCTGTTCGATCCGGAACTCGACGCGCGCGACCGGGGCCGCTACCAGCTGGGCGCGGTCATCGCGGGCGCGCTGGAGAACGGCGAGTTCTCGCTGATCTACCAGCCGACGGTGAAACTCGCGAACCCCGACCAGCTGGCCGCGGTCAACGCCGGATTGCGCTGGAGCCACCCGGAGAAGGGCGAACTGGACTCGGACGAGTTCTACCCGCTCGCGCAGGTCACCGGGATGACCATCCCGCTCGGCCGGTGGCTGCTGGCCGAATCGCTCGCCGCCACCGCGAGGTGGCGGAACAGGTTCGGCGAAGCCGCGCCCGACGTCTGCGTGCGGCTGCCGAACCGGCTGGCCATCGAGCCCGATCTGGTGCTGCTGGTCAAGGAACAGCTCGACCGGCACAGCCTGCCCGCCCAGGCGCTGAGGCTGTGCACGGACCGCGAATCCGTGCTCGACCCGAACGGCGAGGTGCTCGACTCCTTCGCGGTACTGGCCGATCTGGGCGCCCAGCTCGTGCTGACGATCTCCGGCTCCGACGATCTCGAGCTGATCCCGCGGCACCGGCTGCCCGTCCGTCACGTGATCCTGTCCGGCGCCGTGGTCGACGCGCTGGCCGACGGCGAGGACGAAGCCGACGTCCGCCACCTGTGCCAGCTGGTCGCCAGGGCCAAGGAACTGAAACTCCGCATCGGCGCGGAAGGCGTCCACAATCACGAACAGGCCGAGCGGCTCCGGCGATACGGTGTGCTCGCGGCGCGCGGTTCGTTCGTCGCGGATTCCGCGACCGGGGACGAGGTCGACGAGCTCATCGAACGCCACACCGACATGACAGGATCCGTCCATGGACCAAGGTGACATCGCCCCGGACTTCACCCTTCCCGACGACAAGGGCGAGCAGCGCACGCTGTCGGACTTCCTCTCGTCCGGCCCGGTCGTGCTCTTCTTCTACCCCGCCGCGATGACCAGCGGCTGCACCGCGGAAAGCTGTCACTTCCGCGATCTGGCCGCCGAATTCGCCGAGGTGGGCGCGCATCGCGTCGGGATCAGCCCGGACGCCGTCGCCAAACAGCAGGAGTTCTCGGCCAAACACGGCTTCGACTATCCCCTGCTGTCCGATGTGGACGGTGTGGTGGCGAAACGGTTCGGCGTGTGGCGCAAGTTCAGCCCGCTGCACGCCAAGCGGCACACCTTCGTCATCGACACCGACCGCAAGGTGCTCGAAGTGATCAAGAGCGAACTGAAGTTCACCGTGCACGCCGACAAGGCACTCGCCGCCTTGCGCGAGCGCAAGACTAAGGACGCTTGAGCCGCCAGATCCTGGTGACGCCCGCGCAGGCGGGGGCGAGCGGCGGTTCGGTGGCCTCGTCACCGATCATCGTGAACCCCAGCCGTGCGGGCACGGCGCCGCTCGCGACGTTGTTCTCGTCGTGCCGGATCTCGACCTCCGGCGCGCCGAGCCGGAAGGCCTCGTCGACCAGGAGCTTCGCGGCCCTGGACACGAAGCCGCGACCGGTGTGGTGTCGGCTGAGCCAGTAGCCGATCTCGATCCGGTCCGGATGGATGATCATGCCCGTGCCGCCGACGATTTCGTCCTCGGCGAGGATCGCGAAATCGTAGGTCTTGCCTTCGGCCCAGTTCCTTGCGGTGTGCTCCAGGAAGCCGGCGGCTTCGCGACGGCCGTAACCGTTGGTGGCCCAGATCATCCACGCGCCGAGATGCGCGGCGGAATCCCCCGCGACGGTGGCGAGGGTTTCGAGTTGCCGCGGCTGCCAGCGGCGCAGCGTGACGACTTCGTCGGCGAGGGTCTCGGCGGGCGCTTCCATCCGCCCATGGTGACTCGCCTTCGCTCCGGGCGCCTCCGGTTTTCGGGCCGCGAGCAGCGTCCGAGGCACGCGAGGCCCCGCAGACGCTAGGAACGGTCCTTTCCTGGCGAATTTCGCAAGGAAAGGACCGTTCATGGCGCCGAAAGGACCGATGATCAGGTCAGGATCGCGCTGTCCGGGATCTCCGTGTCGTTCTTCAACGCGTCGAAAAGCAGCTTCGACTTCGTCTTGTCCCAGTTCTCCGCCGAGCCGTTGGTCACCGGCACCGTCGTGGTGACGACGCCGCCCGAGGAGATCCCGCGCATCGCCAGTGCCAGCCCCACCAGGTTGTGCACGTGGTCGCCGGTGTCCATCGTCAGCGCGTCGGGTCCCGTCGACAGCAGCGGGAACAGCGAGAACGGGTTCAGCAGGGTGCCGGGGCTGCCGATCTCGCTGACCAGCGCGCCGATGAACTTGCGCTGGTTGGCGACGCGGTCGAGGTCCGAACGCGGCGTCGCGTCGCTGTGCCGCATGCGGACGAACCCGAGAGCCTGCGGACCCTGGAGGTCCTGGCAGCCCGCGGGGATCTTGATCTTGGTGAGGGTGTCTTCCATCGGCTTCTCGACGCACATGTGGACCCCGCCGATCGCGTCGACGATCTTGGCGAACCCGCCGAAGCCGATCTCGGCGTAGTGGTCGATGCGCAGGCCGGTGGCGCCTTCGACGGTCTGCGCGAGCAGTGCCGGGCCGCCGATCGAGAACGCGGCGTTGATCTTGTTCTTGCCGTGTCCCGGGATGGTCACCTGCGAGTCGCGCGGGAGGCTCAGCAGCGTCGGCTTGGTGCTGTTGGACGGGACGTGCGCGATCATGATGGTGTCGGTCCGCTTGCCGCCGCCGGCGGCCTTGGAGTCGCCGGTGACCAGCTTCTCCTGCTCCTCGGCCGTCAGCCCGTCCCGGCTGTCGGAGCCCACGATCAGCCAGTTGGTGCCCTCGGCCGCGACGGGGCGGCCGGAGTACTCGGCCAGCGCGTCGACGCGGTTGATGGAGAACTCCAGGTACACCCACACGCCGGCGAGGAACACCACGAACACGGTCAGCAGGGTGACCAGCACCTTGCCGAAACCCCAGCGCTTGCGTCGCGCCGGCGGCCTCGCGCCGTCGGCCGGACGGCCGGGCGGGGGCCCTGGACGGCGCGGTGGCGGACCGGCGGGGCGTTCCTGGCCCCCGTGCCCCATGGGCGCGGTCCGCTCGTCGTACGGGCTGCTCCCCCGGCCGGGCAGCGGCATCATCTGCGCCGGCTGGTGCCGCCGAGGGCGGCCGGACGGCGGCCGCTGTGGCGGCATCCGTCGCCCTCGGTCGTCGCCTCCATACGTCATGCCGAATCACCCGTCCCGATTTCGCGTGTAGGGCCCAGTCAACCGCAGACCCTAGGTGAAGGACGTCCGGCACCCCGCATCGGTTGGGTGGCGTTCACCGTCCGTTTTCGGCGAATCCGAACTGGTGGACCTTGAGATACCCCGAGCGGAACCCCGCTTCGGAGTACGCCAGGTAGAACTCCCACATCCGCTTGAAGACGTCGTCGAAGCCCAGTTCGGTGATGTCGTCCCACCGCTGGGTGAACCTCTCCCGCCACAGCCGCAACGTGTGCGCGTAGTCCTGGCCGAACTCGCGCACCCCTTGCAGTTTCAGCCGGGTGCTGGCCAGCATGCCCTGTTCGATCGAGGTGGTCGACGGGATCAGCCCGCCGGGGAAGATGTACTTGTGCATCCAGGTGTACGAACGGGCCGCGGCGAGCATGCGTTCGTGGTCCATGGTGATGGCCTGGAGGCCGAACCTGCCGCCCGGCTTCAGCCGTTTCCCGATGGTCTCGAAGAACGCAGGCCAGTACGGCTCGCCGACGGCCTCGATCATCTCGACGCTGACCACGGCGTCGTACTCGCCGGTCGAGTCGCGGTAGTCGCACAGCCGGACGTCGACGCGGTCGGCGAAGCCCGCCGCCGCGATGCGCTCGGTCGCCAGCTTCGCCTGCTCCTCGGAAATGGTCAATGACGTGACCTTGGCCCCGCGTGCGGCGGCCCGGATCGAGAGTTCACCCCAGCCGGTGCCGATCTCGAGCACCGTGCTGCCTTCCCGGACGCCCGCGTAGTCCAGGACGCTGTCGATCTTCCGGTGCTGCGCGGTGGTGAGGTCGTCGTCCGGGCCGAACAACGCCGACGAGTACATCATCGACGGGTCCAGGAATGTGCCGAACAGCTCGTTGGACAGGTCGTAATGGCGATGGATGTTCGCCCGCGCCCCCTCCACGGTGTTCTCCTCGGTCGCGGGGTGGCCGCGGTCGACGAACCGGCGGAACCGTTGCAGCAGCGGCGGGACGAGCGTCGCCATCCGTTCCGCGAACGGGGTCAGCACCTCGGCGAGCGCGTCGCTCGTCCAATCGCCGACCAGGTAGGCCTCGCCGAAGCCGATCTTCGCGTCCACGCCGAGGCGGTGGAAGAAGGCGGCGGGGCGGTTGAGCCGCATCTCGGGCGCGTCCGGGCCGCCCGCGCCCAGCTGCGAGCCGTCGGGCATGCGCACGCGGACGTTCAACGGGCGCACCGCGTGCCGGAACAACTGCTCGGCGATCCGCGCCCGGAACGGGGAATGCGGCGGGGTGGCCAGCCCCGGCCACCGTGTTTCGTTTGGGACGGGCAGGCCGGCCGAACCGGCCGGCCGATCGACGCTGAACGTGGACATGAGTACTCCCTCCCACCCGGTTCAGACCGGGATCCGCAGCCGTTCCGAGCTCGGCCGTCCCCAGGCCCCGCTCAGTGTTTCGTCGATTCCCCCGGCTTCGATCAGCTCGAGG
Source organism: Amycolatopsis sp. WAC 01416 (assembly GCF_003947485.1). Lineage (NCBI taxonomy): Bacteria > Bacillati > Actinomycetota > Actinomycetes > Pseudonocardiales > Pseudonocardiaceae > Amycolatopsis > Amycolatopsis sp. WAC 01416. Next base: position 378,161 of record NZ_QHHX01000003.1, on the reverse strand, counting down.
ATGAAGGCCCGTACGAGGCGGTTCCAGACGCGAGATCTGCGTAACATCGCATGCCCTTCGCCGCCGATCTCGAACCGCGCGGACCGCGACGTCACCTTTTCGGCACGTTCGGCGAAAGCGTGTGAGGCCACCGGATCGGTCATCCGGTCCTTGGTGCCGTGCGCGATGAGCACGGCACGACCGCCGACGGCGTCGATGGATTCACCCGGTGGTGTCCACGGCGCCAGCGCGCAGACGCCGGCCACGGCCGGATCGTCGGCGACGCGCAGGGCGACCCGCCCACCCATCGAATGGCCGACGAGGATCACCGGCACATCCGGATGCTCCTCGTGAACGCGCTCCAAGGCCCAGCGCGCGTCGGCGAGCGCGTCGGTACCGTGGTCGTTCCAGCCGTAGATCCGGTTGCGCAGCAGCCGCACCTCGACCCCGTGCTCCCGGCACGCCCGGTGGACGTCCTTCGCCAGCGGAACCATCCGCTGGTACGCCAGCCGCCACGGCGCCACGCGGGCATGACTGTGCTCCGCGCCGCCGTGCAGTACCAGCACCACGGCTTTCGCCTGGCCGCGTGCTCGCCAAGTCCGCACCGCGGGATCAGCCTCGTTCACCCTGGACCCTCCAGTCTCCGAAACCCCGGCCGCAGTGATCGGGTCAACCTCGATCATGACCCGATGTATTCCACTTCGGCCATTGGTCCACGCGATACATTCGTCGCTGACCTCCAGACGGAAGGGCGGATGTGGTGAGCACCACCGAACGTTATGCAGACGTCGCCGAACGGCTCGCGGAAGCCGAACGGGGTAACGCGGCGCAGATCCGGAAATCGGCCGAGCTGATCCTGGACGTCATCCGGGCGGACGCCCTGGTGTTCACCGCCGGGGCCGGGCATTCGCTGGCCGCGGTCGCCGAGACCTTCTACCGTGCGGGCGGCCTCGCCTGCGTGTACCCGGTCTACCACCCCGAACTGCTGCCGTTGCACGGCGCGCAGCACAGCACCAAGACCGAGCGCCGCTCCGGGCTCGCCGAAGAGGTGCTGGCCGAGCGCGCGCCGGGTCCGGACGACCTGCTGGTGGTGTTCTCGACCTCGGGCGTCAACCCGTACCCGGTCGAACTGGCCGCCGGGGCGCGGAAGCGCGGGGCGTCGGTCATCGCGGTGAGTTCGGCCGCGTCCGTGGCCGCGGCACCCAAACGCGCGGCGACGACACTGATCGAAGAAGCGAGCATCGTGCTCGACTCCCACGTCCGCCCCGGCGACTCGAGCTACCCGCCGGACGCGCCGCGGACCGCGCCACTGTCCACTGTGATCAACGCGTTCCTGTGGAACCTCGTCCTCGCCGAGGTCGTGGACCTCGGTGCGGCGCAAGGCGTCGACATCCCGCTGTGGCGCAGTTCCAACGTGGACGGTGGCGACGAGGCCAACGCCGCGTTGCTGGCCAAGTACGGCGAGCGGGTCCCCGCTCTCCGCTAGCTCCGCGTCCGCGCGGACGAGTTCCTTGACTCGTCCGCGCGACCCTTCTACGGTCACATACCGACCGGTCGGTGTCCGCAGGAGGTCCGTGCCCATGCCCGAGATCCACGGTGATTGCGCGGCGGGGTTCGAACCCGTCCTTGCCGCCTTCGAGGAGAACTTCGCCGGACGCGGCGAGATCGGCGCCGCCTTCTCCGTGACCCGGCACGGCGAGACCGTGGTCGACCTCTGGGCGGGCTGGGCCGATCCGGACCGGACGATCCCGTGGCGGGCGGACACGCTCACCAACGTCTGGTCGACCACCAAGGGCATGACCGCGCTCTGCGCGCACCACCTCGCCGACGCCGGCCTCCTCGACCTCGACGCGCCGGTCGCGAAGTACTGGCCGGAGTTCGCGGCGGCGGGCAAACGGGACATCCCGGTGCGCTGGCTGCTCTCGCACCGCTCCGGCGTGACCGGCATCGGCCTCGATCGGCCGGTGACGGTCGAGGAACTGTACGACTGGGAGCACATCACCGGACTGCTCGCCGCGCAGGCGCCGCTCTTCGAACCCGGCACGGTCAGCGGCTACCACGCGCTGTCGTTCGGTTTCCTCGTCGGCGAGGTGATCCGCCGGGTGAGCGGACAGGACGTCCGCGCGTACTTCGCCGGGCACATCGCCGGCCCGCTGGCCGCGGACTTCCGGATCGGCCTGGACTCCGACGACGATCTGGCGCGCTGCTCCACCCTCGTCGAGCCCGTGCTCGGCGACGAGATGAAAAGCGCACTGGCGCAGGCGTTCGCCAACGCCGGACCGCCCGCCCTCGCGGCGCTGGCGAACCCACGCGTCCAAGGCCGTGACGCCAACGATCCGGCCTGGCGGCGCGCGATCCTGCCCGCCCTGAACGGACACGGAACCGCCAGGGCCATCGCGACCATCTACGGCGCGCTCGCCTCCGGCCGTCTGCTCTCGGCCGGAGCGCTCGCGACCGCCCGCGAAGGGCAGGGCCGCGAGGCCGACGTCGTCGGCGGACTGGGTAACGAATGGGCGCTGGGGTTCTACCTCGGCAGCGAGGAACGCGGCTTCGGCCCGAACCCGCGCGCGTTCGGGCACGACGGGCTCGGCGGCTCGTCCGGCGGCGCGGATCCCGAGAGCGGGATCGCCTTCGGCTACACGATGAACCGGATGGGGCCGCTGATGCGGGACGATCCGCGGAAGATGGCGCTGGTGAACGCGACCTTCGCCTCCCCCGCCCTCACCTGATTGCCCCTCCCGCGCGCGCTATGAAGGACGCTTTCATTGCAAATTTTGCAATGAAAGCGTCCTTCATAGCGCTCTTGAGGTCACGCGACAGCAGCAGGCTCCTCCGAGAACTGCGTCAGGTACAGCGCCGCGTAGCGCCCTTCCCGCGCGAGGAGCTCTTCGTGCGTTCCCCGCTCGACGATCTCCCCGTGCTCGATCACCAGGATCTGGTCGGCCGCCCGCACCGTCGACAACCGGTGCGCGATGACCAGCGCGGTCCGCCCGTCGAGCGCGTCGGTCAGCGCCTCGCCGACGGCTGCCTCGGACTGCGAGTCCAGATGCGCGGTCGCCTCGTCGAGGACGACGACCCTCGGCTGCGCCAGCAGGAGCCGGGCGATGGTCAGCCGCTGCCGTTCCCCGCCGGAGAGCCGGTAGCCCCGCTCCCCCACCAGCGTCTCCAGCCCGTCCGGCAGGTCCCGGATCAGCTCGGCCAGCCGCGCCTTCTCCAGCGCCGACCAGATCTCGGCATCGGTGACGCCGGGCCGCGCGTATTCGAGGTTCGCCCGGATCGTGTCGTGGAAGAGGTGCCCGTCCTGGGTCACCACGCCGACGGTTTCCCGCAGCGCGGCGAAGCTCAGGTCGCGAACGTCCACATCGGACAAGCGGACCGATCCGGCGTCGACGTCGTAGAGGCGCGGCAGCAGCGAGGCGATCGTCGACTTGCCCGCCCCGGACGAACCGACCAACGCCACCATCTGCCCGGGTTCGGCGCGGAAGCTGATGCCGTGCAATACCTCTTCGCCACCTCGGTGATCCAAAGTGGACACATCCTCCAGTGACGCCAGCGAGTACCGGTCCGCGGCGGGGTAGCCGAACCGGACGTCCGAGAACTCCACCGAAACCGGGCCTTCGGGAACGCGGCGCGGCTCCGGCTTCTCTTCGATCATCGGCTTGAGGTCGAGCACCTCGAAGACCCGCTCGAACGACACCAGCGCGGTCATCACGTCCACCCGGACGTTCGCCAGCGCGGTGAGCGGCGAGTACAGCCTGGTCAGCAGCAACGCCAACGCCACGACGGTGCCCGGCGCGAGCGCACCGGTCAGCGCAAGGTAGCCGCCCAGCCCGTAGACCAGGGCCTGCGCGAGCGCGGAGACCGTGGTCAGGCTGGTCAGGAACCAGCGCGTCAGCATCGCCGTCCGCACCCCGATGTCGCGCACCCGACCGGCCCGCGAGCCGAAGTCGCCCACCTCGCGCGCCGGGTCGCCGAACAGCTTCACCAGTGTCGCGCCCGGCGCGGAGAACCGTTCGGTCATCTGCGTGGTCATCGACGCGTTGAGCCCGCCGGCCTCCCGCTGCAGCTCGGCCATCCGCCGTCCGAGGCGCCGCGTCGGCAGGATGAACACCGGCAGCAGCACCAGCGCCAGCAGCGTGACCTGCCAGGACAGCGTCATCATCACCACCAGCGACAGCACGAGCTGGATCACGTTGGTGACCAATCCGGACAGTGTCGCGGTGAACGTGCGCTGCGCGCCGATGACGTCGTTGTTGAGCCTGCTCACCAGCGCGCCGGTGCGAGTGCGGGTGAAGAACGCGACCGGCATCCGCTGCACGTGCCGGTACACCGCGAGCCGCAGGTCGAGGATGATCCCCTCGCCGATCCTCGACGACTGCGCCCGTTCCGCCAGCCCGAGTCCGGCGTCGATCAGCGCCAGTACCGCGATCACCACGGCCAGCCACACCACCAGCGCGACGTCGTGCCCGCCGATGATCGCGTCGACCACCTTCCCGGCCAGCACCGGCGTGCTCACCGCCAGCACCGCCGACACGACAGTGAGCACCAGGAATATCAGCAGCCTCCGCCAATGCGGCCTGGCGAACCGCGCGACGCGGCGGAGCGTGCCCTTGTGCAGACCCTTCGGAACGTCGGCGGACTTCATCGCCGAATTCATCAGCGACCAAGTGTTGTCCATGAGAACCCTCTCTTACCCCCAGAACCTCGATATTAGTCGAGGGTTTTCCCGGATATACGCATCACCAACACCGGAGCGCACCGGATGCTTCCCGGTTTCCACGTCCTCTTTCCGGCGGACGCGGCCACGTCGGTAGCCTGAGCCGGTGACCATGGACCCCGACCGGCGACGACTGACCACAGACCTGGTCTTCTACACGGGCTGTCTCGTCTTCGCCGTCGTGAACACGGCCGTCGCGGAATTCTACGGTTATCGCGTGTGGGCGAACTTCGCTGTAGCGGGTTACGGCCTCGCCGTGGCCCACTCCGGCTGGCTGCTGGTCGCCGCCCGGCGCGGCGAACGCCCGTCCGGCCTGCTCGGTTCGCGGTGGATCGGTATCGGGGCGATCGGCCTGTTCGCGATGATCCTTCCGTTGGGAATGCTCGTCATTCGCCGTCTGACCGGAGTGGACTGGCTCGTCACGCCGAACTCGTGGGCCGCCCAGCCCGAGGTCTGGGTGATCGAACGGTCGGCGAAACTCCTTCTGGAGAACGGAACCCCGTACGTCGACGTCACCGCGCTCGGTCGCGCGGTGGAAGTAAACGATTACACGCCATACGGTCCGGTGATGACCGTGTTCGGTCTGCCACGTGCCTTGTCGGGTGGCGGACCGGTTGCGAACGCCCTCACCGACGCGCGCTGGATGTTCGCGCTGGCGGCCGTCGCGTGTGTGCTGCTGACGCTGCGGCTGCTGAAGTGGCCGAAGATCCCGGTCAGCGCGGCGCAACTCGCACTCGCCTGCCCGTTGACCGCGCTGACCTGGGCGGTCGCCGGCCCGGATCTGGCCATCGCCGGCCTGCTGGTGTTGTCCTTCGCGCTGGCCACGACCGGCCGCGCGATGCTGTCCGGTCTGGTGCTGGCGCTGGTGGTCAGCGCGAAACTCATCGTCGCGCCCGCGATCGTGGTGCTGGGTGTCCTGTTGATCACGCGGCGTGGTCCTCGCGCACTGGGCGGATTCGCCGCGGCACTCGTGGTGACGACCCTCGTCCTGCACGTACCCGTCTACCTGGTCGACCCCAAGGCTTTCGTCGAACACGTCTTCCGGTTCCCACTGGGAATCGGCGTGATCAAGTCACCGGCGGCGAGCCCGTTGCCCGGCCACCTCATCGCCTCGCTCGGCCCGGTGGGCACGGCGATTTCCTTCACCCTGCTCGGGATCGCGGCCGTCGCGATCCTGGTCTGGCTGCTGCGCCGTCCTCCCGCGACCGGTTCGGACGCGCTGCTGCGCATGGCCGTCGGGCTCGTAGCGCTGATCATGCTCACTCCGGCGACCAGGTACGGGTACCTGGTGTATCCGCTGGTCCTCCTCGGTGCCAGGCTGGCCTTCCTGGCCGCGGAAACCCGTGAAACAGCGGTCCCTGGAAAGGGAACTGCGCCCCCCGCGCAGCAGTCCGCTACTTCCTCGTGACTACTTCTTCTTGACCCTGGTGGCACCGCCACGGCCGCGCAGCTGGACTCCGGACTCCGAGAGGACCCGGTGCACGAACCCGTACGAGCGACCCGTGGACTCCGCGAGGGCGCGGATGCTCGAGCCCTTCTCGTATTTCTTCTTCAGGTCAGCGGCCAGCTTGTCACGCGTGTTGCCGGTGATCCGCGCGCCTTTCTTGAGATCAGCCACGTCGATCGCCTTCCCGCCGAGAGTGTTCTGGGCCACATAACGGCCCCTGTCGCCGCAATGATCGAACACTGAGCGCCGGAATGCCAGACGACGAGCGCAAAACTGCCGAAACCGCGATCACATTGGGCCATTTCAGTGGCCGGATGGCATCGATCAAGCACCCGAACGGACGCAGGCGTCACGCAAGCTGGACAAGTTCCAGATAATCCGCCGACCAATGGTCCTCGGTTCCGTCCGGCAGCAGGATCACGCGTTCCGGCTCCAGCGCCTCGACGGCGCCCGGGTCGTGCGTCACCAGGACGACGGCTCCGGCGAAGCTGCGCAAAGCGTCCAGCACCTGGGCACGGCTGGCCGGGTCCAGGTTGTTCGTCGGCTCGTCGAGCAGCAAAACGTTGGCAGCGCTGGACACCAGACCGGCGAGCGCGAGCCTCGTCTTCTCACCACCGGAGAGCGTGCCGGCGGGCTGATCGAGTTGCTCGCCGGTGAAGAGGAACGACCCGAGAAGGTTCCGCAACTCTTGCGCTCCCGTGTCCGGAGCGAGGTGACGGATATTTTCCCACACGGACGCATCGTGGTCGAGCGTTTCATGTTCCTGTGCGTAATAGCCCAAACGCAATCCGTGACCCGGAATGACCCCGCCGGTATCCGGAGTTTCCATTCCGCCGAGCAAGCGGAGCAAAGTCGTCTTTCCGGCACCGTTCAATCCGAGTACGACGACCTTCGAACCGCGATCGATCGCGAGGTCCACTCCGGTGAAGATCTCGAGCGAACCGTAGGACTTCGAGAGCCCCTCCGCGGTCATCGGCGTCCGGCCGCAGGGCGCGGGCTCGGGGAACTTGATCCGGGCGACCTTGTCGGCCTGACGGGTCTCGTCGAGCGCGGACAGCATCTGCTCGGCGCGGCGGGCCATGTTCTTGGCGGCCACCGCCTTCGTCGCCTTGGCACCGAGTTTCGCGGCCTGCTGCTGCAGCGTGGCCGCCTTCTTCTCGGCGTTCGCCCGCTCGCGGCGGCGGCGCTTCTCGTCGGTGGCGCGCGCGTCGAGGTAGCGCTGCCAGCCCATGTTGTACAGGTCCAGCTCGCTTCGGGTCGCGTCGAGGAACCACACCTTGTTGACCACGTCCGCGAGCAGGTCGACGTCGTGGCTGATCACGACGAGACCGCCGTCATGCTGCTTGAGGAATCCGCGCAGCCAGGTGACGGAGTCGGCGTCGAGGTGGTTGGTGGGCTCGTCGAGCAGCAGGATCGTCTCGGATTTGCCGCCCGCGCCCGCTTCGGCGGCGGCGAACAGGATCCGGGCCAGCTCCACGCGACGGCGCTGACCACCCGAGAGCGTTTGCAGGGTCTGGTCGAGCACGCGATCGGCGAGGCCGAGGTTGGAACAGATCCGCGCCGCTTCGCTCTCGGCGGCATACCCACCGAGGGAGGCGAAGCGCTCTTCGAGACGGCTGTAGCGGCTGATCGCCTTGTCGCGTTCCTTGTCGTCCACCAGCTCCGACATCGCGGTCTGCGCCTTTTCCATGTTGCGCATCAACGAGTCGAGGCCGCGGGCGGAGAGCACGCGGTCTTTCGCGGTGACGGACAGGTCGCCCTCACGCGGATCCTGCGGCAGGTAGCCGAGCTCGCTGCTGCGGCGGACCTCGCCGGCATGCGGCTCACCCTCCCCCGCCAGCACCTTGAGCGAGGTGGTCTTGCCGGCGCCGTTGCGGCCGACCAGGCCGATGCGGTCGCCCTGCTGGATGCGGACGTTGGTTTCGTCGAGCAGAATGCGCGAACCGGCACGCAGCTGCAGGCCAGAGGCCGTGATCACGGGAACTCCCGGTAAAAGGGGGTGGATGAGCGGACAGCTTCGACTCGCCTGCCGTCGAGCAGGCGAGGAGCTCACTCCAAGAGGATGTCCACACGATCAGTGTACGGGCAGCTGTCGAACGATTTTATCGGACCGTGCCCGACGTCACGGCCCGGAGAGGGTGATCTCGACCGCGACCGCCCGTTCGGCCGCGTCCTCGAGCACCGTGCGGCGCGGTTCGGCGATGTCGAGCACACGACGTTCGGCACGCTTGAACAATGGCGCCAGCCGCCTGTCCTCACGCAGTGTTTCCAGCGCCCGGCGGTCGCCGCCGAGCACGACAGCGTCCACTTCGGACAGTTGCGGGACAAGTACCTCGAACGCGTCGTCCGCGGCGGACCGAAGCGCTGTGCGTGCTTGCCCTTCCCTGCGCCGCGCGAACCGCTGCTGCGACCAGCCACCCGCCGCGGACCTGCCTTGGACCAGATGCCGGTCCGTCCTGGACTGGACGACCACTCCCCCGCGTGCGATCCCGACACTGTGCCCGCCGCGACGCACCAGCAGGAGCGCGATCCTTCGCGAGATCAGCGCGTGTTCGATGAGCGGGCCGACGGCGAGACCCGGCAAGGTTCCTTCGGCGTTCAGCGGTCCGAAAGGGACGGTCGCGACGGCGACGACGCCGTTGTCCGCGGTGACCGTGACGGTGTCCGCCGCGAGTTCCGTCGAGCGGACACCGTCGTTGCGGACGGCGAAGCGGGCGTACCAGCCTTCGAGGCGATCCGGGGCGACCTCGACAGCCCGTCCCCCGCCCGCCACCTGCCGCTCCTTCGCCATGGGTCCAACGTACGGGGCCCGGCGCGGATCGGCAGGCGATGCCCAACTCCGCACTCGCGTGATCAGAGACGTAACTCGCGTGATTGGAGACGTAACTCGCGAGTGTCGTCTCCAATCACGCGAGTGCGGTCTCTGATCACGCGTGAAGGCCCCCTTCCCTCGGCTGAGCCGAGGGAAGGGGCCTTCACGCGCACACCGAAAGGACTACACCGGCTTCACCGGCCCGCGCCCGACCGACTTCCCGACGCCCGCGGGCCGCTCAGCCACGGCGGGCTGTACGAAACCGTTGACGTGCAAGGAGACCGAGCGGATCGACCCGGTGTCGCCACCGACGACGTCCGCCGCGGTGAACGTCCAGGTGCCGTCGGCGGTACCGGCGGCCAGGCCGCCGAGCGCCTGCACCGGCTTGTAGGTGCCGGTGAACGGCGCGTTCGCCGAGCTCACCGAACTGAACGCGGTGGCCGCGTTGTCGGCGAAGACGACCTGGCACAGGTTGTTGCCCGAGCTGCCGCTGCGCTGGAACACGGTCGCCTTCGCACCGGAGGGCGAGGTCAGCGTGCCGACCAGGTCACCGACGTACGAGTGGTTGATGCCCACCGTCGTCGAGGTCTGGTCGGCGTTGCAGGTCGCCCCGTCCACCGAGAACGTCAGCTTCGACGCGCGCCCGACCCCGCTCACCGTGATCGGCACGGTCACGCCGGTGGGGTCGCTGTCCGGGATCGCCACCGCGGCCCCGGCGTAGGCGAAGTCCTGCGTCACCGGCGACGGGGTGCCGACCGGCAGCGAGAACGTGGACGTGGTCGGCGAGAACGAACCCGCGAAGGTCACGCGCGCGTTCAGCACCACCGGCACACCGAGTTCCTGCGTGGCGGGAACGGTGATGGTGAAGTCGTTCACGCCGGTCTGCCCGGGGCTGATCGTGCCGTACGACTTCGACCGCGGCGCCACCGTGACACCTGGGGTCGAGCTGGAGAGCACGACGCTGGTGGACGTCGCGGTGCCGTCGCCGCGGTTGGTCACCGGAACGGTCACCTTGGCGGTGTCACCCGGGTCGAGCGCGGAGCCGCCGTCGGCCGGAGTGACCGTCGGCTGTCCCGCGGACGCGAGCGGCTGCGGGCTGGCTCCGGTGTAGGCGAGCACCTTGTCGGCGAGGATGACGCCCGCGCCGCTGGAGTTGTCGCGACCCGGGGCCAGGATGTCGACCGCGGTGTTGATCAGTGCTTCGCGCACGTCGGCCGGGGGCAGGCCCGGGTTACCCGAAAGCACGAGGCCCGCGATCGCGGCGGTGCTCGCCGCGGCGGCCGACGTGCCGTAGAACGTGGTGAAGCCGGTGACGCTGGTGGAGACGCCGTCGGCCGCGGTGATGTCCGGCTTGGCGCGGACCTCACCGCCGGTCGCGGACACGTTGCCAGGGGTGATCGGCGTGCCGTCGGCCTGGAAGAAGACCCGCCGCGGACCGTCCGAAGTGAACCGTTCGACCTTCGTGGTCACGCCGAAGGCACCGGGGAACGGGCCCGCCGGGTTGGCCGGGTCGCCCGGTTCGAGGGCACGCGGGAACGCCTTGGCCGCCGGGGCCGCCGCGACGCTGAACGCGTCCCGCGCGGCCGAGTGGCCCACAGTCACACCGGGGCTGGTGTAGGCCTTGAGACCGTCGGCCGAGTCGGAGAAACGGCCGCGCAGCGCGGAAAGCGACAGATAGCGGCCTTCACCGGAGAACTTGACGATGGCCAGGCGCAGTCCGGCGACGCCGGTGGTGTCCACCCGTTCGTAGGCGTCCTGAGTGCCGCTCTGGACGTCCTGGCTGAAGTCGACGACGTTGCCGGCCGCGTTCAGCAGGTACAGGTCGTAGTCGTTGTTCGAGCGGCCCAGCGGGTCGGACCAGAACAACGTGACCGGCACCCGGCCCGACGCGTCCGAGAGCGGCTCGAAGATCTGGTTGCCCGCCGCGCCGGCGAAGTTGTGCGCGGTACCGGCGAACTTGCCGACGCCCTTGCCGGAGTCGACGAAGTCGCCTTCCCAGTGGCCCGAGGTGCCGTCGGTGACGTTGCCCTCGTTACCGGCCGAGGAGAAGTACAGCGCGCCGTCGGCGGTCACGTCGTTCACGGCCTGGGCGATGATCCAGTCCTGGAACGGCGATTCCTTGAAGTACAGGACATCGTCGACGATGACGTCGCAGCCCGCGTCGAACCGCAGTTTGCGGATGTTGTCGGCGAAACTGGCGTCGGAGTTGAACGCGCTGGCGAAACCGAGCGACGCGTTCGGCGCGAGATCGTGGATGATCTCGAGCATCGCGGTGCCCTCGTCACCGTCGCCTTCCTGACCGGGGATCACGTCGACGCCCGCCGGGAGTTCGCCGCGCGCCTGCGAGGTCGCGAGCGAGTCGATGCCGTCGGACAGCGCGCAGATCTTGGTGCCAACGCCGGTGACGCCGAACTGCTGACGCGCGGTGTCGGCGTTGTGCGCGCGGTCGCCTTCGCTGTTGACCGGTCCCGCCGCGATGCCGGGCTGTCCCTTGGCGTCGACGGCTTTCTTCAGCTCGACGGCGATCCGGGCGGCCTTCTCTTCCTTGCTCTCCCGCTTGCCCGCGATGGCGGGCTCGGCGAGCTGGCGGGCGGTGAACGCCTCGTTGGCGGTCTCGACCTTCTTGACGTCGGCGCGGCCCGCGATCACCGGGACCGCGTTCAGCGGAACCTCGGCGCGCACACTGCCGTAACGCTGCGACACCGCGCGAATCCCCGCACCGGATTCCCGCAGTCCCTTGAGGAGTTCTTCCGAGACCTGGCCTCGGATGTCCACGAGTACGGTGCCGGCCGCGGAGACATTCGCCCCAGACCCCAGTGCGGGAACCGCGGAAGCCGACATCCGCCGATCGCGGAGTTTCTGTTCGACGAGCAGTCGGCTGTCCACTTTGGACTCACCGGCGTTCTGGCTCTTCTTGATCGACTGAAGGGCTTCGATCTGCCGGACGGTGTTCTCCGAGAACACGTCCGGGGACGATCCGCTTTCCGCCGCCGCGACGGGCGGGCTCACCAGGCCCAGCGCGGTGACGAGGGCAGCGGTGCCCGCGGTCAGGATCGTTCTTCTTCTCCTACTGGAACGGGTTGGACGCACGTGCGCCTCCGATACCTAGGCGCGTGCCCCGACTCACGCTGACCGACGCCGGCGATCACCGGCACGATCAAGCTAAGTACCGAGCGTGCACCGGCGGCAGGAGCCGTTCGGGTGACGTCGGATGGGGATTTTCCGGATTCGGCCGCAGGCCGTGGGCCGTTCAGGGTAATCGAGTCGTTACAGGACGAAGGAATCCGACCAAGGCTGGGAAGCGCGGCCCGACAAGCCGTCCAAAAGGGTCACCGCCTGCTTGTCCGTCAGCGACGCCACGAAGTCGACCACCGCCCGTCCTCGTGCCAGACCGCGCACGGCGTCGGCACCGGTGACCGGTTCCCCGGTCGCTCCGACGAGCAGTTCCGGCGACGTCCGCGCCAGCGCGGAGAACTCGGACCGCGCCAGCTCCACCAAGTCGTGCAACCGTCGCGGAAGCCGATAGAACTCGTCACGGTCGAGCAGCCACGCGTCGAGGGCGTCGACCAATGTGGTCACCAGGCTCGCCTGCCCGCGCTGGTGCAGCGCCAGTTCCGGGCGCAGCAACACGAATCGCCGGTGCACGAACTTCAGCACCTGCACCTCGTGCCACTGCGCGGGCCGCAGGGTGAGATGCCCTGTCCGGGTCGAAGGCGACGCCACCACCTGCACACCGTCCACAAGCCGCGCGGTCCACTTCGAGGAGAAGGCCGCGGTGGCCTGCTCGGCCTCGATGGAACCGTCGAACCCGGTGGCGAGCAGGCCGTCGACGAGTTCGGCGCGGACGCGGGCGACCGCGCTGGTGAAGGCGTCGTCGTCGACGATCCAGCCGTCCTTGGCGTGCATCCGGCGGCGCAGCCGTTCCAGTGAACGGCCGGGCAGCCGCCGTTCGGCGGTCAAGGTCGCGTCGTCCAGCCCGGCCAGTTCCAGTGCGTGGTCGACCCAGCCGGTGAACTCGGCCGCGACCGGTGCGTGCTGCAGCACGCCGATCCGGTGGAAGTCCTGGAGGTCGTGGATGGCGTAGGCGATGTCGTCCGCGGTGTCCATCACGGACGCTTCGACGGTCTGCTGCCAGGGTTCGATCCGGCCGTCGAACGGGGCTCGCGCCTGGGTGAAGTCGTCGAGTTCGGTGCTGTAGGCGGAGAACTTGCTCGCGCCGGTGCCGGGGGCGTCGGCCGGTTCCGCCGCGCCGCGCGGCTGGACGGCCATCGAGGTCGGATGCGGATCGGGCACGTGCAACCGCGCCCACGGGTACTTCAGCACCGCGGCACGCACCGCCGTGGTGAGGTCGAGCCCGGAGGCCGACGGGCCGCGCACGTCGGTGGTGGTGATGATCCGGAACGACTGCGCGTTGCCTTCGAAACCGTCGGCGAGGCCGAACCGGTGCCGCGCGATCCGGTCCAGGGTCTGCTCGCCGAGGTGCCCGAACGGCGGATGCCCCAGATCGTGCGCGAGCGAGGCGGCCTCGGCGACGTCCGGATCGCAGCCGCCCAGTTTCGCGGCGAGTTCGGCGGAATCGCTGCTCGCGTTGATCCGCTCGGCGATGGCGCGCGCGACCTGCGCGACCTTGAGACTGTGCGTGAGCCGGTTGTGCAGCAACCCGGCGCCCCCGGCGCTGACGACCTGTGTCACGCCGCCGAGCCGGGCGAAGAACGGCGAAGCGGCGATCCGGTCCCGGTCGATCCGGAACGGGCTCGTGGCGAGATCGCTGAACCCGGCGTTCGCGCTCTCCGGATCGCGCCGCCATGCCCTCGGGTCCGTCTGTTCCATGCGTCACACCGTATCCGTCGCGGCTTTGGGACACTGCCCAGGTGGCGGACGTGGTGATCGCGGGCGGCGGCCCGGCCGGGCGGGCGCTCGCGCGTGCCTGTGCCCGGCGTGGCCTGGAGACGACCCTGATCGACCCGGCGCCGGGCAGGCGCTGGCGGGCGACCTACGGGCTGTGGGCCGACGAGCTGCCCGCCCTGCCCGAGAGCGCCGTCGCCTGCGCGCCTTCGACCACACTGGCCTTCGGAACCGGGCCGCACGTGCTCGATCGGCAGTACCTGGTGCTGGACAACGCCGGCCTGCGCACGTGGCTGGACGGCGGCTACGACGTCGTCACCGGGACGGTGTCCGGCGTGGACCACGGCGGGCAGGGTTCGTCGGTGCGTCTTGAGGACGGACGCGCCCTCGCGACGGGTCTCTATGTCGACGCCTCCGGTGCCCGGCCGCGTGGCGACCGGTACGAACAGACTGCGTTCGGCGCCGTCCTCCCCGCCGAGGACGCGCTGCGGCTGGTCGACGGCCCGGACACCGCCGTGTTCATGGACTGGCGGAAGACCGAGTCCGGGTTCCTGTATGTGCTGCCGCTCGGCGACGGCACCGTCCTGATCGAGGAGACCTCGCTGGCCCGCAAACCCGGTCTGCCGCTGGAAGTCCTGGCGGCGCGGCTGCGCGCGCGGCTCAGGGCCGTCGGGCTGACGTCACGCGGGCGCGAGGAACGCGTGCGGATCGTGCTCGACGTGCCGGTGCCCCGGCGTGGCCGGACGGTGCCGTTCGGCGCCGTCGCCGGGCTGGTGCATCCGGCGACCGGGTACAGCGTCGCGACGTCGATCCGGCTCGCGGAACCGGTGGCCGACGCCGTCGCCCTGGCCTGGGACCGAGGGCCGGCCGCGGCCGCGTCGGCCGCTCACCGGGCGCTGTGGCCGTCCTCGGCGCGCACCGTGCACGGGCTTCGGCGACACGGGCTGCGCGCGCTGTGCGGGATGCCGCCCGGAACGGTCCCGGTGTTCTTCGATCTGTTCTTCACGCTGCCCACCCCGCTCCAACGGGCTTTCACCAGCGGCCGCGAAGACGTTCCGGGTACCGTCGAAGCGATGTCGGCGCTTTTCCGATTGTCACCATGGCAAGTAAGAAAACACCTGATCGGGTGGCGTGCGTTACGCCGTTCTAGGTAACCCAGGTGCCTTCACGATGAACATCAGTTGACACGTATTCAGTTTCCTGCCGCCACCCGCGAATATGCGTTTGTGACGTTGCAGATCGCTGTCCGCTTCGCTTACCAGCCGTTGTACAGCCTGCACACCGGTGGCGTCGTCGCGTTCGAGGCCTTGGCACGGCCGGGCCGCGGCACCGCCCGCGAACTGCTCGCCGACGCCCGGCGCAGCGGCAGGCTGGCCGAGGTCGACGTCGGGCTGGCCGCCGAGGCCGTCCGGCAGCTGCGCGAGCCGCAGGCCGCCCTCCCCCTGCACCTGAACCTGTCCGCACGCACGGTGGCGGCACCGCCCGCCCACTTCGACCCGCTGACCGAGGCGCTCGGCCTGGCGGGCCGCCGGACCAGGGACGTCGTGCTGGAGATCGGGCCGCCGTTCACGCAGATCCCCGCCGACCTGCTGCTCACCGGTATGCGACGGCTCACCGACCTCGGGTTCCGGCTCGCGCTCGACGGCCTCGGCCGCGTCGACCTCCCGCTCACGCTGCTCGCTTCGGCGCCCGTCGACCTGGTGAAACTGGACCGCAGTGTGCTGCGCGGCCTGCCGCACGACCCGGCCGCCGTCGCGGTGGTCGAAGCGGTGCTGCATTTCGCGTCACGCACCGACAACCGCCTGGTCGCGACCGGGCTCGAGACCACCGAGCAGCTGGAGTCCGCCCGGCGGCTCGGCGTGCGCATCGCGCAGGGCAACCTGCTCGCCCCGCCGGACGGCGACCACGCACCGCTGCCCGCGCCGGACGCGCCCGGCCCGTTCGTCCCCGGCACCGCCCGCGCCCGCCGCGTCGGCGACTTCCTCCGGCCCGCGACCACGCTGCCGGAAAACGCGACCTGCGACGACGTGCGCGAGGTACTGGCCGCCGCCGACGGGCCGAGCGGCATCGTCGGCATCGACGACCGGCACCGTCCACAGTGGTCGATCGACCGGACGCGGTTCCTGGTCGCGGTCACCGGGTTGTACGGCCACGCCCTGCACGCCAAACGGCCGGCGTCGCGGCTCGCCGACCGGCCGCACACGATCCACGCCGACGCGAGCGCGCTCGAGTTCCTCGAACTGGTCACCGACGCGGACTGGGGCCGGACCGGCGACGACGTCGTGGTGGTCGACGACCGCGGCCGGTGTGTCGGCGTGGTGCTGGTGAACGAGGTCGTCCGCGGGGTCGCGGAGGCGAAGGTCGAGGAGGCGGTCTCGTTGAGCCCGCTGACCCGGCTGCCCGGCAGCGACGCCGTCGCCAGGGACGTCGACCGCCGGATCAACGCGCGGGAGCCGTTCGTCGCGGCTTGGCTGGACGTCGACTCGTTCAAGACGGTCAACGACACGGCCGGGTTCGCCGCGGGCGACGACCTGATCCGCACACTCGGCCGGACACTCACAGACCTCGAGGCCCGGCTGCGCCGGATGCGCGTCAGCCACGTCGGCGGGGACGATTTCCTGATCGCCTGCGACGTCGACGAGATCGGCACGGTGGCCGCGGCGCTGCTGGACACGCCGTGGTCGGCCGACGGGCTGCCGGTGACGGTTTCCCTGGCGACCCTGGTGTGCGGGAACGGCGCGATCGGGTCCTACAAGGACGCTTCCCGGCTACTGGCGCCGCTGAAGAAGCAGGCCAAGGAGGTCCCCGGGTCGAGCTGGGTGCTCGGGCGGCCGGGTTCGGACCGCGTCGAGGTGCTGCGCGGGATCACGACACGCGGCCTCCCCGCTCAACGCGCCGCCGGCTTCTGACCCCGGCGCAATTCGTCATCTACTTGCGATGGTCCCCGCGCGGGGACTAGCGCAAGTAGATGACGAATTGCGGGAGTTTCGGGCGGTGCGGCGCCTGACGAGCTTAGGCCTCGGAGCCGTGAGCGTAACTTTCGGTTGCCCGGCGAGACGGCCGATGTCCCCAATGTGGCATTGGGGACACTGAGCGTCTCCAATGCCACATTGGGGGCCTCAGACGACACGCGACTCACCCCGCACGCCATTGCGCCGGGGTCAGAGGTCGTAAGCGGCGCGGTAGGCCGAGAAGCGTTCGTCGACCTCGCCGGCGGTGAGCCCGAAGTCCGCGAGGTCATACCGGTGCACGGGTTTCCTTTCCCCGGAACGGCTTTCGGCGTGCACCACGGTCATCGCGTCCCGGGCGGCCTCGCTCAGCGGGAGCCCGAAATGCCGGTAGACGCCCTCGACCGTACCGATCGGGTCGGCGACGAAATCCTCGTACCGGACATCGCAGAACTGCGCCGGATCGTGCCGTTTCCTTGCCTCCAGTGACTTCTCCGCACCGCGCGCCCACAGATCCAGCTGGCTGCGGCCGATCACGTCACCGCGGAAGACGTCGGACCAGCCCGCCGACGCCTGCTCGTTCAAACTGCACACCGACGCGACGATCGTGCTCGGCGCGCGATGGGTCTGCACGATCAGCGCGTCCGGGTACACCTCCAGTAGCGCGTCGAGCGCGAAGAGGTGGCTCGGGTTCTTGAGCACCCAGCGGCGCCCGGCGTCCGGCAGACCGATCAGCTGCAGGTTGCGCCGATGCCTGAGATAGGCGTCGGTCCAGCTCTGCCCGTCCAGCCACCGCGAGTACGACGGCACGTGCGCGAGACATTCGTAGGACACCGATTTCAGGGACTGCCGCAGGAGCTGCCAACATTCCTCGACCTGACCGGCGGACATGTGGTGCAGGCCCATGAACTCGGGATGTTCGACGTGGTGTTTCTCGTATCCCGCCTGGATCCCTTGGTAGACCGGGTTCTCCGCCCACGTCTCGCGCGGCGGCCGCGGTTGCGGCACCTCGGTCAGCCAGACCTCCAGCCCTTGGTGCGCGGGATCCTCGGTGAGCAGCCGGTGCAGCGCCGTGGTCCCGGTCCGCGGCAGACCGGTGACGAAGATGGGCCGCTCGACGGGAACGTCGGCGTACTCCTGATTCTGCTTCCAGGAAGCCTCGCTCAACGACCTCGCCACCAGGGCCCCGCGCAGGAACGCGCGATGGACCTTGTTGCCGTACCGGGTCAGACCTGCCTCGCCCGCGTACGAATCCAGCAGCACGCGGAGACCTTCGAGGTGGTCTTCGCCGCCGAAGTCGCAGAGCCCGGTGAGTTTTGCCGCCGACGCGTGCAGATCGTCCACGGTGCCGACGTTTTCCCGCCCTGGCAGCATGTTCTCCCCTTCAGTGATGGTATTCGCCGGCGTTGACGTCGAGGCACTGACCGGTGACGCACCGGGCGAGCGACGAGGCAAGGAACACGACGGTGTCGGCGATCTCGTCCGGCTCCGGGAGGCGGCGCAGGTCGATCGTCTCCGCCGTTTCGGCGTACACCTGCTCCGGCGGAACCCCGCGTTCCTTGGCCAGGTAGGCGAAATACCACTTCAGTGAATCCGCCCAGATGTATCCGGGTGCCACGGAATTGACCCGGATCCCGCGCGGCCCGAGTTCCGAGGCGAGGCTCTGCGCGAGCGCGAGGAGGCTCGCTTTCGCCATCTTGTACGCGCCGAACGTCCGCCGGGAATGCCGCAGCACGGCCGAATTGATCATCACCACCGAACCGCCGCTCTCCGCGAGCGACGGCGTGAACAGCCGTGTGAGCCGAAGCGCGGCGAGCACGTTGGTCTCGAAGCCCGCCCGTACGTCGGCGAGGTCGACGTCGGCGAGATCCATGATCGGCGGGATGGCGAAAGCGTTGTTCACCAAGGCGTCCACTCGGCCGAACGCCTTCAGCGCGGCCTCGCAGAGGTTCGTCGCCGAAGCGTCGTCGGTGATGTCGGTGGGCACGGTGACCGCGCGGCGGCCGAGCGCGTCGACCTCCTTGGCGACCTCGGCGAGCCGGGATTCGGTGCGGGCGGCGAGGACGACGTCAGCGCCCGCCGCGGCACAGCGCACGGCGACCGACCTGCCGAGCCCCGGGCCGACCCCGGAGACCACGATCACCTTGTCCTGCAAGAGATCCGTCATCCCAGCATCCTCGCCGCGACAGCCTTCTGACGGGCCGAGATCCGATCCGCCCATTCCCGCGGCGTCACGCGCGCCTCGTCGTGGAACGGCAGCCGGTCGGCGAGTTCGCCGAACTTCACGACCTCGACCTCGGGACCGTCGGCTTTGTCCAGCGCGCGGGACAGGCGCTGCCAGCGGATCTGGACGTATCCGCGGTCGTGCCCGGTGCGTTCGAGCCAGTTCGCCAGTCCGGGGTCCCGTTCGCTGATCACGAAGCGGATCTTGCCGTCCGGATCGACCCGCGCCTGGTCGGCGGTGAGGCTCGTCTGATGGTTTATGTAGTCCAGCGAGAGATACCAGACGCTGCCGAGCTGGATGCCCTGATAAGGCGCGTCGGACCGCGGCACCGTGACGATCATGACCTCTTCGTCGCCGAGTTCGTAGTGCCCGGCCGAGGAGTACTGGGTGGTCAGGCCGCCCGGCGTGGGCCGCGGCTCGGTCATCGTGTTCACCGGGAGGTTCAGGTAGAACCACTTCGGGAAGGCGAGGAAGGTGCGCAGCCTGCTCAGCAGGATCTTGCCGGTGACGCCGTAGCGTTTGGCCAGCCCGTCGCGGGTGAGCGGCGGGGGTGCGCCGCCCGCGGTGTCCGCGCACTGGATCTGGATCGTGCCGCGGCGTTCGGTGGCCCAGTCGCTGTAGACCTCGCGCACCACGAGCATCGACGAACCAGCGCCGAGGACGAAGTAGTTGGGTCCCGGGTCGGGTTTCGCCGGTCCGAAGCGGAGTTCGAACGAGCCGTCCTCGGCGATCTCGATCTCTCGGTCGTCGAAGGCGGCGAGGCTGTCGGGCACCTCGACGGGCGAGTAGTCGCCGTTGAGGACCTGGAAACTGACGTCGGCCGTGCTCCCCCGCGTCCCGGTGACGACGTACTCGCGGTCCTCGCGGATGTTCGCGTTGAAGTACAGCGTGTCCGGATTGTCGAGGCCCATCTTCGTGTACGGCCCGGTGGACTGGGTGAAGAACGGATAGTCCCGTTCGTAGGCCCACGCCATCTGCAAGGACGCGCGGATGCTGCCGGCGAGGTAGTCGTACCCCTCGACCAGATCCTGTTCGGTCCGGATGTGCGGCGCCTCCGCGATGACCTTCTCGGCTTCGACGATCGCGTCCGCGAACGGTTGAGTGAGCACCGGCGACTCCTCATACTGGTACAAATACGTACCGACTTGGTACGTTCTTCGCGACATCAGACTAGAACGCGTTCTAAGGATGGGTCAATGGCCCGACGCTCACCGCCCACCGAGCGGGTCGTTCGGCTGCTCGACTTCTTCGCCGCGCACCCCGGCCGCCGCTTCGGCCTTTCGGAACTCGCGCGCGAGCTGGACCTCGCCAAACCGACCTGCCTCGGCATCGTGACCGAGCTGACGGCAGGCGGCTACCTGGTCCGGGACCCTCAGCCGGTCACGTACCGGCTGGGGTCCGCCATGGTCGCCGCGGGCCGCGTCGCGAGCGAGGGCTTCGGCGCGAGCGAGGTCGCGCGCCGTCATCTCGAGGAGCTGAGCAGGCGATACGGCGCCACGTGCACGGCGTCGGCCGTGGTCGGCGACCGGATCCTCATGCTGCAGAGCACCGGGCCCGGCCGGGTGAAACTGGGCGAGACCTATCCGTTCGCGCCGCCGGTCGGCCTGATGTACGTGCTGTGGGACTCCGACGCGGCGTTCGACGCGTGGCTCGCCAAACCCCCGGCGATGCCGGTACGGCTGGACGAAGCACATCTTCGCCGCGTCGTCGCCGAATGCCGCGAGCACGGTTACCTGGTGGAGAGCCTGACCACCGCGGGCCGTCGGCTCTACGCGCTGATGGCCGGCGTCGGCGCGGAGGAGCTGCCGCCGGAAGTGCGGGACCTGGTGGGAGAACTCGTGTCGAGCCTCGGCGAGCGCGTCTACCTCGGCGCCGATCTGGAGCCACGCCGCAAACACGCGGTGAGCCTGCTCGCCGCGCCGACATTCGACGCTTCGGGACGGCAGGAGCTGGTGCTCACGATGTCGGTCGGCGAGCCGATCACCGGTGCCGAGATCGCGCGCCGGGGCGCGGCGCTGGTCGCCGCCGCCGACGCCGTCACCACCGAATCGGGCGGCCTGCCCCGCAACTAGTCACCTACTTGCGGGGGTCGACGCCCGCAAGTAGGTGACTAATCGCGGGGGTCGGACCAGCGGTTCGCGGTCAGTTTGAGACTTGGCACGTCGTCCATCGACATCATCGTCTCGTACAGCCGGTCGTACTGGGTCGAAGCGGTCAGCCACGCGCCGTCCACCCGCCGGTAGGTGTCCTCGTAGTACGCCGCGCCCTCGATCACCACCCGGTGCTCGGGCACGATCACCTTGTCCCGCATCAGCCAGGTGCCCGTCGCGGTGTCCCCGTCGACGTCGATCTCCGGCTGCCCGGCGAAGTGCACCGTGGTGATACCGGGCCCGACGGCGTTCCGGAAGAACTCGATGACCGCGTCGCGTCCTTCGAAGGTCAGCGGTTTGCCGTAGGACGGCGTGCCGTACCGCGCGTGCGCGTCGACGGTCAGGGTCTCGGCCATCTCGTCCCACAGCTTGAGGTCGAGGCACCGGAGGTAACGGGCTTTGAGGCGTCGGATCTCTTCGAGTGCGACCAGGTCCATGCCGACAGCGTCCTCCTCCCCTTGACCAAGCACAAGAACTTGTTCTACTTTCCTGATCTCGAACCACGGAGGTCACGATGGGGTCCCCGGCATACGAGCTCACCCATCTCGAAGCATTGGAAGCCGAAGCCGTGCACATCTTCCGCGAGGTCGCGGCGACCTTCGAACGGCCGGTGCTGCTGTTCTCCGGCGGCAAGGACTCGATGGTGATGCTCCACGTGGCGGCCAAGGCGTTCTGGCCGTCACCACCGCCGTTCCCGGTGATGCACGTCGACACCGGGCACAACTTCGACGAGGTCATCGCATTCCGGGACCGCACGGTCGACACCTACGGGCTCCGGCTCGTCGTCACCAGTGTCCAGGACGACATCGACGCGGGCAGGGTCGTCGAAGATCCGAAGGCGGGCCGCAACCGCCTCCAGACCGCGGCCTTGCTGCGGGGAATCCGCGAGCGTTCCTTCGACGCCGTGTTCGGCGGAGCGCGGCGTGACGAAGAGAAAGCCCGCGCGAAGGAACGGGTGTTCAGCTTCCGCGACGAGTTCGGCCAATGGGATCCGCGCAATCAGCGGCCGGAACTCTGGAATCTCTACAACGGCAGGCACCGCAAGGGCGAGCACATCCGCGTCTTCCCGCTGTCGAACTGGACCGAACTCGACATCTGGCAGTACATCGAGGCCGAGGGCGTCGACCTGCCGTCGATCTACTATTCGCACCGGCGCCCGGTCGTCCAGCGGGACGGCATGCTGCTCGCACACACCCGCTTCCTCACCTTGGGCGAAGGCGAAACCCCTTACGAGGCAACGGTTCGCTTCCGGACAGTCGGAGACGCGACCTGCACCGGCTGCGTCGAGTCGACGGCGACGTCACCGGGCGAAGTGGTCGCCGAGGTCGCCGTCAGCAGGCTCACCGAACGCGGCGCCACCCGCGCCGACGACCGGATCTCCGAGGCGGGCATGGAAGACCGGAAGAAGGAAGGCTACTTCTGATGGGTGCTTCATTGGTCCGCCTCGCGACCGCGGGCAGCGTCGACGACGGGAAGTCGACGCTCATCGGCCGCCTGCTGTTCGATTCGAAGACGGTGTTCACCGACCAGCTCGAAGCCATCGAACGCACCAGCCGCGACCGCGGCGAGGCGTATCCGAACCTCGCTCTGCTGACCGACGGCCTGCGCGCCGAACGCGAACAAGGCATCACCATCGACGTCGCCCACCGGTATTTCGCCACCCCCGAACGGAAGTTCATCATCGCCGACACGCCGGGGCACGTGCAGTACACCCGGAACATGGTCACCGGGGCATCCACGGCTGATCTCGCGCTGATCCTGATCGACGCCCGCAAAGGTGTGCTCGAACAGTCGCGGCGGCACGCCTTCCTGGCGACTCTGCTGGGCATCCCGCATCTGGTGGTGTGCGTCAACAAGATGGACTTGGTCGACTGGTCACAGGAGCGCTTCGAGGAGATCCGTGAGGACTTCCGCCGCTTCGCCATGAAACTCCAGGTTCCCGACCTGACCTTCGTGCCGATGTCGGCGCTGCACGGCGACAACGTCGTGCACCGCGGCGCCGGGATGCCTTGGTACGAAGGGACTTCCCTGCTGCACCACCTCGAACAGGTGCATGTGGCCTCGGATCGCAATCTCATCGACGCGCGATTCCCGGTGCAGTACGTGATCCGGGAGCACAGCCGTGACTTCCGCGGCTACGCGGGCACCGTCGCGGGCGGGGTGTTCAAACCCGGTGACGAGGTCGCCGTGC
This sequence comes from Amycolatopsis sp. WAC 01416, assembly GCF_003947485.1. NCBI lineage: Bacteria > Bacillati > Actinomycetota > Actinomycetes > Pseudonocardiales > Pseudonocardiaceae > Amycolatopsis > Amycolatopsis sp. WAC 01416. The sequence goes on along the minus strand of NZ_QHHX01000003.1, from coordinate 354,848 downwards.
TGCCGTCCGGCTTCACCACGACGGTGCGCGCGATCTGGGGGCCGGGCGGCACCACGGTCACCGAGGCCTTCGCCTCGCAGGCCGTCACGATCGAACTCGCCGACGACCTCGACCTCGGCCGCGGCGACCTGATCTGCCGCCCCGGCAACCGTCCGCACACCGGCCGGGACGTCGACGCGATGGTGTGCTGGTTCTCCGAACAAGGCTCGCTGACGCCCGGCTCGAACTACCTCGTGCGGCACACCACGCGGGAGACCAAGGCCGAGATCCGCGACCTCGACTACCGGCTCGACGTGACCACCCTGCACCGTGATGAGGCCGCGAACTCGTTGTCCCTCAACGAGATCGGCCGGATCCGGCTCCGCACGCGGCAACCGCTGCTGTTCGATTCCTACCGCCGCAACCGCTCCACCGGAGGTTTCCTCCTCGTCGACGAGCATTCCGGGGCGACGGTCGCCGCGGGCATGATCACCGGGCCGAGCGTGACGGTGTCGAACGTCGTCTGGCACACCGCCGCGGTCACCAGGGCGGAACGCGCGACGCGCGGGCTCACCGTCTGGCTCACCGGGCTTTCCGCGTCCGGGAAGTCGAGTGTGGCCGTGGAACTGGAGCGGCGGCTGGTCGCGTCCGGGAGGCCCGCGTACCTGCTGGACGGCGACAATCTCCGGCACGGGCTGAACGGGAACCTCGGCTTCAGCCCCGCCGATCGCGCCGAGAACGTCCGCCGCGTCGCCGAGGTCGCGAAGCTGTTCGCCGACGCCGGTGTGGTGTCGGTGGTCTCCCTGATCAGCCCGTACCGGACCGACCGCGAACTCGCCCGCGCCGCGCACGAGGCGGCCGGGCTGCCGTTCCTGGAAGTCTTCGTCGACACCCCGCTCGAGGTCTGCGAAGACCGCGATCCCAAGGGGATGTACGCGAAGGCGAGGGCCGGCGAGATCAGCGGGTTCACCGGGGTGGACGCTCCCTACGAGCGGCCGGAGAACGCGGATCTGGTGCTGCGCCCGGAAAACGGGGATCCCACCGCGATGGCCGCGCTGATCCTCGCCGCCCTGGAGTAGTCCTAAGCCCTTTCCGCATCACCTGGCGCTGCCGAAGCGGGAGGCTGCTCTTCTGTCGCGGGCCGCACCGTTCAGCTCTTGTCGAGTTCCGCGTTGACCATCGCCTCGAATTCGTCGCGGCCGTCGATGCCCAGGGCGCCACCGAGCGCGATCGCCAACCGGTCGAACGGGTCCTCAAGCGGCAGCGCGGTCAGGTTTTCCGCGAGTTCGGGCACTGTCCAGAGTTCGCTGTCCTTGTTGATCTGCTCGCCGCGCGTCCAGCCGTGGTTGACCGCGATCGAGCCGCCGCGCACCGACAGGACCTGGCCGGTCAGTGGACAGCCCTCGCTGACCAGGTAGGCGACGAGCGGGGCCACCACGGCAGGGTCCTTCGGGTCCAGTTCCCCCTCAGGCGGTGTCTGGTCCATGCCGGGCACCGGGTTCGTCAGCCGAGTGCGCACCATCGACGGGCTGACGCAGTTCACCCTGACCCCCAACCGCCGCAGTTCCACCGCGTGCACCGTGGTCATGGCCGCGACTCCGGCGTTCGCCGCCGCGTAGTTCGTCTGCGTGGGCAGTGGATTGAGCAGTCCGGAGCCCGAAGCGGTGTTGACGATGGCACGGTCGATGCGCACTCCGTCGTCCACGCGGCCACGCCAGTACGCCGTGGCCCAGCGACTCACCGCGAAGGTCCCCTTCAGTTTGACCGCCACAACGTCGTCGAACTCCGCTTCGGTCAATCGTTCGAGCCCCTTGTTGACCTCAATGGTGGCGTTGTTGACCACCGCATGCAGGTCGCCGAACTCCGCGACGGCCAAATCGACCATGCGCCGGGCGTCCACCCAATCGGTGACGCTGCCGGTGTCGGCCACCGCCCGCCCGCCCCGCGCGCGGATCTCGTTGACCACCGCAGCGGCTACCCCCTCATCGCCCCCATGCCCATCGATCTCCACGCCGGGGTCGTTCACGACCACGTTCGCGCCGCGGGCCGCCAGGTACAGCGCCTCCGCCCGACCGATACCCCGCCCGGCACCGGTCACCAGCACCGTCCGTCCAGTCAACTCGCCCATCACGACACCTCTCCACTATTGATGCACTCAGTATACTCATACACTAGGTGTATTGAGTTAGGTGGTGCACTATGCTCGTGCTGTGCCAGACGAAGTTGGACGTCGTGAACGCAAGAAGCTGCTCACCCGGCAGGCGCTGGTGAACGCGGCCGTCCGCCTGTTCGCCGAACAGGGCTACGACCAGACGAGCGTGGCCGACATCGCGGAAGCCGCCGACGTCAGCAAGCGCACGTTCTTCCTGCACTTCCCCACCAAGGAGGACGTGCTACTGGCTGACGGCGGTTCGAGGACCGACCTGGCTGTGCGGGCCATCGAGGGACGGCGGCCCGGCGCGCCGATGCGCGAGGTACTGACAGAGGCAACGAAGAACATGATCGCCCACACCGCCGCCGGTGACCTGCCGAACGGGCTGGCAGCGCTCCGTGCCCGGCTGGTGGTCACCACGCCCGCCGTTCAGGCCCGCGTGCTGCACACGATGTTCACCGCACAGACCCGAATCGCCGCAGCGCTGCACAAGGCGTACCCGGACAAGCTCACCGAGATCACCGCAGCCGGCGTCGTCGGCGCGCTGATGGGTGCCATCAGCGCCGCCGCCGTCACCAGCCTCCAACGCGGCGAGCCCCCGGAACGGACCCGCGCCGCGATGCAACACGCAGCGGAGATCGCCCTGCACCACGCGGGAACGCTCGACTCCACCGGGAACGCCGCTCCACAGGCTTCCCACGGCGCAAAGGCAACCCGCGCCCACCGATGACCGACATCGGATACCGCTACCGACTTTCCTGACGGACGCAATGAAGCTCATGCGTGCAGCGCAGCGGACGGCTGCCTACCGCACTGGCCGGGCTGTAGTCCGTGCCGAGAGCGCAGCCCCCGGCAGCAAAGCAGGGGTGATCCACTAGCCCAGGCCGCTCATGTCCCAGAGGCGCACGGTGTGGTCCATCATGACGGTGGCCAACGTCTCTTCAGCCGGGCTATACAGCACGTACATCGCGGCGGCGGCGGTGCCGATGGGGTCACCGCGTGATTCGCGGCTGGCGACGTCCCACAGTTGCACCCCCTGGCCCGCGCTCGCGGTGACGAGGCGCTGGCTGTCCGGGCTGAACGAGACGCTCACGGCGCTGTTGTTGACCGGCTGACCGAGCCGACGACGGCCGGCCACATCCCAGAACTCGGTGGTCAGGCCGGACACCGCGATGGCAAGGGTACGTCCGTCCGGGCTCAGGGCCAGGCTCAGCACCGGGCCAGTGGCGTCGATGGGAAGCCGGCCGAGCGGCTGCCGGCTGTCGACATCCCACAGCCGCACCGTGTTGTCCACCGCCGCGGTGACCAGCAAGTGGCCGTCCGCGCTGAACGCCATGGCGAGGACGCCGGAGGTGTGGCCGAGGAGGGGTTCGCCCACCTGCTTGTGGCTGGCCACGTCCCAGAACCGGACCTTGCCGCTGAGCTCCCCGGTGGCCAGCAGCCGATCGTCCGGGCTGAACTTCACCACCATGCTGAAGATCGGCAGCCCGCGCATGCCCTCGGTCTCGCTGAGCGGTTGACCGACCTGCTGACGGCTGGCCGTGTCCCAGAACTGCACACCCCGGCCCGAGGGCGCGACGGCCACCGTGCGCCCGTCCCGGCTCATCGCCACGCCGTGGGCCGAGCCGGTGTCGAAGGAGCCGAGCTCCTTGTGGTTCGGCACATCCCACAGCCGCACGGTCTTGTCCGCACTCGCCGTGGCGAGGACCTTGCCGTCCCCGCTGAACCCCATCCCGGTGATGTTGGCGGTGTGTCCGGACAGGGTGCCGAGCTCGCGTGCCGTGACGGGCGGCGCCAGCGGGTTGATGTCGACCCCAGTCCGTTGGCCGTCCGTGGCCAGCCAGAACACCAGGACGAGGGTAACCACCAGCGCGATGCCGCCCGCGCCCGCGCCCGCCATCAGCGCGCGCCGCCGGGTACCGAGATACTGGTGGACACCCCCAGAAATGGTGTTCGCCTGCACCACCATGTTCGTCTTCGCCGACACGGTCAACTCGTTGTGTGTCTCGGGGGCAGGTGAGCCGCTGCCGGCCACGGGTGGGAGGTCGTTCACCGACGTCGCCTCGTATCCATGACGCCGAATTCTAGTGGCGCGGCGTCCGCGAATTGTGTCCTTCAGCATGGGGCGGTCCCGGTTCGCTCGAAAGCACCAAGGCCGGCAGAGGAAAGTCCACACTTCGGCAGGACGGCACCGCACGGCCTGCCGGCCACACGCAGAATCCGGTGCCCGTGCTTCCTCACCGACGTCACTGGTATCCGCGGCACAGACTTCGAAAGTCCTTGAAACTGATTGGCTGATTCCCGCGCGGCGGTCGACAACGCCTCAAACTGGAGATGCGACAAGCCGAGCGTCGGCGATTCGCCAGGGCGCACAGTTCAATCCGTGCTCGCCCCTCGGCCAGCGGCACGAGTTCGCGCTCCTGACACCAGGCGAAGAATTCGCAGATCTGACTCCGAATGTGCCCGAGAGACACCGGTGCAGGGACCGAGGTGAGCAAGGGCCGCTATTCGGAACACCGTGCCATTGAGTTCTGAAAGCTCCATGACCACTCAGGCCGAGCACGGACGCGCCGAACACCGAACCAGTCGGGAGATGGTGTTGTGCGTGTCCCCGCCGACCCTCCAGGCTTGCCGGCATGACAGAAGCGGACCGGCTACACGAGATGATCGACGAACTCAGGCGACTGCGGGAGCACTGCGAGCCCAAGTCAAGCCAGAACCCGAGGTACCGGCGGTACTCGAACGCAGAAGCGCCTTGCGATGGATCATCGACGACCTAGGCCGTGTCCTGTAAGTCATGTTCGCGGTCTTCGCGCCCAGGTGGTCCCTGACGGCACGGGCGGACGCGGCCGAGTACGACCCGGTACGAGGCCGATCCGCCCGCACCGCCAGGAACCACCTGGATCACGAAGCCCATCGAACAGACTCACAGGACACGGCCTAGCCACAGAGAACCGAGCCTGACCTCATCCGGTATGCCCGGCTAAGTCACATCGGGACATGAGCGCGTGTTGCCGCATCGCTATGGGCTGGTGTTCGACCCGTGTGAGTGCGGTGACGCGGTCAGTGATTTCCGTATACGCCCCGGACGCCATTGCATACGCCCAGGTTCCAGCGAAGATCTGGCCGAGCAGCGTGATGCGGCGGACGTGGGTGATCGATGGGCTCTGGCCGCGCGGGTGAGAGACTGGGCGACGCCTTGACGACGCGAAGGAGCTCGCTGTGGCCTCTGATGCCCTTGAACGACCGATGCCGGCGTCGAGCGGGCCGGGACAGCGGGTTCTCGAGCTGCTGGACAAGGCCATCGGCTTGCAGACACCGCTGGTGCGCAAAAACATCGCGCGGGCCCGTCAGCGCAACCCGGATGCGACACCGGCGGAGGTCGTACGCACCCTGGAGCGGATGTACGTCAGTGCCCTGGCGGGCACAGGGGCCGCGGTCGGGGCCACCGCGGCCGCGCCCGCCGTCGGCACCGGGGTCGCACTGGCATTGTCTGCGGGTGAGGCCTTCTCTTCGCTCGAACTGAGCACCCTGTTCGTGCTCTCGGTCGCCGAGGTCCACGGCGTTCAGCTGGACGAGATCGAACGTCGGCGGACGCTGGTCATGGGGATCCTGCTCGGCCAGTCAGGTTCCACGACCATTGTCGGCAAGGTCGCCGAGCGCACCGGTCAGCACTGGGCCCGCCAGCTCGTCAGCAAGGTACCCACCGCGACGCTGCGCCAGATCAACAGCGTCCTGGGCAAGAACTTCATCACCAAGTACGGCACCAAGCAGGGCATCATCGTGCTCGGCCGGGTGGCTCCGTTCGGCATCGGCGCGGTGATCGGCGGTGGCGCCAACGCCACCGTCGCCGCCCTGGCAGTCCGAGCCGCCCGACGCGCGTTCGGCCCCGCGCCACAGTCATGGCCCGAGACAGAGCTGGACCCCGTGCCTCCCGGCTCCGGGCTATCGGATCCTTGAGCGCGTTCGTCAGCAGTCCGCACTGCGGCAGAAGTGGACGTTGACTGTCACCTTGTCCCAGCCCGCACCGTACGCAGGAGGACGTATGCGTCTCTCCACTCGGCTGCGGATTGTGGTGGCGCGAGTTCGACTCCGGCTATCCCGCCGGTCGCAGCGAACTCCGCCATGAGGGCGGCCATCAGATCAGCTGCCTCCCGCGTCGTCTCGGACGCGTTCAAGGGACCACCAAGACTGAGCCCGAGTACGAAGGCCCCTTCCTCCGTAACGGTGACGATGGCACCGTAATACCCGATTGCTCGTAGGTACAGAGAGAAGGCACGTTCGGCTGCGTCATCCCGACGTAGCTCCGCCAGCGCGTCAGCGTCACCATGAGCGGGGTCATACGAGACAAAAGTCCGAACGAACGCCGGGAATCTCGGGTCACCCGGCCGCTCGACGTCGACGTAGCGATCGATGAAGCGCGACAACGAGCCGTCCCGGTCGCCGGGCTCCACCCACACATAGACATCGAATACCGGGGACACACCAGATGCTACCGCGCCGCCTGGCCGGAGCACGCTCATCGGCGTGACAGAACGTTTCCCGAAAGTGGCTTTCGCGACATGAGCACCGGGCCCAGCAATCCTCAGCCGCCGTTGGATGCCCGATACGGCGCGGCCACGTAGGTGCGCGCGGTGGTGGCCGTCAGCTTCTCGACCGACCGGAACATCGTCTTCCCGAGCTTCGCCCGCGCCTTCAACGCCGGATGCGTCGCGGCGTAGTCGTCCTTGGTGACCGCAGGATCGCCCGCGAACTCACCGGAGGCGAACAGCGAATAGGTCAGGATCGGCTTGCCGTCGGCGCTGAACATCACGCCGGCCTCGTTGCGGCCGTCGTTGAACCAGCCCGCCTTCGTGGCGACCCGCAGCCGCTCGGCCGAGGTCAGGCCGAGTCGTATGCCGTCGGTGAACGCGCTCAGCGAACGCAGGATGTTCAGCAGGTAGTCGGTGGACTTCGCCGAAAGCAGGGTCCCGCCGACCAGTTTCCGCAGCAGCTCATGCGTCTCGGCCGGGGTGGTCTTGCCGAGGAAGAACCGGTTCGGATTCGCCACGGGAACGACCTGGGTGTGCACGAATCCCTTGCCGCGCAGGATCTCGTTGAGTTCCGCGGCGGGGCAGACCAGCCCGCACAGGCGGACGGCGGTGTTGTCGGACAGCGTCAGCAGCGCGGCCATCGCGTGCCCGAGGGTCACCGAACTCGGGTACGCCCCGTCGAGGGCGAAGATGCCGTCGGTGTCCTTGATGACGATGTCGGCCGTGACGTCGACGCGCTGGTCCAAGGTGAGCAGTCCGCGGTCGATCTTGTCGAGCACCGCGGTGGCGACGGCGATCTTGTTGACGCTGTACGCCTCGACCACCTCGTCCGCCCGCTCGGCGACGGCGGGAACCAGGTTCCCGGCGGAATCCGCGACGCTGATGTAGGACGACCACGTGCCGCCCGCCTTCGCGGTTTCCCTGGCGTAGACCTGGGAAATCCGGCGTGCGGCGGCCGAAGCGTCGGCGGCGGCGGTGTCCGATTCGGACTCTTCGGCGGCGTGAGCGATCTGCGCCGTGCCGAGCACCGCACCCGCGGCGGCGACCGTGCCCAGCCCCAGCAGGCGACGACGATTGACGTTGGTATCCACTCGCGAACCCTACCGCGTTCAGCCGGCGGGCGTGACGAATCCGGTGTCGTAGGCCTTGATCACGGCCTGCGTCCGATCCCTCGCGCCGAGTTTCGCGAGCACGTTCCCGACGTGTGTCTTCACCGTCTGCACGCCGAGGTAAAGCTCGCCCGCGATCTCCACATTGGACAGTCCGCCCGCCATCAGCCGCAACACCTCGCGTTCGCGTTCGGTGAGCCCGGCGCCGTCGAGGCCGTCCTGCGGCGCCCGGTTCGCCCGCTGCGCGGCCGGCCGCCGGATCGCGGCCGGGAACAGCAGCGACTCCCCCGCCGCCACCGTCCTGATCGCCCCGACGATCTCCTCGGGCCGGGCCCGCTTGAGCAGGAACCCGCTCGCACCGGCGAGCAGGGCGTCGTAGACGTAGTCGTCGTTCTCGAAGGTGGTCACCACGATCACCTTCGGCGGGTTGTCCATTGTGGACATCAGATGCGTGGTCGCGCGGATTCCGTCGACCGACGGCATCCGGACGTCCATCAGCACGACGTCCGGCCGGAACCGCGAGACCAGCCCCGGCACTTCGGCTCCGTCGGCCGCTTCGCCCACGACCTCCAGGTCCGGCTCCGAGGCGATGATCGCCCGCAGCCCCGCCCGGATCAACTGTTCGTCGTCGACCAGCAGCACCCCGATGCTCATCGCCGCTTCCCCCATGGCACCGCCACCTCGACCTTCCAGCATCCGTCCGCGCGGCCCGCGGTGATCGTGCCGCCGAGCACTTCCACCCGTTCCGTCATTCCCCGCAGCCCCCGGCCGCCCCCGTCCCGCGACGGTGCCGCGGTGCCGAGCGGGTTGGACACCCGCAACCGCAACAGCTCCGTTCCGGCGTCGACGAGGACCGTCACCGGAACCTTACCGGCGTGCCGCAGCGCGTTCGTCAGGCATTCCTGCAAGATCCGGTACGCCTCGCGGGAGACGACCGGCGGCACCGAGGACGGTTCACCCCGCACCTCCGCCGTCACCTCGGCGCCCGCCAGCCGCGTGGCCTCCACCAGCGCGGGCAGCTCCGCCAGCCCTGATTGCGGTGCTCGTGAGGACGCCTCGTCGCGCAGCAGTCCGAGCACGTGGTCGAGATCGTCCAGCGCGGCCCGCGCCGACTCCTCGATCGCGGTGAGCGCCTGCTCGGTGAAGCCGGGATCGGTCCTCAGTGTCCGGCGCGCCGCCCCGGCCTGGATGGTCACGACGCTCAGCGCGTGTCCGACCGAGTCGTGCAGTTCCCGCGCCAGCCGGTTGCGTTCGGCGAGCTGTTCGGTGCGCTTCTCCAGCTGGGCGATCCGTTCCGCGGCCGAGATCCCCAGCAGGCTCTTGGCGCAGCGGGTCAGCACCGCGCCCGCTCCCCACACGACGTAGGCCAGCGCCACGACGCCGAGCAGGAACACCACTGGGATCCACGCGCTCGCCCAGCCATGCGGCACCACGATCGGATCCTCTGTGGACAAGGCGATCCGGCCGGTGAACGGGGCCGCGACGGTGAACCCGAAGCCGACCGGGACGAGCAGGCTCGCCAGGCTGAGGACGCAACCGGTGCCCACGTGCAGCAGGTACATCGCCGTCGACCGCAGCCGGACGGGCCAGCCGCCCGCGGGCCCGAACGTCACACCCGGCACGGGATCGTCCAGCAGTTCCCGGACGGCCGCGCCCTCCAGCACCCGGACGGCGGGGATGAACGACGACGCGATGATCACCAGGACGAGGGTGATCGCCGCGATGAGGAGCCCGCGCTCCACCGTCGCGACGAGGGGCAGCAGCGACGGCACCACGATGGCGGCGAAGAGCACATACGGCACGCTCAGTGCGCCACCGAGGATGAAGTAGACCCACCTGCGGTAGGTCGCCCGGTCCACGAGCGGGCCGAAAAGTCGCATGCGCTCTTTCTAGCGTGTGCCCGCCATACGCGGATCCCGCATCAGTATCTCCGCGATCTCCCTCGCGAGGGTGACCCGATGCGCGTCCCCGTCGATACCGGTGTGCGCGACAGCGCCCTCGACCAGGAGGAAGAGCTGCTCCGCGAGCTTCTCCGGATCGTCCGCGTCCGGGGCGTCCTCACGGATGAGCTCGGCGAACTTCGCCCGCACGGCCGCCTTGTGCCGCCGGATCACGTCGAGCCCGGGATGGCCGGCAGGCAGTTCGGCCGCCGCGTTGAGGAACGCGCAACCTCTGTCGCTGCCGAGCTTCGGGTGATCGACGTAGGCGTCGAAAACCGTCAGCGCCCGAGGCCGGTCGGCGGCGGCCAGCCGCTCTTCGAGGTACGCCCACCAGACGTCGTGACGACGCCGCAGGTACGCGACCGTGAGCTCCGTCTTCGACCCGAAGCACGCGTACAGCGTCTTCTTCGTGACGCCGGCGGCCTCGGCCACGGCCGCGACACCCACCGCGTTCAGGCCCTCCCGGTAGAAGAGCTCGGTCGCGGCGCTCAGGACGCGTTCACCTGCTGGAGTCAGCACGCCTCGACTATACCGATCGGTTGACCTGAGCGCGAAATGCAGGAACACTCCTGAGGTATACCGACCGGTATACCTCAGGAGGAGATCTGATGGTGTCTTCGTACAAACGCGAGCTGACCCTGACCGCGGCCGGGTTGTCGCTGATCGCGGTCTCCTACGGACTCGCGAGGTACGCGTACGGCCTCTTCGCGCCGACCCTCCGGACGGAATTCGGCCTCGACGGCGGCACACTCGGCGCCATCGCGGCGGGGAGCTATGTCGCGTACTGCCTCGCCGTCGTCGCCTCGACCGCGGTCACCACCCGTTGGGGTGCGCGGGCGGGCGCGCTCGCCGCCGGGACGACCGCCACCGCGGGGACCGCCTTGATCGCGTCCGCGCCGAACGCCGCCGTCCTCGCGCTCGGCGTCGTCCTCGCCGGGGCCAGCACCGGCCTGGCCTCCCCTTCGCTCGCCGACGCGGTCTCACGCGTCGTCCGGGTGACCCGCCGCGACCGCGCCCAGTCCGTGGTGAACGCCGGGACCGGACTCGGCGTGCTGATCTCCGGCCCGGTCTCCTTGCTGGCCATCGGCGACTGGCGAATGGCCTGGTGGGCCTTCGCCGCGGCCTCGGCGCTGGTGACCTTGTGGACCGCCCGGGTGGTGCCGCCGGTCAAGGACGACCGCGCACGCGGGCTGCCGTCGCCGCTGTTCCCGCCCGCCACCGGACGGCTGCTGCCCGCCGCCGCGACGCTCGGCCTGGCCAGCGCGGCGATCTGGACCTTCGGCCGCGACATCGCCGTCAGCGTCGGCGGGCTCGACGAGACCGCCTCGACGGTGGTGTGGATCGTCCTCGGCGCGGTCGGCCTGGCAGGCGCGTTCACCGCCGAGCTGACGTCGCGGGCGGGACTGCGGCGCGCCTGGTCTGTGGGAATGGTCCTGTTCGCCGTCGCCACGGCGCTCTTCGCGCTCGCCACCCGGTCCCTCCCGGCGCTCATCATCGCCGCGGCACTGTTCGGGGCCGTCTACATCGGACTGACCGGTGTCCTGATCCTGTGGGGTACGAGGGCTTATCCGACGGCGCCCGCGTTCGGTGTCGGCGTGGCCTTCCTGATGCTGGCGCTCGGCCAGGCGGCCGGAGCACCGCTCATCGGCCTCCTCGGCGATCTCATCGACCTCCGTGCCGGCTTCCTCGCGGCCGCGGCGATCGCCGTTCTCGGCGTCCTGTTCGCACCCCGGGAGGCGACCACGACGTACAACTTCGGGGTCCGCTCCCTCTCAGTGTCCATCTGCGAACCCGCATCCGCGATCGACGTCGGCAGGACGCAACCTGATCATCCAACTCACGATTCCGGCCGAGGCGCCCTACCACCGCGATAGCGGGGCCTCCGGCCGAGGCGGGTTCCGCATTCAGTCGCTCTTGACCTCCAACCTCAGGCTCCGCTCCCTCTCAAGGGTGAGTACCGTCCCGCCGGAGCGGGAATCCAGCGCGGACCGCGCGTGATGTGCTCTTCGGCATGAACCTGCTGCTCGGCCTGCTCACCCTGCCCGTCTACGCGCTGATGCTGTGGCCGCTCGTGGTCGCCGCCCGCCGCGTACTGGGTGTGCGGATCGGCGTGGTCCGCGCGTTCTGCGCCGCAGGCTTCGGCTGGCTCGTCGCGGGCGGCATCCTCAGCGCGTTCCCCACGCCGATGTACGCGGGCGGGGCCTTCGCCGGGCTCGTCATCCCGGTGGCGGGCGGCGCGTTCCTGGCGACGCTGATCTTCCTGTTCGTCGCGGAGTTCGTCCTGCCATCGGGTTCGGGGCTCGGGCTGATCGGCCGGATCCGGTCGATGCGCCGCCGCGCGGCCCGGACGCGGCGCTATTCGCAGATCACCCGGATCGCGATCAAACACGGCCTCGGCCGCTACCTCACCGGCCGCCGTGAACCCGGCCTCGCCCAGGTCCGGCACGCCAAACTGGCGCGATCGCTGCGGCGGGCGCTGGAAGAGGGCGGCGTGACGTTCGTGAAACTCGGCCAGCTGCTCTCGACGCGCTCCGATCTGCTTCCGCCGGTGTTCATCGACGAACTCAGCAAGCTCCAGGACCAGGTCGCCTTCGCGGACGCCGACGAGGTCGCGATGGTGCTACGGGAGGAACTGGGCGGCGACCCGGACGAGATCTTCGCCGAATTCGACCCGGAACCGATCGCGGCCGCGTCGATCGCGCAGGTCTACCGCGCGAAACTGCGCGGCGGGCAGGACGTGGTGGTCAAGGTGCAGCGGCCCGGCGTGCAGGCACTGGTCGACCGGGACCTCGACATCGTCCGCCGGGTGGCGGCCGCGCTGGACCTGCGCGCGGACTGGGCGCGTTCGCTCGGCGTCGTCGACCTCGCCGAAGGGTTCGCCGACGCGCTGCTCGAAGAACTCGATTTCCGCACGGAGGCAAGGAACATCGAAGCGGTCGCCGCGGCCTACCCCGGCGCCGAAGTCGCTATCCCGACCGTCCACAAAGAACTGTCCACCGAACGTGTCCTGGTGATGCGGCGCCTCGACGGCAAACCGCTCGCCGCCGCCAGGGAACAGGTCCCGATCGCGGAGCGGGCGAAACTCGCGCGGTCGATGCTGCGCTGCGTACTCGGCCAGGTGATGGGCAGCGGCGTCTTCCACGCCGACCCGCATCCCGGCAACGTCCTGCTGCTCACCGACGGCAGGCTGGGCCTGCTCGACTTCGGTTCCGTCGGACGGCTCGACTCGGGACTGCGCGCCGGATTGCAGAACCTCATCCTCGCGCTCGACCGAGGCGACCCCGCCGCGTTGCGCGACGGTCTGCTGGAGATCGTCGACCGGCCGGACGAGATCGAGGAGCGACGACTGGAGCGGGCACTGGGAGCGTTGGTGGCCAAGCATTTCAACCACGGACAGGCCCCGGATCTGGACATGTTCACCGACCTGTTCCGGGTGATCGCCGACTTCCGGCTCAGCGTGCCCCCGCCGATCGCGGCGGTGTTCCGCGCACTGGCCACTTTGGAGGGAACGCTGGCCGCGCTGGCGCCGGGATTCAACATCGTCGTCGAATCCCGCGCCTACGCCGCCGAGCAGGTCGGCGCCGGACTGCGGCCCGAGTCGTTGCGCTCCACGGCCACCAACGAACTGATGGCGCTCTTGCCGGTGCTGCGACGGCTGCCCCGCCGCGTCGACCGGATCGGCAACGCACTGGAACAGGGCAGGCTTTCGGTCAACGTCCGGCTGTTCTCCGACGAACGTGACCGGGACGTGGTCACCGGACTGGTGCACGAAGTCCTGCTGGCGTTCGTCGGCGCGGCCACCGGGCTGATGGCCGTACTGCTGCTGGGCAGCGCGACCGGCCCGCAGATGCTGCCAGGGGTCACACTGCACCAGATGTTCGGCTACAACCTGCTGGTGGTCAGCGCGCTGGTGGGATTGCGGCTGCTCTTCGTCGTTTTCCGGCGGACCGGGCAACGCTCACGATCGTCCCGATGACACCGAGGACGACGAGCCCGGCACCGGCGAACACGAGGTTCCGCGAGGTACGGAACCCGGTGTCGGACAAGGGATCTCCGGGAAGGCCCGCATCGACGAACGCGGTGGTCTGCGGAAACGGCTCCGCACCGAGAAGACTCCCCATTCCGACGACGACGCCGCGAACCTTGGACAGAGGGACGGCACCGTCGCCGGGCATACCCGCGAAGAGCCGCGAGTCCACGGAGTTGTTCCGCACATCGCCGGCGAGGTACACCGATCCCGGCGGCACCTGGACGCTGAACGGCCGGTACTACTTGCGCCCGTAACCGTTGTCGTCATCGGTGTACGGCTCCTTGACCGGCTTTCCGTTCACGGAGATCAGGTTGTCGTTCGTGCAGCAGACGACCCGATCCCCGCCGGCACCGATCACCCGCTGAACGGCCAAACCCTCTTTGACCGACGTGCCCGGATAGGCGCTCAGGTCCATCAGGACCACCGCGCCACGCGGGATCTCCGGCACGTCGGCCCAGCGATAGAGCACGGCCGAACCGCGCGGGATCGTCGGAGCCATCACGCCACTGGAGAGGCTCGTCATCCGGTACGCCATCAGGGTCCAGAAGCCATATCCCCCGGTGCCCACGCCGGCGATCGCCACCAGGATCATCACGAGCAGGAGCGGGGAGAATCTTCGCTTCGGCCCGGGTCCGTCCGCGGGCGGAGCGGGGAAGTCCGTTTCGGTCACAGCGCAGACTAGCGCCGGCGGTTTCCGCTCAGCCCCGGGGCGCGTACATGATGACGCCGACCCCGGCCAGGCAGAGCAAGGCACCGATGACGTCGTAGCGATCCGGCCGGTAGCCGTCGGCGACCATCCCCCACGCCAGCGAACCCGCGACGAACACTCCGCCGTACGCGGCGAGGATGCGGCCGAAGTTCGCGTCGGGCTGCAAGGTCGCGACGAAACCGTAGAGGCCGAGCGCGACGATGCCCGCACCGATCCAGAGGTAGCCGCGGTGCTCCCGCACCCCTTGCCAGATCAGCCAGGCGCCGCCGATCTCCAGCAGGGCGGCGAGCGCGAAAAGCGCGATGGACCGGACGATCATCCCGGCACCCTATTGCGGCGCGCGGCTCGGCTGGGCCCGGGATGCGCCCAATGTGGCATTGGGGACACCCAACGTCCCCAATGCCACATTGGGCGCACCGGACGCATCGCTGCTCGCACGTGGGCCGCGGTATAGGCCGTTATACGCCCCAGTCGCACCCCAAGTACATGAAGGCCCCCTTCATGTACTTGGGGCGCAATGAAGGGGACCTTCAGGTACTTCGACCCCTCCCCCAATGCAATGAAAGGTCCTTTCCTTGCAAAATTTGCAAGGAAAGGACCTTTCATAGCGCGCGAAAGAGGATCAGACGGTGAAGCCCAGGGCACGCAGCTGTTCGCGGCCGTCGTCGGTGATCTTCTCCGGGCCCCACGGCGGCATCCAGACCCAGTTGATCCGGAAGTCCTTGACCAGCCCGGTTCCGCCGCCGACGAGGGCGGCTCCGGTCTGGTCCTCGATGACGTCGGTCAGCGGGCAGGCCGCCGAGGTCAGGGTCATGTCGATGGTGGCGGTGTTGTCCGCCTCGACATGGATGCCGTAGACCAGCCCGAGGTCGACGACGTTGATGCCGAGTTCGGGGTCGACGACGTCGCGCATCGCCTCTTCGACGTCCTCGACCTTCGCCACGTCGGCACTGTCCGGGGCGGCGGTGGTCTCGGCGTCGAGGTCGGCGGCCGTGCGCCCCTCGCGGGTTTCGGTCTGCTGTTCGGTCATGCCGTCTCAACTCCGTTGGTCGTGCGGGTGACGGCGTCCTTGAACGCCATCCACCCGAGCAGGGCGCATTTCACGCGGGCCGGGTACTTGGCGACGCCGGCGAAGGCGATGCCGTCCTCCAGCACTTCCTCGTCCGGTTCGATCTGCCCTTTGCCCTGCATCAGCTCGACGAAGGCGTCCATGGTGGTGAACGCCTCCTCCACGGTGTGCCCGACGACGAGATCCGTCAAGACCGAAGTGGAAGCCTGGCTGATCGAACAGCCCTGTCCCTCGTAGGAGACGTCGGCGACCTTCCCGTCGTCGACCTTCACCCGCAGCGTCACCTCGTCGCCACAGGTCGGGTTGACCTGGAACGATTCGGCGTCGAACGGCTCGCGCAGACCGCGGCCGTGCGGGTTCTTGTAGTGGTCCAGGATGATCTCCTGGTACATGCTCTCGAGGTTCATGTCACGCCACCCCGAAGAACTTCTGCGCCTCACGCACACCGTTCACCAGCGCGTCTACTTCGGACAGTGTGTTGTAGACGTAGAACGACGCGCGCACGGTCGCGGGCACCGAGCAGGCCCGGTGCAGCGGCCACGCGCAGTGGTGCCCGACGCGGACGGCGATGCCGAGGCTGTCCAGCACCTGGCCCGAGTCGTGCGGGTGGACGCCGTCGATGACGAACGACACCAGTCCGCCGCGGTCGGTCATGTCGGTGGGGCCGATGATCCGCACGCCCGGGATCTCGCCGAGCCCGGCCAGCGCCGCCTCGGTGAGGAGATGTTCGTGCGCGGCGACCCGCTCCATGCCGATCGCCGACAGGTAGTCCGCGGCCGCGCCGAGGCCGACGGCCTGCGACGTCATCGGGGTGCCCGCCTCGAACCGCTGCGGCGGCGCGGCGAAGGTGGTCTGCTCCATGCGGACCAGCTCGATCATCGAGCCGCCGGTCAGGAACGGCGGCATCGCTTCGAGCAGTTCACGGCGTCCATAAAGGACACCGATGCCGTACGGGCCGACCATCTTGTGCCCGGCGAAGGCGGCGAAGTCGACGTCCAGCGCGTGGAAGTCCACGGGAAAGTGGGGAACCGACTGGCAAGCGTCCAGCACGACCAGCGCGCCGACCTTGCGGGCTTTCTTCACCAGGAACTCGACGGGGTTGATCGTGCCGAGCACGTTGGACTGGTGCGTGAACGCCAGCACCTTGGTCCGCTCGGTGATCAGCTCGTCCACATTGGACAGATCGAGGCGGCCGTCGGCGGTGACGGAGAACCATTTCAACGTCGCGCCGGTGCGCTGGCAGAGCTGCTGCCACGGCACCAGGTTCGCGTGGTGCTCCATCTCGGTGATGACGATCTCGTCGCCGGGACCGATCTTGAACCGCTCGGCTCCGGGACCGGCCGTGGCGGCGTTGCTCATCGCGTAGGCGACGAGGTTGATGCCCTCGGTGGCGTTCTTGGTGAACACCAGCTCGTGCGGGGAGGCGCCGACGAACTCCGCGATCCGCACGCGGGCGGACTCGTAGGCGTCGGTCGCTTCCTCGGCGAGCTGGTGCGCGCCGCGGTGCACCGCGGCGTTCGAGGTCTCCAGGAACCGGCGCTCGGCTTCCAGCACCTGCGCCGGTTTCTGGGACGTCGCACCGGAATCCAGATACACCAAGGGTTTCCCGTCCCGCACCGTGCGGGTCAGGATGGGGAAGTCGGCCCTGATGGCCGCTACGTCCAGCGGTACAGCAGAGTTAGCCGTGGTGGTGGTCATCGGGCCAACTCCTCTCGGTGTAGTCGTGAAGTTCAGTGATCAGACGGCGGCGGGCTCGGTGGAGCCGGCGTACTTGACGTAGCCGTTCTCCTCCAGCTCGTCCGCGAGCTCACGGCCGCCGGACGCGACGATCTTGCCGCCCGCGAAGACATGCACGAAGTCGGGCGTGATGTGCCGCAGGATCCGCGTGTAGTGCGTGATCAGCATGACGCCGGCGTCGTTGTTGGCCTTGAACTCGTTGACGCCCTCGGACACGACGCGCAGCGCGTCGACGTCGAGGCCGGAGTCGGTCTCGTCGAGGATGGCGATCTTCGGCTTGAGCAGCGCCAGCTGCAGGATCTCGTGGCGCTTCTTCTCGCCGCCGGAGAAGCCCTCGTTCACCGAACGCTCGGCGAACTCGGACGAGATCTCCAGCTTGCCCATCTCCTCCTTGACCTCCTTGACCCAGTGGCGCAGCTTGGGGGCCTCGCCACGGACCGCGGTGGCCGCGGTGCGGAGGAAGTTGGACATGGACACGCCCGGCACCTCGACCGGGTACTGCATGGCGAGGAACAGGCCCGCGCGGGCGCGCTCGTCGACGCTCATCTCCAGCACGTCCTCACCGTCGAGCAGGACCTGCCCGGAGGTGACTTCGTACTTGGGGTGACCGGCGATGGCGTAGGACAGCGTGGACTTGCCCGAACCGTTGGGGCCCATGATCGCGTGGGTCTCGCCCGACTTGATGGTCAGGTTGACGCCCTTGAGGATCTCCTTGGGGCCCTCCTCGGTCGTGACCGAGGCGTGCAGATCCTTGATTTCCAGCGTAGGCATTTCTTTCCTAAAAGTCTGATGTGGACGGACGAGGGCTTAGTGGTCGTGTCCGGAAGTTCGTTGGGGGTATTCGGCGGATCCAGGTTTTCGCTGGGCCGTCGAGACCCCCGACAGACTTCCGGACGTGGCCACTTAAACGCCCACGGCTTCGAGCTCGGCTTCGATCGCGGCCTCGAGGCGCTCGCGCACCTCGGGAACGCCGATCTTGACCAGGATCTCGTGGAAGAACCCGCGTACGACCAGGCGGCGCGCGGCGTCTTCGCCGATTCCGCGCGACTGGAGGTAGAACAACTGCTCGTCGTCGAACCTTCCCGTGGCGCTCGCGTGGCCGGCGCCTTCGATCTCGCCGGTCTCGATCTCCAGGTTCGGGATCGAGTCCGCCCGCGCGCCCGGCGTCAGCACCAGGTTGCGGTTGAGCTCGTAGGTGTCGGTGGCCTCGGCGGCCGCCCGGATCAGCACGTCGCCGACCCACACGGTGTGCGCGCCGTCGCCCTGCAGCGCACCCTTGTACATCACGCGCGACTTGCAGTTCGGCACCGCGTGATCGACGAAGAGACGGTGCTCCTGGTGCTGTCCTTCGTCCGCGAAGTACAGGCCGAGCATCTCGACGTCGCCGCCCTTGTCGGCGAAGGTCGCCGTCGGCGAGACGCGGACGAGGTCACCGCCCAGGGTGATGACGATGTGCTTCAGCGTGGCGTCGCGGCCGAGCTTGAGGTGCTGCTCGGAGACGTGCACCGCGTCGTCGGCCCAGTCCTGGACGCTGACCACGGTCACGTTCGCCGAATCGCCGATGACGAACTCGACGTTGTCCGCGTACGTGCCGGAGCCGACGTGGTCGAGGACGATGACGGCCTCGGAGAACTGTTCGGCGCGCACCTGCACGTGCCCGTAGGCGACCTTGCCCTCGCCGGGGCCGGTGATCTTCACCGTCGACGGCTTCGACGTCTTCGTCTCCTTGGGCACCGTGATGACGGTGGCCTCGGTGAACGAGGAGTACGCCTGCGCGGCGATCCGGTCGCTCGGGACACCCGCGGCGCCGAGGCGCTCGTCGTCCCGGCCGACCTGCTCGATCTTCAGTTCGGGCGCGGCGTCGGCGTCCACAGTGGCCGAACCCGAAGCGGCGGCGGACCCGTCGTGCAGGCCGCGCAGCCGCTTCATCGGAGTGAAACGCCAGTTCTCCTCACGACCGCCGGGGACCTCGAAGGCCTCGACGTCGTAGGAGGTGAAGCGCTCCGCGCGAGAGGTCGCCGGAATGACGACCCCTTCGCGCATCGCTTCGGAAACGTTGTTCTCGGTAACCGACATGACTAGCCGACGGACCCTTCCATCTGAAGCTCGATCAGGCGGTTCAGCTCGAGCGCGTACTCCATCGGCAGCTCACGCGCGATGGGCTCGACGAACCCGCGCACGATCATCGCCATGGCCTCGGCCTCGTCGAGACCGCGCGACATGAGGTAGAACATCTGGTCTTCGCTGACCTTCGAGACGGTCGCCTCGTGGCCCATGGAGACCTCGTCGTTGCGGATGTCGACGTACGGATACGTGTCCGACCGCGAGATCGTGTCGACGAGCAGCGCGTCACAGACCACGCTGGACCGCGAGTGGTGCGCCCGCTTCGCGACCTTGACCAGGCCGCGGTACGAGGTGCGGCCACCGCCGCGCGCCACCGACTTCGACACGATGGTCGAGGAGGTGTGCGGCGCCAGGTGCTCCATCTTCGCGCCGGCGTCCTGGTGCTGGCCTTCGCCCGCGAACGCGACCGAGAGGACCTCGCCCTTGGCGTGCTCGCCCATGAGGAACACGGACGGGTACTTCATCGTGACCTTGGAACCGATGTTGCCGTCGATCCACTCCATGGTCGCGCCCTCTTCGCACTTGGCGCGCTTGGTGACCAGGTTGTAGACGTTGTTCGACCAGTTCTGGATGGTCGTGTACCGGCAGCGGGCGCCCTTCTTCACGATGATCTCCACGACCGCCGAGTGCAGCGAGTCGGACTGGTAGATCGGCGCGGTGCAACCCTCGACGTAGTGCACGTAGGCGTCTTCGTCGACGATGATCAGGGTCCGCTCGAACTGACCCATGTTCTCGGTGTTGATCCGGAAGTAGGCCTGCAGCGGGATGTCCACCTTGACGCCCTTGGGCACGTAGATGAACGAGCCGCCTGACCACACCGCGGTGTTCAGCGCGGAGAACTTGTTGTCCCCGGCCGGGATCACGGAGCCGAAGTACTCCTTGAAGATCTCCGGGTGCTCCTTGAGCGCGGTGTCGGTGTCCAGGAACAGGACGCCCTGCGCCTCCAGATCCTCACGGATCGAGTGGTAGACGACCTCGGACTCGTACTGCGCGGCGACACCGGCGACGAGGCGCTGCTTCTCCGCCTCGGGGATGCCGAGCCGGTCGTACGTGTTCTTGATGTCCTCGGGCAGGTCTTCCCAGGAGGTGGCCTGCTTCTCACTGGACCGCACGAAGTACTTGATGTTGTCGAAGTCGATCCCGGAGAGGTCCGCTCCCCAGTTGGGCATCGGCTTCAAGTCGAAGAGCTTGAGCGCCTTCAGTCGCGCTTCGCGCATCCACTCCGGCTCGGACTTCTTCGAGGAGATGTCGGTGACGACGTCCTCGTTCAGTCCTCGACGGGCCGTTGAGCCCGCCTCGTCGGAGTCCGCCCAGCCGAACGCGTACTTGCCAAGGGACTCGATGGTCTCTTCCTGGCTCATGGGCGCGGTGGTGGGAGTGCGCTGCTCGGCAGCGGCAGTCATGCGGGTTTCCCTCCATTCGGGATCCGTGCTGTGCGCCCAGAGGAGGGCGCCGTGCTTCCCGGCCCAGGTGTGGCCGGGTGACCCGCCGAAGCGGCGGGTACGTGTGTGGTGCACGCGTTGTCACCGCGTGCGATGGTCGCCAGTCGCTGGACGTGGGTGCCCAGAAGTTCCGCGAAGGCTTCTGTCTCGGCTTCGCACAACTGAGGGAACTCGGCGGCGACGTGGGCGACCGGGCAATGGTGCTGGCAGAGCTGTTCACCGACACCGACCTGACGGGTCGACGCAGCGTAACCCTCCCTGGTCAACGCCGCAGCGAGGGCCTCGGCGCGAGCGGCGGGGTCCGCGTGCTTGGTGATCGCGTCCTGATGCGGGCCGACCAGCGAGGCGACTCGTGCCTCCGCGAAGGCCTTCACGGCGTCTTCCCCGGCGTGATCGGCGAGGAAGCGGATGGCCGAGGAAGCGAGGTCGTCGTAGGCGTGCCCGAACCGGGCCCGGCCGGCTTCCGTCAGCAGGAAGTTCTTGGCGGGACGGCCGCGTCCGCGGGGGCCACGGCGGGGTGCGTCCCGGGTTTCGGCCTCGCCGTCGGCGAGCAGCGCGTCGAGGTGACGGCGGACGGCGGCGGCGCTGATGCCCAGCTGCTCGGCCACCACGACGGCGGTCATCGGACCCTGTTCCAGCAGCAAGCGGGCCACTTCATGCCTGGTCCGGCCCTCGGGGCCGATCTGCGCGGGGACAGGCTGAACCTCGGCGCGGAGCATGTCGCCACCGGCCTCGTTCCGTGTCCCCGTCTTTTTCACAACACAAGTGTGACGTATTTCCGGGGAGACGGCAAAGAGGGGTGCCTCACGGAGTGGCGTGGGTCACTTCACGCCTGCTCTGACGCGAGTAGGTGCCGGGTTGCGCTCCTTGCACGCGCAACCACCGCAACCAGGTGCCGAGTCGCGTTGTTCCCGGCATCGCTACCCTTCCTGCGTGGTAGTGGGCGATCACCCGGCGCAGCGGGACACGGACGGGGCAGAGCCGGAAGACCCGGCGACGGGTTCGGTGGCGACGCTCACCCCCGGGCACCCGCACGAACCGGAGCCGCTGGACGACAAGGAACTGCGCGGCCTGAACGTGGTCCGCCGGTTCGGCGCGGTCGGTTCCCTGTTCCTCGCGCTCGGCTCGCTCGGCGCGGGCGCCGCGTCGGTGATCAACCCGGTGCAGGAGATCCCGGTCCTGCGGCTGTTCACCCGCATCCCGATGGTCTCGCTCGCGATGGGCCTGGCGGGGATGGCGATCATCGTGCTCAGCTGGCTGCTGCTCGGCCGGTTCGCCCAGCCCGCGCGCCGCCGCCTCGCCACCCAGGGCCAGCTCGCCCGCACCATCGCGCTCTGGTGCGCGCCGCTGCTGGTCATCCCGCCGCTGTTCTCCCGCGACGTCTACAGCTATCTCGCGCAGAGCGAGATCGTCGCCCGCGGGATGGACCCGTACTCACTCGGCCCGGCCGAAGCGCTCGGCGTGTCCGACCCGCTGACCTCGGGCGTCTCCAACATGTGGCGCGAGACCCCGGCGCCCTACGGTCCGCTCCTGCTGCGCCTCGGCGGCTGGCTCGCCCCGCTGAGCAGCGGCAACATCGTCACCGGGGTGCTGTTGCAGCGCGGGCTCGCGCTCATCGGCGTCATCCTGATCATCTGGGCGCTGCCCCGGCTGGCCAGGCGGTTCGGCGTGCAGCCCGCGACCGCGCTGTGGCTCGGCGCGGCGAACCCGCTGCTGATCTTCCACTTCGTCGCGGGCGCCCACAACGACGCACTGGCGATCGGGCTCATGGTGGCCGGGCTGGAGGTCGGTCTCCAGCGGATGCCGGTGCGGTTCAAGCACGACGCGCCTCCCCCGCTGGCCAAGGGTGAACTGCTCTACATCGGGCTCGGGGTGGCGCTCATCACCCTCGGCGTCGCGGTGAAGATCAACGCGATCCTGGCGCTGCCGTTCTTCACCGTGATGGTGGCCAGACGCTGGCACGGCCGGATCAAGGACCTGGTCACCGCCGCGGTGCCGATGGCGCTGCTGTTCGGGGTGGTCCTGGTGGCGGTCTGCTACGGCACCGGCCTCGGTTTCGGCTGGGTCGGCGCGCTCGGGACGCCGGGGCTGGTCCGCTCGTGGATCTCGCCGACGTCGGAGCTCGCCGCGCTCGGCGGCGTCCTTGGCATCGCCCTCGGCCTCGGCAACCACACCAACGCGATGGTGCCGATCCTCGGCGCGCTCGGCTATCTCGTCGCGGGCGCGGTCACGGTCAAGTTCCTTTGGGACAGCTTCAAATGGCGCTACCGGCCGATCATCGGCCTCGGTGTCTCGCTGGGCGCGGTGATGGTGCTGCACGTCGCGCTCCAGCCCTGGTACCTGCTGTGGGCCATCATCCCGCTCGCCGCGGCGGCCGGGACCTCGCGGTTCCGCATCGCGGCGACGATCGTCACCGCCGTCCTGCCGTTCCTGCTGCCGACGACGGGAAGCACCTTCGAAGGCCGCGGCTTCGTCCTGCCGTTCGCGTGGGCCGCCGCCGGGGTCGTCACGTTGCTGGGGCTGTTCATCGTCCACCGCCTCTCACCACTGCTGCTGTCCAGACCGTCCCCGGAGCATTCGGTCCCGGCGTGAGGCCGTATCGTGACCTGTCGTGAACACCCCCGCCGTCGAGATCACCGGGCTGGTGAAACGCTACGGATCCACCACCGCCGTCGATGGACTCGACCTGCGGATGGAACGTGGCACGCTGCTCGCGTTGCTCGGCCCGAACGGGGCCGGCAAGACCACCACCGTCGAGATCTGCGAAGGTTTCCTGCGGCCTGACGAAGGCGAAGTCCGCGTGCTGGGATTCAATCCTTCGCACGACGGATCCGCGCTGCGGCCGCGGATCGGCGTGATGCCCCAGGGCGGCGGCGCGTATCCCGGCGTCCGCGCCGACGAGATGCTCGGACTGGTCGCCGCGTGTGCGGCGAACCCGCTCGAACCCGCCTGGCTGCTGGATGTCCTCGGTCTTTCGGGAGCGAGGAAGACGCCGTTCAAACGGCTCTCCGGCGGGCAGCAGCAACGGCTCTCGCTCGCCTGCGCGCTCGTCGGCCGCCCGGAACTGCTCTTCCTCGACGAGCCGACGGCGGGCATGGACCCGCAGGCCCGCCGCCTGGTCTGGGATCTGCTCGGCGCACTGCGCGCCGACGGCGTCAGTGTGCTGCTCACCACCCATCTGATGGAGGAGGCCGAAACGCTGGCCGACACCGTGGTGATCGTGGACCACGGCAAGGTCGTCGTCGAAGGCACTCCGCAGTCGCTGACCGTCGAGGCCGGTGAGACGGCGCAGTTGCGTTTCAAGGCACGAACGCGGCTCGACACCGCGCTGCTGACCGCGGCGCTGCCCGAGGGGCATCTCGTGCACGAGTCCGCGCCGGGGACGTACCTCGTCGAAGGCGCGATCGACCCGCAGGTGGTGTCGACGGTGACGGCGTGGTGCGCCCAGCAGGGCGTCATGCCGGAGGAACTGCAGGTCGGCAGGCGCACGCTGGAAGAGGTCTTCCTGGAGCTGACCGGACGGGAACTGCGCGCATGACCACCACACCGACGCCGCGGTTCGCCGCGGGCACGTTCACCCCGGCCCCCGGCCGCGGTTCGCTCGGCAAGATGCTGCGCACGCACGCGAAGGTCGAGGCGAGCCTGACCCTGCGCCACGGCGAGCAGATCCTGCTGACCCTGCTCATCCCGCTCGCGCTGCTGATCGGCCTGTCGCTGCTGGACATCCTGCCGTCGGCCCAGCTCGGTTCGACGTCCAAAGTGGACTGGATCACGCCGAGGATCCTGGCGCTCGCGGTGATGTCGTCCGCGTTCACCGGACAGGCCATCGCACTGGGCTTCGACCGCCGCTACGGCGTCCTCAAACGGCTTTCCGCCACGGCGTTGCCTCGCTGGCTGCTCATCGCCGGTCGGGTGGCCGCCGCGCTGGTCGTGGTCGCGCTGCAGGCGGTGATCCTCGGTGCCGTGGCCGCACTGCTGGGCTGGTCGCCGTCGCTGGGCGGACTCCTCGGCGCGATCCCGTTCCTGCTCGTCGGCACCCTCGCGTTCGGCGCGCTGGGCCTGCTGCTCGGCGGGGCGCTGCGCGCGGAGGCCGTGCTGGCGCTGGCGAACATCGTCTGGTTCGTGCTGCTGGGCGCGGGCGGCATCCTGCTGGCGCCGTCGACGATGCCGTCCGGCGTCGCGTGGATCGTCGAACTGCTGCCCTCGGGCGCGCTCGCCGAAGGCCTGCGGTCGGTGCTGCTGGACGGTTCGTTCGGGTGGGGCCCGTTCGCGGTGCTCGCCGGCTGGGGCGTCGTCGCGGGTGCGCTGGCGAGCAAGACCACGAAGCTGACCTGAGGTGGCCGACACACCGCGTGTGGCCGGTGGAACGCTCTCAGGAACGGCGTTCTAGCATCGGACGGTGCCGTTCCAGAGCCTTGTAGCGCGTCTGCCGTATCCCTCGTTCGCGGTCCAGCGGGCGGTCGCGATAGCGGCGGTGATCGCCCAGGCCGGAATCGGCGTCACCGGCTCGGTCGTCCGGGTCACGGGTTCGGGCCTCGGCTGCCCGACCTGGCCGCAGTGCGTCGAAGGCAGCATCGTGCCGGTCGCGCACCCCGAATTCGACGCGCTCACCCAGTGGATCGAGTTCAGCAACCGGATGCTCACCGGCGTCGTCATCGCCGTCGCCGCGCTGTGCGTGATCACCGCGTGGCGGGTGCAGATCGAGCACCCGAGCCGTCGTCGTCTGGTGAAGCTGGCCTGGACGATGCCCGCCGGCGTGATGCTGCAGGCCGTCGTCGGCGGGATCACCGTGCTCGCCAAACTCGAATGGTGGACCGTCGCGCTCCACTTCCTGGCCTCCACTCCCCTGGTCTGGCTCGCGGTGCTGCTGCTGCGGGCGTTCAAGGAGGGTGACGAGCCCGCCCGCTGGCTGATCCCGGACGCGGGCCGCAAGACGCTGATCGCGCTCGCCGCGTCGATGTGGGCCGTCCTGGTGGCGGGCACCACCGTGACCGGCGCGGGCCCGCACGGCGGCGACCCCGGCACCCACCGGCTCCAGGCCCCGATCGAGACGCTCACCCAGGTGCACGGCGGACTGCTGGTGGTCTACCTGATCGTGCTGGCCGTCTTCGGGCTCCAGCTGATGCGGGGCGAGACGCCGAAGCAGTTGTGGCGGCGCTACACCATCGTGTGGATCGTCGCGGTCCTCCAAGGCGTCGTGGGCTCGGTGCAGTACGCACTCGGCGTGCCGGAAGCGCTGGTGTCCTTCCACGTCCTCGGCTCCGCACTGGTGATCATCTCGACCGCGGCACTGTGGTGCGGCTCACGTGATCGTGGTCCGGCGCCGGTTTCCCACGCCTCTGAGCGGGAACTCGCCACTTCGAACTGACCCCCTGGCAAACCGGACGTAACCCCCGGGCGGCGTGCTCGCCAGACGCTGCCCTTACGCTGCGTTTCGGTGCCCCGCACGGGGGTTCACCACCGAGTCGAGGCACGAGGTGTCGTATGACCGCCAGCACCGAGCCGGACGCACCGGCCAGTCCGTCCAAACCCCTGATCTCCCACCGGCGAGGCTCCGGGGAGATGCTGATCCTCAAGACCTTCCTGCTGGTCCCGTTCGTCGCGTTGCTCGCCGCGGTGCCGATCGTGTGGGGCTGGGGCATGACCTGGGTCGATCTCGTGCTGGCGGCCGTGTTCTACACCGTCGGGACGCTCGGGGTGACCGTCGGATACCACCGCTACTTCACCCACGGCGCCTTCAAGGCCGGACGGCCGCTCCGGATCGCGCTCGCCATCGCCGGGAGTTTCGCGGTGCAGGGGTCGGTCATCTTCTGGGTGGCCAGCCACCGTCGCCACCACGCCTTCGCCGACCGCGAAGGCGACCCGCACTCCCCCTGGCTGTTCGGGACGTCGCCGTCGGCCCTGCTGCGCGGCTTCTGGCACGCTCACATGGGCTGGATGTTCAGCCGTGAGGTGACGAACTACGACCGCTTCGCGCCGGACCTGGTGGCCGACAAGGACCTTCGCGTGGTCAACCGCTACTTCTGGCTGTGGATCACGCTGAGCCTGCTGTTGCCCGCGGTGCTCGGCGGGCTGCTCAGCTGGTCGTGGTGGGGTGTGGTGACCGGGTTCTTCTGGGCCGGGCTGGTCCGGATCGCGTTCCTGCACCACGTCACCTGGTCGGTGAACTCGATCTGCCACATGGTCGGCGAGCGCCCGTTCGCCAGCCGCGACAAGGCGGCGAACTTCTGGCCGCTGGCGATCCTGTCCATGGGCGAGTCGTGGCACAACTCTCATCACGCCGACCCGACCTGCGCGCGGCACGGTGTCCTGCGCGGGCAGGTCGACGTGTCGGCGCGGGTGATCTGGCTGTTCGAGAAGTTCGGCTGGGCGCGCGATGTGCGGTGGCCGAAGCCGGAGCGCCTCGCGGCGAAACGCGTCAAACCGGCCTGACACCCTCTTCGCAGTTGGTCACCTGAATGCGGTAGTTGCCCTGGGCGACGGCTGCAATGAAGGGGCCTTTCATTGCAAATTTTGCAATGAAAGGCCCCTTCATCTCACGTGGTGAGGCGGGTCAGGCGAGTTGCTGCCGCACAGCCGACGCGAAGCGCCAAGCCGCGGCGGCCTCGGTCTGCCGGAACCCGAGCGAAGGCTCGACGAGCTCCAGTTCCAGCAGCAACGGCCTGCCGTCCGGCCCGGCGACAAGGTCGACGCGGGCATAGAGCAGTTCCGCGCGCAGGATGCCCAGCAGCGCCGCTGTCGCGTCCAAAGCGTCTTCGGCCAGCGCGCGGAAGCCTGGGGCAGGCTGCACGGGCGCGAGCTTTTCCGTCACGTACAGGCCGGACTCGTCGAGCTCCCGGCCCAGCATCGCGGCCTTCGAGAACGCGTGCGAATACACGCCACCGAAGTACACCAGCGCGATCTCACCGTCACTGTCCACACTGGACTGATATGGCTGAAGAAGCACGGTGTTCCCGTCCGCTTGCAGCCCGGCGAGATGAGCGGCGGCCGCGTCGCCCGCCGTGAACCGGCCGGCTCCTCGCGAGCCGGCACCGACGGCGGGCTTCAGCACGAACTCGCCCTTGGGCCAGCGCGGGGCCGGGTCGTCGGGCGCGATCAAGGTCGTCGGCACGACCGCGACCCCGGCGTCACCCAGTTCGGCCAGATAGGACTTGTCGGTGTTCCACCGCACGACTTCGGCCGCATTGGCCAGCGTGGGCACGGATTCGGTCCAGGACAGGAACTCGTCGCGGCGCTCGGCGTAATCCCAGGTGGCGCGCAGCACGACGATGTCCGCCGCGCCGAAGTCGACGGTCGTGTCGTCCCAGGCGGCCCAGCGGGTCTTGAAACCGAGGTCGGCCAGCGCCTCGGGAACGGCGTGCTCGTCGCCGTCGCCCTCCGGCAGGGCGGAGCAGGCGACGAAGATCGCGGACCCGCTCACTTCCCCGCCATCCGGCGGCGGTGCTCGGGGCCGATCTTGGTGGCCTTCACGGTCTCGCTGTCCCATTCGGCGGGTTCGAGGTCTTCGACGGCCTCGACCAGCGCCTCGCCTGCCTCCACGGAGGCGACGACGACGTCGCCGAGCGCGCCGTCGGCGCCGACGAGCACGACCCTGGCGGCGATCCGGCCGATGTTCTCCACCACCGCGCGCGACGGCTTCCCGTGCCGCTTCACGAAGTCACGGGCGGCCGCGACCTGGCGCGACGTGGGGGCGGCGGTCTCGGTCTTCTCTTCGGTCTCAGCCACGGCCAGAGCTTAACCGCGAAAGGCCCGCGACGCGGAATAACCGTGGCGTCGGCCATAGTTGTCCCGGTCGGAACGACCTTGAACGAGGAGGATGTATGCCCACGGCAGTGCAGATCCGGCGAACCGGCGGTCCCGAAGTCCTTGAGCTGGCGCAAGTCGAGGTCGGCGATCCCGGAGCCGGGGAACTGCTCGTGGACGTCGCGGCGGCGGGCGTCAACTACATCGACACCTATCACCGCGAGGGCATCTACCCGATCGACACGCCGTTCGTCCTTGGCATGGAGGGCGCGGGCACGGTAGCCGCGGTCGGCGCGGACGTCACCGGTTTCGCCGTCGGCGACCGGGTCGCCTGGCAGGGTTCGCTCGGCAGCTACGCGCAGCGCCGTCTGCTCCCCGCCACGATCGCGGTGAAGATCCCCGACGGCGTGACCGAGGAGACCGCCGCCGCCACGATGCTCCAGGGCATCACCGCGCACGCGCTGATCGCCTCGACCTACGAGGTCAAGGCCGGTGACGACGTGCTGATCCACGCCGCCGCGGGCGGGATGGGCCTGCTGCTCGTCCAGCTGGCCAAGGCGCGCGGCGCCCGCGTGATCGGCACCGTCTCCACCGACGAGAAGGCCGGACTCGCCAAGCAGGCGGGCGCCGACGACGTCATCCGCTACGACCAGGTCGACTTCGCGAAGGCCACCCGAGACCTCACCGGCGGCAAGGGCGTCGAGGTGGTCTACGACGGCGTCGGCAAGTCCACTGTGGACGGCAGCCTGGCGAGCCTGAAGATCCGCGGCCTGCTCGCCCTCTACGGCGCGGCCAGCGGCCCGGTGCCGCCGATCGACCCGCAACTGCTCAACCGCAGCGGCTCGGTGTACCTCACCCGCCCGACCTCCGCGCATTACGTGCTCACCCGCGAGGAACTGGAGTGGCGGGTGAACGAACTGTTCACCGCCGTTCAGGACGGCTCGCTGAACATCCGGATCGGCGGCCGGTACCCGTTGGGAGACGCCCGTCAGGCACACGAAGACCTCCAGGGGCGCCGTACCACCGGCAAGCTCCTGCTGATCCCGTGACGGTGCTCTGGCCGGAGGAGGTCCGGCTCGAAGGCGAGGGGCTCGTCCTGCGGGAGTGGACCGAAGACGACGTCGCGGGGATGCCCGAGCTGTTCGACGACCCCGCCGTCGCGCGGTTCACCCCCTTGGCCTCACCGTTCGACGAGGTGGCCGCGAAGGCCCACTACGCGAAGTGCGTCAACCGTCGTGCGGAAGGCAAAGGACTCCGGTTCGCCATCACGACCGACGGGAGCGAGCCGCTCGGCGAGGTGGTGCTGATGCTGCCGGGAGAGCCGTCGGACCCGGTCGAACTCGGCTACATGGTCGGGCGCGCCCACCGCGGCCAAGATCTCGCGGCACGGTCTCTCCGGGTGCTCACCGCGTACGCGCTGCAGCTCGGGCTCAGCCCGCTTCGGCTGCGGATCGACTCTCAGAACGCGGCGAGCGAGGCCGTCGCCCGCCGCGCGGGTTACGTCCCCGCCGACCTGCCGCCCAAGGTCGAGATCGAGAAGGGCGTCGAGGTCACCCTGCTCACCTGGGAGTACGCCGGCTGACGCCTCGGCTGGCGCGCCCAGTTCCGTGAAGGCCTCCTTGAGGGACCCAGAGTCCCTCAAGGAGGCCTTCACGGACCCGTCCACGGTAGACTCGGCCGTCCGAAGTGCCCATCAGCCCTTGGCTGTCGGGACACTCACCGCGTCGGTGACGAACACCAGGGTCTCGTTCGGCGCGATGCCGTTGCCGCCCTGGCCGTAGCCGAGGTCCGGCGGGATGATCAGCAGGCGCCGCGCTCCCTGCTTGATCCCATCGAGGCCCTGGTCCCAGCCCTTGATGACGTCGCCGGCGCCGAGCGTCAGGTCGAACGGCTCGCCCCGGTCGAACGAGCTGTCCAGCTTCTGCTTGTTGGACCAGGTGACCAGCGAATAGTTCATCTTCAGGTTCGCGCCCGCCTTGGCGCCCTCGCCGGTGCCGGGCTCGAGGTCCTTGGTGATGAGCTTCTTCGGCGGGTCGCAGTCGTCCGGGATGGTGATGGTCGGCGCCTCCCCGAACTTCCCGGTGGTCTTGACGTCGTCCGCCGTGCATTCCTTGCCCTTCGGGGCGGCCGCGGCCGAAGAGGACGACGACGCCGACGCGGGGGCCGCACCGGAGGACGACTGGGCGGAACCTGCGGTGTTCGATTTCTCGCCACAGGCCGCCAGGGCGAGGACGCCCGCGCCGATGACCACGATCTTGCCGAATGTGCGCATGCGGCCGACCTTAGCCAAGACCCTCCAGCGCCGGAACAAGGTCACCGGTCTGCACTACGCCCATCCGACGGGTCGCCCTGGTCAGGGCCACATAAAGATCGTTGAGGCCGCGCGGCGACTCGGCGACGACCTCGTCCGGCGCGATCAGCACCACGGAGTCGAACTCGAGGCCCTTCGCCCGGTCCACCGCCATCACCGACACCCGGTCCCCCGCCTCGCCGAGCGTCTCGGAGACGGGAGCGACCCGGGAGGCCGGGCACAGCACGGCGACCGTCCCACCGTCCACAGCGGACAGTTCGGCGTCGACGATCCCCGGCAGGTCGGTGCCGAGCTCCGACGGCTCCACGGAACGCAGCCAAGGCTCGAATCCCGTCTCCCGCACCGAAACCGGCGCTTCGAGCTCCGGGTTGACGTCGGCGAGCACGCGGGACGCGACGACCATGATCTCGGCCGGGGTCCGGTAGTTCACCGTCAGCTCTTCGAGTCGCCAGCGGTCGGCGACGTAGGGCGAGAGCACCTCACCCCAGGATCGCGCGCCGCCGGAAGCGCCGGTCTGCGCGACGTCACCGACCAGCGTCATCGACCGGTTCGGCGAACGGCGCATCAGCAGCCGCCAGTCCATCGCGGTCAGTTCCTGCGCCTCGTCGACGATCACGTGCCCGAAGGTCCAGGTCCGGTCCTGCGCGGCCCGTTGCGCCGCGGTCATCTCGCTGCGGCGCTGCTGACGTTCGGCGAACAGTTCGGCGTCGAGCACGTCGCCCACCCGCAGCAGCTCCTCGTCGACGATCTCCTCGTCCTGTTCGAGGATGTCGAGCACGCCTTCCGCGTAGGCGCGGTCTTCCCGTTCGCGGCGGGCGCGCTCGGCGCGGGCATCGGTGTCGTCCTCACCGAGCAGCTCGGCGAGTTCGTCGAGCAGCGGGACGTCGGCCGGACTCCACGGCGTGTCCGTCGGGCTGTAGAGACGCTCCCGATCGGTTTCGGACAAGGCTTTCCCGGCCGCGACGCGCAGCCGTTCGCGGTCGGCGAACAGCTCGTCGAGCACGATCTCGGGGGTGAGCGTCGGCCACAGCCCGTCGATCGCGGCGGCCACGTTCTTGTCGGCGGCGACCTCGGCCCGGATGTCCTGGACGTCCCGCGCGTCGAGCAGGTCCTCCCCCAGTTTCCGGGCGGCCTGACGGGTCAGCGCGTCGAGGAGGTCCGAGACGAAGATCCGCCTGGCGAGGTTGTGCGGACGGCGCGAGCGGCGGGCCCGCGTCCGCGCCTCGGTGCAGGTCTTGCGGTCGAGCATCAGGATCTCGCGCTCGAACTCGATCTCCAGCACCGGTTGCGGCACCCGCTGACGGTCGCGGAGCGCGTCGGCCAGCACGTCGGCCATCACCGCCCGGCCCTTGACCTCGGCGGCCTCACGCGTGACCGGGCCGGTGGCGTCCAGACCCGGGTACAGCTGCCCGATCGTCGCCAGCAGCACGCCGGTCTCGCCGAGCGACGGCAGGACCTGCCCGATGTAACGGAGGAACGTGCTGTTCGGCCCGACCACGAGCACGCCGCGCGTGGTGAGCTGCTGCCGGTGCGTGTAGAGCAGATACGCGGCGCGGTGCAGCGCGACCGCGGTCTTGCCGGTGCCGGGGCCGCCCTGGACCACGAGCACGCCGTTGGGCGTCGCGCGGATGATGCGGTCCTGCTCGGCCTGGATGGTGGCGACGATGTCGCTCATTTCACCGGTGCGACGGCGTTCGAGCGCGGCCAGCAGCGCCGCCTCTCCCGCGAGACCGAGGTCCTGCCCCTGGTCCGCGGCGGAGAGGTCGAGGATTTCGTCGTCGACGCCGACGACCTTCCGGCTCAGCGACCGGATGTGCCGCCTCCGGCGGACACCTTCGGGTGAAGCGGCGGTCGCCAGATAGAACGGCCGCGCGACCGGCGCGCGCCAGTCGACGAGCAGCGGGCGGTAGTCGTCGTCCTCGTCGAAGAGCCCGAGCCGCCCGATGTAGGTGGTCTCCTCCGCGTGCTCGGGGAGGAAGTCGAGGCGGCCGAAGCACAGGCCCTGCTCGACGGAGCCCAGCTGGGCCAGCCTGTCGGTGTACAGCGTCGTGGCGACGTCGCGTTCGGTGCGCGCCTGTGGGGTGCCGCCGGTCTGGCGCAGTGTCTGGTCGAGCCTGCGCTGTGCCTCGGCGCGTTCGACGTCGAGCTTGCGGTAAAGGGTGGTGACGTACTCCTGCTCGAGCGCGACGTCCTGCTCGATCGCGTCGAGTTCCCGGTCCGGGGACACGGACAAAGCAGCCTGCTTTCGAGAGGTGGGACAGGGGCCGAAAGGTTTACAACGGCGCCCGCCATCATCTCATTCCCTCGCGGTCACCCGGACCAGGAGGAAGGCCCCGAGGGACAGACCTGTGGCGACGCTCGCCCACACGACGTTTTCGTGGAGCAGCGCGGCGAAGGTGGCCGCGACGCCCGCGATGGACTGCGCGACGAACCCGCACAGCGCGACGGCGTAGGCGCCCTGTCCGGGTACCTCGCTCACCGCGACGGCCATGCTGCTCGGGAAGAGCGCGGCCTGGCCGAAGGTGATCCCGCAGTACAACGCGATGAACGTCACGAGTGCGGCCGTGAGCGGGATCGCGGGCACGAGCCACAAGGCGATCGTCAGCGCACCGGCGCCGGTCATGACCAGCGCGCCCGCCCGCATCACCCACGGCGAACCCTTGCGGCCCGCCAGCCGGTTGACCAGCAACGCGCCGCCGAAGTAGGCCAGGCCGAACAGGAGGCCGAGGCTGCCGTACTGGTCCACGCTCAGTCCGAAGCGCTGCTGGAAGACGAACGGCGCGACCTCCTGCAGGAGCACGATCGTCGCGAAGCCGAGCCCCGCCGCGATCGTCGGCCGCAGGAAGGCCGGGACGCTGAGGATCCGGAAGTAGATCCGGAGCATGCCCGTCTTCTCCTCGCGGCCCCGGCCGAGCGGAATCGTGAGCGTGCCGATGACGCAGAGCACACCCGCCGCCGCCAGCACGACGAACCCGCCCCGCCACTCTCCGATCAGCCCGCCGACGAACTGCCCGTCGCCGAGCGCGGTGACGAACGCGATGGACAGCACCGAAAGCCGTTTGGCGAGCGCGTCGCCGTCGCCGAGGTCACGGACGGCGATACGGGCGATGATGGCCGCACCCCCTGCGCCGATCCCTTGCAGGGAACGGAGAACGAGTAGCCACGCCGGCGAGGTGTTCGCGATGAGGACCGCGCTGGAGACGACGAACAGGCCCAGCGCGCTGAGCAGCGCGGCACGCCTACCGAGCCGGTCGGCCGCGCGGCCCCAGAGCACCACCGGCGCCGCCGCGCCGACGACGAACAGTGAGACCGAGAGCGCCGCGAAGCCGCGCGACACCGCGAAGTCGCGCTCGATCATCGGGAGGGAGGGGAGGTAGATCGTCGTCGCCATCTGCGCGGTGAAGACGACCAGGCAGGCGACCGCCATGGTCCTGCGCTCGACTCGGACCGCGGCCGGGCGCTCGGTTGTACTCGTCACTCCGCCGGACGGTACTGACGGGTAACCGGGCTGGGCAACGCGCGCCACCCCTTGAGAAGCCGGGTCCGATCATCCTCCGGTTGCCCCCAATGTGGCATTGGGGACGTTGAGCGTCCCCAATGCCACATTGGGGGCAACCTTCCTGTTGAGAGCGCTGGAGCGTGCGCGACCAAGCGGATCCGCGCGTTCCAATGTCGCGACCCGAGCGCGTTGCGCGTGAAGGCCCCCTTCCCTCGGCTGAGCCGAGGGAAGGGGGGCCTTCACGCGCAACAAGATCAGAAAGGCAGGCCGATGACGGGCAGGCCGATGGCCGAGTCGACGGCCAGCGCGACGAACACGATCATCAGGTACGTGTTCGACCGGTGGAACAGCGACATCGGCTTGGTCTCCTCGCCACGCCGCACCGCCGCGTTCAGGCTGTGCGCGTAGAAGAGGAACCAGCCGCCCGCCAGGATCGCGAACGTGGTGTAGATCCAGCTCGTCACCGGGACCAGCAGCAGCGTCCAGGCGACCATCACCCACGAGTAGATGACGATCTGCCGTGCCACGTGCTGCGGGGTGGCGACCACCGGCAGCATCGGCACACCGGCACGCTCGTAGTCGTCCCGGTACTTCATGCCCAGCGCCCAGGTGTGCGGCGGGGTCCAGAAGAAGATGACGCCGAACATCACGAACGCGGGCCACTCGACGGTGCCGGTGACGGCTGCCCAGCCGATGATCACCGGCATGCAGCCCGCCGCACCGCCCCAGACCACGTTCTGTGACGTACGCCGCTTCAGCACGAGCGTGTAGACGAAGATGTAGAACAAGATCGTCGCGATCGCGAGAATCGCCGAGAGCAGGTTCACCGTGAAATAGAGCACCACGGCGGACAGGACACCGAGCACGAGACCGAAGATCAGCGCGCCGCGCCGGGGCACCGACTCCTTCACCAGCGGGCGGCGCTTCGTGCGGTTCATCACCTTGTCGATGTCCGCGTCGATGACGCAGTTCAAGGCGTTGGCGCTACCGGCGGCCATGGTGCCGCCCACAAGCGTCGCGAGTACCAGCCACGGCGACGGGATTTCCCGTCCCGCAAGGAACATCGCGGGAATCGTGGTGACGAGAAGGAGCTCGATCACCCTGGGCTTCGCGAGGGCGGCGTACGCGCCGACGACCTGGCGGATTGTTCGCCGGCCACCGTGCGGTCGTTCACCGGTCGGATGTACGGCGCTGGTGCTGTCACTGCGTCCGTGCGCAGCGTTCACCAACGACATTTCACTCCCTGCGTCAGTTTTCGGGCCGGGTCCACCAGGCTTCCGGGTGATGTGGCGGCCCCGGATCCCCGTGTTCTGAACCCTTCCCCGATGTTAGACGTGCTGTTTCCAGAGGGTGATCGCGGGTCCTCGACCGGCCGAACCATTAGGCTGGCCGCGGTAGCTCGCGGCGTGCCCCTGCGAACGGCCCGGACCAGGAATATCGTCCCTTCCGGATCGATTGAGATTAGTAGCGGTACACGTGGGTTACCCACGAGGGAAGAGAAGCCACAACCTGATGACGGGGAGTTCGAGTTCAGTGTCCGAAACCGCCTCTACCAGCGAGAAGAACCCACTCCTCCGGCGCAACGTGCCCGCCGACTGGACCGACCTCGACACGCGGGCCGTCGACACCGTTCGGGTGCTCGCCGCGGACGCGGTCGAGAACTGCGGCAGTGGTCACCCCGGCACGGCGATGAGCCTGGCGCCGCTCGCGTACACGCTTTTCCAGCGGACGCTGCGTCATGACCCGGCGGACCCCGAGTGGCCCGCGCGTGACCGCTTCGTCCTCTCCGCCGGTCACTCGAGCCTCACCCTCTACATCCAGCTGTACCTCGCCGGATTCGGCCTGGAGCTGGAAGACCTGAAGCAGCTGCGCAAGTGGGACTCGAAGACCCCGGGTCACCCGGAGTACCGCCACACCAAGGGCGTCGAGACCACCACCGGCCCGCTCGGCCAGGGTCTGGCCAACGCGGTCGGCATGGCGATGGCGGCGCGCCGCGAGCGTGGCCTGCTGGACCCGGACGCCCCGCAGGGCGAGAGCATCTTCGACCACTACGTCTACGTCGTCGCTTCCGACGGTGACATCGAAGAGGGCGTCACCGCCGAGGCCTCCTCGATCGCCGGCCGCCAGGAGCTGGGCAACCTCATCGTCTTCTGGGACGACAACGAGATCTCGATCGAGGACGACACCAAGATCGCGCTGTCCGAGGACGTCGTGAAGCGCTACGAGGCGTACGGGTGGCACACCCAGGTCGTCGAGGGTGGCGAGGACGTCGTCGCGATCGAAGAGGCCATCAAGGCCGCGAAGGCCGAGACCGAGCGCCCGTCGTTCATCGCGCTGAAGACCGTCATCGGGTACCCGGCGCCGAAGAAGATGGGCACCGGCAAGGCGCACGGCGCCGCGCTCGGCGCCGAAGAGGTCGCCGCGGTCAAGGAGATCCTGGGCTTCGACCCCGCGCAGAACTTCCAGGTCGACGACGAGGTGATCACGCACACCCGCCAGGCCGTCGACCGCGGCAAGACCGCCCGCGCCGAATGGCAGGAGAAGTTCGAGGCGTGGGGCGCCGCCAACCCGGAGCGCAAGAAGATCGCGGACCGGATGTCGACCCGCACGCTGCCCGAGGGCTTCGCGGACAACCTGCCGACGTGGGAGCCGGACGCCAAGGGCATCGCGACCCGCAAGGCCTCCGGTGAGGTGCTCAACGCGCTCGCCGAGCCGCTTCCCGAGCTGTGGGGCGGTTCCGCGGACCTCGCGGAGAGCAACAACACCACCATGAAGGGGGCCGACTCGTTCGGCCCGGAGAAGGCTTCCACCGAAATGTGGAAGACCAGCCCGTACGGCCGGACGCTGCACTTCGGCATCCGCGAGCACGCGATGGGCTCGATCCTCAACGGCATCGCGCTGCACGGCGGCACCCGCCCCTACGGCGCCACGTTCCTGATCTTCTCCGACTACATGCGCCCGCCCGTGCGGCTGGCCGCGCTGATGAAGGCGCCGGTCACCTACGTGTGGACGCACGACTCGATCGGCCTGGGCGAAGACGGCCCCACCCACCAGCCGATCGAGCAGCTCTCCGCCCTGCGCGCCATCCCCGGCCTCAACGTCGTCCGCCCGGCGGACGCCAACGAGACCGCGTACGCGTGGAAGGCCGTCCTCGAGGACGTCCACCACCCGTCGGGCCTCGCGCTGACCCGGCAGAACGTGCCGGTGCTGGAGGGCACCAGCGCCGAAGGCGTCAAGCGGGGCGGTTACGTCCTCGCCGAAGCGTCCAACGGCAGCCCCGAGGTCGTGCTGATCGCGACCGGCTCCGAGGTCCAGCTGGCCGTCGAGGCCCGCAAGACCCTCGAAGCCGACGGCATCCCGGCGAGCGTCGTCTCGATGCCGTGTGTCGAGTGGTTCGACGCGCAGGACCAGTCCTACAAGGACTCGGTCATCCCGCCGTCGGTCAAGGCACGCGTCTCCGTCGAAGCCGGTATCGCCCAGTCGTGGCACCGCTTCACCGGTGACGCCGGGGTGAACGTTTCGATCGAGCACTTCGGTGCGTCGGCCGACGCCGCCACACTGTTCCGTGAGTTCGGTTTCACCGCGGAGGCAGTCGTCGAGGCCGCCCGTCGCTCGATCGCCAACACCAAGAACTGAACTGAAGGGGAACCTGCCATGAGCAACGACAAGCTCGCGCAGCTGTCCGAGGCCGGGGTGTCGATCTGGCTCGACGACCTGTCCCGTGAGCGCCTGAACACCGGCAACCTCGCCGACCTGATCCGCGACAAGCACGTCGTGGGCGTCACCACGAACCCGACGATCTTCGCCAACGCGATGTCGAAGGGCGAGGCGTACGACGAGCAGACCAAGGAGCTCGCCGCCCGCGGCGCCGACGTCGAGGCCACCATCC
Source organism: Amycolatopsis sp. WAC 01416 (assembly GCF_003947485.1). NCBI lineage: Bacteria > Bacillati > Actinomycetota > Actinomycetes > Pseudonocardiales > Pseudonocardiaceae > Amycolatopsis > Amycolatopsis sp. WAC 01416. The sequence goes on along the minus strand of NZ_QHHX01000003.1, from coordinate 316,583 downwards.
GCGAGCTGACCACCACCGACGTGCGCAACGCCGCGGATCTGTTCCGCGACGTCTACACCGCCACGAACGGGGTCGACGGCCGGGTGTCCATCGAGGTGGACCCGCGGCTGGCCAAGGAGACCGACAAGACGGTCGCCGAGGCGCAGGACCTGTGGAAGACCGTGGACCGGCCGAACGTGCTGATCAAGATCCCGGCCACCGAAGAGGGTCTCCCGGCGATCACCAAGACCCTGGCCGAGGGCATCAGCGTCAACGTCACGCTGATCTTCTCGGTCGAGCGGTACAAGGCGGTCATCGAGGCCTACTTCGCCGGGCTGGAGCAGGCGAAGGCCAACGGCCACGATCTCAAGGGCATCCACTCGGTCGCGTCGTTCTTCGTGTCCCGTGTGGACACCGAGATCGACAAGCGGCTCGACGCCATCGGCACCGAGGCCGCCGTCGCGCTGCGCGGCGAGGCCGCCATCGCCAACGCGCGCCTCGCGTACGCGGCGTTCGAAGAGCTCTTCGCCTCGGACCGCTGGAAGGCGCTCGCGGAGGCCGGCGCGAACGCGCAGCGTCCGCTGTGGGCCTCCACCGGTGTGAAGGACCCGCAGTACTCCGACACCCGCTACGTGGACCAGCTCGTCGTCAAGGACACGGTCAACACGATGCCGGAGAAGACCCTCGACTCGGCCGCGGACCACGCCGACGTCACCGGTGACACGGTGACCGGTAAGGGCCCCGACGCGCAGATCGTCTTCGACAAGCTGCGTGTGGTCGGCATCGACATCGACGACGTCTTCAAGGTCCTCGAGGACGAGGGCGTCGAGAAGTTCGAGAAGTCCTGGGTGGAGCTTCTCGAGACCGTCTCCGGGCAGCTGGAAAAGGCAAAGGACTGATCTGGACCATGGCAGGGGAAACGACAGGCGTCGACATCATCGACGCCGCCCTGGCCGGCGAAGCCGCTCCGTTCGCGGAGCGGCTCGTCGCCGACCAGGTCGCATCGAAACTGGCGTCCCAGGACGCCACACTGTGGGGTCCCGAAGCCGAGTCCGAAGCGTCGATCCGTCTCTCGTGGACGACGCTGCACAAGTCCTCGCGGCCGTTGATCGGCGAGATCGAGGCACTGCGGACCGACCTGCGTTCCGAGGGCGTCGACCGCGTCGTCCTCGCGGGCATGGGCGGTTCGTCGCTGGCCCCCGAGGTCATCACCGCGACGGACGGCGTCGCGCTGACCGTCCTCGACACCACCGACCCAGGCCAGGTCGCCGACGCTCTCGCCGGTGACCTGGAGCGCACGGTCATCGTCGTGTCGTCGAAGTCCGGCGGCACCGTCGAGACCGACAGCCACCGGCGGATCTTCGCCAAGGCCTTCGCCGACGCGGGCATCGACGCGGCCCGGCGGATCGTGGTCGTCACCGACCCCGGCTCGCCGTTCGCGGAACTGTCCGAAAAGGAGGGTTACCGCAAGGTCTTCCTCGCCGACCCGAACGTCGGCGGCCGCTACTCGGCGCTGACCGCGTTCGGGCTCGTCCCGGCCGGTCTCGCCGGCGCGGACGTCGCCCGCCTGCTCGACCAGGCCGCTTCGGTGGCCGAGGAGCTGGCCACGGACTCCGTGGACAACCCCGCGGTCACACTCGCGGCGGCTTGGGCTGCGGCGCACGAGAAGGGCGCCGAGAAGGTCGTCATCGGCGACACGGGTTCCGGTATCAAGGGCTTCGCCGACTGGGCGGAGCAGCTGATCGCCGAGTCCACCGGCAAGCAGGGCACCGGTCTCCTGCCGGTCGCCGTCGAGGGGCCGAGCGCCGCCGGATTCGCCGACGCCAAGGCCGATGCCACCCCGGTGGCGGTCGGACCGGCGGAAGGCGCCGCGAAGATCTCCGTGACCGGCTCGCTCGGCGCGCAGTTCCTGCTGTGGGAGTTCGCCACCGCGCTCGCCGGGCGGCTGCTCGGGATCAACCCGTTCGACCAGCCCGACGTCGAGGCCGCGAAGAAGGCCGCCCGTTCCCTGCTCGACAACCCGGACGCGCTCAAGGGCGGCGAGAAGCCGTCCACTGTGGACGGCGCGGTCGAGGTGTTCGGCTCGGAAGGTGTTGCCACGGAAGGGAAGCTCGCGGACATCCTGCGGGCTTTCTTCGATTCCGCTCCGGAAACCGGCTACATCGCGGTGCAGGCGTACCTCGACCGGCTCGATGACGCGTCGACGGCGGTCCTGCGCGGTGAGATCGCCAAGCGCACCGGCCGCCAGACCACCTTCGGGTGGGGCCCGCGATTCCTGCACTCGACCGGGCAGTACCACAAGGGCGGGCACCAGAACGGTGTCTTCCTGCAGATCACCGGCGCCGTCGAAGACGATCTCGACGTTCCGGACCGGCCGTACACGCTCGGCGTCCTGCAGCACGCGCAGGCGCTGGGTGACGGCCAGGTGCTCGCCGAGCACGGTCGTCCGGTGCTGCGCCTGCACCTCACCGACCGGGCCGCCGGCCTGGCCGAACTGGTCCGCGCGGTACAGGAGGCCGGCGAGTGACACGTGCCTGGAACAATCCGCTGCGCGACCCGCGCGACAAGCGGCTGCCGCGGATCGCCGGGCCGTCCAGCCTGGTGATCTTCGGCGTCACCGGTGACCTCGCCCGCAAGAAGCTGATGCCGGCGATCTACGACCTCGCCCACCGCGGGCTGCTGCCCGCCGGGTTCTCGCTGGTCGGTTTCGCCCGCCGGGACTGGGAGCACCAGGACTTCGGCGAGCTCGTGCACGACTCGGTCAAGGAGCACGCGCGGACGCCGTTCAAGGAGTCGGTGTGGAACCGGCTCGCCGAAGGCATCCGGTTCGTCCAGGGCACCTTCGACGACGACGACGCCTTCGACCGGCTCGCGCAGACGGTCAAGGATCTCGACGCCGAACGTGGCACCGGTGGCAACACCGCGTTCTACCTGTCGATCCCGCCGAGCGCGTTCCCGGTGGTGACCAAGCAGCTCGCCCGTTCCGGCCTCGCCGAGGCGAGTGAGGACACCTGGCGCCGCGTCGTCATCGAGAAGCCCTTCGGCCGCGACCTCAAGAGTGCCAAGGAGCTCAACGGGATCGTGAACGACGTCTTCCCCGAGGAGTCGGTGTTCCGCATCGACCACTACCTCGGCAAGGAGACGGTGCAGAACCTGCTGGCGCTGCGCTTCGCGAACCAGCTGTTCGAGCCGATCTGGAACGCCAACTACGTCGACCACGTGCAGATCACCATGGCCGAGGACATCGGCCTCGGCGGCCGCGCCGGGTATTACGACGGCATCGGCGCCGCACGCGACGTCATCCAGAACCACCTGTTGCAGCTCCTCGCGCTGACCGCGATGGAGGAGCCGGTCTCGTTCGCTCCCCGCGCTCTCCGCGCGGAGAAGGTCAAGGTGCTCTCGGCGACCAAGCCGCTGGCACCGTTCGACGAGACCACCGCGCGCGGACAGTACGCGGGCGGCTGGCAGGGCGGCATGAAGGTGCCGGGCCTGCTGCAGGAAGGCGGTTTCGCGAAGGACTCGACCACCGAGACCTACGCCGCGGTGACGCTGGAGGTGCAGAACCGCCGCTGGGCGGGGGTGCCGTTCTACCTGCGCACCGGCAAGCGGCTTGGCCGCCGGGTCACCGAGATCGCCGTGGTGTTCAAGCGGGCACCGCATCTGCCGTTCGACTCCACCTCGACCGAGGAACTGGGCCAGAACGCGCTGGTGATCCGGGTGCAGCCCGACGAGGGCATCACGCTGCGGTTCGGGTCGAAGGTGCCGGGGACCACGATGGAGGTCCGCGACGTCACCATGGACTTCGGCTACGGGCACGCGTTCACCGAGTCGTCCCCGGAGGCCTACGAACGGCTCATCCTGGACGTACTGCTCGGCGAACCGTCGCTGTTCCCGGTGAACGAAGAGGTCGAACTGTCCTGGGAGATCCTGGACCCGATCCTCGACCACTGGGCCAAGAAGGGCGCGCCCGAGGCGTACCCGCCCGGCTCGTGGGGACCGCCGTCCGCGGACGAAATGCTGGAACGTACCGGCCGGAACTGGAGGCGTCCGTGATCATCGACCTGCCGTCGACCACGACGTCGCAGCTGAACAAGAAGCTCGTCGAGATCCGCGAACAGGGCGGGCAGGTGGCGCTCGGCCGCGTGCTGACGCTGGTCATCGTGGCGGATGACGACGACAAGCTCGAAGAGGCGATCGAAGCCGCCAACGAGGCCAGCCGGGAACACCCCTCGCGGGTGATCGTGGTGGCCAAGGGCGCGCGGACCGCCGCGCCGCGGATCGACGGCCAGATCCGGGTCGGCGGCGACGCCGCCGCGAGCGAGGTCATCGTCCTGCGGCTCTACGGTCCGCTGGCCTCGCAGGGCCAGAGCGCGGTCGTTCCGCTGCTCCTGCCCGACGCACCGATCGTCACCTGGTGGCCGGGCACCGGTCCGAAGGCCCCGGCCAAGGACCCGCTCGGTGAGCTGGCGCAACGCCGGATCACCGACTCGGCGGCGGAAAAGGCGCCCATAAGGGCACTCACCACGCGGGCGAAGTCCTATGTGGAGGGTGACACCGACCTGGCGTGGACCCGGCTGACCAGCTGGCGCGCGCAGCTGGTGTCCGCTTTGGACCTTCCGCCGCATGAGAAGGTCACCGGCGCGACGGTGACCGGTGAGGCGGACTCGCCGTCGACCGAACTGCTCGCCGGCTGGCTGGCCGAGTACCTCAAGGTGCCGGTGAAGCGGGTCAAGAGCACCGGTGCCGCGGGCATCATCTCGGTGACGCTGGACCGGCGGTCCGGCCCCGTGGAACTGCGACGGCCGGACGGACGGGTCGGCATGCTGACCCAGCCCGGCCAGCCGACGCGCCGGATCGCCCTGCAGCGGCGGGACAACAAGGACTGCCTGATCGAGGAGTTGCGGCGGCTCGACCCGGACGAGGTCTACGAGGCTTCGCTCCACGGGCTCTCCAAGATCTCGTCGGGCACGGCGGCCAAGGCCGTTCCGGCGAAGAAGGCAGCTCCGGCGGCGAAGAAGGCCGCCGTTTCGTCGAAGAAGGGCACCTCATGAGCAAGACCGAGGTCGTCGTCTACGAGAACCCGGACCTCCTGGCCGCCGCCGCGGCGGCCAGGCTGGTCACCCGGATCGTCGACGTCCAGGCTGCCAAGGGCTCCGCTTCGGTGGTGCTCACCGGCGGCGGCACCGGCATCGCGATCCTGCGCGAACTGCGCGACTCCAGTGCCCGTGACGCCATCGACTGGTCGCGTCTGGACCTCTACTGGGGCGACGAGCGCTTCGTCCCGGCGGACTCGGACGACCGCAACGAGAAGCAGGCCCGCGAAGCGCTGCTCGACCACGTCCCGCTCGACCCGAAGCGGGTGCACGCCATGGCACCCTCGGACGGCGAGTTCGGCGATGACGTCGACGCGGCGGCCGCGGCCTATGCGGAGGTCCTGGCTGCCAACGACGCGGCGTTCGACATCATGCTGCTGGGCCTCGGCGGTGAGGGGCACACCGCCTCGATCTTCCCCGACAGCCCGGCGGTGCACGAGAAGGAGCGTTCGGTCGTCGCGGTGCGGGACTGCCCGAAGCCGCCGCCGACCCGGATCTCGCTGACCCTGCCCGCGATCCGTCGCGCGCAGGACATCTGGCTGGTCACCGGCGGCGACGCCAAGGCGGACGCCGTCGCGCAGGCGCTGGCCGGTGCGGGCGAGGTCCAGATCCCGGTGGCGGGAGCCCGCGGCAGCCGTCGCACGCTCTGGCTGCTGGACCGGGGTTCCGCCTCGAAACTCACGAAGGTCTATCAGCCACCTACGGGCTGACGCTTTGCGCGTGAAGGCCCCCTTCCCTCGGCTGAGCCGAGGGAAGGGGGCCTTCACGCGTATCCGGGACTCGTGACACCCCCATGGCGGAAGTCCGCGACGATCTCCTTCCCTACCCTGAAGGTAGTGAAGGAGGCGTTCACGGCATCACGCCTTCTGTAACCGTCTGGGGGCGGAAAGTGACAAAGATCAACTCCTGCCGGCTTTCGCATCAGAGACGGTCCGTTCGCGCGTCGGAACGATCAACGGACCACCGAGCCCGGGTGGTCCGGTCCGCGCCTTGACCGACCGAACGTTCATGCACTTGTCCGCAGAACGGACAGTGACCGGACAGTCGCTAGCCCGACTGGGGGAAACTTACCGCCCTTGCACATCCACCCGTTAGCATCCGCACATTTGTTCGTTCCTGCGCGTCCCGATCGGGCGAAGAACACGTCTCACCATTCAAGTCCACAAGACGAGTGAGGTCGCCAGCGATGAGCACAGAGGGTCTCTCGATGCCAGGTATCTCGGTGGGCGGCTCCGGAGCGGACGCCGCCGACCGGATGCGCCGTGCCGCCGGGGTCATGTCGTTCGCCAGGATCAAACGTCCGGCGCTGGTCGCGCTGGGCGTCGATACGCTCGCGATCTTCCTGGCCGCGCTCGATGTCTGGCTGGTGATCCCCGAGAAGGCCCAGCCGTACTCCATCTACCTCTCCGGGGCCGCGTGCCTCGGTCTCGCGTTCCGCCGCAAGCTGCCGTTCCTCGCGGTGATCGTCACCGTCCCCGGATTCCTGGCGGGCTGGTCCCAGCTGGCCGCGATGATCGCGCTCGGCTTCCTCGCCACCCGCAAGCAGATGCACTGGCAGACCTGGACCGGGTTCGCGCTCGTCTTCACCTGCCGGTTCGTCCAATGGCCGCTGGCCGACTTCGTCGAGCTCAGCTGGCGCGAGCACGTTCTGGACGGGATCTACGGCGTCATCGTCGCCGGGATGCCGGTGGCCATCGGCCTGCTCATCGGAGCGCGGACCGAGATCTCGCAGAAGCTCTCCGAACTCGCCGCCAGCCGTGACCGCGAGCGCCGCTTCCACGCCGACGCCGTCCGCGCGGAGGAACGCGCCCGGCTCGCACGGGAGATGCATGACGTCGTCTCGCACCAGATCACGCTGATCGCGATGCAGGCCGGCGCGCTCCAGGCGCAGACCACCGACGCCCGTTCGCTCGAGACCGCACAGGTCATCCGGAAACTGAGCACCAAAACGCTCGAGGAACTGCGCTCACTCGTGAGTGTGCTGCGCTCGGGCTCCGAAGACGACGGACCGCGGCCGGGGATCAACGAACTCGACCGGCTGATCCGCGGCTCGGACGTCCCGGTGCACCTCACCGTCGAGCGGATCCCCGACCTCCTGCCAAGCCAGGTTTCGGCGGCGGCCTACCGGACCGTGCAGGAATGCCTGACCAACGTGCACAAGCACGCGCCCGGCGCCACCGCGACCATCCGGATCCAGGGTGAGCACGGTTCCCTCAAGGTCGAAATACGCAATGAGCGCGCCCGGACAGCCGGTGCGGCCCTGCCCTCGGGAGGGCACGGGCTGACCGGACTGGCCGAACGCGCTCGACTGCTGGGTGGGAGCTTCGAAACCGCCGACACCGAGGACGGCGGGTTCCGGGTGCGTGCCCGGTACCCGCTCGACCGATAGGCCTCGGGGAGTCTCAGATCTCCCGGCGCTGGCGCAACCGCTCCAGCGCCTCGGCGAGAATGGCCTCGCCGTCGGCGTCGGAACGCCGTTCCTTCACGTACGCGAGGTGAGTCTTGTAAGGCTCGGTCCGCGGCGCGGCAGGAGGATTCTTCTCGTCCTGCCCACCGGGCAGCCCGCAGCGCGGGCAATCCCACTCGTCGGGAATCTCGGCGTCCATCGAGAACGAGGGCTGTGCCTCGTGCCCGTTGGCGCACCAGTAGGAAATGCGGCGCCGTGGCGCCGACTCACCCCGTTCCGATTCGCCCGAAGGTCCGGCACCCACACGGGTGCCCCGAATCGCGTTACCGCCAACCATGAATCCTCACACCTATAGGGATCGGCGGCGCGCCCCCCATAGGCACGCCGAAACACCTGGATCGATCAGACCTTGAGCAGGAGCCCAAGGCCGATGATGCTGATCAGCCATACCGAACCCAGCAGCACCGTGATCCGGTCGAGGTTCTTCTCGGCCACGCTGGAACCGGACAGGCTCGACTGCATACCGCCACCGAACAGCGAAGACAGACCGCCACCACGACCGCGGTGCAGCAACACGGCGACCACCAGGAAAAAGCTGGAGGCGATCAACAGGATTTGCAGGAACAGCTTCATGTCATCCTCTGCGCTCTTGGAGAATGCAGGAAAACGGTGTGCCACCGACGGCTGTCGACCGCCAGAACACACCGTACTCCTGGACTCGTCCACTGCTGTGTGACGGACCGGATACCCAGGTTACCCGGTAGGTGCCCCGATCAGGGCAGGGGCCCGCCCGCGGCGAGTGCGCAGAGTTTGGTGAATTCGTCACCATCCAGGCTGGCACCACCAACGAGCGCACCATCGATGTTCTCGCAGGCGACGAGGTCACTGATGTTGTTGGCCTTGGCCGAGCCCCCGTAGAGCACGCGGACCGAGGACGCGACCTCGGCGCCGTACTTCTCGGCGAGGGTGGCGCGGATGGCTCCGCACACCTCTTCGGCGTCCTGCGGGGTCGCGACCTTGCCGGTCCCGATGGCCCAGACCGGCTCGTAGGCGACGACGACGTCCTTGACCTGTTCGGCCTTGAGCCCCTTGAGGCCCTCCACCAGCTGGGTCGTGGTGTGGGCGATGTGCTCGCCCGCCTCGCGGACCTCGAGCTTCTCCCCCACGCACAGGATCGGCTTGATGCCGTGCTTGAGCGCCGCCTTGACCTTCTTGTTCACCAGTTCGTCGGACTCGCCGTGGTACTCACGCCGCTCCGAGTGCCCGACGGTGACGAAGCTGCAACCCAGCTTCGCCAGCATCGGACCCGACACGTCGCCGGTGTAGGCACCGGAGTCGTGCGGCGACAGATCCTGGGCGCCATAGGTGAGCGACAGCTTGTCGCCGTCGGTCAGCGTCTGGACGCTGCGGATGTCGGTGAACGGCGGCAGGACCGCGACGTCGACCTTCGCGTAGTACTTCTCCGGCAGGGCGAAGGCGATCTTCTGAACCAGCGCGATGGCTTCGAGGTGGTTCTGGTTCATCTTCCAGTTGCCGGCGATGAGCGGTTTGCGCGCCACTAGTCGTTCTCTCCCAGCACAGCGACTCCGGGCAGTTCCTTGCCCTCCAGGTACTCCAGCGACGCGCCGCCGCCGGTCGAGATGTGCGAGAAGCCGTCCTCGGGAAGGCCGAGCTGCCGCACGGCAGCGGCGGAGTCGCCACCGCCGACCACGGTGAAGGCGTCGCTCTTGACCAGCGCTTCGGCCACGGCACGGGTGCCGCCGGCGAAGGACTCGAACTCGAACACGCCCATCGGGCCGTTCCAGAACACGGTCGCCGCGTCGGCCAGCTTGCCCGCGAACAACTCACGCGACTTCGGGCCGATGTCGAGACCCATGCGGTCGGCCGGGATGGCCTTCGCGTCGACGACGTCGAACTCCGCGTCGGCCGCGAAACCCGTCGCGGCGAGGACGTCCACCGGCAGGATCAGCTCGACGCCGCGTTTCTCCGCCTCGGCGAGGAAACCGCGGACCTGCTCCAGCTGGTCCTCCTGCAGCAGCGAGTTCCCGACCTCGTGGCCCTGGGCCTTGAGGAAGGTGTACGCCATGCCACCACCGATGAGCAGCCTGTCGACCTTGGTCAGCAGATTGGCGATGACGCCCAGCTTGTCCGAAACCTTCGCGCCGCCGAGGACGACGACGTACGGCCGAGCCAAGTCCTCGGTGAGCTTCTTGAGGACGTCGACCTCGGCCAGCACCAGCCCACCGGCATACGCCGGAAGCGCCCGCGCGATCTCGTAGACCGAGGCCTGCTTGCGGTGCACGACACCGAAACCGTCGGAGACGAACGCGCCGCCCGGGACGAGCGCGGCCAGCTCCGCGGCCAGCTCCTGCCGCTCGGCCTCGACCTTGCTGGTCTCGCGCGCGTCGAAACGCACGTTCTCCAGCAGGGCCACCTGGCCGTCGGTCAGGCCCGCGACGGTGGCCTTGGCGGATTCGCCGACCAGGTCACCGGCCAGCGGGACGTCCACGCCGAGCAGCTCGGTGAGCTTCGAGGCGACGGGAGCGAGCGAGAACTTCGGGTCCGGCTCACCCTTGGGACGGCCGAGGTGCGCCGTGACGACCACCTTCGCGCCCGCCTCGGCGAGCCGCTTGAGGGTCGGCAGGGCCGCGCGGACGCGGCCGTCGTCGGTGATCTTGTCCCCGTCGAGCGGGACGTTCAGGTCGGATCGTACGAGTACGAACCGGCCTGAGACGTCCTCGCCCAGCAGGTCTTCGAGGTTCTTCAGCGCCATGGCTCAGGAGAGCTTGTTGCCGACGAGCTTGACGAGGTCGGCGAGGCGGTTGGAGTAGCCCCACTCGTTGTCGTACCAGCCGATGACCTTGACCTGGTTGCCGATGACCTTGGTCAGCGGCGCGTCGTAGATGCAGGACGCCGGGTCGGTGACGATGTCGGCCGAAACGATCGGGTCGTCGCTGTAGCGCAGGATGCCGGCCAGGGGGCCCTCGGCGGCGGCCTTGTACGCGGCGTTGATCTCCTCGAGGGTCGCGCTCTTGGTCAGCGTGACGGTGAGGTCGGTGGCCGAACCGGTCGGGATCGGCACGCGCAGCGCGTAGCCGTCCAGCTTGCCCTGCAGCTCCGGCAGGACCAGGCCGATGGCCTTGGCGGCACCGGTCGAGGTCGGGACGATGTTCAGCGCGGCGGCGCGGGCGCGGCGCAGGTCCTTGTGCGGCGCGTCCTGCAGGTTCTGGTCCTGCGTGTACGCGTGGATGGTGGTCATCAGGCCCTGCTCGATGCCGAACGAGTCCTGCAGGACCTTGGCCAGCGGGCCGAGGCAGTTCGTGGTGCAGGAGGCGTTCGAGATGATGTTCTGCGAGCCGTCGTACTTGTCGTCGTTGACGCCCAGCACCACGGTCAGGTCCTCGCCCTTGGCGGGCGCGGAGATGATGACCTTCTTCGCGCCGCCGGCGAGGTGCGCCTTCGCGGCGTCGGCGTTGGTGAAGAAGCCGGTCGACTCGACGACGACGTCCACGCCGAGGTCGCCCCAGGGCAGGTTGGCCGGGTCGCGCTCGGCGAGGGCCTTGATCGTCTTGCCGTCGACGACGATGCCCTCGTCGCTGACGCTGACCTCGCCCGGGAAACGGCCGAGGATGGAGTCGTACTTCAGCAGGTGGGCCATGGTGGCGACGTCGCCGAGGTCGTTGAACGCGACCACCTCGATGTCGTGACCGGCGGCCTGCACGGCCCGGAAGAAGTTGCGGCCGATGCGGCCGAAGCCGTTGACACCTACGCGAACCGTCACTGCTGCCACTCCCTTGAGACTCGTCCGGGATCGCCCCGGAAAGACGTCCTTTACTCGGGCGCAACCCTAGCGTGCGTGCTCGGGCGGCCCTCTTTGCCCTGACGAGACTTCCACCACTCGGTGGGTCAGGTCAAGAATCGATCAAGTGCATCGCCACCAGGAGGTCTTGGGGAAACTCTCAGCTTCGCTGTGCTAGCCGTCGCTCCAGCGGCGTGCGCATCCGTGGCGTGACTCGCACCTCTCCGAACCACTCGGCCAGGTGGTTCGCCTCCGCTTCGACGGCCCGTTCGACGTCCGCGCCGACGTCCTCCAGGAAGTGGTGGACGACCTCGCCGTCCGGACGTTGCGTCCAGCCGCCGACGATCCGGCCGTCGGCCCAGACGGTGGGCCCGATGTTCCCGGTACCGTCGAACAGCGGCGCCTTGTGCGGGCCCAGATACCAGTCGCGCTCGAGCCATCCCATCGACGTCGGGTCGAGGGACGGGAGCAGCGCGACCCAGGGGCCGGGCTCCGCGACCGGCTCCACGTCGTCGGCGAGCACGACGCCGGGGACGCCGTCGAGATCCACCTCGACCGGCTGAATTTCCGCGAGCGCCTTCTTCGTCTGGCCTGCCGTCCAGCCCGTCCACCAGCGGAGGTCCGCGATCGGAGCGGGACCATAGGCGTAGAGCCACTTTCGGGCGAGCTCGACCCTGGCGGCGTCGGCGTCCCATGCGACGAGGCCCTGCGACAGCCAGTCCGCCATCGGGGCCCAGTAGTACTGGCTGCTGATCCAGCTGCCGCGCGGGCGGCCGCGCACGATGCGGCCGTCGACCGCGAGCTGGAACAGGACGCGGCTGGTGACGTTGGCGATCGCCTCGTACGGCTTTCCCTTCGCCATCAACAGCTGCTGCCTGAGCCGCGGCTCGTCCTCGCTCAGCTGTTGCGCGGTCGCGGAACCGCGGGCCTTCAGCGCACGCTCGGTCGCCTCCTCGACCTCGGCCAGCCAGCGTTCCGGATCGGGCAAGTTCTCCGGGTGTCCCTGCGTGGCGAGGTGCTGTTCGAGCAGGCGGCGCTGCTTCTTGGCGATGTCGGCGGAACAGGCGGCCTGGATGAGCGCCGCGTTCTCGTGCCCGACGACGAAGACGGTGCGGCGCATGCCGAGCATCCGGATCAGCGTGCGCTCCTCGTAAAGCGCGTTCTCCAGCTCCGTAACACCGTCGCCCTTCACCCGCGCCCACGCCGACAGGTGCACCGACGCCGGATCCGTGGCATGCAACGCGACGACCGCGTCCGCGGCGGCGTGCACCGAGCCGGCGGGCGTGGTCAGGCGATGACGTGTCGCGAGGCGGGCGCGGCGCTGCCGGATGCCGATCTTGAGGGTCACGGATCGGTTCTATCACCGGGGCCCGACAAAACCCCGCGGTGAGGTGTGGGGTCGTGAGCGGTAAGGACGGTTAGGGGCCAAGGGTGTCTTAGGTACCTACGGCGGGTGAGCCGGTATCGCGAGTCCGTGAAGGACTCCTTGAGGGACTCTGGGGCCCTCAAGGAGGCCTTCACGGACTCGATCATCGCCACGTTCGCCCCACAGGCACCAGCAGTCACAACGCCTGCGCGTGAAGGCCCCCTTCCCTCGGCTCAGCCGAGCAAACTCGACCTTCACACCTTGCCGAGGACGTGAAGCCCTCGTGAGTGGTGAGGGCGGTTGGAGCCAAGGGTGTCTTCGGTATCTACGGGGGGGGAGCCGGTATCGCGAGTCAGTGAAGGACTCCAGTCAGGCGCGGTCGTGGGGATGTCGTGAAGGGACCCGTTGAGACGATGAAGGTCTCAACGGGTCCCTTCACGACACAAGAGCTCGACGCAGGGGCCACTTACGAGGGACTAGACCCGCTCCAGTTCGAACACCGGGATGACCCGGCTGGTCTTGCGCTGGTACTCGGCGAACTGCGGCATGACGGCGGACTGCCTGGCGTAGACCTCGTCGCGCTCGGCGCCGGTGAGCAACCGGGCGCGGACCGCGAAGGTCTCGGTGCCGAGTTCGACCTTCGTGTCCGGGTTGGCCACCAGGTTGTGGAACCACGCCGGGTTCTCGTCGGAGCCGCCCTTGCTGCCGAAGATGTAGATCCGGTCGCCCTCGAGGAGCGGAACGAGCGGTGCGATCCGCTCGGTGCCGGACTTCGCGCCGGTGTGGTGGACGAGGACGAGCGGGAAGCCCTCGAACATGCCACCCGCCTTGCCGCCGGTCTCGCGGAATTCGGCGATCACGCCGCGGTTGATCTCGTCGAAGTCGAAGTCGATCGTGTCTGCCATGACCTCGATCATATGGCGCACCGTGTGACCGTATCGATGGCTGAAAACGCCACGAGCATATCCATTTGTCGCACTATGCTCGGCAGTATGGACCTCTTGGCCGAAACCCTCGCCGTGGGCGGCGTCCGCGGCACCGCCGGCGCCCGGATCGAGGCGTCCGGGCCGTGGGGGATCCTCTGGCACGGCATCGCCGGTGCGGCCTTCTACGCCGTCACCTGCGGGACGGCCTGGCTGGACGTGGCGGGCCATCCGCCGCGGCGGCTCATGCCCGGCGACGTCGTCCTGCTGCCGAACGGCCCGGAGCACACCCTGCGCAGCGCCCCGGACGTCGCGATCATTCCCAACCTGTGCACCGCGGCGGAGAAGGCGCGGGAGTGCGGCGGAGTACTGCGCCTCGGTTCAGGGGAGGTCGAGACCCATGTCCTCGGCGCGTCCTACGACTACGACCCGGCGGTGTCCACCCAGGTGATGGCCACCCTGCCGGAGCTGGTGCACATCCGCGCGAACCACGTCGGCGGCGGGCTGGACGACACCGTCCGGCTGTTGTCGCGGGAGCTGGCCTCTCCGCAGATCGCCACCGAGTTCGTCCTCAACCGGCTCGTCGACATCCTGCTGGTCCAGTTGCTCCGCGCGTGGCGGACGGAGAAACCGGCCGAGACGCGGGGAACCTGGCTCGGCGTCCTCGGCGATCCGCTGATCAGTGTGGCCTTGGCCAAGATCCACGAGGCGCCGGCGAAACCGTGGACCACCGACCTGCTCGCGGCGGAACTGGCGACCTCGCGTAGCACGTTGACCCGCCGCTTCCGCGAAACGACCGGCCGGACTCCCGGCGACTACCTGACCCAGTGGCGGATGGACCTGGCCGCGGTCCGGCTCCGCGACACCGACGACACGGTGGACACCATCGCCCGCTCTGTCGGCTACACGTCGGTGTACGCGTTCAGCCGGGCCTTCCGGCGGGCTCGCGGTCAGGCGCCGGGGCAGTACCGGACCTCGACCCGGGAAGGCCTCAAGCCGGCCGGGTGACCAGTATCGGGGTGATCGCCGGCCACCAGCTCGGTACCGGTGGTCGTGAGTGGCGATTCGGGTTAGAACCCGAATCGCCACTCACGACCAACCCGACCCACGTCTTACCGCCACTTCGCCACGCGAAAGCCGGTCAGGCTCCCGGCCGGGTGACCGGAACGACGTCGAGGAGTTCCTTCAGGCCTTCGAAATCCTGCGGGTTGGTGGTGTACAGGGGCATTCGGTTCGCGACGGCCACACTGGCGATCATCAGGTCGGCCACGCGGCGCCGGGGCGTCCTGCCCATCGCGAGCACGGAAGCCGACACCCTCCCGAAGATCCGGGCCGCCTCGGTGCCGAAGGGCAGCGGATCGAATTCGGACTCCACCCGTTGCAGCAGATCCGTGCGCCGGGCCCGCTCGGCCGGGTCCGTGGCGTAGTGCGGTCCTGCCGACAGTTCGGCGAGCGTGATCGTGCTGATCGACATCAGATCCGGCAGCTGGGCGTGATCGATCGTCCGGCGCAGGATGAGGATGTTCGTGTCGAGCAGGCCGTGGACCTCAGCGGCCATAGGGATCGCCCGCCTCCCCTTCGAAAGCGTCGTCGAGGTCCGCGCGGAACCTGTCCGGGTCGACGAGCGGAGCGTTCGCCGAACCGGTGGCGAACTGGTCACGGGAAACGGCGTGCCGTCGACACAGCGGGACCAGCTGGGCGATGGGCGAACCGCTACGGGTCACGGTGAAGGTTTCACCGTGCTCGACCGCGTCCATGATCTCGCCGGAACGGTTCCGGAGATCACGCTGAGAGATCTCGTGTTGAACGCTCATGAGCGCACTATAGCGCTCATGTGCCCCAGGGTGCCACCGTGTGCCACCTAGGCGGTCTCCTCCTCCGGCTGCGGCTCCTCCGCCGGCCGCGTGAACAGCCGCGTCGCCGAAAGGCGGGCGACTCCGTCCGGCTCCCCCAGTTCGTCGGTCGCGTTCCGGATCGTCGCGTCTACGGACAGGTACTTGCGTCCCGCCCGCAGGTCCGCGTCGTTGCGCAGCCGCACGATCAGCGGGAACTCGCTCAGCGCGCCGGCGTCGAACAGGCCGGTGGTGTAGATCAGCTGGACGCCCAGCGCCTCCGCCACCGCGCGCTGAAGTTCCAGCAGGTAACCCGCCGAAGCCCGGCCGATCGGGTTGTCGAGAAAGAGCACGCCGGAGTGCCGGTTACGCGCCTTGCCGCGGTTGTTCGCCCGCAGCGCCGCCAGGGTGCAGTACAGGATGATCGCCGCGGTCAGCTGCTGCCCGCCGGAGAACACGTCCCGGATCTCGGAGACACGCTGGCGTTCGGTCCGCAGTACGGAGTCCGGCTTCAGCATGTCGACCCGGAATCCCTTGGGGGCGGCGGCCTGCACGCCGCGCAGCACGAGGGAAAGCCCGTCTCGCTTGACATCCCGGCCGTCGGAGGTCTTCCCCACCGCGGCCTCGTCGACGACCTCGCCCAGCTTCTCGGCGAGCACGTTCTCTTCGAGTTCGGTGAAGCGGATCCGCAGGAACTCCTGGCCCGACCAGTCGCCGAGACCGTCCGGCAGCCGCGAAACCCGTTGTGCCGCGCGAAGAGTGCGCAGCGCGCCGTCGACCATGCCCTGCAGGCGGGTGATGATGCCGCCGCGGTGCCGGTCGATCTGCGCGAGATCGTCGGTGAGCGTACGCAACCGCGGACGCAGCGCCTCCGCCCATTCCGCGGCGTGGGCGGGCAACTGATCGCGGCGGACCGAGATCACCTGCTGCCGTACCGGCGTGCTGAGCTTCTCGAAGCGCTTGTCCGTCGCGTACTGCGCCAGCTGGTCGGCCGCGGCCCGCACCCGGCGGTCGCCCGCCTCGACGGCGTCCTGCGCCTCCGTGAGCGCCGTGTTGAGCCGGGCGTGTTTGGCACGCGCGGATTCGACGTCGCCGTCGAAAGCAGCCACATCGTCCTCTTTGGACAACAGATGCGCCATGGATTCGGCCAGCAGGCCGAAGCCGGACGCGGACGCCTTCGCGGACTCCAGTGTCGCTTCGGCCGCGGCGCGGCGCTCCTGTAGTTCCTCCCATTTCCGCGCGGCGGCGGACACTTCGAGGCTCGCTTCGTCGATCAGTTCCAGGCCGTGTTCGATGTCCTTCGGCCTGGCGTCGAGGGCGAGCTGAGGGCTCGCTAGCTCCGGGAGCTGGGCCAGTTCCGCCTTGCGGGTCGCGACGAGCCCGACGATCTCGGTGCGTTCCTCCTCCAGCACGGCGACCGCCCGGTTCGCCCGCGCCTGCGCCGCCGCCCGCGCGGAAGCGTCGGAACCGTCCGGCGTCTCCAGCAACGACGAGGCCCGCTCGCGGACGGCGTCGTCCAATGCCTCGACGGCCGCCCGCGCGGACGTCTCGACACTTTCGGCCTGTTCGAGTTCGGCACGCAGATCGCTGCCGACCTCGACCTTCGCGTACGCCTCGGAAGCCGACGAGAAGGTACGCCGCAACGCGTCCACCGGCTCGGCGGGCACCGGATCGTCCTCGGTGACGTCGCTCGACCCCGGAACTTCGGCCAGTTCGGACTTCGCGGTCGTCGCCGTGCGCCGGTGCCCGTCGGCGGTGCGCTGTTCCTCGCCTGCCTGCTCGCGCAGCCGGGAAGCCTTCACCGCCGCTTCGGACGCCGTCGACTCGGCCCGCTCGGCGGTCTCTGTCGCGCGTTCGACGTCGTCCGTCCACTCGGGAATCTTCGCGGCGCGCGTGGCGAGCGCCTCGAGGCCGCGGGCACGCTCCCCCGCCTCGGCCGAAGCCGCCCGCAGTTCGGGGACTCGCTCCCGCAGCCCGGTCGCCTTCTCGCCGAGGCGTTGGAACTCCTTTTCCGCCTGTTCCAACGCGGTCTGCGCGGTTTCGTGCGCGGTGCGCGCGTTCTGCAGCTGTTCGGCCAGCGTCGCGATGCTGCCCGGCGGGTAGTCCTCGCGCCATGTCTTGAGTTTCCACGACAACGCGCTGTCGTCGGCCAGCGAAGTCGCCAGCGCTTCCAGACGGCGCTGACGTTCCGCGTGCCGGAGCGCGATGGCCTCGCGCTCGGCGTCGGCGGCCTCTTCGTCGTACATGGCCGGGTTGGGCGGCACGAGGAACTCGATACCCGCCTCTCCCGGCAGGCGGTCGGTCGTGGTGGCCTCGGTCGTGGCGACCGGGATGATCGTGGTGGGCAGCAGACGCCGCTCCGCCAGGACCTTCTCGGCGAGCCGGACCTGGTCCGGCTCGTTGAGCAGGATCCCCGAGACGAGCTGGGGCGCACGGGCCAGCACCGCCGCCCGCCGCTTCTTGTCCAAAGTAGACAGATAACGCCAGCCGGACCACGCGTTCATCCCGGCGGCTTCCAGCGCGTCCAACGCGGCCTGGACCTCTTCGGTGGCGGGCAGGAGACCGCCAGAACCGAGTGCGTTCAGCGCGCGCTCGTCGACGGATTCCTCCATCCGCAACGCGGTCTGTTCCTTCTCCGCGGCCGAACCCGCCTCGCGGAGCCGCTCCAGCAGCACCGGGAGATCCGTCTCCAGCGCGACGTCGTCCGCGCCGAGGAGCTCGCTCAGCCGGGGTTCGACGGCGAGCGCGTCGGTGCGCCGATTGGCCCGATCGAGCTCGTCGGCCGCGCGCTCCAGCCTGTCCTTTGTGGACCCGGCGAGACGGTGCGCGTCGTTGACCGTGGCCTGCGCGGAGCGCAGATCCTCGGCGACGCGTTCGAGTTCCTGGTCACGGCGGACCAGTTCCGCGGCGGTCGTCTCGGTCCCGGTCCTGGCCTCGCGGGCCGCCTCGGCGACATCGGCGCCTGCCTTGAGCGCGCCGGACCGGACGGCTTCCGCGATCTCCTCACGGACCTCCGCGATCCGCGCTCCCAGCCCGCGGGCCTCCGCCCGGCGCGAAGCCGCGAGGTTCGCCGACTCGTCCCGTTCCGCCTGTGCCTTTTCCGCCTCGGCACGGAGAGCGCCGACCTGCGCCTCGGCCTTCGACGCCTGTTCGGTCGCGTTCTTGGCCAGCGCCAGCAGGCCACGCGCGAGCGCGGCCGCGGCGGTGTTGCGCGCCTGCAGCGCGGGCTGCGCCTTCTGCTCGCGATTTCCCACCAGTTCCCGGAAATCGCGGGCCTTGCGGGCGGCGTTGAGGTGGTTGAGCACGGTGGCGCATTCCCGCCATGCCTCGGCGGAGGTCTTGGCCTCGGCCAGTTCGCCGTCGATCCGCTTCTTGCTCTCCTGCGCCTCGTCGAGCCGCAGTTTCCCGACCAGGCGGCGGAGTTCGGTGACCCCGGCGGTGAGCCGACGGTGGTCGCCCTCGGCCAGTTTCTCCGCGGACTTCACCTCGTCGACGTGCTGTTCGAGCCCGCTCAGCCGCTCGTTCTCCAGCTTGTCCCGCGCGGCGACCTGACCGGCCAGCGTCCGCATCTCGGCGCGGGCCGCGTCGGCGAGCTTCCGTGACGCGGCCGCGACGCCTTCCTCATCCGCCATTGGCGTGAGCAGATCGAGGGCACCCGCGACGAAGTCCCGCTCCGACAGCAGATCCCCCCGCTGGGCGAGGTTGTGCGCGTAGGTCGCGACGACCTCGGCGAGGTCCTTCGGCTCCTCCTCCGAAAGGACCGCGCGCAACAGGAACTCGACGAACGCCTCGTCGGTACTGAACGCGAAGGCGTCCGCCGCCTCGCCCTCACCGGCGTTCATCGCGCGCTGGTACCGGAAAAGTTCGGTGTCGAGGCCGAGGCCGTCGAGCCGGGACGTCCATTCGTGGTGACGCCGGGTCCAGAACAGCTCCAGTTCCGGTTCGCCGCCGTGCACCTTGTCGAGCTGGTCGTGGAAACCGGACATCGTCAGGAGCCTGCCGTCCGACGTCAGCGGCAGCGAGTCCAGATCGAGCGAGGGGGTGGGACGGAAGCAGTACCAGGAATCGACGAGGTTCTCCGAATCGGCCGACACCACGTGCCCGCGCCATTCCGACACCTTGCCGGTGATCACCCGGTGGCCGGTCTCGACCTGCAGCCACTCCAGCACGACGTGCGAGACGTCCTTGGCGGTGACGAACTTCTCCAGCACCTTGGTGTTCGTGGTGCCGACGACCTGGCGGCGGCCGGGCAGCATGACCGAGAAGATCAGCTTGATCAGGACGGACTTGCCACCACCGTTCTCCAGGAACAGCACGCTCGCCGGCGACGGGCGCCGCGGCGGCCCCTCCCCCGCCAGGTGGATCCCGGCGCTGAACAGCGCGTCCTGTTTGGGCGCGGTGATGGCGGCGCCGACGCCGCTGAAGTCCAGCACGACGTCCTGGTACCGCGCGCCCGCCGGGCCCACCGAGTGCAGGCGAACCCGCGAAAGCTCGTACATCTCTTTCGTCCCCTTTTAGAGCGTGTCCGACGCGGCAGCGCGCAGTGTCCCGCCGCCGTTGGCGACCGAGACCACGTTCAGCTCGAGCAGATCGTCGAAGGCCGCGTCGGCGGCGAGTTCCCGCACCTGCACCTGATAGCGCGGCGTCGTCCGGTAGGTCCCGCCCTGTTCCCCGCTGACCTGGACGAGAAAGCCTTGATCGGCGAGAAAGCGCAGGGCCCGCGCGACCATGCCGCGCGTGGTGTCCGAAGCCAGCCTGCCGTCCTTGGTCGCCGCCGCCGCGGGACGCCGGGCGTAGGCGCGCCAAGCCTGTTCGAGCTCGGGCGCGTCGGCAAGCGGGTCGTTGTTCGCCTCGGCCGCCGCCGCGCGCTCGTCGAGGATCCGGCAGGCCTCACGCACCATCGCGTCCACCTGCTCGACGCTGACGCGGCCGATGTAGGTGTCGTTGGCGAGGTCGTCCGGGCGCGGGTAACCGAGCGCGGCGGTGGCCAGGTGGACGAGCCCGTGCAGGACCTTCTCGGTCTCCCGGCGTTCGCGGATCTTGCTCTGCCGCGCGTAGCTGTCCATTTTGATCTCGAAGACGGACTCGTCGGTCGCCGCCAGCACAGCCCCGGCCTGGAGGTTGACCTCCAGCACCATCAGCCCGAGCCCGGCCGCGACCGCGTGCGTGAGCTGTTTGAACGCCCTGTCCTCGCCGTAGCGCCGGACGAGGTCGCCGTACACGACGTCTCGCGACGGCAACTGCTTCGGGCGCATGCCGAAGGAAACCAGCCTGGCCGCGGATTCGACGTCCCCGGTTGTCGTCACGCGACCTCCTCCTCTTCTTCTTGGCGATCGACCGTGGCCGACGAAAGCAGCAGATCCGCGCCGCCGAACTCGGGATCTTCGAGCAGCGTGCCGTCGTCGACGGCCAGCAGCACTTGACGCTGCCCCAGCCGCAGCGCCGCACCGACCTCGGGACTGTAGGCGTGCACCGCCCGCAGGGCGACCAGGGCCGGCAGCCCGGGATCGATCCGGCGGGCCTCTTCGAGCAGTCCGGACAGCCGTCGCGGCACCTCCGGCAGGTCGAGCAGGTCGTCGGCGAGGCGCCACTGCTCGTCGCCGAACCTGTCGGTGACATCGGCGGGCATGAGCTCGGGCTCGGGGATCTCGCCGACGAGCTGGTCGCGTTCCGGTGCCGGCCGCAGCAGCAGCGACACCAGCGAAGACAGCGACGGCACGGTCGGCGGGGAGATGCCGGCACCGGCGTGGAAGAACGACTCGGCGGGCGCGACGGCCTCCGCGATCGGCAGGCCCAGCGTCGGCATCAGGAGCTGGCCGAACAGGTCGATCGTCGCCCGCTGCGGCGGCCCGGAGAACTGCTGGCGGTCCTGTTCGGCGCGGAACACCGCACCGGCGTCGGCCAGCCTCGACTGGAGCCGGGTGTGGCGACGGATGCAGTCGCTGACGATGTCGACGAGTTCGGCCGCGCGGCGTTTGCGGTCGAGATCCTCGGTCTCGTCCCGCGACGCGGTGATGTTCTTGAGGATCGCGTTCTCGGCACGGAACCGGGACTCGATATGGGACAGCGCCTGATCCAGCAGGTCCGGGACCTCGCGCTCCCAGTCGACCGCGCGGACGTCGCGCCGGGTGGCGTCCAGCTTGGCGCGCAGTGTCTCGCCGTACTGGACGGTCCGGTAGCGGGCCTGCTCGGCGGCGAGCTTCGCGTCCGCGAGGCGGCCGCGGTTGATCAGGTTCTCCAGTTTGACCTCGGCCGCGATCTGGGCGGACTCGACGTCGGTGTCCAGCGCGCCGACGAGGACGTTGATCGCCTCGTCGGTGGCACGCAGGTAGACCTCGCCGTCGGGCGCGGCCAGCTCGACGAGCAGTTTGAAGTCGAACTGGCGGCGCTGGTAACCCCCGCCGGGGCCGATGGAACCGTAGACGCGGCGGAACCCGCGATCGGTGGTGCCGACGTTGATCAGGTTGTCGAGGACCCACCGGGCGACCTTGGCGTGCTCGTCCGGCGTCCGGCCGGGCGCCTGGAGCGCGACGAACGGCAGCAACCGCGCGATCACCTGTTCGTGATCGGCGCCGGTGTCGAAGTCCATCGACACGGTGACCTGGTCGATCGTGTGCAGCGCGATCTCGGCCATCTGGTAGATCGTGGCGTCCGCCCAGTCCAGCTTCGCCTTGCGGGCGTCGAGGTCGTGCAAGGGCGCTGTGCAGGCCAGCGCCTTGAGGCGGCGGGTCAGCCCCTCGTCGGCCAGCCCCATCCCGGTCAGCTCGTCGTCTCGCACAGCAGGCCAGGCTAGTCGCCACCCCCGGTGACCCGCACGGGTGACCGGGGTGAGCTCAGGTGTGGATGCAGGAATGGATCAGGATCGAGGGCTCGGTGCCCCCTCGATGCTGCAGGACCGCGTTCACGACGACGAGGTCGTGAAGATCACCCGGCTCGCCTGCCGGTGACCCGGGCGGGGTGCTGCCCGGTCGCCGGGGGTACGGGCAGCACCCCCACGAGTGACCAGGACTGCTCGCCATCGCGGGTCCCGGTAGCGTCTGGTCCATGCGTGAAATGAGCCGGGACGAATGGTGGAAGTTCGCGAGCGAGGGCACCCGGACGGGCATGCTCGGCCTGGTCCGCGCCAACGGGGCGGCGATCGTGACGCCGGTGTGGTTCCTGCTGAACGAGGGGCCGGACGGTGACGAACTGATCTTCACCACCGGCACGGAGACTCTCAAGGGGAAGGCGCTGCGCCGCGACCCGCGGTTCTCGCTGGCCGTCGACGACCAGAAGCCGCCTTACTCGTATGTGCAGTTCACCGCCGAAGCCGTGTTGCACAACGACCTCGACGAGATGCTCGAATGGGCGACCAAACTCGGTGGCCGGTACATGGGCGCCGACCAGGCCGAGGCCTACGGCAAGCGGAACGCGGTGCCCGAGGAGTCGTTGGTGCGTGCACGGATCACGAAGGTGATCGCGCGGGCCGACATCGCCGGCTGACCCGCTCTCCGGTTCCGGCGCGATAGCGCGTGAAGGCCCCCTTCCCTCGGCTCAGCCGAGGGAAGGGGGCCTTCACGCGCTCCGGGCGCGTTCCTGGTGTCGGCACGGGGGTGCTGCCGGGTCCGACTGGGGCGACGTTGGAAGCCGTGTCCCACTGGTCGCGACACTCGGGCATGACCCTCCGTGTTGATGTTGGTCAAGTATTGACACGAAGCACCCGCTGGTGTGTGATCTGAACCATAGATAGGAAAGTTTCCTAACTAAAACTCCCTCCCCTGCCGGGCTCGCGCCCGGTCCGCCGTTGCACCTCCCGACCCCGAACTTCACGCATGGAGGCTCCAGTGGCACCCCGACCCCCGTGGCGCGCGTTGCTCACGTGTGCCGCCGCGACGGCGATGACCCTCGCCGTCCTGCCTGCTCTCCCCGCCGGCGCGGCACCGACCGACCATGAATCCGAAGCGGCGACGATCTCCCAAGGCGCCGTCGAAAAGAACCACGCGGGCTATTCCGGCACCGGGTTCGTGAACTTCGACAACGTCACCGGCAGCTATGTCGAGTACACGGTGAACGCCGCGCAGGCCGGAACCCAGACGCTGACTTTCCGCTACGCCAACGGAACCACGATCGACCGGCCGGTTTCCCTGAGTGTCAACGGGACCGCCACCGGCACGCTGTCCTTCCCCGGGACCGGCGCGTGGACCACCTGGAAGACCGTCACCAAGGACGTCGCCTTGGCCGCCGGGGCGAACAAGATCCGCACCACCGCGACGACCGCGAACGGCGGTCCCAACGCGGACAAACTCACCGTGAGCGGAGTGGCCGACGCGGAGGCGCCGACCCCGCCGAAGAACCTGGCCGCCAAGGACATCAAGGCCCGCAGCGCCACCTTCACCTGGGAAGCCTCGACGGACAACGTCGGCGTGGTCCGCTACGACCTCATGCGCGGCGGCAACGTCCTCAAGACCGTCGACGGGAACACGCTCACCGCGACCGTCGACAACCTGCAGCCGAACACGGCCTACGACATCTCGGTCGGCGCCTTCGACGCGGCCGGAAACCCTTCGCAGCAAAGCAATGTCGTCCAGTTCACCACACCGCCCAGCGGGGACACCACACCGCCGACGGTGCCGGGGAACCTGCGCTCGACGTCGGTGACCGCGAACAGTGTCTCGCTGGCGTGGAACGCTTCCACGGACGACAGCGGCACCATCGCCGGCTACGACGTCTACCAGGGCACCACGAAGGTCGCGACGACACCGTCGCTCGAAGCCACGATCACCGGGCTGACGGCGAACACGTCGTACACCTTCACGGTGAAGGCGCGTGACCTCGACGGCAACGCCTCGGCCGCGAGCGCCGCGCTGACCGCGAAGACGAGCGGGAACGCGGGTGGCGGGATCCCCGAGTACGACAAGGAAATCACCAAGGTGGACCTCGCCTGGTCGGTCGACTTCCTGCCGGACGGCACGGCGCTGGCGACCGAACGGGACCGGTTCGAGATCCTGCGGATCACGCCGTCGGGCGAGAAGACCACGGTCGGCAAGGTGCCCGGCGCGGTCGGCACCAACGGCGAGGGCGGCCTGCTCGGCATCGCGATCTCGCCGAACTACGCCACGGATCACGCGATCTACCTGTACCACACGGCATCCGGGGACAACCGGATCGTGAAGATGACCTACGACAACGGAAAGCTGTCCTCGACGTCGACGCCGGTGCTCACCGGGATCGCCAAGAACCGCTACCACAACGGCGGAAGGCTGCGTTTCGGCCCGGACGGCAAGCTCTACGCCACCGCCGGCGACGGACAGAACAAGGACACCGCGCAGAACAAGGGATCGCTCAACGGCAAGATCCTGCGGGTCAACCCCGACGGCTCGGCGCCGAGCGACAACCCGTTCTTCTCCACCGGCGGCAGCGCCCGCTACGTGTGGAGCTTCGGGCACCGTAACCCGCAAGGCCTGGCGTGGGATTCCCGTGGCCAGCTGTGGGCTTCGGAGTTCGGCGACGGCAAGCTGGACGAGCTCAACCTGATCCAGAAGGGCGGCAACTTCGGCTGGCCCCAGTGCGAAGGCACCGAGGGCTCCTGCGGTGGCACTGTCGCACCGAAGAAGACCTGGTCGACGAGCTCCGGCGGGCCGAGCGGGATCGAGATCGTCAACGACTGGATCTACGTCGCGGCGGTCACCAGCCAGCAGCTCTTCGCCACCCAGATCAACGCGGCGGGCAACGGCGTCGGTTCGGTGCAGTCGCTGTTCTCCGGCCGCTGGGGCAGGCTCCGCTCGGTCACCAAGACACCGGACGGCGGCCTGTGGGTCACCTCGACCAACGCGGACAAGAACGGCGGCACGCCGAGCGGGATCGACAACGTGGTGGCACGGTTGAAGTTTCCCGGTGAAGGGCAGCCGGGAGCGTTCAAACTGACCAGTTCCGCGTTCGCCGACAACGCCTCGATCCCGGACAAGTTCACCTGCGCCGGTGACGGCACCGCCGGCCAGGACACCTCCCCGCCGCTGGCGTGGAGTGCCGGGACCACCGGCGCCAAGGGATACGCGGTCGTCTTCGCCGACGTGGCCAACAACGGCAACAAACTGCACTGGGCGATCTGGGACATCCCGGCCTCCTCGGGGTCCACGGTGTCGCTGCCCGAAGGCCTCGGAGCGGGCTACACGGTCCCGAACCAGAACGGCGCCAAGCAGAAGGCCATGGGCAGCGGGGCGAACTCGCAGAAGTACTTCGGCCCCTGCCCCGGCGGCTCCAGCCATCCCTACACGTTCACGCTCTACGCCCTGAAATCGGCGACGGTGCCGGGCTTGTCCTCATCCTCGACGATGGCCCAGATCGAGACGGCGATCAAGAACGCCTCGACGGCCAACGTCAAACTGCGCGGCAAATCCAGCGCCGCGTCCTGAGTCGCGGTCGGGGTGTCCGGAGCGGCGCCGGGCACCCCGGCCGTTTCCACGGAAACGGCTAGCCGCTGTCCTGTAAGTCTTGCTCGCGGGCTTCGGAACCGGGCATCTGGTAGTGAAAGCTTTCTTGCCTACCCTGAGGGCCAATGCCAGGAACGTGGAGTGCGAACTCGCCAGGCTCGCCAACCGTCCACATAGGACGCGGCTCAGGCGAAATGTCTGCTTGCTCCTAGTTTGACCGTGTCCGCAAGTACCTGCCTGCTCGAGTCAGCACGAAACTGACGAACGTGTCGAAACGCAGCCATACCACTGGCCTTATTGAGGGGTAAGGCAAATCTGACGTGTCGGCTACTGAAGGTCTGCGAACGCCGGAACGTACCCGTCTGCCTACGGCGACACCGGGCTGATGACGATCGATTTCGCCTTCGCCGACTTGGCGGCGCTCACCAGCCGAACAGGTTCCGCATGATCCGCGAGCAGCGTTCGGTCATCGCCGCGGCATCCTGATCCGGCTGGTCGATCCACCAGCTGATCAGGGAATCGACCACTCCGGTCCACACCTGGGCGATCGCCTCGATGTCGCGATCGTCGTCCAGCCCGCGCGAGTGCATCAGCTGCGCGGCGCCGATCAGCGCGAATCCGTCGAGCCGATGGCGATAGTCGACCGCGACGCCGGCGATCTCGCCGGTCGACGGCACCGTCGGGTCGCGGAGCAGCTTCCACGCGTACCGGTCGTTGTCGAACGTGTCGAAAATGGCCGAGAGCACCGCGAGCGGCATGCGTTCCGGCGGCTCGCCCTTCTCCGCCATCGTCTCGGCGACCCCTTCGGTCAGCCTGTCCCCCGCCCGGTGCAGGCAGGCGAGGTACAGCCCGTCTTTCGAGCCGAAGTACTGGTACAGCAAGGGTTTCGTGACGCCGACCCGGCGGGCGATCTCCACCATCGACGCCCCGGCGTACCCGTTCTTGCCGAACTCCTCCGTCCCGGCGCGCACGATCTGGGTCTCCCGTTCCTCACGGGGCACCCCCTTCGTGCCGACGGCCCTTGCTTCTGTCACGGCGATTATCTTACCCTGAGGTAAATGACCCTAGGGTAAGTTACCTGATGGTCAGTTAACCGGGGGCGAGACAGGGAGAGGTGCGATGGCGGAGTTTCTTGCCCACTTGAGTGACCCGGTGCTGCTGGCGACGCCGGTGTTCCTGCTGTTCGTCGCGATCGAGATCCTCGCGCTGCATGTGCTCGGCCACGACGACAACGTCATCGGCTACAGCGTCAAGGACACCCGCACCAGCATGTCCATGGGCGCGGTGGCGGTGGTGATCAACGGTGTCTTCCGCATCGCCATGCTGTTCGTGTTCGCCGCGCTCTACGAACTGGCGCCGGTGAAGTTCAGCCCGCACGACTGGTGGACCTGGGTACTGATGCTGCTGGGCCAGGAGATCGTCTTCTACGCCTACCACCGGGCGAGTCACCGCGTCCGGATCATGTGGGCCGGCCACCAAGTGCACCATTCGAGCGAGCACTACAACTTCTCGACGGCGTTGCGGCAGAAGTGGACCCCGTACTTCCAGCTGCCGTTCTGGTCGATCCTCGCCCTCGCCGGAATCCCGCCGTGGATGATCCTCACCGGACTGTCGATCGACCTCGTCTACCAGTTCTTCGTGCACACCGAGAAGATCCGGAAGCTGCCGCGCTGGTTCGAGTACGTGTTCAACACGCCTTCACACCATCGTGTGCACCACGGCAGCGACCAGGAGTACCTCGACGCGAACTACGGCGGCATCCTGATCATCTGGGACCGGATGTTCGGCAGTTTCGTGCCCGAAGGCAAGCGGCCGACCTACGGACTGACCAAGAACGTCGAGTCCAGCAACCTGCTCAAGGTCGGCTTCCATGAATACGGCTCGATCCTGCGAGACGTCCGCGCCGCCGGGTCTTGGCGGGACAAACTCGGGTACGTGTTCGGCCCGCCGGGCTGGCAGCCCAAGGAGGCGCTGAGCCCAGGCCGTGTCCTGTAAGGATCGCCTGGGGTTCTGACCTGCGGAAAGGGAGCGCCTGACTTCTACAGCCGGACGAGCCGGGAAGATTTGGGACGTTGAGTGTCCCAAATCCTCCCCTCTCGCGAAGTGGGCCTGTTGATCCCGCCTGACGTCGGGCGGACAGTTGCCTTGTCGACAGACGGCGACGTCGCAGCGGGGTGCTGCGGCCGCTGGGGGAGCAAGGGACCTTTGCTATCACTTGGGCCGCCGCGTGTTGCGAAAGCCACTTTCGCAACCTTCAACGTTGCGAAAGTGGCTTTCGCAACCTCCCGAGATGTCTCACCCGAGCCGCTGACCTTCGGAAAGAGAGCAAGGGACCTTTGCTATCGCCTCCGGGTCACTCCAGCGCCTTTGCGTCCTTGCCGGACACGGTCTAAGCGGTCCTGCGCAACGCGGGTGAGTTCTGGGGCCGGATCTCCGGCGGGAGGCTCTCCAGCGGCGGCCGCTGGGTGAGGGCCACGTCGGTGAGCACGAGTTCCCGTTCGACGTCCTCCCCCGCGCCGCGCCGGAATTGGGCGAGCGACGTCGACGGCGGCGCCGCGGAGATCACCCGGCCGCCCCGCTCCAGCCGGTCCATCAGGGTCAGCATGATCTGCGCGGCCATCCGGCCGAGCGCCTGGGTGCCCTGGTGGCGATGGGTCCGGTGGCCGAGGTCGACCTGCGCGAGCGCGTCGAGCCCGTGCAGTTCGAGCAGGTCGATCAGGTGGCCGACCTCGACGCCGTAATGCGTGACGAACGGAATGCCTTCGAGCACTTCGCGCCGCCCCGCGTACTCGCCGGCGAGCGGCTGGACGAAACCGGCCAGTTCCGGCCAGTACATGTTGAGCAGTGGGCGGGCGACGAGTTCGGTGACCCGGCCGCCGCCGTCGGGTTCGACACCCGCCGCCCCGGCGAGCGGCCGGTGGTAGAACCCTTTGACGTAGGCGATCCCCGGGTCGGTCAGCAGTGGTCCCAGCAGGCCGGTCACGTAGCCGGCGGTGAAGTCGCGCAGATCGCCGTCGACGAAGACGACAAGATCACCGGTGGTTTCGGCGACGCCCTTCCAGAGCGCTTCTCCCTTGCCCGGCAGGCTTTCCAGAGCCGGGAACACCGCGTCCTGCGCGACGACCTCGGCGCCTGCCGCGCGGGCGACCTCGGCGGTGGCGTCGGTGGAATGGCTGTCCACCACCAGGATTTCGTCCACCAGGGGGAAGCGTTCGACGAGTTCACTCCGGATGGTGCCGACGATCGCGCCGACGGTCTCCGCTTCGTCGCGGGCCGGGATCACCACCGAAACCCGCGTCCCGCGTTTGGCGGCGACGAGGTCGCCCGCCCACCAGTCACCCGCCCGGCTGCTGCGCCGGGCGAGCCACGTGCCGACTTCCGCCGATACCCGCATGGCTGCCCCTTCCTCGAAGATCACCTCACCGGGAAGCTTCGAGGGGAGCTGTTTCCATCCGTCGTCACCGCGGAAACCGCCGCGTTACGCCTGCCCGCCGCAGGTTAACGGCCGGACAGTGCGGCGGAGAGGGCCTCACCGGTGCGGCGCTTGGCGAGGTAGAACGCCGCCTCGTGCGGTTTCGCCCCGTTGTCGACGGTGTAGCCGCTGTCCAGGACGCCGTCGGCGCCGGGGAACAGCCTGCCGAGGTCCGGCCGGGCGGCGACGAGGTCGTCGCGGTCGGCCAGGTTCACCCAGCTCGCGACGCCGGGCGGGACGGACGGGGGCTGCGGGCGGGTCCGTTCGTAGACCACCGTGCGCAGGCCCAGCGGCGATCCGAGGGTGAGCAGGAGCGGTAGCGAACGGCCGTGCAGATGGGCGGCTTCGTAGGCGACGACGGAACCGAGCGAATGCCCGATGATCGCCTCGGTCTCCGGGCCGATGTGTTCGGCGACGCGGTCCTGCACGCGTTTCCGGATCGTCTCGTCGGTGAGGTACAGCGTCACCTGTTTGAGTGCCTTGACCACCACGCGTTCGGCGAACGCCACTCCGAGCCTCGCGAACGGCTTCAGCCGCACCAGCGCGTTCAACACCGGGCGGGCGGCCGCGCGCACGCCCTGGGTTTCCCCGTCCGGACCGCCGAGCCGGGCCAGTTCGGCACTCGCCCGCTCGCGATCCGTCTCGCGGGACGCCGAAACGGCCGCGTTCCGGAGCCACTCCCCCGCCAGCGCCTCGGCGAGTTCCCACTCGTCGGCGGTGAGTTCGTCGGCGCCGCCTTGCTGGCCGTCCTTGAGGAAAAGGTCACCGTAGAAGGCCATCCGCGCGTCACCGGGCCGGGCGTCGCGCCACAGGGCGTCGGCCAGTCCGGCGTCACCGGCAAGCCGGACACCACCCGCCAGACTCGGCAGCCATTCCGCCTCGAGGGTGTCCGCGGACTTCTGTTCCTGGGCGATGCCGTGCACCAGAACGATCCGAGCCATGGCGCACAGTATCGCGACCGCCCTTGCCGGTGACCGTCCGATGAGACAAAGTGATCTCCGTGGGAGAGCGGAGGTCGTTGGTCGTCGCGTCGCAGTGCGACTCGCTGAACCTTCTCTCGTTCCTCCCCGACGCGGGCCGTCAGGTTTCGACGGCCCTGCTCGACCCCGAGATCGGCGGCTGCGTCCCCGCGCTCGAGGACGGCCGCGGCCTGCTCGTCGACCCGACGATGGTCGAGCTGGACGACGCACTGGTGGAAGCCTTCGAGCGTGCTTCGGAAGACGAGGCGACGCTGTTCCTTTCGCTCGTCGGGCACGGCGAGTACGCCGACGACGACTTCTACTTCCTCACCAAGGACACCGGCCTGCCGGTGGACAGCCGGAAATCGTTCCTGTTCGCCCAGCGCATCAAAGAGCTCCTCGGCCGCTATTCGATGCTGGACGGTCTGGTGATCCTGCTCGACACCTGCCACGCGGGGATCGGGGCGAGGCAGGCGGGCCAACGCTGGTTGCGGATCGTCGGCGAGGCGGGTAGACGGTTCGACCTGCTCACCGCCTCGGACGACCGTGTCGCGGCGAACGGGTGTTTCAGCCGGTCGCTGGTCTCGGTACTCCGGTCGGGGCACGCGGAGTTCGGCGAGCGCGTCCGATGCGCGGACCTCAAACGGGTGATCACCGCCCTGTGCCCGGCGCAGACCGCCATCCATCTGGGTTTCGACGGCACCCGTGAGGTGGCCGAAGCCGACCAGGGACTGTGGCTCGCGCTGAACTCCTCGCCCGCCTGGCGGCGTTCGCCCTTGGCCGGCAACCCGGCCGCGCCGCGGATAGAGCGGCTGACCGCCTACTACCGGCCGGATCCGAAGCTCGGCGAGGCCGTCGGGCACCTGCTCACCGGAACCCGCCTGGTCGTGCTCGCGGGCGAGGCAGGCACGGGGAAGTCGGCCATGCTCGCCGCACTGGCCCGGCCGTCGGTGGCCGGTTCGTACGTGCCGCCGGACTTCCTGCACGCCGTGCTGTTCACCGGCCGCGGTGAGACCGCGGAACAGGTCACCCGTGAACTGGCCAGGCAGTTGCGACGCACCGTCCCCGGATTCGCCGACGCCGAAGACGCCCATCGTGCCGGTCTCGACGACGTCGACCGCGCCGGCGCCAGCGCGTTCGAGCTGGCACTGCTCGGCCCGCTGCGCCGTCTCGCTCCACAATGGACCGGCGGTCCGGTGCGGATCGCGATCGACGGGTTCGACGACCTCGATCCCGGGCTCCGGTGGCGGCTGCGCGGGGTTCTTCTCGACCTGTCACTGGACCCGGCGCTGGCGTGGGTCAAAACGGTGGTGGCGACCCGGAAACCGGACGTCCTGGGGTCGGCGTTCGTGATCCGGCTCGGTGAGCGGGACGACGTCCCCGGACTGATCCTCGAACCGGAGGAAGCCTACGCGGGCGACCCCGTTCCGGGACACGACACCGGCTCGCCCACTTCGCCGCGGATCACTCCCGCCACCCTGATCATCGACGTCCCCGGCCTCCCGCCCGCGCGGCACGAGCTGTCCTTCGGGCTCACGACGCTCGGCCGCAGCAGGAACGCCGCGCTCCGGCTCGGCGATTCGCGGGTTTCCCGGCTCCACTGCGAGATCCGCTGGGACGGCACGACGGCGTGGCTGACCGACCGGGACTCCGCCAACGGCACCTTCGTCAACGGGAACCGGGTGCTGAACGCCGAGTTGGCGCACCGGGACGTGCTCCGGCTCGGCGATTCGAAGGTCACCTTCATCAGCGTCACGCAGGAAGACGAGGAACACAGCACCGGCGCGGTGGCCTCGCCGCGGCCGGGTCACGCGGTCCTGCTGGAGCTGCTGGGGCTGGCCGCCGGACGCGGGCCGATCCCGATCTCGATCCTCACCGCGGCGAGCGCGGCCGCGGGCGGGCCGGACCGGCGGGTGCACGTCCGCGATTTCCTGGCCGGGCTCGGTGATGCGGTCAGCCGGACGCGCGCGGGCCTCGCCGACGAAACCGTCCTGTGGACCGGTGCGCCGCCCGAGCTCATCCCTGATGTGGCGACCCGTCTGCACGCCCGGCTGGCGGCGGCGACCTCGGAGGTGGCACTGGTGACCGGAGACGACGAGCCGACGCTCGAACAGGGTTATGCCGAGGCCAACGAGGCCGAGCACCTCTGGCTCGCCGGGCTCCGCGAAGACGCCCTCGTCTCGCTGGAACGCCGGGCGTCCCACATTCCGGTCGAGAACCGGGAACGCTGGGCGATCTGGGCGAACCGCGCGGCCGGGGAGCTCGGCGAGACCGACCGGATCACGTTGCGCTGCAAAGCACGGCACGCGACGTGGACCGGCAAGGCGGGTGACGCGGCCGGCGCACTCGCCCGGTTCGAAGAACTCCTGCCGACCGCCACCGCCGCGCTGTCCGGCGCCGACGAAGACGTTTTGAGCATCCGCAACAACATCGGGCATCTGCTCGCCGAACTCGACCGCTTCGAGGAGTCCCGAACCGAGTTCGAAGCCCTCGTCCGCGACGCCACCCACGCGCTCGGAGCCGACCATCGCGAGACACTGCACGCGCGGCACTTCCTCGCGGTCGCGACCGGCAAGACCGGGAACGGGGAGGAAGCCCTCCGCCTCGCCCGGGAACTGCTGCCGCAAGCGAAACAGGTGCTGGGCGACGACGAGATCGTCAGCCACGTCCGGCACAACATCGCGTTCTGGAGCGCCGAAATCGAGCACCCCCCCCCCGTCGTTTCGGAGTACCGACGGCTCCTCGACGAAGCGACGGGACGGCTGAATGACCGGCATCCCGACGTCCTCGACCTCCGGTACGGTCTCGCGCTCACCCTCGCCAAGGCCGGACAGGTCACCGAGGCGCTGTCGACGTGGACCTTCCTGCTCGATGATTCCGTCGAAGTCCGCGGCGAACGGCACGAGGAAACCCGGAAGATCCGCGAGCAGCTCGCGTACTGGAGCGCGCGGGAGTGAGCGGTGAGCGCCTTGCGGATCGCGCTCCTGACCTACCGCGGGAATCCGCGCAGCGGCGGTCAAGGGGTGTACGTCCGGCATCTGAGCCGCGAACTCGCCGCGCTGGGGCATCGCGTCGAGGTGCTGTCCGGGCCGCCCTATCCGGAGGTCGATGACGGCGTGCGGTTGACGAAGATCCCGGGGCTCGACCTGTTCGCGGAGCCGAATCCCTTCCGGACACCGCGGCCGCGGGAGTTGCGTGATCTGCCGTCGTGGGTGGAGTTCCTCGGCATGCGCCGCGGCGGCTTCCCCGAACCCCTCGCTTTCTCCCTGCGTGCCGCCCGCCATCTCGCGAAGCGCAGGGACGAATTCGACATCGTCCACGACAACCAAGGGCTCGGCTACGGGATGCTCCACTGTGGACTGCCGACGGTCGCCACGATCCACCATCCCATCGCCGTGGACCGGGCTTTGAAGCTCGCCACCGTCACCGGACGCGACGCGGCGCGGGTCAAGCGATGGTACGGGTTCGTCGGCATGCAGCACCGTGTCGCACGGCGGCTGCCCACGCTGACGGTGTCCCGGGCTTCCCGCACGGCCATCGGCCGGGAAATGGGTGTCCCGGAGGACCGGATCCATGTCGTCCCGCTCGCCGCCGACACCAGGATCTTCCGGCCACGGCCCGGAATCCGCCGGATCCCGGGCCGGGTCGTGGCCACCGCCAGCGCGGACGAGCCGCTGAAGGGACTCGAACACCTCCTGGCGGCGTGGGAACGGATCGAAGGCGAATTGGTGATCGTCGGCAAACCGAAACCGGACGGCCCGGCGGCGCGGGCGCTCGCCCGGCTCGGCCCCGGCGCGGGCGTCCGATTCGTCACCGGGCTGACCGACGACGAACTCGCACGGCTGCTTTGTTCGGCCGAAATCGCTTGCGTGCCTTCACTGTTCGAAGGGTTCTCGCTGCCGGCCGCCGAGGCGATGGCCTGCGGAACGCCGGTCGTCGCGACCACGGGCGGCGCACTTCCCGAGGTCGTGGGTGACGCGGGGATCCTGGTGCCGCCGGGTGACGTACCGGCGCTCGCGGAGGCGCTCACCAAGGTCCTCGGCGACGAACACCTGCGCGCCGACCTCGCGGCCCGAGGCCGGGAAACGGCGGGGGCGCTGAGCTGGCGGCGCACCGCCGAGGAGACCGCCGCGCACTACCGGCGGGTCCTCGGCCGGGAGCGTGCGGGGTGCTGACCGTCGACTTCGACCGGTTCCCCGTCGGCCCCGGGGACCGGGTGCTCGACCTCGGCTGCGGGGACGGACGGCACGCCTATGAAGCGTACAAACGCGGCGCGGACGTGGTCGCCGCCGACCTCGACGACACCGCGCTGAAGTACGTGCGGGACATGTTCGCCAACCTCGCGAAAGCAGGCGAGGCTCCCGCCACGGCCTCGGCGATGGCGGTCCGCACGGACGCCCTCCGGCTCCCGTTCCCGACAGGCTCCTTCACCCGGGTGATCGTGGCCGAGACACTGGAACACATCCACGCCGACCGGACAGTGCTCGCGGAGGCGAGCCGCGTGCTGGCACCCGGTGGACGGCTGGTGGCGACCGTGCCGCGCTGGTGGCCGGAGCGGATCTGCTGGCTGCTCTCGGACGCGTACCACGAGGTCGAGGGCGGGCACATCCGGATCTACCGGCGCCGCGAACTGCTCGGCAGACTCACGGAAGCCGGACTGCTGCCGACCGGAAGCCATCACGCGCACGCGCTGCACTCGCCGTACTGGTGGCTGAAATGCGCTGTCGGCCCGGACGAGGAGCACCGGCTCTGCGCGCTGTACCACCGGTTCCTGGTCTGGGACATCATGCGGAATCCCCCGCCGGTGCGGTTCGCCGAGCGGGCACTGAACCCGGTGCTCGGTAAGAGCCTCGTCGTCTACGCCCGCAAACCGTGAAGGCCACCGCTGCCGGGATCGCGGCCGTGCAACGGCCGGACGGCGGGATCCCCTGGGAGACCGGCGGACACCTCGATCCGTGGAATCACCTCGAAGCCGCCATGGGACTGGACGTCGCCGGGCTGGAGGCCGAGGCCGAAGCCGCGTACGACTGGCTGCTCCGGAACCAGCGTCCCGACGGATCCTGGGCGGCCAGGTATCGCGACGGCGGGATCGACTTGTCCACTATGGACACGAACTTCACCGCCTACGTCGCGGTCGGGACGCGGCACCATTTCCTGCGGACCGGGGACCGTACCTGGCTGGACCGGATGTGGCCGGTCGTGGACAGGGCCGTCGACGCCGTCCTGCGGCGACAGCAGCCGTCGGGCGCCATCTCCTGGCGCGACGACCCCGAAGTCCGGTTGGTCGCAGGATGCGGCAGCATCCACCACGCGCTGGCACAGGCGCTGGCGCTCGCGTCCACGATGGGGCTGGACCGTCCACAGTGGCGGGACGCGGCGCGCCGGCTCCGCGCGGCTCTGCTCGGCGAGCCACACCTGTTCGCCACGAAACCGCATGCGATGGATTGGTACTACCCGATCCTGGGGTCCGTCGTGACCGGCGCCGGCACCGCGGCGCGGCTCGCGGCGGGCTGGGACCGGTTCGTCGAACCCGGCCTGGGAGTGCGCTGCGTGCACCATGAACCGTGGGTCACCGGCGGGGAAACCGCCGAACTGGCACTGACCCTCGCCACCCGCGGCGAGCGGGCCCGCGCGGGCGAACTCCTCGCTTGCGTGGCCCGGCTTCGGCTCGGCGACGGCTCGTACTGGACCGGATTTCAGTACGCGAACGACGAGTTCTGGCCGGACGAGCGTACGACGTGGACCTCGGGCGCGGTCCTGCTGGCAACCGCCGCGCTCGATGGCGACCCAGCCACGTGCGAAGTCTTCGGCGAGTCCCGCCCGCAATAAGTCCCTACTTGCGGTAAACCCCGCAATCAGTCACCTACTTGCGGTCCCCTACGCGACCAGCGCAAGTAGGTGACTAATTGCGGGGTGCTCAGGCTTCGTCTTCCTCCAGCATGTCCGGCGTGACCGCGGATTCGGTGTCCGGAATGCCTTGTTCCTTCGCCTTCTTGTCGGCCATCGCCAGCAGGCGGCGGATCCGGCCGGCGACGGCGTCCTTGGTCATCTGCGGATCGGACAGCTGGCCCAGCTCTTCGAGCGAGGCCTGCCGGTTCGACAGGCGCAGTTTGCCCGCGGCGAGCAGGTGGTCCGGGGCGGATTCGCCGAGAATGTCGAGCGCGCGTTCCACCCTGGCCGCCGCCGCGACGGCCGCGCGGGCCGAGCGCCGCAGGTTGGCGTCGTCGAAGTTCGCGAGCCGGTTCGCGGTGGCGCGCACCTCGCGGCGCATCCGCCGCTCTTCCCAGGCGAGCACGCTCGTGTGCGCGCCGAGGCGGGTCAGCAGGGCACCGATGGCGTCACCGTCGCGCACCACGACCCGGTCCGCGCCGCGAACCTCGCGCGACTTGGCCTGGATGCCCATCCGCCGGGCGGCGCCGACGAGCGCCAGCGCGGCCTCGGGACCGGGGCAGGTCACCTCGAGTGATGACGAACGGCCCGGTTCGGTGAGCGAACCGTGCGCCAGGAACGCGCCGCGCCAGGCGGCTTCCGCGTCGGCGACGCCGCCGGACACCACGGCGGCGGGCAGTCCGCGCACCGGACGGCCGCGCTGGTCGATCAGGCCGGTCTGCCGGGCGAGCCCCTCGCCGTCCTTGACCACCCGGACGACGTACCGCGTGCCCTTGCGCAATCCGCTGGAGGAAATGACGTGGACGTCGGACTGGTGTCCGTACAGTTCGTGGATCTCCTTGCGCAGCCGCCTCGCCACCGAACCGGTGTCGAGTTCGGCCTCCACCACGACGCGGCCGGCCACGATGTGCAGCCCGCCCGCGAATCGCAGCATCGACGCGACCTCCGCGCGGCGCGGGCCGATCTTGGTGATCTCCAGCCGGCTCAGCTCGTCCTTCACGGCGGCGGTCATCGCCATCGCTGCCCCTCCATACCTTCAGCTCCTCCCCCGGTGAGACCGAGAGCGTCTCGCATACAGCCCGCGAGCGCATCAGGATCATGCCGCCCCGTCACGACCGGGTCAGCCACCGCCCCCAGCAACGCCCTCGCGCCCAGTCTCCCGGCGGCGTCCCGCAACCGGGCAGGTGAGGGCACCGAGTCACGGTCCGCGATGACCGCGTCCACCCGCAATTCCGGGGCGTGTTCGAACAGTACGTCCAAATGCTTCTCCGGAGAGAATCCCGCCGTCTCCCCCGGTTGGGGGATCAAGTTGAGGATGACGACCTTCGTGGCGTCCGTTCGGAGCAACGCGTCGTGCAGATCCGGCACCAGCAGATGGGGCAGCACGCTGGTGAACCACGACCCGGGACCGAGGAACACCACGTCCGCGGCGAGCACGGCCTCGATGGCCTCGGGACACCCACGCGGTGGCCGGTCGGCCTGTCCTGTCGGGTGCAGGCTGATCCGGTGCACCTGGCCCGGCGTCGTCGCCACCGCCACCTGACCGCGAATCCGCCGGAGCGCCTCGGGATTCTCGGCGTCCAGCCCGGAAACCTCGCCCTGGATTTCCAGCGGTTCGGGTGACATCGGCAGCACCCGGCCGGAAATGCCCATGAGCCTGCTCGCCTCGTCGAGCGCGGCGACCGGATCCCCGAGCACTTCGAACAATCCGGCCAGCAAGAGGTTCCCGACCGCGTGCCCGGCAAGAGCCCCGTCGCCGCCGAAGCGGTGCTGGAACACCTCCGCCCACAGGGTCCCGCCGTCTTCGGCGGCGAACGCGGCGAAGGCCTGCCGCAGGTCGCCCGGCGGCAGCAGCCCGAGTTCCCGGCGCAGCCTGCCGGACGAGCCCCCGTCGTCCGCGACGGTGACCACGGCGGTGACCTGCGAGGTCACCCGTCGCAACGCGGTGAGGGTGGCGTGCAGGCCGTGCCCGCCCCCCAGAGCGACCGCGCGCAGATCACTCGCGGCCAAGGTCGCGGTGCACCACCTTCACGGCCATACCGTCCTCATTGGACAGACGCTGAGCGAGCTCCTCGGAAATGGCGACACTGCGGTGCTTTCCGCCCGTGCAGCCGACGGCCAGCGTCAGGTACCGCTTGCCCTCGCGCTTGTAGCCCGCGCCGATCAGGCGCAGCAGCTGGTGGTAGCGGTCGAGGAACTCGTCCGCGCCCTCCTGGCTGAGCACGTAGTTGCGGACCTCGCCCTCGAGGCCGGTGTGGTCGCGCAGTTCCGGGATCCAGAACGGGTTCGGCAGGAACCGGACGTCCATCACCAGGTCGGCGTCCATCGGCAGGCCGTACTTGTAGCCGAACGACAGCACGGTGACACGGGTCTGCGTGCTCGCCTCGGAACCGAAGGCGTCCTCGATCTTGGCACGCAGGTCGTGCACCGAAAGCGACGACGTGTCGAGCACCAGGTCCGCCTCTTCGCGCAGCGGCTCCAGCAGCGTGCGCTCGGCGGTGATGCCATCGGCGAGCCTGCCGTCGCCCTGCATCGGGTGGCCGCGGCGGACGGCCTCGAACCGGCGCACCAGCACCGCGTCCGTGGCCTCCAGGAACAGGACACGCGGCTTGTATCCGCGGGCGTCGAGATCCTTGATGACCGAGGCCAGATCGTCGGTGAACGCGCGCGAGCGCACGTCCATCACCACGGCGACCTTGGTGATCGCGCCCCGCGCCTGCGCGCCGAGCTCGACCATGGTGGCGATCAGTTCGGGCGGCAGGTTGTCCACCACGAACCAGCCCAGGTCCTCCAGGCATTTCGCGGCGGTGCTGCGACCCGCTCCGGACAGCCCGGAAACGACCGCGACCTCCATCCCCGAACCGCGGCCTTCTTCTTGCGCACTCACGATGGTCCCTTCACCGATCACGTACCGGACTCCCCCGCCGCCGCGGCTTTCTCCCCTGCGAGTGCCGCGACGACCGCTTCCGCGGTGCGCCTGCCGAAGCCGGGCACCGCCTCGATCTCCTCTATC
This sequence comes from Amycolatopsis sp. WAC 01416, assembly GCF_003947485.1. Taxonomy (NCBI): domain Bacteria; kingdom Bacillati; phylum Actinomycetota; class Actinomycetes; order Pseudonocardiales; family Pseudonocardiaceae; genus Amycolatopsis; species Amycolatopsis sp. WAC 01416. The sequence goes on along the minus strand of NZ_QHHX01000003.1, from coordinate 277,442 downwards.
CGCGCTTCGCGGAGTTTCTTCACCGAGCCGAAGTGCTTGATCAGCGCGGTGCGCCGAGCCTGCCCCAGCCCGGGCACACCGTCCAATGCGGACACCTGCATCCGCTTGGACCGCTTCTCCCGGTGGTACCGGATGGCGAACCGGTGCGCCTCGTCACGCAGCCGCTGCAACAGATACAGCGCGTCGGAGGTGCGCGGCAGGATCACCGGATCGGGATCGCCCGGCAGCCACACCTCCTCCAGCCGCTTCGCCAGACCGACCACGGCGACGTCGGTGACGCCCAGTTCGGAGAGGACGTCCGCGGCGGCGGTGGCCTGCGGGCCCGCGCCGTCGACGACGAGCAGGTTCGGCGCGTACGCGAACTTGCGCGGTTTACCGGTCTCCGGGTCGATGCCCGGCCGATCCGGATCGACCGCGACACCCTCGGCGTTTTCCTTGAGGTAGCGGTAAAACCGGCGGCGGACGACCTCGGCGATCGACGCGACGTCACCTTCCTCCGCGGCCTCGCGCAGGGCGAAACGCCGGTACTCCGACTTACGCGGGATCCCGTCCTCGAAGACCACGAGCGAGGCGACCACGTCACTGCCCTGGATATGGCTGATGTCGACGCATTCGATGCGCAGCGGCGCGGTTTCCAGCGCCAGGTAGTCCTGCAGTTCCGCCAGCGCGGCCGAGCGCGCCGTGAGATCGCCCGCGCGGCGCAGTTTGTGCTGCGTGAACGCCTCACCGGCGTTGCGCGTCACCGTCTCCGCGAGCGCGCGCTTGTCCCCGCGCTGCGGCACCCGCAGGCTCACCCTCGAACCGCGCAGCCCGGAAAGCCATTCGCCGAGCGCTTCCGCGTCGGCGGGCAGCTCGGGGACGAGGACCTCGCGCGGCACCGGCGACCCGAGGTCGGGGTCGTCCGCGCGTTCGGCTTCCTCACCGTAGAACTGCGTGAGGAAATGGTCGACGAGGTCTTTGACGTCCATCTCTTCGGCCTTGTCGATCACCCAGCCGCGCTGGCCGCGGACCCGGCCGCCCCGCACGTGGAAGACCTGGACGGCGGCTTCCAATTCGTCGTGGGCGAAGGCGACGACGTCCGCATCGGTACCGTCGCCGAGCACGACCGCCTGCTTCTCCATCGCGCGCCGCAACGCGCCGAGGTCGTCGCGCAGCCGGGCCGCGCGCTCGAACTCCAGCTCCTCCGACGCGGCCGCCATTTCCTGTTCCAGGCGGCGGATCAGCGCGTCGGTGCGGCCGGCGAGGAAGTCGCAGAAGTCCTCGACGATCGCGCGGTGTTCGTCGGCGGAGACCTTGCCGACGCAGGGCGCGGAACACTTGCCGATGTAGCCGAGGAGACAGGGCCTGCCGATCTGGCCGTGCCGTTTGAAGACGCCCGCCGAGCAGGTGCGCGCCGGGAAGACCCGGAGCAGCAGGTCGAGCGTTTCGCGGATGGCCCAGGCGTGCGCGTACGGACCGAAATACCGCACGCCTTTCTTGCGCGCGCCGCGATAGACGTGCAGGCGCGGGAACTCCTCGTTCATCGTGACCGCGAGGACCGGATAGCTCTTGTCGTCGCGGTAGCGGACGTTGAACCGCGGGTCGAACTCCTTGATCCAGTTGTACTCCAGCTGGAGCGCCTCGACCTCGGTGCTCACCACGGTCCACTCGACGCTCGCCGCCGTGGTCACCATCTGGCGGGTGCGCGGGTGCAGGCCCGTGATGTCGGCGAAGTACGAGTTCAGCCTGCTGCGGAGGCTTTTCGCCTTGCCGACGTAGACGACCCTCTTCGTGGCATCGCGAAATTTGTACACGCCAGGGGCGTCCGGGATGCTCCCCGGCGAGGGACGGTAGGTGGTCGGGTCAGCCACGTCGTCCAGCCTATGGGGCACCACCGACAGTCTTGCGAGCCCCCATGCTCTAACCCTCATTCGGGTGGCGACTACCACGATGCGGTCCGTATTTCATTACGTATACCGACCTAAGTCGGGTCTTCGGCCGGATCAGACGTTCGTTGGTTCCTAGCGGGTGAACCGGGTGATTACTTTCCGTCCCAGTTCCACTTCATTCGGTTCTTCGTCAGATGACGCTCGAAAGGACTCCTGCACCGTGAGCCGTCTTCGTACGCTGGGCGCCGCCACCCTCGCCGCCGCAGCCCTCACCATGACCGCCGGCGCGGTCGCCTCCGCGGGCACCCCCACCGGTGTCCAGCCGAACATCGTGGGCGGCGGCACCGCCCCCACCGTGAGCTGGGGCGCCCAGATCTACGTCAACACCCCGGGCCGTCAGTGGGACGGGTTCAACTGCTCCGGCAGCGTCATCGCCCAGCGCTGGGTCCTGACCGCCAAGCACTGCCTCGACTCCGACGGCAGCGGCATGCGGGTCCGCGTCGGCAGCAACGCGCTGCAGGGCGGCCGTGAGATCGCCGTCGACCGCAAGGTGTCCTCGCCGAACGGCGCCGACGTCTCGCTGCTGCACCTGGCCTCCGACGCCGGTGTCACGCCGATCACCCTGACCGGCTCGAACCCGCCGGTCGGCAGCACCAACCAGCTCTACGGCTGGGGCCGTGAGACCCCGACCGGCCCGCCCGCCTCGGCGCTGAAGGTGGCCGACGTCCGCGTCACCGGCAGCTCGCGCGACGCCTACGGCGGCCCGGCCATCCAGAGCGTCGGCATCAACGGCTCGGCGTGGAAGGGCGACTCGGGCGGCCCCCAGGTCTACAACGGCGTCCAGGTCGGTGTCGCTTCGACCGTGCAGAACCAGAGCGGCTCGAACATCCGCGGCACCAACAACTACGGCAGCGTCGCTTCGGCCCGCTCCTGGATCCGCTCGACCACCGGGGTCTGACCTCCACCCCGGTCGGGCCCCTGTCGCGACGTGACCCGTCGCGACAGGGGCCCTTTCGCGTGGTCGTGTCGGTGGGGTGTGGGACGCTCGCGGGCATGCGGATCGCGACCTGGAACGTGAACTCGATCGGGCCCCGGCTGCCGAGGGTCCTGGACTGGCTCGGCTCGGTGCAACCGGACGTGCTGTGCCTGCAGGAACTCAAGAGCGGCACCGACGCCTTCCCTGTCGACGCCGTGAAGGAACTGGGCTATGAGACGGCCGCGTACGGCATCGGGCGCTGGAACGGCGTCGCGATCGTGTCCCGCGTCGGGCTGGAAGACGTGACACGTGGCCTGACCGGCGAGCCCACCTTCGAGGACAAGGCCGACGCCCGGGCGATCGGTGCCACCTGCGGCGGGCTGCGGCTCTGGTCCGTGTACGTGCCGAACGGGCGTGACCTGGAGAACCCGCACTACGGCTACAAACTGGCCTGGCTCTCGGCGCTGGAGGCGACCGTGCGGGAGGAGCAGGCGCGCGGGCTGCCGTTCGCGGTGCTCGGCGACTTCAACATCGCGCCGACCGACGCGGACGTATGGGACATCGGCGTGTTCGCCGAATCGACGCACGTGACCGAGCCGGAGCGAAAAGCGCTCGCCGCGCTGCGCGATCTCGGGCTGTCGGACGTGTTCCCGCGGCCGCTGAAGTACGACCACCCGTTCACGTACTGGGATTACCGCGCGGGGAACTTCCCGAACAACAAGGGAATGCGGATCGACCTCGTGTACGCCGACGCCGTCGTGGCGGGCGCGGTGACGGATTCCTATGTGGACCGTGACGCGCGGAAGGGGAAGGGGCCCTCGGACCACGCGCCGATCGTGGTGGATCTTTCGCTTTGATCGTGCGGTCCGTGAAGGCCTCCTTACCTACCTTGAGGGTAGGAGGCCTTCACGGATTTGGTGACCTGGAGCTCGGGGTGGTCGTGAGTGGCGATTCGGGTTAGAACCCGAATCGCCACTCACGACCACCCCGACCCACCACGTTTCCGGCGTCCCTGGCCGCCCGCGGTATGTGACAGCCCCACCCGAACGCAAGGAAGGGGCCTTTCATCGCAAAATTTGCGATGAAAGGCCCCTTCATTGCGTTCGGGGAGAGCGCGTCAGCCTTCCCAGGCCGCCTTGTGCAGCCGCCGCAGCGCCCGCACCGCTTCCACCGCGCGTTCCCGGTCCACCGCCTGCACGGCCATGACCGAGTAGTACTCGTCGTCCGGCAGCTCCAGCCGCGCCCACGAGGCACCGTCGGGGAAGCTCACCGAGAGCACCTCGTTCCATGCGAACTTCTTGGTGATCAGCACGTTCCGGACCTCGATGCCGTCGGCGTCGGCCTTCACGCGCGCGGTCGCGAAGAGCATCGTGCCCGCGGCGAGCAGGACGCCGATGCCGATCATCGCCGCCTGGTCGGACGGCTGGAAGATCACACCGGTGTCCGAGCCGCGCAGCAGCACCGCGACGACCACGAACGTCGCCAGCAGGAGCACCGCCAGCACCGAGCACATCACCAGGGCACGGCGGGGCCGCAACACCACGACCTCGGACTTCGTCATCACATCCGCCTCGACGCTCACACGAAGCCCCGCTCGGTCCACGGCTGGCGCAGGTTCCGCAGCGCGTGCGCGGCGTCCAGTGCGGCGACCGTCGCTTCGTAGCCTTTGTCCTCGACGGAGCCGGGCAGCCCGGACCGGTCGAGGGCCTGCTGCTCGGTGTCGCAGGTGAGCACGCCGTTGCCGACCGGGGTGCTCTCGTCGAGCGCCACCCTGGTCAGGCCCGCGGTGACCGCGTCGCAGACGTACTCGAAGTGCGGTGTCCCGCCCCGGATGACCACACCCAGCGCGACGACCGCGTCGTGCGTGCGGGCCAGCGCCTGCGAGGCGACGGGCAGTTCGACGGCGCCCGCGACGCGCACGACCGTCGGCGCTTCCTCCAGGTCGGCCGCCTTGGCCGCCGCGAGGGCGCGGTCCAGCAGCGCGCTCGTGATCTCCGTGTGCCAGCGCGTGGCCACGATGCCGAGCCTGATGTTCTTACAGTCGGACAGGTCGAGTTCGACGTCCGGACGGCCTTCGCCGCTCACCGCTTGCCACCTCCGTTGCCCTGGTCGACCTCGGCGCCGACCTGGTCGAAATGCTCCAGCTGGGACAGGTCGTGGCCCATCCGGTCGCGTTTGGTCCTGAGGTAGCGCAGGTTCTCCGGGTTCGGCGAGATCGGCAGCGACACCCGCCCGGTGACCCGCAGGCCGTAGCCCTCCAGCCCGACGCGTTTGGCGGGGTTGTTCGTCAGCAGCCGCATCGAGCGGACGCCGAGGTCGCACAGGATCTGCGCGCCGGTGCCGTAGTCCCGCGCGTCGGCGGGGACGCCGAGCTGCAGATTCGCGTCGACGGTGTCCGCGCCGGCGTCCTGCAGCTGGTAGGCCTGCAGTTTGTGCAGCAGCCCGATGCCACGGCCCTCGTGGCCGCGGATGTAGAGCACGACGCCGCGGCCTTCCTTGGCCACAGCTTCCAGCGCCGCCTCCAGCTGCGGGCCGCAGTCACAGCGCAGCGAGCCGAAGACGTCTCCGGTGAGGCATTCGGAGTGCACGCGGACCAGGATGTCCTCGCCGTCGGCGATCTCGCCGTAGACGAACGCGATGTGCTCGATGCCGTCGAGCAGGCTGTCGTAGCCGACCGCGCGGAACGTGCCCGCCGTCAGCGGGATACGCGCCTCGGCGACCCGCTCGACCTGCTTCTCGGTGCGCCGCCGGTACGCGATCAGGTCGGCGATGGTGATCATCTTGAGGTCGTGGTCCGCGGCGAAGACCTCGAGTTCGTCGCGGCGGGCCATGTCGCCCTCGTCCTTCTGCGACACGATCTCGCAGAGCACGCCGGACGGCGAGAGCCCGGCGAGACGGGCCAGGTCGACGGACGCTTCGGTGTGTCCCGGGCGCCGCAGGACGCCGCCCTGCTTGGCGCGCAGCGGGACCACGTGGCCCGGCCGCCGGAAGTCCGACGCCTTGGACGCCGGGTCGGCGAGCAGCCGGACGGTATGCGACCGGTCGGCCGCGGAGATGCCGGTGGTGATGCCCTCGGCGGCGTCGACCGTGACGCTGTACGCGGTGCCGCGCTGGTCCTGGTTCGTGTGGTACATCGGCGGCAGGTCGAGCCGGTCCGCCTCGGCCTCGGTCAGCGCCACGCAGACGTAACCCGAGGTGTAGCGCACCATGAAGGCCATCAGTTCCGGCGTGGCCTTCTCCGCCGCGAAGATCAGGTCGCCTTCGTTCTCGCGGTCCTCGTCGTCCACCACGACGACCGGACGGCCCGCCTTGATGTCGGCGATCGCCGCCTCGATGGCATCGGCGTTCACGGCCACCCCGCCTCCACAGGGGGTCAGATCCGCCGACCCCGGAATCGCACTCGTCTCACTCACGCCCGCTCCTCCGTACCGCCATTGTCCCCCTGCGCGCGCAGATGCGGCATGGCCAGCTTCTCGACGTACTTGGCGACCACGTCGACCTCGAGGTTCACCAGGTCGCCCGGGGTGTTCCGGCCGAGGGTGGTGAGTTCGAGAGTGGTCGGGATCAGGGCGACGGAGAACTCCTCGTCGGTCACCGAAGCGACCGTGAGGGAGACGCCGTCGACCGCGATCGACCCCTTCTCGACCACGTACCGCGACAGCCTCTTCGGCAGCGCGAACGTGGTGAGCCCCTGCTCGTCCCGTTTGAGGAAGACGCCGGTGCCGTCGACATGGCCCTGCATGATGTGCCCGCCGAGCCTGCCGCCCGCCGGCGTCGCGCGTTCGAGGTTGACCACGTCACCGACGTGTACCTTCGCGAGGCTGGAGCGCTGCAGGGTCTCGTGCACGACATCGACGGTAAACTCACCGCCCGCCACCGCGACCACGGTGAGGCACACGCCACTCACCGCGATGGAGTCACCGTGCCCGGCGTCGCTGGTCACCAGCGGACCCCGCACGGTCAACCGCGCGGCGTCCGGGACCTGCTCGACCGCGGTGACCTCGCCGAGTTCCTCGACAATGCCGGTGAACACTCCTGCTGCCCTCCTCCTGGCTCGCACCGTCGCTGGAAACGGTGCTCCCCTCATCCAACACCCATCGGGACCGATTCCTTCTCCTGACCCGACGGCGGATCAAGAGGCGGGATCAGCCGCGGGCGCGGGCCGCCTGCTCGCGCAGTGCCGCGACCGCCTTACCTGGGTCTTCGGCGCCGTAGACGGCGGAACCGGCGACGAAGCAGTCCACACCGGCCTCGGCGGCCTGCTCGATGGTGTCGGCGTTGATCCCGCCGTCGATCTCGACGACGAGCTTGAGGTGACCGGTGTCGACCAGGCGCCGCGCCGTGCGCACCTTGTCGAGGACACCCTCGATGAACGACTGGCCGCCGAAACCGGGCTCGACCGACATCACCAGGAGCGTGTCGTAGTGCTTGAGGGTGTCGAGGTGGTCCTCGATCGGCGTGTTCGGCTTGATCGACAGGCCGGCCTTCGCCCCCGCGGCGCGCAGGTTCTTCGCGAGCGCGATCGGGTCGTGCGCGGCCTCGACGTGCACGGTGACGTTGTACGCGCCCGCCTCGGCGTACCCGATGGCCCACTTGTCGGGATTCTCGATCATCAGGTGGCAGTCGATCGGCACGTCGGTGGCCTTGAGCAGAGACTTCACCACGGGCAGTCCCAGGGTCAGGTTCGGCACGAAGTGCGCGTCCATGACGTCGACGTGGACCCAGTCCGCGCGGGTTTCCCCCTCCCCCGCGACGGCGCGGATCTCGTCGCCGAGCCCGGCGAAGTCCGCGGAGAGGATGCTGGGTGCGATCAAAGGTCGGTGAGCCACGCGCCCGAGTGTAGGAGGGCACCGCTAACGCCCGCTAACCGGCTGTGACCGCCCCGCCGGTCTTGAGGATGACGGGAAATGGCACCCCGGTGGGAGGTGCGCGCACGGCCGGGGCGAATAGCGTTCCGGTCATGGTCAACCCCCTCAAACCGCTGGTGCGGATCGGTAGCTATCGGAGCGTGCCGTTCGGGTTGCTCGGCATGGTGATGACGGCGGTGCCGTTCCCGATCGCGCTCATCCCCGCCGTGCTGATCCCCGGCGACGTACGGCTGAAATTCGTCTACGGGATGCTCTCGATGGGTGTCCTGGTCGCGCTGGCCGGGCTGCCGGGACCGATGCGGCGCGTCGGCATCTGGTTCGCGAACCAGATGCTGGGCACCCGGATCGCGCAGCCACTGCCGAATACGAAGATCGCCTGGCCGGAGCGCTGGCGCTCGGCGGCATGGCTGCTCGTGCACACCGCGCTCGGCTGGGTGCTGTTCGGCCTCGGCTCCTTCCTGATGCTCGGCTTCGTGTTCGCCGCGGTGTGGACGGGAGGCGGTGGCAGCCCGATCGAGGTCTTCGGGGAACGGGTGACGGTCGAACCCGGCACCGGCGGGCTGTGGACGCTGCCGCTCGCGCTGGTCACACTCGTCCTCATCGCGTACGTCCTGATCGGTTTCACCAGGCTTTTCCAGTACGGCGCGGTCGCGCTGCTGGGCCCCTCGGCCGCCGAACGCGTCGCCGCGGCCGAGGTCCGGGCGAATCACTTCGAGCAGCGCAACAGGCTGGCGCGCGAACTGCACGACTCCATCGGCCACACGCTGACGACGTCGACCATCCAGGCCGCCGCGGCCGCCGAACTGGTCGACTCCGAACCGCAGCTGGTGCGGAAGGCACTGGGCACCATCGAGGAGTCTTCACGGGCGGCGCTCGAAGACCTCGACCACGTACTCGGCCTGCTGCGGGAGGACCGGTCGTCCCGCGAACCCGAACGGCGGCTCATCGAGGCCGCGACGCTGGCCGAACGCGCCCGATCCGGCGGCGCGCTGATCGACTACGAGCTGACCGGCCCCGCCGCGGAACTGCCGGCGACCCTTTCACGGGAGGCGTACCGGATCGTCCAAGAAGGACTGACGAACGCGTTGCGGCACGCCCATCCCGGCCCGGTTTCCGTGCGGGTCGCGGTCCTCGCCGACGCGCTGCGGATCGAGATCGTGAACCCGCTCGTGGCGCACGCGGCCGTTTCCAGCCGCGGCGGCAACGGGCTGCCGGGGCTCACCGAACGTGTCGAAGCGCTGCGTGGCGAGCTCGTCGCGGGGCCCGCCGTCGACGGGGAACCGCTGTGGCGGCTGGTGACCACGATCCCGCTACGGTCGCACTCATGACACTGCGCGTCCTGATCGTCGACGACGAACCGCTGCTGCGCGCCGGATTGCGCTCGCTGCTGGACAACCAGCCGGATCTGACGGTGGTCGGCGAGGCGGGCGACGGCGGCGAGGTGGTCGGCCTGGTCCGGCGGACGCGTCCCGACGTGGTCCTGATGGACGTGCGCATGCCGGGAGTGGACGGGATCGAGGCGACCCGGCGGGTGCTGGCCGGGACGGCCGAACCGCCGAAGGTCCTCGTGATCACGACGTTCGACAACGACGATTACGTCTACGACGCGCTGCTCGCCGGGGCGAGCGGGTTCCTGCTGAAGCGGGCGCGCAAGGAGGAATTCGCGCACGCCATCCGCACGGTCGCCGCCGGGGAGACACTGCTGTTCCCCGACGCGATCCGGCGGATGGTCACCGCGCGCCCGGCGCCGTCCGGCCTCGCTCCACGGCCGTCCTCGCTGACAAAACGGGAGACCGAGGTGCTGCGGCTCATCGCCACTGGGATGTCCAATGTGGACATAGCGGCCGAGCTGGTGATCAGCCTCGAAACCGTCAAGACCCATGTGGGCAACATCTTCGGGAAACTGGGCGCGGCGAACCGCAGCCAGGCGGTGGTGTTCGCCTACGAGACCGGCGTCGTCGCGCCGGGGCACAGCTTGCGCTGACCTCTCGGTGTGCGAGCGCCACGCCCGGCCGTGTTGCGAAAGCCACTTTCGCAACGTTGAAGGTTGCGAAAGTGGCTTTCGCAACACGCGCCGCGGTCGGGCGCTCGGGTGAGGTTCGTGGTCCGGCCGCGGTGCTCCCGATGTGGCATTGGGGACGCTCGGCGACCCCAATGCCACATCGGGAGCACCGAAAGCGGTCGCCCGTACCCCGAAAGTAGGGCAAACCTCAGTATGACGTGGGGGCACGCCCCATGGCCACCGCACCCAAGCCTCCCTAACTTGGCGTCCATGCGAAAATCCTTGCCAGGCAAGAAGATCATCGCCACCGGTTCCCTGGTCGCGCTGCTCGCCGCGACGACGGCCACCCCGGCGCTCGCCGTGTCCGGAGCCCATCACGACGTCGACCGAGCGCTGAAAACGCTGGTGCGGGACGGCGTTCCCGGCGCGCAGGCGACCGTGACGAGCCCGTCCGGGCGCACGTGGTCGGAGCGCGAAGGCGTCGGGAACGTCGAGACCGGGACGCCGTTCCCGCACGGTTCGAAGTTCCGGGCGGCCAGTATCACGAAGACCTTCGTCGCCGTCGTGGTGCTGCAACTGGTCGCCGAAGGGAAGGTCCGGCTGGACACGCCGATCGACCGGTATCTGCCCGGGCTCGTCAAGGGGAACGGCAACGACGGCACGAAGATCACCGTGCGGCAGCTGCTCCAGCACACCAGCGGGATCTACAACTACCTCCGCGACCTCGACCTCGAAGAGTGGCGCCACCGTGGTGCCGAGCCCGAGGAGCTGGTGGCGATCGGCCTCGCGCATCCGCCGCTGTTCGCGCCCGGTACGAACTGGTCGTACTCCAACACGAACTACATCATCGCCGGGATGCTGATCGAGAAGCTCACCGGTCGTTCCGTCGCCACCGAAATCCGGAGCAGGATCACCAAGCCGCTCGGCCTGCGCGACACCTCCCTGCCGTCACGAGGCGACGAAGGCCTGCCGCACCCGCACGCCAGGGGTTACGCGCCGGGTCCCGGCGGTCACACCGACTACACCGAATTCGATCCGTCGGCCGCCGGGGCCTCCGGCGGGCTCATTTCGACCGGTGCGGACCTGAACCGGTTCTACGGCGCGCTCGTCGACGGCCGCGTCCTGCAGCGCGCGGAGCTGGCGGAGATGCAGCGCACCGTTCCGGCGCCCGTCGGGCTCCCGGGCGCGCGGTACGGTCTCGGCATCGCGTCCGTCCCGCTGTCGTGCGGCGGCACGTTCTGGGGGCACGGCGGGAACATCGTCGGCTACGCGAACCTGTCGGGCGCCGTCCCGCACGGCAGGCGGGTGAACGTCGTGGTGAACCTGAATCCCGCGCCGCCCAAGGTCGAGGACGACCTCACCAAGGCGCTGGACACCGGGTTCTGCGCCCGCTAAACCGACGGCAGCAGGTCCAGCACGGAGGTCCACGAGGCCTCCGGGCTGAGCCTCGCGGTAGTGACCCCGGCGGAGGCGAGCGTGTCGAGATGGCGCCGCCACGCCGGATGGTGCACCCGTGTGTCCTGGATCTGGTAGCCCAGCACGATCGTGATCCCCGGCGTGCCGAGGACGTCGCCGAGCAGCGTCAGCGCCTGGTTGTCGGCGATGCCCAGCGCCAGTTTCGCCACGGAGTTGGCCGACGCCGGCGCGAACAGGAACACCGCGGGATCCGGGTGCGGCCGGGGTTCGCCCGGCAGCCGGGAGGTGCTGCGGACCGGCAGCTCGGTGCAGTTCTCCAGGTCGCCGAGCCCGCCGGTCTCTTCCAGCCAGCGGGCCGCGGTGGGGGTCAGCGTGATCACGAGCTCCCAGCCGCGGTCCGCGGCCGGTTTCGCGAGCTGCGAGGCGAACCGGGTGTCCAGTCCGCCGCACGAGCTCGCGACCAGGCCGAGGACCCTGCTCACCCGGCGGAGTCCGGCTTCCGCAGGACGGCGCAGAACATCGCGTCCGTGCCGTGGCGATGCGGCCACAGCTGGACGTACGGGCCGTCGCCGAGCTGCGGGACACCCGGGAAGAACTCCCGCGCGTCGACGATCTGGGCACCGGCGCGGCGCGCGGTCTCCCCCACGACGCCTTCGGTCTCGGCCAGATGCGGCGAACAGACGACGTAGGTGACGACACCGCCGGGCCGGACCAGGTCCAGCGCCGCGGTGATCAGCTGGCCCTGGAGTTTCGTCAGGTCCGAGATGTCACCGGGCTGACGGCGCCAGCGTGCCTCCGGGCGACGCCGCAGCGAGCCGAGCCCGCTGCACGGCGCGTCGACCAGAACGCGGTCATAGCCCGGTTCGAGACCGGACTCGCGGCCGTCGGCGACGTGGATGGTCACCGGCAGGCCCTGGATGGCGTTCTCGATCAGCTTCGCGCGGTGCGGCGCCTTCTCGACCGCGTCGACGGTCGCGCCGCTGATCGACGCCAGCGCGCCCAGCAGCGCGGCCTTGCCACCCGGGCCCGCGCACAGGTCCAGCCAACGCTCGTCCGAGCCGGTGAGCGGGACCTTCGTGACGGCGACGGCGCACAGCTGGCTGCCCTCGTCCTGCACCGCGGCCAGTTTTTCCCGGATCGGCTCGATGTCGCCGGGGTCGCCGGAGCCCGCGGGCAACCGGACACCGTAGGGCGAGTAGGGCGCCACGTCACCGCCGGTGATGGCGGCCAGTTCGTCGGCGCTGATCTCGCCGGGCCGGGCGACCAGGTGGACGTCGGGACGGTCGTCGTCGGCCTCGAGGGCGGCCTTCAGCTCAGGACCCTTGTCCCCCAAGGCTTCCGCGAACGAACGCGCGACCCAGCGCGGGTGTGCCGTCCTCAGCGCGTAGGCGCCGATCGGGTCGACGGCCTCGTCCGGCGCCAGCTCGTTCAGCCAGGTCTCTTCGTCCTTTTCGGACACCGAGCGCAGCACGGCGTTCACGAAACCCGCGATCCAGGAACCGACTTCGGCGCGAACGAGGTCCACAGTGGACCCGACGGCGGCGTGCTGGGGGATTCGGGTGCGCAGCAGCTGGTACGCGCCGAGCCGCAGCCCGTCCAGCACGATGGCGTCCACTTTGGCCAGTGGCCGGTCGAGGCAGGCCTCGATGACGGCGTCCAGCATGCCGACCGCGCGGCAGGTGCCGTAGGTCAGTTCGGTGGCCAGCGCCGCGTCACGACCGGAGATCCGGCGGTTGCGCAGCAGCTGCGGCAGCACCAGGTTCGCGTACGCGTCGTCTTCACGGACCGCGCGCAGGACGTCGAAGGCGACCTGCCGGGCCGGGTCGATCTGCGGCGGGCGGCTGGGCCCCTCTTTACGCGGGCCCGGGCGGCCTCGCTCCGGCCTCGACGGCCGGCGTTCCCTACGCTCGTTCACTGCAGGCGCTCTCCTTGTTCGATCCTCGTACCGCGCGCCCAATCGGTGGCCGCCATCCGCTTCTTCCCCTGCGCCTGCACTTCGCCCAGCCGCACCGGCTTCGACGCCGTGCCGACCAGGACCCGCTTGCGTTCCACGACCAGCTCACCCGGCGGGGGCCCCGGCTCGTCGACGACCGTCACCGGGCCGAGCTTCAGCCGCTCGCCCCGGAACTCCGCCCACGCGCCGGGTTCCGGCGTGACCGCGCGGATCTGCCTGTCGACCGCGGTGGCCGGGTCGGCGAACGACACGCGCGCGTCCTCGACGGTCACCTTGGGCGCGTAGCTCACGCCGTCACCGGTCTGCTCGACCGCGCGCAGTGTGCCGTCGGCGATTCCGTCCATCGTGGACACGAGCAGCTTCGCCCCGGACTCCGCCAGCCTGGCGAGCAGTTCCCCGGCGGTGTCGCCGTCGGTGATCTGCTCGGTGATCACGCCGTAGACCGGTCCCGCGTCGAGCTCCTTGACGATGCGGAAGGTCGAGGCGCCGGTGATCTCGTCCCCGGCGCGGATCGCGGCCTGGACCGGCGCGGCGCCGCGCCACGCTGGCAGCAGCGAGAAGTGCAGGTTGACCCAGCCGTGCGCCGGGATGTCCAGCGCGGCTTGGGGCAGCAGCGCCCCGTACGCGACCACCGGGCACGCGTCGGGGGCGATCTCCGCGAGCCGGGCGAGGAACGCGGGGTCGCTCGCCTTCGGCGGGGTCAGCACCTCGATCCCGTGCTCGTCGGCCAGCGCGCCGATCGGGGACCGGACGACCCGGCGGCCGCGGCCCGCCTGCGCGTCCGGACGGGTCACCACGGCGACGACCTCGTGCTGTTCGGACGCGAGAAGCGCCCGCAGCGACGGGACGGCTGGTTCTGGGGTGCCGGCGAAGACGAGGCGCATCAACGCACCTCCGCCGGGGGGACGGGTACCTCTGACTGGGCGAACATCGCCGCTCAGTCTAGAAGGGCCCCGCCGCCGGGGCGCGCTCGCTGTCCCCGTGCGCTCCGAGGGCTGCGATGAAGGGGCCTTTCATAGCAAATTTTGCTATGAAAGGCCCCTTCATCGCACGTGAGCGACGACCTACCTGGGTGGCCAGGGCAGCACGACGGCCGCCGAGCCGCCACCCCGCCGGGTCGGTTCGGCGGCGGCGAGCCACCGGCCGTCCCGCAGCCGCTCGACACCGGTCGCGGCCCCGATCTCCGCGGGCGCCGTCGAGAAGCCCTGCCCCTTGGCCTTCAGCGCCGCGAGCACCTCGGTCTGGTCGAGGAACGCCTGCTCGACCTGCGCGGCCGCCGAGTTCCGCTGCGAAGCGCGCGGTTCGGCGATCGCGTCGACGAGCTTCAGACCGCGGTCGATACGGCCGGTGAGAATCTGCAGCACCGTGGTGATGATCGACGCGCCACCGGGCGAGCCGACGGCGAGGAACGGCTTGCCGTGGTCGAGCACGATGGTCGGCGCCATCGACGAACGCGGCCGCTTCGCCGGGCCCGGGAGGTTCGGGTCGGGTACGCCCGGCGTCACCGGGGTGAAGGAGAAGTCGGTCAGTTCGTTGTTGAGCAGGAACCCGCGGCCCGGCACGACGATGCCGCTCCCGCCCTCCTGCTCGATGGTCAGCGTGTAGGCGACGACGTTGCCCCACCTGTCGGCGACCGTGAGGTGCGTGGTGTTCTCGCCCTCGTACGGCGTCGGCGCGGCGTTCGTCCCCGCGACACACGGCGTCGGCTTACGCGGGTCGGCGGGCGCGACCGGGCTCGTCCCGGCCTTCGCGGGGTCGATCAGGCACGCACGGCTGTCGGCGAACTTCTGGCTGATCAGTTCCTTCGCCGGGACGTCGACGAAGGCGGGGTCGCCGATCCACCGGTTACGGTCGGCGAAGGCGTACCGGGTCGACTCCAGGAAGTAGTGCAGGTAGTCGGCCTTCTCCAGCTTCGAGAGCTTCGTGTTCTCGAGGATGTTCAGCGCCTCGCCGACGGTCAGCCCGCCAGAAGACGGCGCGGGCATGCCGTAGACGTCGAGTCCGCGGTACCGGGTCTTGGTCGGTTTCCGCTCGACGACGCGGTACTTGGCGAGGTCGGCCGCCGTCATGTCGCCGGGGCGCACGTTCAGCGTCGACGCGGGGTCGACCGGCGGCTTCCGCACGGTGTCGACGACGTCGGCGCCGATCGGGCCGCGGTAGAGCACGTCGGTGCCCTTCGCGGCGAGCTGCGCGTACGTGCCGGCGAGGTCCGGGTTCTTGAACGTCGTGCCGACCGCGGGCGGGGTCCCGCCTGGCAGGTACAGCGACCGGGTCGACGGGAACGCCGAGAAGCGGGCGGCGTTGTTCGCGATCTGGGTGTTGAAGGTCTGATCGACGGTGAAACCCTTGCGGGCGAGGTCTTCGGCGGGCTTGACCGCCTTCGCCAGCGACCTGGTCCCCCACTTGCGCAGGGCTTCGTCCCAGGTGGCGGGAGTGCCGGGCACGCCGACCCCCAAACCGCTGGTGACGGCTTCGGGGAACGGGATCGCCTTGCCGTTCTCGACGAAGAGGTTCTCGTTCGCCGTCGACGGCGCGGTCTCACGGCCGTCGAGGGTGTGCACCTTGCCGGTGCGCGCGTCGTAGTAGACGAAGAAGCCGCCACCGCCGAACCCGGCGGAAAACGGGTCGGTGACGCCGAGCGCGGCGGCTGTCGCGACGGCCGCGTCGACGGCGTTGCCGCCCTCGCGCAGGATCTTCGTGCCGATCGCGGTCGCGTCCGCGTCGATACTCGACACCGCGCCCAGATAGCCGACGGCGCTCGGAGACTTGGGTGTCGGTGGGGCGGCCGCCGCGATACCCGGCGCGGCGGCGCCGACCAGGGCGGCGATCGCGGTGACTGCGGTGATGCGTACCGGAGTGCTTCTGTGCGCGGCCATGGCGCGAGTCTGCCCCGCCTGTCCACCCCGGACAAGACCCGGCCAGACCTGCGAACGTCGGTAGTGCGGCCCGGCCTCGATGAGAAGAATGCGGTCCATGAAGACTCCCGGCAGGCGATGGGGCGTGCTCCTTCCGCTGCTCATCGCCCTCCCCGTCCTCGCGGTCCTCGGCGTCGCCCAAGCCGAAGACGCGCGTGCCTGCTTCGACGACTCCGCCGCGATCACCGTCGAGGAGAAGCGGCTCACCGCGACCATGCCGTCCGGTGGCCCGGCGGTCGGCCCTGAACTCGTCCGGCTCGCCGGATTCGACAAGCTCGTCTCCGACTTCACGACGCGCCTCTGCACGACCAAGACCGCTTTGCGCGCCGAGAAGCTCGCGGAGACCGCCGGTGACGGGCTCTGGCGGACCGCCGTCGACCGCGCGCAGGGCCGCCGTCCCGATCTCGTCGGCATCGACAAGGCCGACGACCGGCCGCTCTATTGGGCACGCCTGCAAATGAGCAAGGCGCTGCGCCAGTGGACGCCGCGCTTCCCGCTGTCCGCGCCCGCCCGCGCGGACCTGCTGAAGACGTTCGATGTCGGCGCCCGCGGCCTCGACGACTCACGCTTCCCTGCCGGCCCCAAACTGCGCCGGGTGCTGGTGAGCGGGTTCGACCCGTTCACCCTCAACGGCGCGGGCGTCCGCATCGCGAACCCGTCGGGTGCGGCCGCGCTGCACCTGGACGGCAAGGTCATCCAGACGCCGACCGGGCCCGCCCTGGTGCAGGCCGTGTCGTTCCCGGTGGTCTGGAGCTACTTCGACGCCGGCATCGTCGAGGCGGCCTACGGCCAGGCGTTCAAGGACCGCTTCCGCCGCCCGGAGCTGATCATAACGATCAGCCAGGGCCGCCCCGGCCGCTTCGACATCGAACGCTGGGCCGGCGCCTGGCGCGGTGGCTCGCCGGACAACCTCGACGAGCCCGTCCGCGGCGCGGTCCCGCCCGCCGCCGGCTGGCCGCAGCCGGACGTCCAGTTCATCGAAACCACGCTGCCGTACGAAAAGATGCTCGCCGCGCCCGCCGGGGCGTACCAGGTGCTGTACAACCAGGCGTTCTGCGTCTGGCCGGACAGCGGCAACCCGGGGGCGGGAACGGCGGTCTGCCGGACGGACTCGCCGAAGCCCGGCGAGATCGCCGCTTCCGGTGGCGGCGGCAACTACCTGTCGAATGAATCGATGTACCGGAGCAACCGGCTGCGGACGGGACTCGGCCTGGACGGGATCGCGGGCGGGCACCTGCACACGCCCGTCCTAGGCACGCCCGCCGATCCTTCGGCGCTGACCGACGCCGACTTCGAGGCACGGCGGGCGGCGATCTCCTCGCAGATCGTCACCCTGCTCACCGCCGCTCTCGGCGGCTCCGCCGCGAAGGCGGCTACGCCCGCTCCGGGCGCTTCGGCGCGCGCCGACGTCCTCGCCACCCCCGGCACGACCCTCTGACCCCCCGCAATTCGGCACCTGGTTGCGATCGTTGCACGCGCAAGGATCGCAACCAGGTGCCGAATTGCGGGGCTAGATGAGCTCCAAGGGGTCCAGCTGGATCCGGATGGGCTCGGCGGCCTTGCGCGCGTCCCGGCGGGCGGCTGCCGCGTGGATCGCGGCGGCGAGCGCCTTTCCGTCCGGACGTGCGACGCGCACCAGAGCACGCTCACGTTCGGCCTTGCCGTCCTCATCGACCTCGCCGAGCGGCACTGGGCCCAGCACTTCGCCGGTCTCCGGCAGGGCGAGATCGTCGAGCAGTCCGGCGACCGCGTCCGGGGTGCCCTCGACACTCGCCATCCGCATCGCGGGCGGGAAGCCGAGTTCGCGCCGTTCTGCCAGTTCCTGGCTCGCGTGCCAGCCCGGGTCCCACCGCACCAGCGCCTGCACGACCGCGAGACCCGCTTCCGCGCCGACGAACACCCGGCCGCCTTCGGTCCCCGGCCGCACCAGTGCCGCGGCCGCCATCCATCGGCGCAAGGTCTCCTCCCCCGCGCGCAGGTCCTCCCGTCCGAGCAGCGCCCAGCCGTCCAGCAGCAACGCCGCGCCGTAGCCGCCTTCCGCGACCGGCTCGGCTCCCGGCGTGCACACCACGAGCGCCGGTTTCCCCGGCACTGAAGCCAAAACCTCCGACGCGCCCGAGGTCCGCACGGGGAATCCGGTGAACGCGCGGCCCAGTTCCTCCGCGGTGCGCTTGGAGCCGACGACGACCGCCCGCAATCGCACGGAACCGCAAGCGGCGCAATGGAAGTTCGTCTCGGGGACACCGCACCAGCGGCAGGCGGGCGGCCTCGGCGCGCCGTCGATCAGCCCGCCGGGCAAGGAAAGCGGACCGGCGCACCGGCGGCAGTGCGCCGACGTCCGGCAGTTGCCGCAGGCGAGGCCCGGGACGTATCCGCGACGCGGAACCTGCACGAGGACAGGGAATCCGCCCGCCAATGACTGCCGGGCCGCCTCGAAAGCGACCGACGGGAGGCGCGCGGCCTTCGCCGCTTCGTCCCGGGCGACGTCGAAGTCCTCCCCGACCGGGGTGACCCGCGGCGCCGCGGCCCGCAGTTCGGGGCGTGCCGCCACGAGAGGCTGCGCCCAGCCCGATTCCACCAGGAACTGCGCCTCCGCGGTGCGCGCGAAGCCGGCGACGAGCATGGATCCCTTCGCGGCGTGCGCGCGGTCCATCAGCACGTCGCGGACGTGCGGGTACGGCGCGTGCTGATCGAGGTGGACGTCGTCGCCGTCGTCCCACACCACGAACAGGCCAGGATCGGCGACCGGCGCGAACATCGCCGCGCGCGTGCCGACGACGACCCGCACCGCGCCGCGCAGCACCGCGAGCCAGCGGCGATACCGCTCGGCCGGCCCCAGCCCGGCGATCAACGCGACCACGGAATCGGCGCCCATCAGTTCGGCGCACGCGTCGTGCAGACGAGTGAGGTCGCGGTGGTCGGGAACGACCATGACGACCCCGCGTCCGGCGGCAGCCGCGACGGTGGCCGCTTCGGCGAGGCGGCGCGGCCAATCCTCACCCGGCAAGGCCTGCCAGACGGCGTTGGCCGGCCGCCGTTCCGCGACGGCCTCCAGGAAAGCGGGGCCGTTTTGGTACCGCTCCCAAGCCGTGGTTTCGGGCGGTTCCGGCGTCGACGCGGGCTCGGCGGGCGGCTCGGCCTCGACTTTCGCGTGCCGGGACGGGATCGCGAGCCGCAGGACGTCGCTGAGCGTGCCGCCGTACCGGTCCGCGACGGATCGGCAGAGCGTGTGCAGAGCCGGAGGCAGCACCGGTTCGCTGGAGGTCACCCTGTCGATGTACGCGAGCTTCCCGGTGAACTCCGTGGTGTCGGCGCGCTCGACGAGGTACCCGTCGACGAGCTGGCCCGCGAACCGGACGCGCACCCGGCAGCCGGGCACGGCGGCTTCGTGCAGCTTCTCGGGGATCCGGTAGTCGAAGGTGCGGTCGAGGTGCGTGAGCGGGATGTCCACGACGATCCGCGCCACCGGGTTCTCGGGCGCGGGATTCTGCGCGCCGCGGCGGCTGGCGGATTTCGCGCGGGACGGTTTGGCCTTCCGCGCCGGCTCGGCTTTCGGAGGCGCCGGAAGGTCCCACAGCGGGGTCGGTTCGGGACTGCTGCTCACCCGGTGATCTCTACCAGACTCTGTCGCCACTGCCCGTCACCGCATGAGATGAAGGGGCCTTTCATGGCAAATTTTGCAATGAAAGGCCCCTTCATCTCAGTCTTTACACCTTTGGTCCGGGGCGATGGGGCGCGTTTCGTTGCGGAGTGCCGTGAAGGACCCCTTCATGTACCTCCGGTACCGCACACATCAGGCCTGGACGTAGTGAAGGCCTCCTTCCCTACCCTCAAGGTAGGCAGGGAGGCCTTCACGGAACGGATCAGGCGCCGGCGGCCGACTTCAGGTCCGCGGCCCGCGCCGTGCTCTCCCACGGGAGGTCCAGCTCGGGACGGCCGAAGTGGCCGTACGCGGCTGTCGGCGCGTAGATCGGGCGAAGCAGGTCGAGATCGCGGATGATCGCGGCCGGACGCAGGTCGAAGACCTCCGTGATGGCGGCCTGGATCTTCGACGGGTCGACGGTCTCGGTGCCGAAGGTCTCGACGAAGAGGCCCACCGGGGCCGCTTTGCCGATCGCGTAGGCGACCTGGACCTCGGCGCGCGAAGCAAGCCCGGCGGCGATGACGTTCTTCGCCACCCAGCGCATCGCGTACGCGGCCGAGCGGTCCACCTTGGAGGGGTCCTTGCCGGAGAACGCGCCGCCACCGTGCCGGGCCATGCCGCCGTAGGTGTCGACGATGATCTTGCGACCGGTCAGGCCCGCGTCGCCCATCGGGCCGCCGATGACGAAGCGGCCGGTCGGGTTGACCAGCAGGCGCACGTTGGAGGTGTCGAGGCCGAGCTCGGCGATCTCCGGGGCGACCACGTGCTCGCGGACGTCGACGCCGAGCATCTGCTCCAGGTCGATGCCGTCCGCGTGCTGGGTGGACACGACCACCGTGTCGAGCCGCACCGGCTGGTCACCGGCGTATTCGATGGTGACCTGGGTCTTGCCGTCCGGGCGCAGGTACGGCAGCACGCCGTCCTTGCGGACCCGGGTCAGCCGCTGCGAGAGCCGGTGCGCCAGCGCGATCGGCAGCGGCATCAGCTCGGGGGTGTCCGAGCAGGCGTAGCCGAACATCAGGCCCTGGTCTCCGGCGCCCTGGCGGTTGATCTCGTCCTCGTCGGACTCGACGCGGGACTCGTACGCGGTGTCGACACCCTGCGCGATGTCCGGCGACTGGGAGCCGATCGCGACGTTGACGCCGCAGGAGTTGCCGTCGAAGCCCTTGGCCGAGGAGTCGTAGCCGATCTTCAGGATCACGTCGCGGACGATGGTCGGGATGTCGGCGTAGGCCTCGGTGGTCACCTCGCCGGCGACGTGCACCTGGCCCGTGGTGATGAGGGTTTCGACCGCCACGCGGCTGCGCGGGTCCTTGGCCAGCAGGCCGTCCAGGATCGAGTCGCTGATGGCATCGCAAATTTTGTCGGGATGACCTTCAGTCACCGATTCCGATGTGAACAGTCTGCTCGTGGACGCGGTCACGGTGCCCGTCACTCCCTCACCTAGACGTCTGATGCCTAGAAAGTTAGGCACCCCTCAGCTTGAACTCAAGCCTACTGACTATCGCTTTGGGGGCTCTCAACGCTTCATCAAGGTCACAACAGCATCCCACAATGTGGACGCCAGTTCAGCCTTGGCTCCGAGGGGGATCGGGATTTCGGTGCCGTCGGCCCCGAGCAGCCAGCCCGAGTTGTCCTCGGTCCCGAAGGCCTTCCCCTCACCGACGGCGTTCACCACCAGCAGGTCCGCGCCCTTGCGCTTCAGTTTGACCCTGGCGTGGTCGAGGACGCCGCCCTTGTCGTCCCCGGTTTCGGCGGCGAAGCCGACGACCACCTGCCCTGGGGTCCGATTGCGCACGAGCTCGGCCAGGATGTCCGCGTTGCGTGCGAGCTCGACGACGGGATCCGGTGCGTCGTCGGACTTCTTGATCTTGTGATCGGCCCGGTTCGACGGCCGGAAGTCGGCGACGGCGGCGGCCATCACGAGGACGTCGGCGGAGGCGGCCTCGGCGTGCATGGCCTGGCGCATCTCCTCGGCGGTCGACACGTGGACGACCTTCGCGCCCGCGGGCTCCGGGAGCGCGACGGTGTGCGCGGCGACCAGCGTGACCTCGGCGCCGCGCTGGGCGGCGACGCGGGCCAGCGCGTAACCCTGTTTGCCCGACGAGCGGTTGCCCAGGTACCGGACCGGGTCCAGCGGCTCGCGGGTGCCACCGGCCGAAATCGCCACGCGCACGCCTTCGAGGTCGCGCGGGAGGGCGTTCGGCACGGCGAGCAGGAGCCGGGCGAGGTCGACGATCTCGGCCGGGTCGGCGAGCCGCCCCTCGCCGGTGTCCTTGCCGGTGAGCCTGCCGGCGGCGGGTTCGGCGACGACCAGGCCGCGTGAGCGCAGCAGCGCCACGTTGTCGCGGGTGGCCGGGTGCTCCCACATCTCGGTGTGCATTGCCGGGAAGAAGGCGACCGGGCACCGGGCGGTGAGCAGGGTGTTCGTCAGCAGATCGTCCGCGATGCCGTGCGCGGCCTTGGCGAGCAGGTTCGCCGTGGCGGGCACGACGATCACCAGGTCGGCTTCCTTGCCGACGCGGACGTGCTGGACCTCGGGCACTTCGGTGAACACGCCGGTGTGGACCGGGTTCCCGGAGAGTGCCTCGAAAGTGGCCGCGCCGACGAAGTTCAGCGCGGCTTCGGTGGGGACCACGCGGACGTCGTGACCGGATTCGGTCAGTCCGCGCAGGACCTCACAGGCCTTGTAGGCGGCGATTCCGCCGCCCACGCCCAGTACGACGCGGGGCTTATTCACCCTCGGTGTGCTCGAGCAAGCCGCCGTGGATCTCGCGCAGGGCGATGGAGAGCGGCTTCTCGCGCGGGCCCGGCTCGACCAGCGGTCCGACGTACTCCAGCAGGCCCTCGCCCAGCTGGGCGTAGTAGTCGTTGATCTGGCGAGCGCGCTTGGCCGAGTAGATCACCAGCGCGTACTTCGAGCTGACCTTCTCGAGAAGGTCGTCGATGGGCGGGTTGGTGATGCCTTCGAGCTCTTCGTGCAGCGTGGCCTGAGTCGTCACTCGTGGTGCTCCGAATCTTCGGGTTACTTGTCGCCGGTTATCAAGTTTAGCAACTGCTCGGCGGCGTCTCGCACGTCGGCGTTGACGACGCGCTCGTCGAACTCCCCGGCGGCGGCGAGTTCGCGTTCCGCCTCGGCAAGCCTGGCCTTCACCGCGGCCTCGTTCTCGGTGCCGCGGCCGGTCAGCCTGCCGACCAGTTCGTCCCACGACGGCGGCATCAGCATCACCAGCCGGGCTTCCGGCATCGCCTTGCGGACCTGCCGCGCGCCCTGGAGTTCGATCTCCAGGATCGCGTTGCGGCCTTCGGCCAGGACCCGCTCGACGGGCCCGCGCGGGGTGCCGTAGCAATTGCCCGCGAACTCGGCGTGTTCGAGCAGTTCGCCGACGGCGACCATGCGGTCGAATTCGGGCCGGTCGATGAAGTGGTAGTGCTCGCCGTCGACCTCACCCGGCCTCGGCTTCCTGGTGGTCACCGAGACGCTGAAATAGATCTCCGGATCCAGCTTGCGCAGCTCCTTCGCCACGCTCGACTTCCCGACCCCCGAAGGCCCTGAGACGACCGTGAGCCGGTGCCGGGAAGAAACTCCCGCCACCGGCTCACCGCCGCGGTCAGCGCCCGGGGTCACCGGGTGGTCCTGACCGGTGCCGCTCACTCGCCGCTGAATTCGGCCAGCAGCGCCTTGCGCTGCCGGTCGCCGAGGCCGCGAAGACGACGGCTGGGTGCGATCTCCAGTCGTTCCATGGTCTGCTGGGCACGGACCTTGCCGACGCCCGGAAGAGCCTCGAGCAGAGCCGAGACCTTCATCTTGCCGAGGACTTCGTTCTCCTCGGCCTGCTTCAACACGTCGACCAGAGTGGTACCGCCCCGCTTCAGCCGCTCCTTCAGCTCAGCACGGATGCGGCGGGCGGCGGCGGCCTTCTCCAGCGCCGCAGCGCGCTGTTCCTCTGTCAGCTGGGGAAGTGCCACGTTTTCCTCCGGTAGTTCTCAAATCTGGGTGGGTGTGGCGACGGTACCCACCCGTTACCTCGGCCCACAATGCGGGGGTGGCTGGTCATGACGGATTCCCGGGCCTGCTATTGGCCTTTTTCCAGGGGACCGAGGGAATCCCGGGTCCGCCGAACGGCCGCACGCAACGCTTCGGGGCCGGGTCCGTGCCTGAGGACGTCACGGGACGACGCGGGGAGCACACCCGGCAGTCCCGGCCCGAAAAGGGCCCGCAAATCGGCCGGAGTGGCCCCCTGCGCCCCGAAACCGGGCGCCAGGACCGGACCGTTCAGCTTGCTCAGATCGAGCTCTCCCGGCGTGATGGTGGCGCCGACGACGACACCGATGTCACCCAAGGGCCCGACGCCCGCGTTGTACGCGGCCGCCGTGTCGACGATGTCCTGCGCGACGGTCTTTCCGTTGGGCAGCAAGGCGTTCTGCAATCCCTGCGCCTCCGGGTTGGAGGTGCGCGCGAGAACGAACAGCCCCTTGCCTTGCGTCCGCGCAACGTCGAGCGCGGGGGCCAGCGAACCGAAACCGAGGTACGGCGACACGGTGATGGCGTCCGCCTCGAGATCCGCGCCGGCGGGTAGGAACGCCGCCGTGTACGCCGCCATCGTCGAACCGATGTCGCCGCGTTTGACGTCCAGCAGGACGAGCGCGCCCGCCTCCCGGCACACCTTCATCGTCTTGGCCAGAACGGCGACCCCAGGAGGCCCGTAGGCCTCGAAAAAGGCCGACTGGGGCTTGATCACCGCGACCTCGGGCGCGATCGTCTCAGCGGCCGTGAGGGCGAACTTCTCCAGACCGCCCGCGTCCGCCGGGAGACCCCACGCCTGGAGCAACCCGGGATGGGGGTCGATCCCGGCGCAGAGCGGTCCCTTCTCGGCGACCGCCCGCGCCAGCCTCGCCCCGAACCGTTCGCTCATGCCTTGGCCTTCAGCGCCGCCTGGAGGCTCTGCAGCGACCGGACGCCGATGTCGCCCTTGATGACGGCCTCTATCCCGTGCACGGCCGCCGCGGCGCCCTGCACCGTGGTGATGCAGGGGATGTCCCGCGACACCGCGGCGGTGCGGATCTCGTAGCCGTCGATGCGGGGACCGCTGTTGCCGTACGGGGTGTTGATCACCATCTGCACCTCGCCGCTGAGGATGACGTCCACGACGTTCTGCTCCCCTTCGGCCGAACCCTCGTAGTGCTTGCGCACGACGGTGCAGGCGATTCCGTTGCGCCGCAACACTTCCGCGGTTCCCGACGTGGCGAGGATCTCGAAGCCGAGGTCCGCAAGCCGCTTCACCGGGAACACCAGCGAACGCTTGTCGCGGTTGGCGACCGAGACGAAGACCTTGCCCGACGTCGGCAGCGAACCGTAGGCGCCGGCCTGCGACTTGGCGAACGCCTTGCCGAAGGAGACGTCGACGCCCATGACCTCGCCGGTGGACTTCATCTCCGGGCCGAGAAGCGAGTCGACGCCGTGGCCTTCGGGGGTGCGGAAGCGGTGGAACGGCAGGACCGCCTCCTTGACCGCGACCGGCGAATCGGCGGGCATGTGGCCGCCGTCACCCTCGGTGGGGAGGACACCGGACTCGCGCAGCTCCTTGATCGACGAGCCGGTCATGATCAGCGCCGCGGCCTTCGCGAGCGGCACCGCGGTCGCCTTCGACACGAACGGCACCGTCCGCGAGGCGCGCGGGTTGGCCTCCAGGACGTACAGGACGTCGTCCTTGAGCGCGTACTGGACGTTCAGCAGCCCGCGGACGCCGACGCCGCGCGCGATGGCCTCGGTCGAGCGGCGCACCGTCTCGATGTCGGTCCGGCCCAGCGTGATCGGCGGGAGCGCGCACGACGAGTCGCCGGAGTGGATCCCGGCCTCTTCGATGTGCTCCATGACGCCGCCGAGGAACAGCTCGTCGCCGTCGAAGAGCGCGTCGACGTCGATCTCGATGGCGTCGTCGAGGAAACGGTCCACCAGCACCGGGTGCTCGGGGGTGACCTCGGTGGCGCGGTGGATGTAACCGGCGAGGGATTCCTCGTCGTACACGATCTCCATACCGCGTCCGCCGAGCACGTAGGACGGCCGGACCAGGACCGGGTAGCCGATCTTGTCGGCGATCCGCTTCGCGCCCTCGAACGAGGTCGCCGTGCCGTACTTCGGCGCGGGGAGCCCGGCGTCGGTGAGGACCTCGCCGAACGCGCCGCGGTCCTCGGCGAGGTGGATCGCGTCCGGGGAGGTGCCGATCACCGGGACACCGGCGTCGGCGAGGCGCTTCGCCAGCGAGAGCGGGGTCTGGCCGCCCAGCTGCACGATGACACCGGCGACGGTGCCCGACTCCTGCTCGGCGTTGACCACTTCGAGGACGTCCTCGAACGACAGCGGCTCGAAGTACAGCCGGTCCGAGGTGTCGTAGTCGGTGGAGACGGTCTCGGGATTGCAGTTGACCATGACAGCCTCGAAACCGGCCTCGCGCAAGGCGATCGCGGCGTGCACGCACGAGTAGTCGAACTCGATGCCCTGCCCGATGCGGTTCGGCCCGGAGCCGAGGATCAGCACCTTCGGCTTGCCGGTCTGCGCGGTGATCTCCGACTGCGCCGCGGGATCGGTCTCGTAGGCCGAGTAGTGGTACGGCGTCTTGGCCGCGAATTCGGCCGCGCAGGTGTCGACGGTCTTGTACACCGGACGCACGCCGAGACGGCGGCGCAGCGCGCGGACGCCGTCCTCACCGGCCAGTTCCGGCCGCAGCGCGGCGATCTGACGGTCCGAAAGACCGGTGCGCTTGGCGCGCCGCAGCAGCGGCTCGTCCAGCACCAGGGCGTCGCGGACCTCCGAGCCGACCTCGCCGATGAGGGCGATCTGGTCGATGAACCACGGGTCGATACCCGAGGCCTCGTGGATCTCCTCGACCGTGGCACCGAAGCGCAGCGCCCGCTCGACCTCGTAGATCCGCCCGTCGTGCGGCGTACGCAGGGCGTCCAGGATGGACTCCTTGGTCGCGCCTTCGGGGTCGGGGCGGGTCCAGAAGCCGGTGGCCTTGGTGTCGATGGACCGCAGTGCCTTGCCGAGCGCCTCGGGGAAGCTGCGGCCGAACGACATCGCTTCGCCGACGCTCTTCATCGTCGTGGTCAGCGTGGGGTCCGCGCCGGGGAACTTCTCGAAGGCGAACCGCGGCACCTTCACCACGACGTAGTCCAGCGTCGGCTCGAAGGCCGCCGGGGTCTCGCCGGTGATGTCGTTGCGGATCTCGTCGAGGGTGTAGCCGATGGCGAGCTTCGCGGCGATCTTGGCGATCGGGAAGCCGGTCGCCTTCGACGCCAGCGCGCTCGACCGCGACACCCGCGGGTTCATCTCGATGACGACCATGCGGCCGTCGGCCGGGTTGATCGCGAACTGGATGTTGCAGCCGCCGGTGTCGACGCCGACCTCGCGCAGTACGGCGATGCCGACGTCGCGCATGTGCTGGTACTCGCGGTCGGTCAGGGTCATCGCGGGCGCGACGGTGACCGAGTCGCCGGTGTGCACGCCCATCGCGTCGATGTTCTCGATCGAGCAGACGACCACCACGTTGTCGTGCCGGTCGCGCATGAGCTCGAGTTCGAACTCCTTCCAGCCGAGGACGCTCTCCTCGATCAGCACCTCGGTGACCGGCGACTCGGAGAGGCCGGTGGTGGCGAGGCGTTCCAGCTCCGCGTCGGTGTGCGCCATGCCCGAGCCGAGCCCGCCCATGGTGAACGACGGCCGGATGACCACCGGGAGGCCGACTTCGGCGACGGTCGCGCGGACCTCGTCCATGTCGTGGCAGACCCGCGAACGCGGCACGTCGGCGCCGATCGTGCGGACGATGTCCTTGAACTTCTGCCGGTCCTCGCCGCGCTGGATGGCGTCGATGTCGGCGCCGATCAGCTCGACGCCGTACTTCTCCAGGACGCCGCGCTCGTGCAGGGCGACAGCGCAGTTGAGCGCGGTCTGCCCGCCGAGGGTCGCGAGGATCGCGTCGGGGCGCTCCACGGCGATGACCTTCTCGACGAACTCCGGGGTGACCGGCTCGATGTAGGTGGCGTCGGCGAACTCGGGGTCGGTCATGATGGTCGCCGGGTTCGAGTTCACCAGCGAGACGCGCAGTCCCTCTTCGCGGAGAACGCGGCAGGCCTGGGTGCCGGAGTAGTCGAACTCCGCCGCCTGGCCGATCACGATCGGCCCGGAGCCGATCACCAGCACGTGCTGGATGTCTGTCCTCTTCGGCATTACTTGGCCTTCTCCGTGTTGATCATGGCGCGCGGTCGACGAACGCGTAGCCGGGCCGTGAGTTCTTGAATTCCGTTGCAGTCCGCGCCGAAGGCGGCCCGCCTCCACGTTCGCGAGGCCTTCGGCCGGTGCGCGCCGTCGTGGCCGGTCACCTGGTCAGCCATTTCCCCGCCCCGCGCTCTTCTCCATCAAGCTCACGAACTCATCGAACAAGGGGGCCGCGTCGTGCGGGCCGGCGGCGGCCTCGGGGTGGTACTGCACCGAGAACGCGGGGACGTCGAACGCGCGGACACCTTCGACGGTGTCGTCGTTCGGGCAGTAGTGCGAGATCTGGGCGGCGCCGAACGGCGTCTCGAAGCGCTGCCCCGGCTCGCCTTCGAGGGCGAAACCGTGGTTCTGCGCGGTGATCGCGACCCGTTTGGTGGCCACGTCGATCACCGGGATGTTGATCCCGCGGTGGCCGTAGCGCATCTTGTAGGTGCCCAGCCCCAGCGCGCGGCCGAGGATCTGGTTGCCGAAGCAGATGCCGAACAGCGGGATTTCCCGCTGTAGCACGGACTTCGTCAGCTCGGTCGCGTGCGCGGTGGTCGCCGGGTCACCCGGTCCGTTGGACAGGAACACGCCGTCCGCCTCGACGGCGAGCAGTTCGTCCACAGTGGACGACGAGGGCAGCACGTGCACCTCGATACCGCGCGCGGCCATCATGCGCGGGGTGTTGGACTTGATGCCCAGGTCCAGCGCGGCGACGCGGAACCGGGTCTCCCCCTGCGCCTTGACCACGTACGGCTGCTTCGTGGAGACCTCGCCGGCGAGGTCGGCGCCCTTCATCTGCGGGCCGGCCTTCACCTCGGCGAGCATTTCCTCGTCGGTGCCCAGCGCGTCACCGGAGAACACGCCGGACCGCATGGCGCCCTGCTCGCGCAGGTGCCGGGTCAGCGTGCGGGTGTCCACTTCGGAGATCCCGACGACGCCCTGGCGCTCCAGTTCTTCGTCCAGCGTGCGCTTGGAGCGCCAGTTGGACGGGGTGCGCGCCGGGTCGCGGACGACGTAGCCCGAAACCCAGATGCGGGCGGACTCGTCGTCCTCGTCGTTCCAGCCGGTGTTGCCGATCTGCGGCGCGGTCTGGACCACGATCTGCCGGTGGTAGGACGGGTCGGTCAGCGTCTCCTGGTAGCCGGTCATGCCGGTGCAGAACACCGCCTCGCCCAAGCTGCGTCCGCGTGCTCCGTACGCGGAGCCGCGGAACACGCGGCCGTCTTCGAGGACCAGTGCCGCGGGGGTCCTAATGCCGTTCGTGGTGCTCATCAGGCACCTCCCTTGATGTCGTTGCGAGTGTCTTGCAAAGCTTCGATCCACTGTGGATAGTCGTCGACGTCGTCGCCGCGGAATCCGGTGTCCAGTTCGACGTCGCCTGCCAGCCAGGTGATGACGAGCAGCCCGTCGATGCCCATCACCTTCCCGGCCATTCCCTTGTCCTTGCGGACGCCGGTGACGGACGCGCGCGGGATCCAGAAGTCCGGGGCGCCGCCGCGTTCGATGGCGATGCCGTCTTCGTGCAGCCGCCAGACCGCGCCGGTGCGCAGGCCGGCGCCGCGGGTGACCACGCGCTCCTGCCAGTGCCCCGCCGTCGTGGTGCTGATGTAGACGCCGGTCGACTCGAGCGAGGCCTCACCGGGCTCGGCGGGGATCTCGGCGAACGGCGGCACCTGGACGCTCTGCGCGCGGGACTTGCGCCGCCAGCCGCGCCACATCAGGAAGACGCAGAACAGGAAGAAGGCGAAGACCGCCAGGGTCAGCAGAATCCGGTCGCTCATTGCGCGATCTTCCCTTCCCGCGCGGTGATCCGCCCGCGCAGCAACGTCGCCGTCACCACGCCGGGGAGCCGCATTCCTTCGTACGGGGTGTTCGCCGCGATGCTCGCGAACTCGACGCCCCGTACGGTCCATTCGGTTTCCGGGTCCACCAGCGTCAGGTTGGCCGGTTCGCCGACCTCGATCGGACGGCCGTGGTCGGTCAGGTTGCCGATCTCGGCGGGCCGCTCGCTCATCACCCGCGCGACGCCCCGCCAGTCCAGCAGGCCGGTGCGGACCATGGTCTCGACCACGATCGACAACGCGGTCTGGAGGCCGAGCATGCCGGGCCGGGCCGAGTTCCACTCGCAGTCCTTGTCCTGGACGGCGTGCGGCGCGTGGTCGGTGGCGACGCAGTCGATGACGCCCTCGGCCAGCGCGGCGCGCAGCTTCACGGCGTCGGATTCGGTGCGCAGCGGCGGGTTGACCTTGTTGACCGGGTCGTAGGTCGCGAGCCGCTCGTCGGTCAGCAGCAGGTGGTGCGGGGTGACCTCGGCCGAGACCTTGGTACCGCGCTCCTTGGCCCACTTCAGGATGTCGGCCGTGCCCGAGGTGGACACGTGGCAGACGTGCAGCCGCGCGTTCGCGTGCTCCGCCAGCAGGCAGTCGCGGGCCACGATCGACTCCTCCGCCGAAGCGGGCCAGCCCGTGTAACCCAGGCGCGCGGCCTGCTCGCCTTCGTGCGCCTGGGCGCCGACGGTCAGCCGCGGCTCCTCGGCGTGCTGGGCGATGACCACGCCGAGCGCCGTCGAATACTCCAGCGCGCGGCGCATGAGCAGCGGGTCCGCGACGCAGAGACCGTCGTCGGAGAAGACCTTCACCTGGGCTTCGGACTTCGCCATCGTGCCCAGTTCGGCGAGTTTCTCGCCCTTGAGGCCCACGGTGACCGCGCCGACCGGGTGCACGTCGACCAGCCCGGCCTCTTGGCCGCGCCGCCACACGTGGTCGACGATCACCGCGTTGTCGGCCACCGGATCGGTGTTGGCCATTGCGAACACGGCGGTATAGCCGCCGAGCGCGGCCGCGGCCGAACCGGTCGCGATGGTCTCGGTGTCCTCGCGGCCGGGTTCGCGCAGGTGGGTGTGCAGATCGACGAAACCGGGGAGCAGCACCTGGCCGCCCGCCTCGATGACTTCGGCGTTGTCCGGGGTGTCGATCGAACCGATGTCGGTGATGACCCCGTCCTCGACGAGCACGTCGACCGGGTCGCCCTCGCCGTAGGGTCGGGCGCCCTTGATCAGGACGATGGTCACGCGGTGGCTCCTTCGCTGGCGAGCAGGTGGTAGAGGACCGCCATGCGCACGTGGACGCCGTTGCGGACCTGTTCGGTGATGGCCGAGGCCGGGGAGTCGGCGACCGCCGAGGCGATCTCCATCCCGCGCAGCATCGGGCCCGGGTGCAGGACGACGGCGTGCTCTGGCAGCAGCTTCATCCGTCGTTCGTTGAGGCCGTAGGCGATCGAGTACTCGCGCGCCGAAGGGAAAAAGCCCCCGTGCATGCGTTCCGCCTGGACTCGCAGCATCATGACCGCGTCGACCGCGGGCAGTTCGGCGTCGAGTTCGTGCGACACGGTGACCGGCAGGCTTTCCACCCCGGCCGGCAGCAGGGTCGGCGGCGCGACGAGGACCACTTCCGCGCCCAGCGCCGACAGAAGGTGGATGTTCGACCGCGCGACCCGGCTGTGCAGGACGTCACCGACGATCGCGATCCGGCGGCCTTCGAGTGAGCCGAGCCGCTCTCGCAGCGTCGCCGCGTCGAGCAGGGCCTGCGTCGGATGCTCGTGCGTCCCGTCGCCCGCGTTGACGACCGCCGTCCCGGCTTCGGCGAGCCAGCCCGAAAGCCGCTGAGCCGCCCCGGAGGCGGGGTGCCGGATGATCACGCAGTCGGCGCCGGCCGCGGCCAGCGTCAGCGCGGTGTCCCGCAGCGATTCGCCCTTGTTGACCGAGGAACTGGACGCGGAGACGTTGATCACGTCGGCGCTCATCCACTTCCCCGCGATCTCGAACGAGACGCGGGTGCGGGTCGAGTTCTCGTAGAACAACGTGATCACGGTGCGGCCGCGCAACGTCGGCAGTTTGCGGACCTCGCGGCCCAGCAGGGTGTGCTTGAGCTCTTCGGCGGTGTCCAGCACGGCTGTCGCGAGCGCCGGGTCGAGCCCGTCGGTGGCGAGCAGGTGCTTCACGATCGATCTCCTTCTGGTGAAGCGCTCTCATTCAACGACCGGAGCAGAACCGTGTCCCGTCCGTCCACTTCGGACAGCAGGACCTCGATCCCCTCGGCGCGCGAGGTGGGCACGTTCTTGCCCACGTAGTCGGCGCGGATCGGCAGTTCGCGGTGGCCGCGGTCGACCAGCACGGCCAGCTGGACCGCGCGCGGGCGGCCGTGGTCGCGCAGGGCGTCGAGGGCGGCGCGGATGGTGCGGCCGGAGAACAGCACGTCGTCGACCAGGATCACCACCGCGTCGTCGATACCGGTCGGCGGCAGCTGCGAATGTTCGAGCGCGCGGGGCGGGCGGCGGCGGAGATCATCACGGTAGAGCGTGATGTCCAGCGCGCCGGTCGGCGGACGGATGCCGGAGAACTCGGCGATCTTGTCCGCGAGCCGCAGGGCGAGCGGAGTACCCCGGGTGGGGATGCCCAGCAACACGGGCGGAGTCGAGCCACCGGCACCGAGAGCGGTCTTCTCGATGACCTGGTGGGCCATTCGGGCGATCGTGCGCGCGACATCGCCGGACGAGAGCAGCTCACGCTCTCCCGCCGGTTCCGCCGCGCCACGCGGACGTGACGACAAGGCGGACCTCCTTCCCCGCCTCTCTGGACGGGTCCTTAAAGGACGTCGACTTCCTGCTTGGCGAGGAAATCGAACCGACACTAGCAGGAAGGAGCCCTCAGTCTTACGGGTGGCGCGCCCCAGGTGACGAAGGCCTCTCGAAAGCACCCGCTTGACCTGGTGACAACTATGCGTAACCATTACTCTGAGTATTCGACTCTAGGAGTCCCCTGGATCGGTCACCCTCGACCGGTTGGGGGTGAGGAAACGGAGAACCACCAGATGGGCGATTACGCCAAGGCGCTCGGGGCCAAGCTCCGCGGGATCCGCCAGCAGCAGGGCCTGTCCCTGCACGGGGTCGAGCAGAAGTCCGGAGGCCGCTGGAAGGCCGTCGTCGTCGGTTCGTACGAGCGCGGAGACCGCGCCGTCACCGTGCAGAAGCTCGCCGAACTGGCCGATTTCTACGGCGTGCCGGTGGTCGAGCTGCTGCCGGAGGGCCGGGTGCCGTCGGGCGCCGAACCCGCCACGAAGATCGTCATCAACCTGGAGCGTCTCCAGCAGCTCCCGGCGGAGAAGGTCGGGCCGCTCGCCCGCTACGCCGCCACCATCCAGAGCCAGCGCGGCGACTACAACGGCAAGGTGCTCTCCATCCGCACCGAAGACCTGCGTTCGCTGGCGATCATCTACGACATGACGCCGGGCGAGCTCACCGAGCAGCTGATCGACTGGGGTGTGCTGCCGCCAGAGGCTCGACCGTCCAAAGAGGACTAGAGATGGCGACGTTTTCGGTCCGGGGGGACCGGAAACGCCAACCGGCACCACCGAGCACGAGAACGGGCCGTGCCCTCGGAAGAGGACACGGCCCGTCGCAGTACGTCTTCTAGAGAACCGCGCGCAGGCGGTCGGCGATGGTGCCGATGCGGCCGAGCACGCCGTTCACGAAACGCGGCGAGTCGTCGGTCGACAGCTCCTTCGCCAGCCCGACGGCCTCGTCGATGGCGACCGGGTCCGGCACGTCCGTCGCCCACAGCAGCTCGTAGACGCCGACCCGCAGCACCGCGAGATCCACCGGCGGCATCCGGTCCAGCGTCCAGCCCTGAGCGTGCTCCGAAAGCAGCTCGTCGATCTGCGTCTTGCGTCCGGTCACGCCCTCGACCAGCGAGATCGTGTAGTCCCCGATCGGATCGACCTCGACCGAACCGACCCTGTCCGCCAGCAACGTCACCGCGTCGGCGCCGCGCTGGGCGGCTTCGTACAGCACTTCGACGGCACGCTTGCGTGCCTGGCGGCGGCTGATCGGCCCACCACGGTTCGGCGACTTGCCGGATTTGTCTGAACCGGCCATCAGTTGGAGACGCGGCCCAGGTAGCGGCCGTCACGGGTGTCGACCTTGATCTTCTCGCCGGTGGTGAGGAACAGCGGCACCTGGATCTCGGCGCCGGTCTCCAGGGTGGCCGGCTTGGTGCCACCGGTGGAGCGGTCGCCCTGCAGGCCGGGGTCGGTGTGCTGGACGATCAGCTCGACCGAGGTCGGCAGCTCGATGTACAGCGGGACACCCTCGTGCACCGCGACCTGGACCTCGAAGTTCTCGAGCAGGTAGTTCGCGTTGTCGCCGACGGTCTCGGCCAGCACGGTGATCTGGTCGTAGGTCTCCGCGTCCATGAACACGAAGTCCGTGCCGTCCTTGTACAGGTACGTCATGTTGCGACGGTCGACGGTGGCTGTATCGACCTTCGTCCCCGCGTTGAAGGTCTTGTCGACGACCTTGCCGGTCAGCACGTGCTTGAGTGTCGTGCGGACGAACGCACCGCCCTTGCCCGGCTTGACGTGCTGGAACGCGGTGACGGTCCAGAGCTGGCCGTCGAGGTTGAGGACGAGCCCGTTCTTCAGGTCGTTGGTGGTGGCCACGAGTGTGCAGTCTCCTGTGTCGATCTTCCGGGCCGCCGTCAGACGACCACGAGTTCCTTGGTGCTCAGCGTGAGGAGTTCGGGCGTACCTTCCCGCACGACCAGCGTGTCCTCGATGCGCACGCCTCCGCGTCCGGGCAGATACACACCAGGTTCGACGGTGACGGCCATACCGGCGGACAGTGTACCGACGCCGGTGGCGGCCAGGCTGGGCGCCTCGTGCACCTGCAGTCCGACCCCGTGGCCGAGACCGTGGCCGAACTCGTCGCCGCGCCCCGCGTCGACGATCACTCCGCGCGCCGCTTTGTCCACTTCGGACACTTCGGCGCCGGGCAGGACGGCGTCGCAACCCGCCGCCTGCGCGCGCTGGACCAGCTCGTAGATCTCCTCCTGCCACGCCGCCGGCTTGCCGAGGACGAACGTGCGGGTCATGTCGGAGTGGTAACCGTCGACCGTGGCACCGAAGTCGATCTTGACGAAGCCACCGTTCGCGAGCACGGCCGAGGTCGGCCGGTGATGCGGGATCGCGGAGTTGGCGCCCGCCGCGACGATCGTGTCGAACGACGGCCCCGTCGACCCGTGACCGAGCATGCGATTCTCGAGGTCGCGGGCGACGTCCAGCTCGGTCCGGCCCGGCCGGAGCCCGCCGGCGGACACCAGCTCCTCCAGCGCCCTGTCGGCCGCGGCGCACGCCTGGCGCAGCGCCTCGATCTCCTGCTCGTCCTTGACCAGCCGCAGCTGCTCGACGAGCCCGGGCGTCCGGACCAGCTCGACGCGGTCGAAGCGGACCTTGAGATCTTCGTGCTGCTCGACACTGACGTGCTGGCTCTCGAACCCGGTCTTGCCGAGCTTCTTCCCTGCCGCGAGGTCGGCCAGCTTCGCCGCGCTCGCACGGTCCAGCACCCGTTCGAGATCGGGCACCTCCGTCGCCGACTGGACCGTGTAGCGGCCGTCGGTGCAGAAGATCGTCTTGTCGTCACCGCCCCCGTGGACGAGGAGAGCGGCGTTGGACCCGGTGAAGCCGGTCAGGTACCTGATGTTGAGCAGGTCCGTGACCAGCAGCGCGTCCACCCCGGAATCGGCCAGCAGGGAACGCAGCGCCGCGCGGCGGCGAGAGAAGTATTCACGCACGCCTTGAGTTTAGGGGGCCGACCGCTCATTTCGCCCGCATGCGCCGCTTGTGGTGCCCGGTGGTCCGTGAAGGCCTCCTTGAGGGACTCTGGGTCCCTCAAGGGGTCCTTCACGCGCATATGGTGGGGCGGGCGGGACGGATGTGACTCCAGTGACGGATGCGTCCTGTGTGGCACTGCCGTAAGTCCGTGAGGGCCTCCTTCCCTACCTTCAAAGTAGAGAAGGAGGCCCTCACGGACCTTCCGCCGAGGATCCAGGACCGCGCGGACGTGACCATCGCTACTGGCGAGTTAAACTCACCCAATGGCACCGTGGCTGACTCGTGGACTCGTGATGGCGCTGCTGCACGGCGCGGCCGTCACCGTGCTGGCCAAGTACGAGGTCTTCAACCCCACCGACAAGACCCTCGCCACGTCCCTCGCTCTCGCCGTCCTGGTCGGCGCGGCGGCGGGCTGGAGCGCCGTGGACGCCTGGCGGGGCAAACCCGAACGCGGCAGGAACTGGTTCATCGCGGCGTTGATCGCCGGACCGGTCTCGGGGGTGCTGTACGTGATCGGCCGCGCGGTGTTCGTCGATCAGACCGGCGTATCGGAGCTCGGCGGCGCGCTCACCGGCGGCGCCGCCTTCTCGGCCCTGCTGGTGCTCATCCCGGCCGTGCCCGGCCTGTTCGTCGGCGGCCGCATCACCAGGACCGGAGACGACGAAGATCAGCCCGCGAGCGGGAAACCGGCGGGGAAACCGTCCCAGGCCTGATCGCTGATCTGCTCGACGGCCGAGTCGTTCAACGCCGCCGTCCCGGCGTCCGGCACCGCGAACAGCTTGCCGTCGAGCACCACGCCGAACCCGCGTCCGGGGGCGCGCACCATCCTCGCCCCGGCGCTCAGCCGCGCCGCCTGCGGGAACTTGTCGACGACCTTGAGCCGCTGGTCCAGGATCTCGCTCGCGAGGGTCGCCGCCACGGAACGCCGGTCGACTCGCACCAGGGTGCCGTCGGCCACCAGATCGATGGTCCGCTGCGGTGACGGCATCGCGACGCCTTCGAACGAGGTCCGGACGCGGGCGTCGCCGTCGCAGGCCCGCGAACCGCGGACGTCCAGGCCGAAATGTTTGAGGTCGGTCGGCGCCCCCGCGCCGCCGACGATCGTGGCCCGGACGACGTCGAACGGGACCCGGTCGCAGACGTCACCCGAGGAGAGCGGCGCGTGCCCGTCGGGCCGCCGGACCAGGCCGGGGCCTTCCTTCCACGCGCCGGGAATGATCGCCGTCCGATACGGCTGCGCGGAGAAGTCCCTGGTCCAGAAGGTGAGCGTGGTGCCGGTTTCGGTCTCGTGCGCGATCACGAAGGCGTCTAGCGCGCCGACCCACATCAGATCCGTGCTGAACCCGTCGACCAGTGAGCGGGTGCGCGGCGAGATCGTGCTCGGTTTGGGGATGAAGCCCTGCTCCCCCAGCGTCTCCACGCCTCGGGTGAACGCCGCGTCCTTGGCGCGGAGCAGGAACTGCCCGGCGCCGTTCCACCCGGCGCCCTTCGCCGTGGTGTCGGTGAACAGCACGTAGAACCAGCCGTCGAGGTACACCGCCGAGGGCTGGCCGGCGCCGTAGACGTTGGCGCGATGGACGTCGTGCGAAGGCCCGATGATCGGCTGCCCGCCCGCGGCACGGGTCCAGTTGAGGCCGTCGGGGCTGGTCGCGAGCCCGATCGAGTTGCCGAGCGCGTGATCGCCCGCCGCGCCGGTGTAGTACATGTAGTAGACCGAGCCGACCTTGATCACCGACGGATCGCAGGTGTGCATACCGTCGAAACCTCCGGGCGCGCCGGAGAACACCGCCGCCGGGCCGCCACCGGACGGGCCGGTGAAGGGACCGTCGAGCGAGGGCGACTGCGCGTAGAGGATGTCGTCACCGGGCGGCTGCGCGCTGCCGTACTGGCTGCACCACCACATCCGGAGCTTGCCGCCGTCGCGCATCACCGTCGGGCCGTAGTTGTAGACCGCGTCCTGATCGCCCGCGGCCACCACACCGCCGCTGGCCCTGGGGTCGCTCGTCGCGAGTTCGACGTCCATCGGCCGCGGCTTTTCCTCGGGCAGCTGGGCTCCGCCGATCCCGCCGCCCTTGCCGTCGGCCTGCGGCTGGGCAAGCTCGGCACTGCACGCCACGAGGACCGCGCCTGCCGCGAGGACAGCCACCACGGCACGGGCGGGTCGCCGACCCCCACGAAAAAGGCGCATGATGGCCGAGTGTAGCGAGGCTTAACCCGGCCGGGTGACGTCAGTACCCGGTAGGGCGACCAATTCCACTTCGAAGCCATCGGCGTTTTCGAGGTAGGCGGCGTAGTGGTGATCACCGCCCGCATTCGGGAACTTGTCCGCGAACATCGGCGACCAGCCGTGTTCGAGCGCCTTCGAAGCCAGTTCGTTCACCCGTTCGCGGGACTCGACGTGCAGGGCGAGATGGTTCAAGCCCGGCGCGGTGCGCTCGTGCTTTTCGCCGCTGAGCGCCGGAGAGCGCTCGACGACGAGATAGGTCGCGCCGTGTTTCCAGCTGACCCCGGCGGGCCAGCGCTGGAATTCCCGCCAGCCGAGTTCGCCGAGCAGCCAGCCCCAGCTCTCCTCGGCGCGGGCGAGATCGGGGACCCACAGTTCGATGTGGTGCACGCGGCCGTGGTCCGAGGGCAGTGCGACGAAGACGCGATGCGGCCCACTGCCGTAGTGGTCGCCGCCGCCGACGTCGAGAAAACCCAAGCGCTTCACCAGATTCTGACTGGCCACATTGGACTCACCGACCAGCGCCCACACCGAAGACAGGCCGAGCCCGACAAGTCCGTGGTCCAGCAGGGCCTTCGCGGCTTCGGTGGCCAGGCCCTGCCCGCCGTGCGCACGCGCCAGGTAGTAGCCGACCTCCGGTACGTCGCCGGGCAGCTCCTGCGACGGCCGCAGATGCGCGAGGCCGATCACCTCGCCGTCGCGTTCGATCGCCCAGTGCCCCATCCCGGCCGGGCCGCGGTACGCCAGCCGCCTGCCGACCATTTCGCGGACCAGGTCCGGCTCGGTCAGCCGGTCCGCGAAATGCGCGCTCATCGCCGGGTCGGCGAAGAGCGCGACGATCGCTTCGGTGTCCGCCTCCGTCAACGCGCGCAGCCGGAGCCGCGCGGTCTCGATCCTGGGAGGGTTGTTCACGTCGCGTTCGCGGCCATCCAGCGCAGGGCCAGCGGGTACCCGTCGACCCCGAGCCCGGCGATGACCGCGGTGGCGATGTCCGACAGCACGCTGTGGTGCCGGAACTGCTCGCGTTTGTGCACGTTGGAGATGTGCAGCTCGATCAGCGGCGCCTTGAGCTGGGCCGCGGCGTCGCGGACCGCGATCGAGTAATGCGTCCACGCGGCCGCGTTGAGCACCACCGGCCAGCCGGCGTCGGCGGCTTCGTGCAGCCAGCCGACCATCTCGCCCTCGTGGTCGGTCTGCCGGACCTCGACGTCGATCCCCAGCTCCTTGCCTGCTTCGACGCAGGTGGAGACCAGATCCGCGTGCGTGGCCGAACCGTAGATACCGGGTTCGCGCAGGCCGAGCCTGCCGAGGTTGGGGCCGTTGAGGACGAGCACCTTCACAGCAGCACGCTCCCGCCCGCTTTGGGGGCTTCGCCCGCCACCACCGAGTACGCGGCGGCGAGCAGCGACGGGTCCGGGCCTTCCAGCCTGCCGGGTTTGGCGAGGCCGTCGAGGACGACGAAGCGGAGCACGCCGGAGCGGGTCTTCTTGTCGCCCTTCATCGTCTCCAGCAACTGCGGAAGCGCGTCCGGGTCGTACGTGGTCGGCAGGCCCAGCATCTTGAGGACCGACGTGTGCCGCTCCGCGGTGGCGTCGTCGAGACGGCCCGTGAGCCGCGCGAGTTCGGCGGCGAACACGAGGCCGACGCTGACCGCCGCACCGTGGCGCCACCGGTACCTCTCGCGGCGTTCGATGGCGTGGGCGAGGGTGTGGCCGTAGTTGAGGATCTCGCGCAGATTCGACTCGCGCAGATCCGCGGCGACGACGTCGGCCTTGACCTGGATCGAGCGGCGGACCAGTTCACCGAGGACCTCGCCGGTGGTGTCCAGCGCGGCGGCGGGATCCTGTTCGACGAGTTCGACGATGCGCGGGTCGGCGATGAACCCGGCCTTGACCACCTCGGCCATTCCTGCGACGAGTTCGTTGGGAGGCAACGTTTCCAGCGTCGCGAGGTCGACGAAGACCGCGCTCGGCTCGTGGAAGACGCCGACCAGGTTCTTGCCGGCCTCCGTGTTGATGCCGGTCTTGCCGCCGAGGGAGGCGTCGACCATGCCCAGCAGCGTGGTGGGCACGTTGACCAGGCGGACGCCGCGCATCCAGGTCGCGGCGACGAACCCGGCCAAGTCGGTCACGGCGCCGCCGCCGAGCCCGACGACCACGCCCTGGCGGTCGAAGCCCATACGGCCGAGGACCTCCCAGCAGAAGCTGGCGACGGTGAGTGCCTTGCCGTCCTCGGCGTCGGGGATCTCGACCCGGTGCGCGTCGATCCCGGCCTCGGCCAGTTCGTCGCGGATGGCCTCCGCGGTCGTCGTCAGCGTCGGCGGGTGGATCAGCGCGACCTTGGAGGCGTCGGCGAGCTGCTCGGTGAGCTCGCCGAGCAGGCCACGGCCGATGACGACGTCGTACGGCTTGACGGTGTTGACGGTGATGCGGACCGGCTCGGTCATCGTTCCCCTCACTTCGGCGGAAGCCGCTTTGCCCTCGCGACCTCGCAGGTGATCTTTCCCTTGACCGGGGTGTCCCCCGGGATCTCCTCGGTCACCTTCTGGCCGGGCGACATCCGGTTCTTCGCGAACAACGCTTCACCGGAGGCCTTGCCGTCGGCGTCCTTGATCGCGATGGTGACGGCGTAACGCGTGTCCTCGCCCGTGCTGTTGGTGACCTCGATGGTGATCTTCGGGGTGTAGCTGTTGCTGTCGCATTTGGTGACCTTGACGTCGGCGGCGACGTCCTCCGCCGGAGCGGCGGACGCGGGTGCCCCGGTACTGGCCGCGCCGGTCTGGACGACGTCCGCGCCGGCGGGCTGCTTCTCCTCGCCGCACGCCGTCAGGGTCAGGGCCACGACGGCGAGGAGGACGCCGGTCGTGGTGGTGGTGCGCTTCATGCTCGTTCCTTGCTGATCTCGTGCAGCCCGATGACGGCGGCCTCGACGACCTCGTCGGCGGTCAGACGGTCGGTGTCGATTTCGATCGTGGCGACCTCGCGGTACACCGGCAGGCGCGCGTCGAGGAGCGACTTGTAGGTGGCGCGGGGGTTCACCCCGGCCAACAGCGGACGCGCGGTCGAGAGCCCGGCGCGCTGGACGCCGGCGGCCATCC
Source organism: Amycolatopsis sp. WAC 01416 (assembly GCF_003947485.1). Lineage (NCBI taxonomy): Bacteria > Bacillati > Actinomycetota > Actinomycetes > Pseudonocardiales > Pseudonocardiaceae > Amycolatopsis > Amycolatopsis sp. WAC 01416. Next base: position 236,555 of record NZ_QHHX01000003.1, on the reverse strand, counting down.
CGACGTTGAGGAAGACCACCGTGTGCCTGGCGAGCCGCTCGCGCGTGCCCGGGGTGATCGGCGCTCCCCCGCCCAGGGAGAGGACACCGTCGTGTTCGGCCAGCGCCTTCGCGACCATCTCCTCCTCCAGCGCGCGGAAGGCGGGCTCGCCTTCCTCGGTGAAGATGTCGGTGATGGGCTTGCCCGCGCTCGCGACGATGTCGTCGTCGGTGTCGCGGAAGGCGAGGCCGAGCCGGGCGGCGAGCGCCGGACCGACGGTGCTCTTGCCAGAGCCCGGCGGCCCGATGATCACCGCGCGAGGAGTCACCAGCGCTCCTCGAGCGCCTTCAGGTAGGCCTCGGCGTTGCGCTTGCCCTCGATCAGCGAGTCTCCGCCGAACTTCTCCAGCGCGGCGTCCGCGAGCACCAGCGCGACCACCGACTCCAGCACGACCCCGGCGCGGGGTACCGCGCAGACGTCGGAACGCTGGTGGATGGCCACCGCGGGTTCGCCGGTGGTGACATCCACAGTGGACAGTGCTTTGGGGACGGTCGAAATCGGCTTCATGGCGACGCGCACGCGCAGCGGCTCGCCGTTGGTGATGCCGCCTTCGAGCCCGCCCGCGCGGTTGGACCGTCGGGTCACCCCGACCGGACCGGTGCCGCGGTCGATCTCGTCGTGGGCCTGGCTGCCCCAGCGCTTGGCCGTGGTGAAGCCGTCGCCGACCTCCACGCCCTTCATCGCCTGGACACCCATGAGCGCGCCGGCGAGGCGGGCGTCGAGCCTGCGGTCCCAGTGGACGTGCGACCCGAGGCCCGGCGGCAGGCCGTAGGCGATCACCTCGATCACGCCGCCGACGGTGTCACCCGCCTTCCGCACGGCGTCGACCTCGGCGACCATCGCGTCGGTCCCCTCCTTGCCGAAGGCCCGGACCGGGCTCTCGTCGATGGACGGCAGGTCCGACGGCACCGGCAGCGCGCCCTCGGGCGCCGAGGCGCCGCCGATGGAGACGACGTGGCTGAGGATCTCGACCCCCAGCAGCTGCTTGAGGTACGCGCGGGCCACCGTGCCGAGCGCCGTGCGGGACGCCGTCTCGCGGGCGCTCGCGCGCTCCAGCACCGGACGGGCCTCGGGGAAGCCGTACTTCTGCATGCCGGGCAGATCCGCGTGGCCGGGCCGGGGACGGGTCAGCGGCTCGTTGCGCGCCAGGCCTTCCAGTTCCTCGGCGGGCACGGGATCGGCCGACATGACCTTCTCCCACTTGGGCCACTCGGCGTTCTCGATCTGGACCGCGACGGGGCCACCCTGGGTAAGCCCGTGCCGGACGCCGCCGGTGAACTCGATGTGGTCGGTCTCGAAGCCCATCCGGGGGCTGCGGCCGAAGCCGAGCCGCCGTCGCGCGAGCTGCTCGCCCACTTCGGCGGTGGTGACCTCGACCCCGGCGGGCATCCCTTCCAGGATGGCGGCGAGGGCGGGTCCGTGCGATTCCCCTGCGGTTATCCAGCGCAACACCTGACAGATCCTGTCACAACCTCCTCTCCGTCCCGGTACAGGCCGGGCTATCCCGGACCGGGTCCGGCGAAGACGGCGAGCGCCCACGCCGCGACCAGGAGACCGGGCCCGTGCGGCACCGTGGGATGCCGGGGCCCGCCCACCGCGAGCGCCACGCTCAGTAGCGCGGCGGCGACGGCGCCGAGCACGACCGACGGCCAGCCCGTCGCGGCGAGGACCGCGCCGAGACTCCCGGCGAGCTTCACGTCACCGGCGCCGAGCGAGCGCGGCGACAGCGCGTGGACGAGCGCGTGCGCCCCGCCGAAGACCAGCGCGCCCAGCACGGCCCGCCATGCGATGGCCGCCCCTCCCCCGTGCGCGGCGACCGCGAGCGCGGCGGCCAGCGCCGGGTACGCGGGCAGGGTCAGGATGTCGGGCAGGCGGCGGTACTTCAGGTCGGCGAGCGCCAGCGGGACCGCGAAGACGGTCAGCACGGCCGGGACCGCCAGCCACCATGCCGGCCAGGCGCCCGCTTGATGCCGCAGCCCGGCGACGGCGAGCGCCACCGCCGCGACGGCCGCCGCCCAAGCCGTCACCGGTGCTCCGGCTCGGCGCAGGCAGGAGCGGGTGACGAGCGCCGATCCGGCGCCCGCCGCGGCGAAGGCGATCGGCGTGAACACAAGATCAAGAGTGCGCCCGTAGCGCTCGGTGAGGCAAGGATTTCTTTTCGTGACAGGGACTTTCACGCACTTTCGGCAGGCGGGGCGCGGTGTGGCCGTTCGCCTAGGTACATGAAGGACCCCTTCCTGTACCTAGGCGCAATGAAGGGGGCCTTCACGTACTTGGGGACAGAGGTGCCGACAGGTCCCGAAAGTTTTCGGAGCGAAGCGCAATCCGCATCGCCTCCGGCACCGAAGGCCTGTCATGACACCGGGATCAGGGGTTCATCCGCAGCAGCGGGAGACCCGAGGGCGTGCGGATCTCCAGTGCCTTGATGTCGTGGGTGCGCATCGCGGTGCCGACCACGATGTGCGCGGTGTCCTTGGGCATCGCGCGCCAGGACGCGAGTTCGCTGGTGCCGCCGTCGGCGCCGACGGCGACCAGGATGTAGTCGCCGGTGCGGTTGCCGCCGTAGCTGCACGTCATGTCGACCTTCGTGCCGGTGTCCGTGGCGGACATGGCGACCTCGGCGGTCACCGGGTAGTCGCCGAGCGGGGTCATCGGGTTCCCCGCCGTCGCGACCGGCCCGGTCAGGACGACCACGAGCGCGGCACTGGCGGCGACGGCCAGCCCGGCCGCGGTGGTGGTGACGGCCCGTTGGATCCGCCTTCCCCGGCGGACCCGTTTGAGCACGGTCGGCAGCAGTTCCGGCGAGGGTGCCGGTTCGTCTTCCAGCAGCGCGGGGGCGCCCGCCTGGGCGAGCAGGCCGGGGATTCCGGCCAGGTCGCGTACGGACGCGGCGCACCGGTCACAGACGCGAAGGTGCTTCTCGTAGGCGAACCGGTCTTCCGGGGACAACGCCCCGAGCACGTAGGCCGCGTCGTAGGTGGCGAAGGGGTCGGTCATTGAGTCACCCCTCTTTCCTCCAATATCAGCCGCAGCGCCCGCAGCGCGTAATGCGTCCGCGACTTGATGGTCCCTTCGGCCACACCCAGCCGCTTCGCAGCGTCGGCGACGGAGTAGCCCTGGAAATAACACAGGACGAGGACGTCCCGGTGTCTCGGCGAGAGCTCGCCGAGGGCTTCGGCGACCAGCCAGCCCTGGACGGCCCGTTCGGTGCCGTCCGTGACCGCCGTTTCGGGCGGTTGACCGGTCACCACCTCCGGATGCGCCTCGGAAGCACGCCAGTCGTCGATGGCGATCCGCCTCGCGACGGTGAACAGCCAGCCGCGCGCCGATCCCTCCGTCTGGTCGAGCACCTTGGCGTTGCGCCAGGCCCGCAGCAACGTCTCCTGGACGACGTCCTCCGCGCGGACCCGGTCGCCGCTGGTGAGGTGCAGTGCGTAGGACCAGAGCGCCGCCGCGTGCTCGTCGTGCAGAGCCCGCATGAGCCGGTCCTCCGCGAATTCCTTCACCGATCCGTGCTCTCGCGGTTGAGGAGCAGCGGGAGGGCGAAGACCACGCACACCACTTCGGTGATCAGGCCCCAGAGCTCGGCCTGGGTGGTGAAGCGCTCCGAGACGCCGAAGAACCCTGTGGTCAGGGAGAGTACGTACGCACCCAGCGTGGCCAGGCCGAAGCCGATCGCCGCGAGCGCCGGCAACCAGTGGTGCCACACCAGGACGGCGACCGCGATGACCACGCCCGCCACGACGTTCACCAGGAAGAGCGGGCCGACCACGTCCGTTTCCGACGCCCAGTCCTGCCATACGACGTAATGCACCCATGCCGAGCCGAGCAGGCCCGCCGCCACGACCGCCCGCAACAACCACCGGATCATGTCCGTATCCCTTTTCCGCGTGTTCGGTTCCCCTATGCCTGTGAACACGGAAAATCGGGCCTCCCGGTTCAATTCCGCACCCGATGGGCACCGAAATTGAACCGGATGGCCGCTTGGACCGTGTGTAGGGGCATGACTGCCGAACTCCACTCCCGCCGCACCGTCCTGACCACCGGGGCCGCCGTCGCAGGCGCGGCCGTCGGCGCCGTGGCTCTCACGGCCTGCGGAAGCGAAACCCCGCCGTCCGGTTCGGCCGCCGCACCGCCCGCCGCGGCACCGGGCGAGACCCTGACCGCGCTCTCCGACATCGAGGTCGGCAAGGCGAAGGCCGCCAAGACCGCCGACGGCAAGGACGTCATCGTCACCAGGACCGCCGAAGGCACGGCGGCCGCGTTCAGCGCGATCTGCACGCATCAGGGCTGCGCGGTCGTCCCCGAGGGCGCCGACCTCAAATGTCCCTGCCACAACTCGATCTTCGACGCCGCGACCGGCGCGGTCAAAAAGGGACCGGCGGACCAGCCGCTGCCCTCGATCGCGGTCAAGGTCATGAACGGCCAGGTCGTCACGGCCTGACGAACACGAAAAGGGTCCCTTTAGGACGGAAATTCCGTCCTAAAGGGACCCTTTGATCCGATGCTTCAGCTGTCCCAGGTGAAAATCGGGTCGCCCGCCTCGACGTCGCCGCCGGTGAGCAGTCCGGAAAGGACTTCGGCCTTCGCGTCCAGCGCCACCACCGGCACGATCGGCGAGTAGCCCGCGGCCTTGACCGCGTCGGGGTCCCACCCGACCACCGGCTGCCCGGCGCGGACGGCCTCACCCTTGACGACGTGGAGGGTGAACCCCTCGCCCTTCTGCTTCACCGTGTCGATCCCCAGGTGGACCAGCACGCCGCGGCCGTCTTCGGTGGCCACCACGAACGCGTGCGGGTGCAGGGTCACGACAGTGCCGTCCACCGGGGCAACCGCATCCTGGCGTCCGCCCGAGGGCAGGACCGCGATGCCGGGGCCGACCATCGCCTGCGCGAAGACCGGATCGGGCACTTCGGTCATGGCGGTCGTCTTACCGCTCACCGGGCTGAGGATTTCGAGACTCACAGCAGATCCTCGATGTCGCTGGCGATGTTGTCGGCCTCGGGGCCCACGATCACCTGGACACCGGCCCCCATGCGCACGACGCCCATCGCACCAGCGGCCTTCAGCGCCGCTTCGTCGAGCAGGCTCATGTCTTCGAGCTCACAGCGGAGCCGGGTGATGCACCCCTCGACCTCGATGATGTTCTCGGCACCGCCGAGCCCCGCGAGGATCTTTTCCGCCCTGTCATCCGCCATCGCGGTCTCCCTGTTCCCTGTCGGTTTCCCACATGCGAACCAGCTGTACTACGCCGTTCGCCGACTCGCACGTGATCCCTGGCCACGAACGCGTAACGGTGGTTGACACCCGCTCGTGCGACGGAGCATCCTGCCCCATCGGATCATTGGTCTAGACCGGAACGTACCAATCTTCCGGACCAGATGCGAGTACAGGTTCCCCGACCGACCGGCCCGAAAGGACGGTGACCGTCATGAGCGCTTCGGCGCAGCTGCCGCCGTCCGACCGTGTGATCAACGGACCGACGCCCAAGCACGCCCAGCTGCGGGAGATTCTGCGCCGCACGGTGGAGCGTGAGCTACCCCCCGGCTCACCGATCCCCTCGGAACGTGACCTCGCCGAGACCTACCAGGTGTCGAGGCTCACGGTCCGCTCGGCGATCGGCAAGCTGGTCGAAGAAGGGCTCTTGTCGCGGGTGCGCGGCAAGGGGACGTTCACCGCCGCGAGGCGGATGGAACTGCAGCTCTACCTGATGTCCTTCACCGAGGACATGCGCCGTCGCGGGATGACCCCGACCACGGAGGTCGTCAAGACCTCCACCGAGGTCCCGCCCGCCCCCTCGGCGCACGCGCTCGGCCTGGCCGCCGGAACTCCGGCACACCGCATCGTCCGGCTCCGCCGTGCCGACGGGGTGCCGCTGGCGGTCGAACGCGGCTGGTATCACGCGGGCCGGATGCCCGGCCTGCTCGACCTCGATCTCACCCGATCGTTGTACGTCCAACTCGCCCAGTCGTACGACCTGCGCCCGGATCACGCGTGGCAGACGGTCTGGGCCGAATCCGCGGACCGCGAAACGGCACGCCTGCTCGGCATGCGCGCCGGCAGTCCGCTTCTTGTCTTCCGCCGGGTCTCCAGTGTCAACGGGGAACCGATCGAAGACATGACTTCCTGGTACCGGGGCGATCACTACCAGGTCACCATGCAGCTGGACCGGAACACCCCGGATTCCGGTCATCATCCTCACTACGGAGGTACCCGATGAGCTCCACCACCGCGGAGGGGGCGAAGGGCAAGGGCAAGGGACTGGCCGGGCTTCAACGCTTCGGCCGCAGCCTCATGCTCCCCATCGCCGCTCTGCCCGCCGCCGGTCTGCTCCTGCGGCTCGGCCAGGACGACCTGCTCGGCAAGGACGGTCTCGGTTGGGACAAGGTCGCGGCCGTACTCGGCGCGGCGGGCGGTTCCCTGTTCAACTGGTTGCCGCTGCTGTTCGCGGTGGGTATCGCCGTCGGCTTCGCTCGCAAGAGCGACGGCGCGACCGGGCTGGCCGCCGTGGTCGGCTTCTTCGTGTTCACAAGCGTCCTCCAGGTCTTCGCCCCTTTCAAGGAGCTTCCCGGTTGGGATCCCGAGGCGCCTGCAGGCTTGATGCTCAACCCGCTCAAGTGGCCCTACAGCGTGCTCGCCGGCGTGATCGTCGGTCTGGTCACCGCGCTGCTGTGGCAAAAGTTCTATCGTGTGAAGCTGCCGCCGTACCTGGCCTTCTTCGGCGGCCGCCGGTTCGTTCCGATCATCACCGCCGTCGTGCTGATGATCCTGGCGGTGCCGCTGGGCCTGGTCTTCCACTGGGTCAACGATGCCATCCAGGCGGCAGGTGAGGCGGTCACCGCGGCACCCGTGGTCGGTGGCGGGATCTACGGTGTGCTCAACCGTCTTCTGATCCCGGTCGGTCTGCACCAGTTGCTGAACGTGCCGGTGTGGTTCATCTTCGACGGTGGCGACATCCCCAACTTCTTCAAGGTCCAGGACCCCAACGCGGGCGCCTTCATGACCGGGTTCTTCCCGATCTTCATGTTCGCCATCCCCGCCGCGGCGCTGGCGATCTGGCAGACCGCGAAGCCCAGCCAGAAGAAGATCGTCGGCGGTGTGATGATCGCCGGTGCGCTGACCTCATTCCTGACCGGTGTCACCGAGCCGATCGAGTTCTCGTTCATGTTCGTCGCATGGCCGCTGTACCTGATCCACGCGGTCCTGACCGGTACGTCGCTGGCATTGGTGAACGCGCTCGACATCCACCTCGGGTTCTCGTTCTCCGCTGGGGCGATCGACTTCGCGCTCAACAGCACGGCACCGGCGGCGAGCAGCAACGTCTGGCTGCTCATCCCGATCGGTCTCGCCTACGCGGTCATCTACTACGTGATCTTCCGCTTCGTGATCAAGAAGTGGAACCTGCGGACCCCGGGCCGCGAGGACGACTCGATCGAGGCCGACCTCGAGGCCACCGCGGCGAAGCCCGCAAAGTAGTTTCAGCTCAGTAGGACCAAAGGCACGAAAGGGAAAGAACATGCCGGAGAAACGCGTCACCGTGGCCAGCAAGGTGGGCCTGCACGCCAGGCCCGCGGCGACGGTCGCCAAGGCGGCCGCGGCGCAGCCCGTCGCGGTGTCCATCGCCAAGGCGGGTGGCGACCCGGTCGCGGCCGGCAGCGTGCTGAACCTGATGACCCTCGCCGCCGGTTTCGGCGACGAGGTCATCATCAGTGCCGAGGGTGAGGGGGCCGAGGCGGCCGTCGACGCCATCGCCGAGCTGGTGGCGACCGACCTCGACGCCTGATCTCCTGGCGCTCGAAACGTGCAACAGCTTTCCTCTTGCCGTTCAACAGAGGAGAGCTGTTGCACGTTCGACGCGACGACGGCATTTCAAAGTGCCGGCTGCACACGCAGCTTGGATTGATCGAAGATCATGTCGTCCCAGGTCAGGCACATCGCTCGGTATTCCTCGGCTCTTTCGAGGCCGAATCGACGTTCGACCAGTGCCGCGATCGCGGCATCCAGGTGCCTGCCTGCCGGGCAAAGAGTGCTCTTCCCGAGAAGTGCTTCGTTCTTGCGAACCGAGATCGTCTCTTTCAGGGTTCGATCAGTAACAACCTCGCCGAGCCCCTCGATCATTGCCCGAAAATATTGCGCGTCCGGACTGGAACAACTATCGAGCTCGTCGATCTCCGCACAGTACCGCTCGACCACTCGCCATTCCCCCCGGACGGTCAGGCTTTGGCAGGCGAAGGCAAGTGCGCGGCGAAGGTACTCAGAGGGCAGGACGTGATCACCAGTGCGTACTTCCTGGCTCGCCATCCTGCGCAGGGTCTCACAGTGTCGCATGAGCTCGTCCGGCGACAGGAACGGGAGAGCGTCCCGAACAGTGAAGTACACCCACCTGGGATCCTGTGGCTCGGCCGCGATCGCCGATCTGAGCAACGACAGATTTCTCTCCGTCTTCCGCTTGGCGTGAATCACTTCCCGGCTGTAGCCGTCATGCCGGAATTCCACCTTGGTACTGACTAGTTCGATCGACTCGTCGCGCCTGTCGCCGACCGCCAGATACTCGTGAACAGCCCCGCGAAAGCGAATCCCACCGTCCGCCAGAAAGATCCTCGGAACTTGATCTACCCAGGAATCACGGACGACATCATATATTATCGGCGCGAACGCGGTGCGAGACAGGTCGCCAACGACCGGCGGGGTCCGCAAAATGCCGAGAAGTCGATCCGGAGCGTCCGGGACCAGCCACTCGTCGGCATCAAGGAATACAATCCATCCACTTCCGGCCGCATCGACGGCCGAATTTCTAGCTTCGGCGAAAGAATCAGTCCACGGCACCCGCATGAGCTCCACCCCGGAACTCTTGTATTCCTCCACGATGCGAGGCGTATGATCAACGGAACCGGTGTCCGCCACGATGACCCGATCGAACCCTCGGCCGACGACACTGTTCAGGCAGCGCGCGATACATCGCTGTTCGTCCCGGGCCAGCACAACGACCACCACCGGCAAGGTATTGCTTGTCACCCGTACTCCAAACGGCTTCGCCGGCGGCGCCACACATGGCGACACCGCCGACGACTCTACAAGGACCGTGAAATTCTGATCAGCCGATAACGACTAAGCACATGCTTCCGTATTTCCAGGACGAGCCGTTCCTCCACAAGGAATGTGATAAATGGTCACATCGAAGACGTAACAACGCACGATTCCGTTAGGCGAGTAGTTGTACAGATAATTGAACACATAGTTCATAAAATTGCACCACTTCGACTGGAACTGCGGGATCGGATCCGGCGTGGAACACGCCATCACCGTGACCGGCGAGATCGCTTCCCTCGATTCAGCAGATGCCGTTCCCGGCAACATTGCCAGCAAAGAAGCACCCGCGAGAAGAGTGGTCGCGACAACGCCCAGCCGACTCGCCTCACGCAAGGATCGACCAGAGGACCCGCCGAACTTCGGCGAGCTCAGCTCTTCCTCGATACCATCCAGGAAGTTCACATGCTGCGAATTCAACATTCGGCGCACCTTTCCAGAATCATCAACCCATGATGGTGCAGGTTTCCAGAAGCAGGACAAGGCCCGAGCCAACCGGTCATGACCTGAATCGAAGCAGCTCCGGAGCACCGGAGAGTTTCGAATGATTATTTCGAATTGACACCATGCCACATCGACCAAGGATATTCGACGACAATACCGCGAGCCCCGTGCCGAAATAGTCCCCGCTTAACCTCCCCTGCGGTCTAGACCATATCGATCATGACTCCGTGAAGTATCCACCAAACGGGTAAACGCTTCGCAGTAGACGCACATTCGCCACGAGCGCACAGCGAATTAGCCATCCATCCAATACGGAAAGCGCTTCTAAGGACGGGCACTGCCGCGGTTGACGTAGCTATCAGTCTGCGAAAATTCGTATTCCAAGACGTTGTAAGGTGTTGGGCATGGACAGCGTGCGCGAGATCGAACAGTGGCCGGTGGACAACGCCGCCACGGCCGTGGTGACCGCCGCCGGTGACGTGCTGGGCACGCACGGCGATACGACGAAGGTGTACAAGCTGGCGTCGGTGACCAAGCCGCTCACCGCCTATGCCGCGCTGATCGCCATCGAAGAGGGCGTCGTCGAACTCGACACCCCCGCCGGACCGGAGGGCTCCACGATCCGGCATCTGCTCGCGCACACCTCGGGGCTGGCCTTCAACGAGCACAAGCAGATGGCCGCGCCGGGCAACCGGCGCCTGTACTCCAACGCCGGGTTCGAACAGCTCGCCGACGCGCTCACCGAGCACTCGGGCATCCCCTTCGCCGACTATCAGGCGGAGGCGCTTTTCCAGCCGCTGGGCATGAAGGCGACCAAGCTGAGCGGCTCCCCCGCTTCGGGCGCCGAGTCCACTGTGGACGATCTGATCTCGTTCGCCGCCGAACTGCAGGCACCGAAGCTCATCGCCGCCGAAACGGTGCGCGAGGCGACTTCCGTGGTCTTCCCGGGGCTTTCCGGTGTCCTGCCCGGCTTCGGCCACCAGAAGCCGAACGACTGGGGCCTCGGCTTCGAGATCCGCGACCACAAGAGTCCACATTGGACCGGGTCGTCGAGCTCGCCGCAGACCTTCGGCCACTTCGGGCAGTCCGGCACGTTCCTCTGGGTCGATCCCGACGCCGGCGCCGCCTGCGTCGCGCTCACCGACCGCGCCTTCGGCCCGTGGGCGGCCGAGGTGTGGCCGCCCTACACCGACGCTGTGCTGGCCGAGCTGGGTCGTGAGTGATTTGGTCGTTCTGGCAAGGGTGCTTTAGATACCTGCTGGGGGTGAGCCGGGTAGCGGCCGGCCCTTCACACTTCCCCAGTACCTCACGGCCACGCGCAGGGTATCCAAGAGGGTCCGTTCCGACGACCCAAAACACTCACGCCCGCGACCTCACTCCATGACGCGAATCGGCGAACCCGCCTGGAAGGCCGCGATGTCCTCGACCGCGTCGCGGTAGAAGATCTCGTAGGCCTCCCGGGTGACGTAGCCGATGTGAGGGGTGAGCACGACGTTGTCCAGCGTCCGCAGCGGATGCTCCACCGGCAACGGCTCGACGTCGTAGACATCCAGCGCGGCGACCGCGATCTCCTTGCGGCGCAATGCGTCCACCAGCGCGACCTCGTCCACGATCGGGCCGCGCGAGGTGTTGACCAGTATCGCCGTCGGCTTCATCGCGGCCATCGCGGGCGCGCCGACCAGCCCGCGGCTGCGGTCGCTGAGCACCAGATGGACCGACAGGACGTCCGCACGGGCGAACAGTTCTTCCTTCGACACCACCGTCACGCCGTGGGGATCGGCCTTCTCCTTGGTCAGGTTCTGGCTCCAGGCGATGGTCTCCATGCCGAACGCCTGGCCGATCTTGGCCGCCCCGGCGCCGAGCCTGCCGAGCCCGAGCAGCCCGAGGGTCTTGCCGGACAGGATCGTGCCGACGGTGGTCTGCCAGCCGCCCTCGCGCATGTTCGCGGACTCCACCGGCACGTTCCGGGCGGCGGCGAGGATCAGCGCCCAGGTGTGCTCGGCCGCCGGAGCCGCGATGTACCCGGTGGAGGAGACGACCACGCCGTTGCGCCGGGCGGCGGCCACGTCGATCGCGGCGTTGCGGTGGCCGGTGCTCACCAGCAGCTTGAGCGCGGGCAGCCGGTCGAGGACCTCGGCGGGGAAGCGGGTGCGCTCGCGCATCGCGACCACGACGTCGAAGTCCCGGAGGCGGCCCACCACCTCGGCGGGGTCCGCGAACGGCTTCGTGAACACCTCGATCTCGGCGCCGAGGGAGCCCCAGTCGCCGAAGCCGAGCGCCACTTCCTGGTAGTCGTCGAGAATCGCGATCTTCATACCCTCAGGCTAGTTCAGCTCTTTCGAAGAACCCGAACGGCGAGGCCTGTGGTTCCATGGCGACGAGGTGTATCTCCGAGCAGAGGAGCGGGATGGACGACGGCGAAGTCTTAGCCTGGACCGAGACCGAACGGCTGAGCTTCGCGGATCTGCTGGAGGGTCTCGCCGAGCAGGACTGGTCGGCGAAAACGCTGTGTACGGAGTGGACGGTTCACGCGATGGCGGGCCATCTCGCGCAGACCACCAGGAACCGGCTCAAGGACACCCTGGTCGGCCTCGTGAAGGCCAAGGGGAAGTGGGACCGGATGAACGTCGACCAGGCCGTCGCCTATGCCGCGCGGTTCACCCCGGCCGAACTCGTCGCCCAGATCCGCGAGGACGCCGGATCGGCGCGCCGCCCGCCCGGCGCCAAACCAGTCGACGAACTCGCCGACGTCCTCATCCACGGCCAGGACGTCGCCCGCCCGCTCGGCATCGACCGGCCCATGCCGGAGAAGCCGGCGATCGCGGCCCTGGAGCACCTGCTGGTCAGCCCGTTCTGGGGTGCCAAGAAGCGCTGCAAGGACCTCAAACTGATCGCCACCGACGCCGAATGGTCCGGCGGAGCGGGCACCGAAGAGGTCCGGGGCCCGCTCGTCGACCTGCTCCTGGCCGTGAGCGGCCGAAGCACCGGCCTCACCACGCTCACCGGCCCGGGCACCGACCGGCTCGGCGCCGGCTGAACGTCACCAGCGAGGGACGAACACGTCGACCCGGACCAGGTGGTGGTCCGAAGCGTCGTTGAGCCGGGCCAGCGGCGAGTCGGGCAGCGGCCAGAAGACCTCGGCACGCCAGGGGATCAGGCCCTTCGACGGCAGGACGTAGTCGATCCGCAGGTTCCCCGGCGCGTTGTCGTTGAAGTCGCCGGTGTCGAAGAAGGGGTCGCCCTTCTGACCGATGTTGGCGCCTGCCTGATCTTGGGCGGCGCGCACGCCGCCTTCGCTGCCCGGCCGGGTCTCGATGACGCGCGGCGCGTTCAGCAGGCGCGAGATCGCGCCCGGGACGCTGTCGCCGTCGAGCGGGTCGGAGTTGTGATCACCGGCGATCACGAACTTCTCGTGCGCGGCGAGCCCGCCGCGGCGACCGTTGTCGTCGTGGATGTAGCGGCCCTTGCCCGGGGTCACGTAGTCCGCCCAGAAGCGGATCTCGTCGTTGTTGCGGGTGCCATTGCGGTCTTCGGGGCCGTCGAAGGTGGGCGGCGTCGGGTGCGCGGTCAGGAAGTGGACGGTCGAGCGGCCGACGCGGACCGGAACGTCCCAGTGGGACTTCGACGACAGGCGCAGCACGTCGAGCGCCTGCGGCGAATACCAATCGCCCGGCGCCGGGGTGGCCGGATCGTCCGGGAGCAGCGCGCCCGGCATGTCCTTCCAGCGGAACTTCTGGAACGTCCGCACGCTCTTGGTGTCGATCGGGTACTTGGACAGCACGAGCATGCCGTACTGGCCCTCGAAGAGGCCGAAGCCGTGCGCGTCGTTGCCGCCGCCGACCTGGCCGTTGCGGTCGAGGTCGAAGCCGGTCGAGACGCCGGTGTTCGACGGCGCGGTGAAGGCGTACGGGTAGTCGATCGGCGCGGCCCCGTTCTGACCGCGCTCGAGGTAGTTCTCGCGGAACAGATCGGCGGCGCGGTTACCGGGCACGTAGTCGAACTCGTTGATCAGCAGCACGTCGGGCCGGTTGCGCTGGATCACCTCGGCGACCTCGCCCGCCTGGGCGTTGCCCGGCTGCGACAGGTCGGTCACCAGCTGACCGGCGGCGCCACGGTTGAGCGAAGCGTTGTACGTCGCGAAGCGGACGTTGTGCCCGGCGGTGGCTTCCGCCGGTGTGGCGGCCAGCAGCGTCCCGGCCAGCAAGGCGCCCGAGGTGAGCACGGCGGCGATGCGTTTCACGGTCTTGAACTCCCCGTTTTGAGGGCGACAGTCGGTGCGACCTTACGCACTCGACGCGGCCGCACGGGTGAGCTTCAGGTGAACAGCGCCTCTTGAACGCGTTCAAAATCTGGGCTACGGTACTTCTTGAACACGTTCAAAAGGAGGTCCCCATGCAACCCGTAGTCGCGGCCTACGCCCTCTACCTGGCCATCACCGTCCCGCTGACCGTCCTGGTCGCCCGCACGCTGAGCAGGCACGGCAAGACGTTCCTGGAAGACGTCTTCCAGGACAAACAAGCGCTGGCCCATTCGGTCAACCAACTGCTCGTCGTCGGGTTCTACCTGGTCAGCCTCGGTTTCGTGACCCTGTTCCTGACCAGCGACGACACCGTCCTCGACGCGCGCGACGTCTTCGAGATGCTGTCGGTCAAGGTCGGCACCGTGGCGCTCGTACTCGGCGTGATGCACGTCGGGAACGTGCTGGTGTTCAACGGCATCCGGCGCAAGCACCTCAACCACACGGCCGCACGGCCCGTGCCGCCGCCGCCTTACCCCGGCTACCCGGCGCCCGCTCCGCACCCCGCGCCCTGACCGGATAACGTGCAGTCGTGGCGAAGAGTGAGGAAACCAGGTCACTGATCGTGGCGACCGCGTTACGGTTGTTCGCCGAGAACGGCTACGACCGCACGACCATGCGGGCCATCGCCGCCGAAGCGGGTGTGTCGGTCGGGAACGCCTACTACTACTTCGCCTCGAAAGACCAGCTGATCCAAGGCTTCTACGACGAGATCGCCAGGGTGCACCTGACGACGGCGCGGGAGGCGATCGAAGGTGAGCGGGACTTCAGCGCGCGACTCAAGACCGTCCTGCTCACCTGGCTCGACGTCGCCGAGCCGTACCACCGCTTCGGCACCCAGTTCTTCGTCAACGCCGCCGACCCGGACTCGCCTCTGAGCCCGTTCAGTGAGGAGTCTTCACCCGCGCGGGACGCCTCGATCGGCCTGATGCGCGACGTCATCGCCGACTCCGACGTGAAACTCGACCCGGACCTGCGCGACGACCTGCCGGACCTGCTGTGGCTGCACCAGATGGGTGTGGTGCTGTTCTGGGTCCACGACCGCTCCCCCGGCCAGAAACGCAGCCGGGTGCTGGTGGAACGGACGGTCCCGTTGATCGCACGGCTGGTGGGGCTTTCGCGGCTGCGGGTGCTGCGGCCGGTCAGCCGCGAGATCGTTTCGCTGATCCGGGACCTTTCGAAGCGGGACGATCCCGCTCCCCCACGCGACTAGTCACCTACTTGCGGGGTTCGCCGGCCGGCACGATTCCGTGAAGGCCTCCTTGAGGGACCCTGGGTCCCTCAAGGACTCCTTCACAGACTTCTGGGAAGCCCACTGGTCGCAAGTAGGTGACTAATTGCGGGCGGGTCAGGACTCCCGGACGGTCCGGAAGTAGAGGAACCGCGGCTGGGTCCGCAGCTTCGCATACCACCGCGGGTCCGATTCGGCGATCGCCTCGTCCGGCATCGGCTCGACCAGCCGGTCGACCGCGAACCCGGCGTCCCGCACGGCACCGAAAGTCCAGCTCAGCGGCCGCCGGTAGAACCGGACCTTCTGGCCGGCCGGGAACTCGTCCTCCAGCAGTTCGAGCTGAAAGTAGTTCTGCTTCTCGAACCAGCGCCAGTCCTCGCCGGGATGGTGCACAGAGAACACCAGGAGCCCACCCGGTTTGAGCACCCGCCGGAACTCCGCCAGCGCCGGTGCCCACTCCTTCAAGTAGTGCAGCACCAAGGACGCCGTGATGACGTCGATCGAGCCGTCGTCCAGAAAGGACATCGGCCGCGAGACGTCGGCCGTCTCGAACTTCGCGTCGTCCCCGAACTTCTCCCTGGCGACGGCGACCATGCCGGCGCTGGCGTCGACGCCGAGGACGTCCGCGCCCTTCGCGGCGAGCAACGCGCTGAGGTGACCCGCCGCGCTGCCGACGTCCAGCACCCGTTTGCCCGCCACGTCCCCGGCCAGCTCGACGATGGCGGGACGGTCGTAATGGGCGTTGGTGCTGCTGGTTTCGGCGTGCGCCGCGTAGAGCCGGGCGAACCCGTCGTACTGTGTCCCCGCGCTCTCGGCGGAAGAAAGTGCCTCGAGCCGGGCGGCGCGCGCCCGCTCGATGATCTCGTCGATCACCTCGGTCTTGGCGTCGGCGTAGTGCTGGATGTACTTCCAGGTGCGCGACGCCAGCTCGCGTTTCTTGACCTCGTAGAGCTTCCGCTCGTCCTCGTGTGCGATCAGGCGCTCGCGGAAGAGCCGGTACCGCTCGGTCTGGCCGTTGTCCGGCGAGTAGACGTGCAGGTTGATGTTGGTGTCCGGACCTTTGAAACTGCGGTGCTTCTCCCACTCCGGCTCGCGGATGACGAGCTTGTAGCCCGCCGCCTCCAACTGCGGCACGTAGGCGTCCTCGTCGTCCGAATCGGCGACGATCAGCATGATGTCGATGATCGGTTTCGCGCAGAGTCCCGGCACCGACGTGGAGCCGACGTGCTCCAGTACCAGCGCGCGTTCCCCCAGGATCCCCCTGATGCGCTTGGCTTCCCGGTCGAACAAGGCGGGCCACCCCGGGTCGTATTCGGCCAGCGTGACGGTGGAATTCAGTACCGGAGCCTGCTCGACCCAGGCGTTGTTGATGTCTTCTTCGGTGTAATCGTCTCGATCGGGTTTAGGCATCGACCCCTTGTTCCTCTCTCAAGGCAGTCGGCCAGATTATCGAACCTCGGCGAACTTGTCAGGAGACCGGCAACGAAAAGATCCCGCCGGTCGCTTCCCGAAGAGCGTCCCGCATCGCCGCACGCGGCGCCGGCTGCCCGGTGAAGTACTCGGACTGTCCGAAAGCCTGGTGCAGCAACATGTCCAGTCCGGTCGCGAGCCGCCCGCCCTGGTCGGCGACGGCTTCGGCGAGCGCGGTCGGCCAAGGGTGGTAGATGACGTCGAGGACGCAGCCGATCCGGGCCAGCTCCGCCAGATGCGGGCGGAGCGCGTCCGGGGGCACGGTGTTCACCAGTACCGCCGAGTCGGCCGCGAGCTTCCCGAAGTCGGCGTCGGCCCAGCGGAGCACTTCGGCGTCGAGCCCCGCCCGCCGCGCCGCCTCGACCGTTTCCGTGGCCCGTGCGGGATCCCGCACGACGAGCCGCACCGTCCGCACGCCGAGCGACGCGAGCCCGACGACCGCCGCCGCGGCGGTGCCGCCCGCGCCGAGGACGACGGCCGCGTCGTTCTCGCCAGGCGAGTACTCCCCCGCGATCCGCAGCGCCTCGGTGACCCCGTCGACATCGGTGGTGTCTGCCAGCCAGCCGGTTTCCCGGCGCACCAGCGTGTTCGCCGCGCCGACCGCCGCCGCCCGCGGCGTGACCTCGTCGGCGAACTCCAGTGCGGCCCGTTTCCCCGGCATGGTCACCGAAAACCCGGTCCACTCCGGGCCGAGACCGTCGACGAACGCGGGTAGCCCGGGCCCGTCCATCTCGACCCGCTCGTAGGTCCAGCCGTCCAGGCCCAGCGCGCGGAAGGCGGCGCCATGCAGCACGGGCGAAAGCGAGTGCTCGACCGGCTTTCCCAGGATCGCGGCCTTGCGACTAGATGACACCTCGCCTCACCGCGTCATCTCGGTTCTTCCTGTGGTCCTCGAACGTCACCGCGAAGCAGGAGAGCCCGTTCTTCTCGCACTTGACGAAGAAGATCCAGTCTCCCGCGACCGGCTTGAGCGCGGCCTGGATCGCTTCCGCGCTGGGCACCGCGATCGGTGTCGGGGTCAGGCCGACGGACTTGTAGGTGTTGTACGCGCCCGCTTTTTCCCGTTCCTCGGGTTTCGTGAGCAGAGTCGGCCGGTCCAGGACGTAGTTGACCGTCGAGTCCATTTCGAGCCGCATCTTCTCGTCGAGCCGGTTGTAGATGACCCGCGAGATCTTCCCGAAGTCGGCCTTCACCGCCTCGCGTTCGATGATCGACGCGATGATGAGCGTCTCGTACGGCGTCTTGCCCTCGCCCTTGGACTGATCGCTCAGTCCTGCGTCGAGGATGCGCTTCGCCGAGGTCTTCACGACGTCGGTGAGCAGTTCCTCGGCCGTCCAGCCGGGTTTGACGTTGAAGATGCCCGGGGCGATCAGCCCTTCGAGCCGCCGGTCCTTGTGCTCCGCCTTCGCGGCGGAGTCGATGGCCCAGGACGGGACACCCAGCTTCGCCAGATCCGCGGTCTCGATCGTCTTCCGCAGTTCCTCGACCGGGACGCAGGTGCTCTTGCCGTTCAGGTCGGCGCAGGAAGCCTTGGACAGCAACGAATACACACCCGGGGTCACCTTGCCGTCTGGCTGGGTGATGTCGTGGAACTGGGTGTACGGCCGGATTTCGACCTGGCCGACCTTCGACGCGGGGGCGATCATCTTCTCGACCGCGCTGGCACCGGACATCTTCGTCTTCATGACGTAGTAGCCCTGCTGGAGCCGCGAGACGGCGGTGTTGTCCTCGCCCGCCTTCACGAACGCCTTGCCGCTGGCGACCACCCCTGCCGCCTGCAACCGGTTGCCGATAGCAGAGGTCGAGTCGCCCTTCTCCACCTGGACGAGGACGTCGGTCTCGCCGGTGCCTTCGTAGTCGTCGTAACCGAAGATCTGCGTGAAGCCGTAGTAGGCGCCACCGGCGAGCAGGACGAGCACGGTCAGCGCGGCGATCCAGCCCACCGCGCGTTTCTTCTTCCGCTTCTTGGGCGGCGGTCCCTGACGTTCCGGGCGCTCGTCCTCGATGCGTTCCGGCTCGGCACGGTCGTCGTCTTCGAAGTCGTCGTAATCCTCGTAGTCGTCGTACTCGTCATAGTCGTCGTACGCGTCGTCGCCGAAGATCTCGTTGTATTCCTCTTCGCTGCCTTGAGGCGGCGAAGAGGGTGCAGCGCCGGGGCGCCGGGCAAGGGGCGCGTCCTGGATCGCGGGGAGGATGTCGGTCGGCCGCTCGTCCGGGAGCGGGCCGTCGTCCTCGCGGCGCCTGCGGCGGCCGGGGCGGGGCGGCTCGTCCTGGGCGTAGGCGGGCATGCCAAGACTCCGGTCACCCGGCTGGGGGGACCGCCGCGACGGTGCGGGAGGCGGCGGAGCCGCGGGTTCCGGGGCCCGCCTCGGCGGGGCCGGCCGTTGCGCCGCGGGCGGCGGTTCCTCGGCCGCACGCCGGACACGCTGCGGTGGCTCTTCGGGAGACCGGCGGGCACGCGGCGGTTCCTCCACCGGACGCCGCACGGGCGGCGCCTCGGGAGGTTCCTGCCGGATGTGCCGTCGTCCCGTCGGCTGGGGTTCGGGCCTTCGCCGGGGCGGGGCCGGCGGCTGGATGGCCTCCTCAGGCTCCCGCAATCGTCGCCTACCGCCCTGACGGCGCTCGGGCCGGCCGTGGGGCTCGGTCATGTATCGCCCTTCCGTGCGCGATGTGCCGCTACCGCGTCGATCCACGCCTGCAGGATCTCGACCGCGGCCGCCTGATCGACGACGGCACGTTGCTTACGTCCCTTCACCCCACGCTGCGACAGCATCCTGGATGCCGTCACCGTGGTCAACCGCTCGTCGGCCAGTCGCACCGGCACCGGGGCGATCCTGGCGGCGACCTTTTCGGCGTAGTCGAGCGCCGCTTCGGCCGCCGGGCCGTGACGGTCCTTGAGCGTCCTCGGCAGGCCCACGACGACTTCGACGACGTCGTGTTCCGTGACGAGTCCGACGAGCTGGTCGACGTCCTTGTCGCCCGCCGCGTCGCGAGTGAGGGTAACGAGCGGGCTCGCGAGGATGGGGTCGGGATCGCTGAGCGCGACCCCGACCCGGACGGATCCGACATCCACTCCGAGCCGCCTGCCGCGCCCCGGATCGGACTCCCCTGGCCGATCCGGGCGCCGCCCAACGGCGTCGTCAGCCAACTTGGGCGACCGCCGCGCGCAGTGAGGCGATGGCCTGTTCGGCCCCGGCCGGGTTGGTACCCCCGCCTTGCGCCATATCCGGCTTGCCGCCGCCGCGGCCGCCGATCGCCTCGGCGAACGACGGGACGAGCTTGCCCGCCGCGATCCCCTTCTCCTGCGCCGCCTTGGTGGTGGCGACGACGAAGGCGACCTTCTCGCCCTGCGGGGCGAACAGCGCGACGATGCCGGGACGGTTGCCGAGCCTGCCGCGGATGTCGGAGGCCAGCGCGCGCAGACCGTTCGAGTCGACGCCCTCGCCGAGCTTCTCCGCCACGACCGCGACGCCGCCGATGTCCTCGGCCTTGTCGGCGAGCGAGCCCGCCGAGCCGAGCACCTGCTGGGTGCGCAGCTGCTCGATCTCCTTCTCGGCGTTCTTGAGCCGGGTGAGCACGTCGTCGATCCGCGACGGCAGCTGCTCCGACGGCACCTTGAAGGTACTCGCGAGCTGCGAGACGAGCAGCTGCTCCTTGCGGACGTACTTGAGCGCGTCCGTGCCGACCAGCGCCTCGACGCGGTGCACGCCGGAACCGATGGACGAGTCGCCGACAAGTTTCACCAGGCCGAGCTGGCCGATGCGGTCGACGTGGGTGCCACCGCAGAGTTCGCGGGAGTACTCGCCCATGTCGACGACGCGGACGTCGTTGCCGTACTTCTCGCCGAACAGCGCGACCGCGCCCAGTTCGAGTGCCTTGTCCTTCGTGGTGACGAAGGTGTTCACCTCGACGTTGGTCTGGAGGTAGTCGTTGACCTCCTCCTCGACCTCGGTCAGCACGTCGGCCGAGACGCCGCCGGAGGTGGTGAAGTCGAAGCGCATCCGGCCCGGCGAGTTCAGCGAACCGGCCTGCGCCGCGCGCTTGCCGTACGCACCGCGCACGGCCGCGTGGACCAGGTGTGTCGCGGAGTGCGACCGCTCGATCGACAGGCGGCGGTGCTGGTCGACCGAACCGGTCAGCGCGGTGCCGATGCCGACCTCGCCGTCGAGCACCTCGACACGGTGCACGAACAGGCCCGGCACGATCTTCTGCACGTCGTGGACCTTGAGCTCGACGCCGTCGCCGAGCAGCACGCCGGTGTCGGCGACCTGGCCACCGCTCTCGGCGTAGAACGGCGTGCGGTCCAGGACCAGCTCCGCCTTCTTGCCCGTACCGACGCTGCGCACCGGCACGCCGCCTTCGAGCAGTGCGACGACCTTCGCCTCGGCCTGCAGGTCGGTGTAACCGAGGAATTGGGTCTCGCCGTGCTGTTCGAGCACCTTGCGGTACTCGGACAGGTCACCGTGGCCGGTCTTGCGCGACGCCGCGTCGGCCTTCGCGCGCTGCCGCTGCTCGTTCATGAGCGTGCGGAAGCCGTCTTCGTCGACGGTCAGGCCCTGCTCCGACGCCATCTCCAGGGTCAGGTCGATCGGGAAGCCGTAGGTGTCGTGCAGCTGGAACGCCTTGTCGCCGGCCAGCAGCGAGCCACCCTCGCGCTTGGTCTCCTCGGCCGCCATGTCGAAGATGCGCGAACCGCTGGTGAGCGTCGAGAGGAACGCCTCCTCCTCGACGCGCACGACGTCATCGATGCGGTCGAAACCGGAGACCAGCTCGGGGTACGTCGGGCCCATCGTGTCGCGGACGACCGCCGCGAAGGCGGGCAGCACCGGCTCGTGCACGCCGAGCAGGCGCGCGGAACGGATGATGCGGCGCAGCAGGCGGCGCAGCACGTAACCGCGGCCGTCGTTGCCGGGGGTGACGCCGTCGCCGATGAGCAGGACGCCGGTGCGGGCGTGGTCGGCGATGACGCGGAAACGGACGTCGTCGGTGTGGTCGGAGCCGTAGCGGCGGCCGGAGAACTCCTCGGCGCGGCCGATCACCGGGCGGACGAGGTCGGTCTCGTAGACGTTCTCGACCCCCTGCAGGATCGTCGCGACCCGCTCGACACCCATGCCGGTGTCGATGTTCTTCTTCGGCAGCTCACCGATCGGCTTGTGGCCGTGCTTCGGGCTCTTGTCGCCCCGCACGTCCTGCATGAAGACGAGGTTCCAGATCTCGATGTAGCGGTCCTCGTCGGCGACCGGGCCACCCTCGCGGCCGTAGTCCGGGCCGCGGTCGTAGTAGATCTCCGAGCAGGGGCCACCGGGACCGGGCACTCCCATGTCCCAGTAGTTGTCCTTGCCGTCACGGGACTGGATGCGCTCGCCGGGAAGGCCGGTGAGCTTCTTCCAAAGTCCCGCCGCCTCGGCGTCGTCCTCGTAGACCGTCGCCCAGATGCGCGCCGGGTCGAGGCCGTAGCCGCCTTCGCTCTGGGGCTTGGTGATCAGCTCCCAGGCCGCCTCGATGGCGCCTTCCTTGAAGTAGTCGCCGAAGGAGAAGTTCCCGGCCATCTGGAAGAACGTGTTGTGCCGCGTGGTCTTGCCGACCTCGTCGATGTCCGGCGTGCGGACGCATTTCTGGACGCTGGTCGCCCGCGGGTACGGCGGGGGGACCTCGCCGAGGAAGTACGGCTTGAACTGGACCATTCCGGCGTTGACGAACAGCAGGTTCGGGTCGTCGAGGATCAACGGCGCGCTCGGGACGCGCGTATGTCCCTTGTTCTCGAAATGGCTCAGAAAACGCTGGGTGATTTCGTGTGTTTCCACGGGATCGTCCTTGTATACGGGCTCGCGCGAAAGCGCTGGGAATGCGGACAGGCGGGAACGGCGGAGGGCTGGGTCTTTTCCGGTCGCGGACGCGACCCGATCAGCCCTCCGCCCGGCGAGCTCGCCGGGCCGGGCGCCGCGGCGACGCCGCGTGCCTGCCCGCAGGGCCGTCGGCGGCCGTGCTCAAACCGGTGCGTTCGGACACCATGTCGTGCAGCTCCTGTTCCCGTTCGCTCATCCCGGCGCGGACCTCCGCGCCGAACGAACCAACGGCGCCCGCGAGTTCCCGCACGGCGTCGCCCAGGTTCGAGGCTAACCCCGCCGGCGTGGCCTGGCGAGCGGTTTCGGTCGCTTTGCGTGACAGGGCGACGCCGGCGACCACGCCGACGCCGAGCCAGAACAGGCGCTTCATTTGCGGCCCCGCTTCTTCGCCGGGCGGGCCGCCTTGGCTTCCGCTTTCTTACGGCGGGCCTTGATGGCCTTGCTGAGGCCGTAGGACAAGGCGGCCGTCTTCACCAGCGGTCCGCCGAGCGTCGCGGTGAACACCGACGACAGCGCGGACACGTTGCCGCTGACGGCCTGCGCGTTCGCGGTGATGCCGTCGACCCGCTCCAGCTGCGTGTTGACGTGCGTGATCGTCTCGTTCGCGCCGATCAGCAACGGGTCGGTGTTCTCGTGCGCCTTGCGGATGGCGATCGTGGCCTCGTCCAGGGTCCGGCCGAGCTTGAACAGCACGATCGCCAGCAGCACGACGAGTACGACGAATGCTCCTGCGGCGATCAGCGCGGCGATCTGCCCTGCCGACACGGGCCCTCCTCAAGGGTCTGCGGTCTTTGGTGCCCGTGAGGTTACCGCCCCGCCAGCCGTTCGGCGGTGTCACCCCGCCGGACGGTCACTCAGCGCAGTGACCTCACGACGAACCGGGGAGAACCGGACGTCAGCGCCCGCTCTTGGGCGGCGTGGTCCTCGCGTGCCCGGGCGGGTCAAGCGCGCGGCTGTTGCGGCGCTCGCTGTCCGGCGGCGAAGAGGCGGAGGGGGCCCCTGTGTCAGGCGGGCCGGGCGCGGTCGTGGTCCGGACCGGAGCAGGCCTGGCGCTCGAGGGCGCGGTTTCGCGGGCCGGCTCGAGCGCTCCCCACGATTCCGGCGGCGAAGCCGTTCGAGGCCCGTCCGGCGTTGTCGTGGACGGCGGTGTCGTGGGGGGCACTGTCGTAGGCGGGGTCGTCGCGGGCGGCTGGGACGTCGCCTGTGGCCCGGGTACCGGCCTGGGGCCCAGCGCGGTGGGCAGGTCCGGTACGCCGGAGAGCGCGACCAGAAGGAGGACTCCGTAGCCGGCGGCGGCGCCGGCACCGATCGCGATCCGGCGGACGACGCGGCGACGGGCACCGGGCTCGGCGGACACCGGCTTCGCGGGTTCTCCCCCACCGCCGTTTTCGTCGTGATGCTCGGGAATCACGGCCATCCAGGGATCGTACGGGCGGACCACTCCGGCTGCCGACTCCGAGTCGACCGGTTCGGTTCTTGTGACGTTCATGTTACTGGGTCAAGGTTCCGGCATGCCTGAACTGTCTCGCCGTACGATGCTGGGCGCCACCGGCGCCGCGGCCGCCACCACCCTGCTCCCGCCGTCCGTGCACGCCGCCATGGCCGAACCCATGCGGCGCGGCGGACTCGACGCCATCGAGCACGTGATCGTGCTGATGCAGGAGAACCGGTCGTTCGACCACTACTACGGCAGCCTGCGCGGCGTCCGGGGCTTCTCCGACGCCCACCCACTCGAACTGCCGTCGGGGAAATCGGTGTTCGAGCAGCCGAATCCCGCCGGTGGGACGGTGCTGCCGTTTTCGGTGCGCAAGGCGGCCGAACTCGCCGGGCGGAAAGCGGACGACATCCAGTACCTCGGCGACCTCGACCACAGCTGGAACGGCAGCGGCAAGGCGTGGGCGCGCGGCTGGAACAACGGCTGGATCGCGGCGAAGACGCCCGCCACCATGACCTACTACGAGCGCCGTGACATCGCGCTGCAGTACGAACTCGCGGACACGTTCACCATCTGCGACGCCTACCACTGCTCGATCTTCGGCTCGACCAACCCGAACCGGAACTTCCTCTGGACCGGGACCACGGGTTTCGAACCGGGCAGCACGACCAACCGCGCGGTGACGAACGCGGCGTACTCCTACGACCACAAGGGCTACGACTGGACGACCTACCCGGAGCGCCTCGAGGCCGCCGGGGTGCCGTGGCAGATCTACCAGGAGTGGGACAACTTCACCGACAACGCCGTCGAGTATTTCTTGCCGTTCAAAAAGGTCGGCACGAAGATCCTCGCTTCGGTCGAGGGGAAGTTCCGCACCACCGAGGAGTTCTACGACGCGCTGCCGAAGAAGACCCCCGAAGAGCGCGCGAAACTGCTGGCGCAGTTCGATGCCGGGGTCGCGAAGCTGACGCCGGCCGAGCGGAACCTGTTCCAGAAGGCCATGTACCGCAGCGAGCCGGAGACACTGGTGACCCGGCTGAAGGCGGACATCCAGGCGCGGCGCCTGCCCGCGGTCAGCTGGCTGGTGCCGTCCGCGAAGGACTCCGAGCACCCCGGCGCGTCCACCCCGGTCGGCAGCGCGAACCTGATCTACCGCGTGCTCGACGCGCTGGCGTCCGACCGCGAAACGTGGTCGAAAACGGTGCTGCTGATCAATTTCGACGAGAACGACGGCTACTTCGACCACGTCCCGCCGCCGATGCCGCCGGGGAACGCGGCCAACGACGCGGACCATTTCAACGGCCAGCCGCTCGGCTTCGGGCCGCGCGTGCCGATGACGGTCGTCTCGCCGTGGTCGATCGGCGGCAACGTCGACTCCACCGTGTACGACCACACCTCGGTGCTGCGGTTCCTCGAGCGCTGGACCGGGATCGGCGAGCCGAACATCAGCAAGTGGCGGCGGACCGTCGCGGGCGACCTCACCGGCGCCTTCGACTTCTCGCGCGCCGGACGTCAGCCGCGCGTGAACCGGCCAGGCCCGGTGCCCGCGCCGATCAGCCGGTGGCGGCCGTCCGCCCCGGCGGAGCAGAGCCTGCCCGTGGCCGAGCCCGGCAACCGGCCGTCCCGTCCGCTGCCGTACCAGGTGTCGGTGTCCGGTTCGGTGGACAAGTCGGGGAACCTGGCGCTTTCGCTGGCCAACAGCGGCTCCTCGTCGGCGCATTTCGCGCTGTACCCGTACAAGGGCGAATTCGCCGAGCCCGCGCACCGCGACGTCCGCGGCGAGGCGCCGGAACTCGTGCGCCTGGCCGGTGACGAGTACCGCGTCGTCGTCCAGGGACCGAACCGGTCGTGGTGGGAACTGCGAGGGAACCGTCGCGGGGCCGCCGCGGGTGTCGATGTCCGGACGCGATTCCTGACGTGGCGTTCGGGTGTCGAGTTCAAGCTGTCCAACTCGGGCACTTCGGCGCTGACGCTGCGGCTTTCGTCCTCGCGGCTCACGCGCGTCGTGCGGGTCGGTGCCGGGCGTTCGGTCACGGTGGACTGGCCGGTTTCGGGTGGTTGGTACGACGTGAAGGTCACCGCGGACGGGGATCCGTCGTTCCTGCGGACGCTGACCGCGCGGGTGGAGAACGGGCGCACCGGCGTCTCCTGCTGATCGTTCCGTGAAGGCCTCCTACCGGTGGGGCTCCTGGTGATTCGAACCGGACATCGTGGACTGTTCGAAGGGGCCGCCGGCTGGGTCGCGAGGATGAGTGGGCGGCTCCTTCAGCGCTTCCGATGGGCCCTTCACGACATCCCCACAGACCGCGAAACTCACGTGAGCGCCTAACTGGAGTCCTTCTCGGACTTGGGGAAGACGTGAAGGCCTCCTTGAGGGACCCAGAGTCCCTCAAGGAGGCCTTCACGGACCGGGGCTGAGACCAGACCGCACCAGCGGATATGCGACCTTGCCGGGTCCTTGCGCATAGGTACGGGAAGGGCCTCCATGTACTTACTGCGGTCGGCGCCTCCGCCAGTACGCGAAGCAGACTGCCGCCAGCAGCGGTCCCCAGAGCAGGAGCGGGGCGTAGGTGAGTTCGAAGAAGGCGAGTTGCCAGCCGTGCAGTGACTCCGTGGGGAAGTCGTCCGGCAGGGGATCGCCTTGGAGGGTGAGCCCGGCCAGCGAGGTGGCGTAGGCGGTCGTCCACAGAGCGGTCAGGATCGTGGCGCCGAGCGCGGCGGGCACGACGGCGGCGAGAGGCGGTACCTTGCGGCCGCCCAGCAGCGGAATCCAGCGCGGGAGGACCTCCCCCCACTCGGCGATCAGCCCGACGGCGGTGAAGGCGATCAGCTCGGAGACAACGGACAACGCGATGACGTACACCGGACCCGGCAACCACGACGGGAGCTGGCCCGCACCGTGCGCGACGTCGTCGCCGATGTGGAAGACGACGGTCATGATCCGCCACAGGCCGGAGGGCAGCACGACGAAAGGGATGGCGTAGGCGGCGATCCGGGCCCACCGGGGCACCCCGGGCACCGGGGCGTGTGCTCTGGTCCACGCGGCGCGCAGTCGCCCGGTCGCGGTGGTTTGGTGGACGGTCATACGTGCTCCTCGGGGTCCGCTCGCTTGAACGGTTTCAACGATCACAGCCGCCCTTGTCCGCCGCGTCCCCCGCCGGATTGAAGCGGGTCCACTCCACGGGGGAGAGCACCTTATTCGCTTGCGTGCGGGTCGCCGTCGTTTCTAGCGTCGCTTATGACCGTCACCTTGCACACGCTCTGTTTCGCCGCGCACGCCCCGCGACGTCTGGCGCGCTTCTGGGCGGGCCTCCTCGGCTGGGAAAACGAAGGCGACACCCTGGTCCCGAACGACGGCACCGGCTTCCGGCTCGGTTTCGTGCCGACGAAAGAACCGAAGATCCGCCAGAACCAGATGCATTTCGACCTGACGAGCGAGTCCCTCGATGACCAGCGGCGGACGGTCGCGAAGGCGCTCGAACTCGGCGGCAGCCCTCTCGACATCGGCCAGCTTCCCGAGGAAGAACACGTGGTACTCGCCGACCCCGAGGGCAACGAGTTCTGCGTCATCGAGCCGGGCAACGATTTCCTCGCCGAATGCGGTTTCGTCGGCGCGGTGGCGAGCGACGGTTCGCAGGAAGTCGGCTATTTCTGGAGCAAGGCGCTCGGCTGGCCGCTGGTCTGGGATCAGGACGAGGAGACCGCGATCCGGTCGCCGCACGGCGGCCCGAAGATCACCTGGGGCGGCCCGCCGTTCACCCCGAAAACCGGGCCGAACCGGCTCCATTTCGTTGTGCACGGCCCTGTTTCGGAAGTCGAACGGCTCGTCGCGCTCGGCGCGACCCGGCTCGGCACCGGTGAGCGCGGCCAGGTGGCGATGGCGGATCCCGACGGGAACGAGTTTTCCTTCGTGGTGCGGGAAACGGCGGCATAACACGCACCGGATGTGATCGAGGGTATGGCCACACCCGACAATCCCGGACCTGACGAACCGCAGGTACGCTCCGCCGTACGGCACAGGATGGAAATTGGTCTACACCTATTGACGCACGCCAGGTCAGCGGCTCAAGCTGCTGTGACCGAGGGCCATCTTCCACTGTCGGAGGTTCGGCGTGCCAAGGAGAACCAGGAAACTACTCCCCCTGCTGGCGGCGCTCATCACGCTGGCCGGACTCATGATCGTCGTCATCACCCCGTCCACGTCGAGCGCGGCAGGCCACGAGGACTGTCGTCCCGACGGGCTGTACCGGACACCCGGCGTCGACACCCCCTACTGCACCGTCTACGACACCGCGGGCCGCGAATCCCTGGGAGAAGGGCATTCCCGCCGCGTGATCGGCTACTTCACCAGCTGGCGCACCGGAAAGAACGGTGCACCGGCCTATCTGGTCAACAACATCCCGTGGTCGAAGGTCACCCACCTCAACTACGCGTTCGCCCACGTCGACGCGCAGAACAAGGTGTCGGTCGGCGCCCCGAGCGCGACCAACGAGTCCATCGGCATGGAATGGCCGGGAGTGCCGGGCGCCGAGATGGATCCGTCGTTGCCCTACAAGGGACATTTCAACCTGCTGACCAAGTACAAGAAGCAGAACCCCAACGTGAAGTCGCTGATCTCGATCGGCGGCTGGGCCGAGACCGGCGGCTTCCTCAATCCCGACGGCACCCGTAACGCCTCGGGCGGCTTCTACAAGATGACGCAGACTCAGGCTGGTATCGACGTCTTCGCGGATTCCGTCGTGGAGTTCCTGCGCGCCTACGGTTTCAACGGCGCGGACATCGACTACGAGTACGCCACGTCGGCGAGCTACGCCGGAAACCCGGACGACTACTGGATCGCGCAGTCCAACCGCGGCACCCTCTGGGCGGGCTACGAGAACCTGATGCGCACGCTGCGCGAGAAGCTCGACAGGGCGGGCGCCGCCGACGGCAGGCACTATCTGCTGACGGCCGCCGTGCCCGCGTCCGGCTGGTTGCTGCGCGGCCAGGAGGTCTACGGCGTCACGCGGTATCTCGACTACGCCAACATGATGAGCTACGACCTGCACGGCGCGTGGAACCAGTTCGTCGGGCCGAACGCGGCGCTCTACGACGCCGGCAACGACGCGGAACTCGCGCACTGGCAGGTGTACACGACACCGCAGTACGACGGGCAGGGTTATCTCAACACCGACTGGGCCTATCACTACTTCCGCGGTGCCATGCAAGCCGGCCGGATCAACATCGGCGTCGGCTTCTACACCCGAGGCTGGCAAGGTGTGTCCGGCGGAACGAACGGGCTGTGGGGCAAGGCGCCACTACCGGACCAGAAACAGTGTCCACCGGGCACCGGATCCCAGGTCGGTTCGACGGTGCCGTGCGGTAACGGCGCGATCGGCATCGACAACCTCTGGCACGATCTGGGCCTGGCCGGCGGCGAGGTCCCCGCGGGCGCGAACCCCATGTGGCACGCGAAGAACCTCGAGAACGAGATCACCCCGGACTACCTGGAGGCGTACGGGCTGACCCCGAAGACCGACCCGACGGATCGGGTCTCCGGAAGCTACAACAGACACTACGACAACACGATGGTGACACCGTGGCTGTGGAACAACGACAAGAAGGTGTTCCTGTCCACTGAGGACGAAGCCTCGCTCGCCACGAAGGCCAAGTACGTGGCCGACAAGGGCATCGGCGGCATCATGATCTGGGAACTGGCTGGCGACTACGCCTTCGACGAGGCCAAGGGCCAGTACTTCATGGGCGACACGCTGATCACGAAGATCAACGACGGCCTGCGCGGCGCCGCCCCGTACGGCAACACCAAGTCGTCGCGCCCCGCGCCGTCGTCGGTGCTGAACGCGAACGTCAACCTGACCGGATTCGCGCTGGGCGACGCGAACTACCCGATCACCCCGCGGATGCGCGTCACCAACAATTCGACCACCACCATCCCCGGCGGAACGAAAATCGAGTTCGACTACGGCACCAGTGCGCCCGGCAGCATGTCCGACCAGTCCGGTTTCGGCCTGACGGTCACGAGCAAGGGCCACAGCGGGCCCAACGTCGGCGGGATGAAGGGAGACTTCCAGCACGTCGCGGTGACCGTGCCGACCTGGCAGAACATCGCGCCGGGCGCGACGGTCGAGATCCGGCTGAACTACTACATGCCGATCGCGTCGCCGTCGAACTTCACGTTCACCTTCGGCGGGACGACGTACGCGATCGCGTCGGACCACCCGCGTGGCGGCGGTGCCCCGCCGACATCCACCACACCCACCACGACAACCGGTACGACAACCACCACCACGACCAGTCCGACGACGACGCGGACGACCACGACCACCCCGACCACGACCACCCCGACGACGACCACCACGGTGCCGTCCGACGCGTGGAAGCCGAACACCGACTACGCCACCGGTGCTCGCGTGACCCACAACGGCGCGGCCTACGTATGCCGTCAGGGCCATCGGTCCCTGCCCGGCTGGGAGCCGCCGAACGTGCCTGCCCTCTGGACCCCCGCCTGACAGAGCCCGGCAGCGCGCTAGGAACGGTCCTTTCCTTGCGAATTTCGCAAGGAAAGGACCGTTCATGGCGTCCGGATGTCATGAACGGGTCGTTCGGGACACATCGGGAAGCGGTCAGTAACGCCCGGCGGTCAACGTGTCGAAGTCCGGGAAGTCCCCGGCCAGTGTCTCGCCGGTGAAGTTGCCGACCCAGCCGCCGTCGTCGTGAAAGAACCGGATGGACACGTAGTCGGGTCGTGTGCCCATGTCGAACCAGTGCGTGGTGTTCGCGGGCACGCTCAGCAGGTCTCCCGCCTCGCACAGCACCGCGTACACTTTGCCGCCGACGTGCAGGTAGAACACGCCGGACCCACGCGCGAAGAAGCGGTCTTCGTCATCGTCGTGCGTGTGCTCGGCGAGGAACTTCTGCCGGGCTTCGGCGGCTTCGGCCGCCCAGCCGGGCTCGTCGGACGGGGTCATGCGGACGGCGTCCACGAAGGTGTAACCCTCGGCCGCCGAAACCTTGCCGATCGGCTCCTCGTAGGCGGCCAGCACCTGCTCGGGCGTCACGTCGCGCGGCAGGTCCGGGACGAGGTCCCAGCGTTGGAAACGGACACCGAGCCGCCCCAGTTCCCCGGTGATCACGGCCGGATCCTCGGTCCTGAGCGCGATCTCGTCGGGCCGGTCGTCCGGCCACACCGTCAGCAGGGTCATCGCACTCCCCTTTCTCGACCGACAAGTCTTGTCTCTACCCGGAACCGGAGCAACCACTCCAAACATTCCAGACGGTGGCGAGCGTGGCGCAGGTCATCGCCCCAGACGTAGATCCCGTGCCGCGCGACGATCACCGCCGGCGTGTCCGCCCGGAACCCCGCCTCGAACGCGTCACCGAGGACGCGCATGTCCTGGCCGTTGGCGATCACCGGGATCGTCACCAGGTCGTCGTGCGCGGCCCTGCCGAAGCCCTTGAGCATCTCCAGGTCCCGCAGTTCGACGCCGTCCGGCCAGTGTTCGGCGGCCACCACCGGCGCGAGCGCGTGCACGTGGATCACCGCGCCCGCGCCCGACACCGCCGCGATCCGGGCATGCAGTCCCGCCTCGGCCGAGGGCACCTTCTCCGGATGCGGCTGGTCGGCGACGGCCAGCCCGTCCTCACCGACCACCACGACGTCGTCGCTGGTCAGCTCGCCTTTGTCCCGGCCGCTGACGGTGACGGCGACCCGCAGCGGAGCACGGCCGAGCACCACCGAGAGGTTGCCCGACGTGCCCCGCATCCAGCCCAGCCCGGCGAACCGGGCGGACTCCTCGGCCAGCGCGCGCCCGGCGAGTTCCAGGACACTCGGTGTATTCACTGACGGACGACCTTCACCTCGTCGAACGTCCGGATCGTCCGGTGCGTCCCGAAATCCGCGTCGCCGAACGGCTCGCCGTCGCGGGCGAGGCCGACGGTCTGCCAGCCGTCGGCGGCGGCGCCGTCGAGTTCGGCCGGGACGTCGGAGAAGAACACGATGTCACCCGGCTCGGCCTCCAGTGCGGAGGCGATCGCGCGGTACGACGGCGCCTCCCGCTTCGGCCCGGCGTTGACGGTGTCGAAATGCTTCTCGAACAGGCCGGTGACGTCGCCGTCGGTGGTCCGCGAGAACGACGCGATCTGCCCCGCGACCGAACCGGACGAGAACACCGCGAGCCGCAGCCCGGACTCGTGCCACGACCGCAGCGCCGGGGCGACGTCGCCGAAGAACTCCGTCGTGAGGTCGCCGTCGGCGTACCCCTGCTGCCAAATGAGACCCTGCAACGTCTTCAGCGGCGCGATCTTCTGGTCCGCGTCCATCCAGCCGTGCAGCACCCGAACGACGTCCACTGTGGACGCGTCCGCCGGGAGCCCGCCGAGTTCCTTGATCCGGGCGACGGCACCGGCGACCTCGGGGTCGTCCGGGTGCTCGTCGATCCACGGGCCCAGCCGCGGGCGCGCGTAGTCGTAGAGGGTCACGTGCACGTAGCTGGTGGCGGTCAGCGTGCCCTCGATGTCGAGGACCACCCATCGGGCGGTCAGCGTTGCGGTCACTGGTTCGCTTCCCCTTCTGCGTAGTACTCGCGGAGCCGCCGGGGCTCGAAGGCCCCGCGGTCGGTCACCACCGAGGTCACGAACCGCGGTGGTGTCACGTCGAAGGCCGGATAGTGGCCCCGTACGCGTTCGCTCGCGACTCGGTGGCCGAGCGCGCTCAGCACCTCGTCGCCGTCGCGGTATTCGATCGGCACGTCGGCGCCGGTCGGCGCGGCCTGGTCGGGCGCCTGGACCATCGCGTGGAACGGCACGCCGAACGCCTCCGCCGCCACCGCGAGCCCCAGCGTGCCGATCTTGTTGACGACGTGGCCGTCCATGGTGACCCGGTCGGCCGCGGTCACCAACGCGCCGACCTCCCCCGAGGACAGCACCGCGGCGCCCATCCCGTCCGTGATCAAGCGGGTGTCGGCACCCATCTCGGCGAGCGTCTCGGCGGTCAGCCGCGCGCCCTGCAGGTACGGCCGGGTTTCCGTGCAGAGGAAGGAGAACTCCTTGCCGTGGCGTCGCGCGGCCAGCACGAATTCGACCAGGTACAGATCCGCCCAGCAATGCGTCAGCACGGTCGCCCCGTCCGGCACCAACGCGGCCGCGTGCTCACCCAGCGCGCGGCTGCGCGACCGATACAATTCGTCACCTGCTTGCGCACCGGCCGTAGCGGCTTCGACGAGGTCGCCTGCCGATTCGTCTACTTCGGACAGTACGGCGGCGACGGCCTTGCGCAGATGGTTGTTGGTCTTGCGGGTCGCGACGATCCGCTCCCCCGCCCGCTCCAGGTACGCCCGCGGGTCCGCGAGCCCGGACGCCTCGCGCGCCGCGAGCACCATCGCGCCCAACGCGGCGAAGTACGGCCCGGAAGACTGCGTGACCATCTCTTCGATGGCCACCGCCACCTCTTCCGAAGTCCGGCACAGCACCCATTCCCGTTCGAACGGGAAGACCCGGCGGTCGAGGATGTGCACGCCTTCGTCGTCGAGGCGGACGCTTTCGGCGAGGATCGGCAGCGTCATCAGCTGTACCCCGAAAGGCACGGCGGGATCCCGTTGAGGAAGTGGTCGCCGACCTCGCGCGCCTTGTACGTCACGGGGTCGTGCAAGGTCAGCGTGCGGGCGTTGCGCCAGAAGCGATCGAAGCCGTACTTCGTCGCGGTGGCCCGCGCGCCGGTGAACTCGAAGACCTTGCTCGTGGTCTCGACGGCGGCCCGGCTCGCGACGATCTTCGCCGACGAGATCGCGATCGCCGCTTCGGCACGCTCGGCCGGGGTCAGCTCGAATCCGCGCTCGTCGGCATCGCCGAGCGCGGAAACCGCGGCGTCGACGGCGAACCCGGCCGCCCGCGCGGTCGCGACCAGCTCGCCGTATCCGGCCAGGATGTACGGATCCTGCGTCGCTTTGTCCACATCGGACAATGTCCAGGGCCGCGCGGTCTCGCGGGTGTACACCGCGGCCGCGTCCAGCGCGCCGACCGCGAGGCCGACGTACACCTGCGCGAGCATGAGCTGGAAGCCGATCGCCGCCAGGGAGATCCGGGGCACCTTCGGATCGGACTGGTCCTCCGGCTGGGTGCCGAGCACGTCGTCGGCGGCGATCCGGACGGCCTCGAACCGCACCGCGCCGCTCGCGGTGAGCCGCTGGCCGATGTTGTCCCATTCACCGGGGAAGGTGATCCCGTCGGCCCGCGCGTCGACGACGAACGTCAGCTTGTCGCCGTTGTCCGTCCTCGTCGCGCTGACCACCAGACGGTCGGCGACGGCCGCGCCGGTGGCGAAGGTCTTCGTGCCCTCGACGGTGAACCCGCCGTCGGCCGGGGTCAGGAGCAGGGCGGCGTCGAGCGGGTTGCTCACGCCCGCCCAGAACCAGCCCGGCTCGCTCGCCGCGCGCGGCCCGAACAGGCCGGTGCGCCACAGCTGCAGGTAGTGGTAACCGAGCAAATGGCCGACCGACGCGTCCGCGGCGGACACGATCCGGGTGGCCTCGTTCGCGGCCGCCCAGCCGGCGGTGTCGAGCAAGGGCAGCAGCCCGGACTCGCGCAGCAAGCCGACTTCCTCGACCGGGAGGCGTCCGGCGAGGTCCCGCTCGGCCGCGTCCGCCGCCAGGGTGCTCGCCAGCTCGAGCGCCGCTTTTCGCCACACTTCGGTCATTCCGCCCCTTCCACGTCGATGAGAGCGTCGAGCGCCACGCGGGTCGCCCTCGCCACCCCGGCGGCCACGACGTCGCGGTGCGGGTCGTAGGCCGACGGGTCGGGGTGCTCGGGCCGCGCGTCGCCGTCGATCACGAGCACACCACCGGCCCGCAGGCCGCGCAATGCCGCGAACACCAGCAGCGTGGAGAGTTCCATCTCAATGGCGATCACCCGCGCGGCCAGGTACTCGGCCATCGGGAGGGTGAGCACCAGCGGGCTGAACGCGGCCCGCGTCCACACCACGCCCCGGTGCGCGTCCGGTGCCTCGCGGCTCAGCGCCACGACGATCTCCGGGGTGGCGAACGCCGGGTACTCGGGGTGGATCAGCTGCTGGGTGACGCCGTCGTCGCGGACGGCGGCCTCGGCGATGACGAGGTCGCCGTCGGTGATCCCCTCGGCCAGCGAACCGGCGGTGCCGAGCCGGAGGAAGGTGCGGACGCCCGCCTCGGCCAGCTCGCCGAACTGGCACAACGCGCCGGGCCCGCCGACTCCGTGCGACGACACGACGACCGGGACGCCCTTCCAGGTGCCGGTATAGGTCCGGTACTCGCGGTTCTGTCCGACGAGAGCGGAGTCCACCAGCGATTCGGCCACCGCCGTCGCGCGGTCCGGATCACCCACGACGAGGGCGCGCGGCGGCAGTCCGTGCCGGGGGATCTTGGTGATGGGCAGGACGTCGCTCACGCGGGCTGTCCTCTCTTGCGCTTGAAATTGGACAGGAACAGCGCCACTAGCGTGACGACGTACGGGGCGGCATCGGTGGCCTGTTGCGGCAACCCGATCCCCTGGAGCCGGAAGCCGAACGCCTCGGCGAGGCCGAACAGCAGCGCCGCGAGCAGCACCCCGAGCGGATGCGCGCGGCCCAGCATGACCGCCACGACGGCGATCCAGCCGCGGCCCGCGGTCATGTTCTCGGCGAACAGCGTCACCGAGCCCAGCGCCAGCTGCGCACCGCCGAGACCGCACAGCGCTCCCCCGGCGAGGATCACCCCGTAGCGGTACTTGATCACGTTGACGCCGAGGCTGGAGGCGGCCTCCGGGCGCTCGCCGACACCGCGCAGCCGCAGGCCCCACGGATGCCGGTACAGCAGGACCGCGAGCGCGGGTACGGCCAGCCAGGACAGGTAGACCAGCAACGACTGCCCGGGAATCGGCCCGAACTGACCCAGCCCCTGCAACGAGGGGTCGCTGAACGAGCCTTCGGTGCCGAACACGGTGCGGATGAGGAAGCTCGTCAGGCCGACCGCGAGCAGGTTGCTCGCGACGCCCAGCACGATCGGGTCGCCGTCGAAGGTGATCGAACCGATCGCGAGGATCAGCGAGTACGCCGTCGCCGCGATCACCGCCACGACGACGCCGATCCAGGCGCTGCCGGTGTACCAGCTCCCGGCGACGGCGCCGAAGCAACCGACCAGGAGCGAGCCCTCGAGCGAGATGTTGAAAACCCCGGCCCGCTGGCACAGCGCGCCCGCGAGCGCGGCGAACAGGATCGGTGTCAGCGCGGTGAGCGCCGAGGAGAACAGGCTCGCGTCGATCATGCCCGCTTCCCCTTCCGCTTGAAGACCCCCGAGGCGGCCGCGAGGAAGATGATCAGCACCGCCTGCAGGACCGCGGTCAGCTCGCGCGGGACCTGGGTGGCCCGTTCCATCGCGAATCCGCCGCTGGTCAGCGCCGCGAAGAACACCGCCGCGAGCAGGGTCCCGAGCGGGCTGGCCCCGGCGAGCAGTGCCGCGAGCAGGCCGATCCAGGTGTATTGCGGCGTGATCAGCGCGCCGTCGATGAACCGGTACGGGAAGCCGAGGACGGCGATCGCGCCGACCAGTCCGGCCGTCCCGCCCGAGGCGGCCAGCAGCCGCAGGGTGACTTTCGGCCGGTCGATCCCGGCGTAGGCGGCGAACCGCGGCGCCCAGCCGGTCACCTTCGTCTCGAAGCCGGCGGGGGTGCGGGCGTCGATCACCGTGTAGACCGCGATCACCGCCACCACCAGGAAGATCCCGGTCGTCACGCCGTCGATTTCGGGCAGGCGCGCGCCGTCGGGCAGTTGCGGGCTCTGCGGCAGGCTGGACCCGGCGTCCTTCAACGGGAACCGCACCAGATACCCGGCGAGCGACATCGCCGGATAGCTCAGCAGCAGCGTGCTGATCAGCAACGGGACGCCGAGCCGGTTTTCGCAGACCGCGGCCAGCGCGGCGTACGCGGCTCCCGCGAGGATGCCCGCGAGCAGCGCCAGGATCACCTTGACCGGCCCGGGACCGGGCACGTACAGGCCGACGGCGAGCGCGCCGACCGCGCCGAGCACCAGCTGTCCCTCACCGCCGAGGTTCACCATGCCGGCGCGCAGCGGGATCGCGAGCGCGGTCGCCATTCCCGCGACGGGGACGGCGTAGGCCAGGGTGTCGCCGATGCCGTCGGGGCCGAACGCGCCGGAGACGATCGCGCCGTACGCGGCCAGCGGATCGGTTCCGGTGGCCAGCAGCAGGATCGCGCCGAGGACGAGCGCCGCGGCGACCGGGACGGCGACGAGACGGACGCGGGTCATCCGGCACCTCCGGCCATCGCGAGGCCGATCGTGTGCTGATCCGCCTCGTCCTTGGTGAACTCCGCGACGATCCGGCCCTCGAACAGCACCAGCACCCGATCCGACAACGCGAGGATCTCGCTGAGCTCGGCGGAGATCAGCAGGACGGCGTGTCCGGCATCGCGATGGGCGACGAGCCGGGCGTGGATGTTCTCGATCGCGCCGACGTCGACACCGCGGGTGGGCTGTTCGACCAGCAGGAAGGGCGCGTCGTGGGTGAGTTCGCGGCCGAAGATCGCCTTCTGCTGGTTACCGCCGGACAGCGTGCCCATCGCGGCGGCGGGGCCGGACGCGCGGACGTCGTAGTCCTCGATGATCGCCGACGCGTGCTCGTCGATCGCCTTGCGACGCAGGAATCCCTTGCGCACCAACGGGCGTTTGCGGTGAAAACCGACGGCGAGGTTCTCCCTGAGGCCCGCCGTGGGCGCCGAGCCGACCTCGGCGCGATCTTCCGGGACATGGGCGAGCCCGGCATCCCTTCGCGCACGGACCGACAGCCCGTCGAGACTCTGTCCATTGAGGACGACGGTGCCGCCGGTCGTCCGGAGACCGGTGATGGCGTCGGAGAGCTCGGCCTGCCCGTTGCCCGCGACCCCGGCGACGCCGACGATCTCCCCCGCGCGCACGGTCAGGAAAACGTTGTCCAGCAACGGTTTTCCTTCCGCTCCGGGAACGGTCAGAGAGCGTGCTTCGAGGACGGTGTCCCCTGGTGTCCCGGCCGGATGCACGCGGTCGAGGTCGACCACGCGCCCGGTCATCGCCGCGGCCAGCCCGGCGGCCGTCTGGTCCGCGGTGCGCCCGAGCGCGCTGACTCGGCCGTCCCGCAGCACCGTGACGTGGTCGCTGACGGCGAGGACCTCCTGGAGTTTGTGCGACACCAGCAGGATCGTGCGATCCTCGGCGGCGAGGGCACGCAGCACACCGAACAGCCGCTCGGTCTCGGGCGGGGTCAGCACGGCGGTCGGTTCGTCGAGGATCAGCACGCCGGCCTCGCGGTACAGCAGTTTGAGGATCTCGACGCGCTGCCGCAGGCCGACCGGAAGGTCGCGGACCCGGTCACCCGGTCGCAGCCGCAGTCCGTGTCGTTCGATCAGCTCGCTGACACGGGCCGTCGCCGCCTTGCGGTCCAGCAGGCCGCGGCGCGTCGGCTCGCTGCCGAACACGACGTTCTCGGTGACGGTGAGTTCACCGAACAACGCGAACCCCTGCTGCACCATGCCGACACCGGCGTCGATGGCCTGTGCGGGCGAACCGAAGGAGACTTCCTTGCCGTGCAAGGAGATCGTGCCCTCGTCGGGTCGGTGCAGACCGTAGAGCACGGACATGAGCGTCGATTTGCCCGCGCCGTTCTCGCCCATCAGGGCGTGGATCTCGCCGCTGCCGACGTCGAGGTCCACGTGGTCGTTCGCGAGCACTCCGGGGAACCGCTTGACGATCCCCCGGAGTGAGACGGCGTCAGGACTTGGCGGGGTCATCGACGACGATCGCGCCCGAGATGATCTGGTCCCGCAGCTCGCCGACCTTCGCCAGCACGTCGGGGTGGCTCGCGACGACGCACTGTGACGTCGCCGCGTCCGGCTCCAGCCCGGTCAGGGAGATGCCCTTCTCCTTGACGCCGTAGGACTTCGTCTCGCCGGTCTTGCCGCCGAGGATCGCCTCGACCCCGTCGCCGACAACGACGTTGGTGCGCTTGATGACGTTGTCCACGACCTGCCCCGGACTGGCCGGGCACTGGTTGGCGTCGACGCCGAACGCGAAGAACTTGCCCTGTTTCGCGGCCTCGAACACGCCGAGGTTGCCCGCCGCGGAGGCCGCGCCCATGACGTGGTCGACGCCCTGACCCGCCAGCGTGGTGGCCAGCGCCTTCGCGCGGGCCGGATCGTTGAACGGGTTCGCTCCGCCGATGAACAACGGGGCCAGCGTGGTGCCGGGTTTGGCCTTCTCCGCGCCCTGCCCGAACGGGATCGAGTAGCGGCGGAACTGGGGCGTGTCGAGTACGACGACCGCGCCGACCTTGCCGGATTTGCTCAGCAGCCCGGCTTCGGCACCGGCGAGGTAGCTGCCCTCGTGCTCACGGAACACCGCGCAGGTGACGTTCGGGAAGGGTTTGGTGGTGCAGGAATCCACGAACAGGAACTTCTGCTCCGGGTTGCGCTCGGCCTCGGCCGCGATCGCGTCGGCGAAGTTGAAGCCGACGGCGACGATCACGGCCGGCTTCTCGCGCACCGCGGCCGCGAGATTCTGCTGGATCGAGGCCGGATCGGTGCTCTGGTAGACCTTCTGCGTCCCGTTGTGCTTCTTGGCCGAGTCCTCGATGCCCTGGACGGCGAGCTTGAGGAAGTCGTTGACACCGACCGGGCTCGGCGTGATCAGGACCAGCGCCGGCCCGGCGGCGTTTTGCGCGGCCGGGTCCTTGGCCGAGGCGTTGCACGCGGCGAGGAGCGTGACGGCGGAAACGGCCATGACGGCCCGCAGGAGGGTTCTCGGCGACATGTCCCGGACTGTATGTCTCCGGTCCACGATATGACACCGATTCCCACCATGCGGAACCGTGTAGGTCGTTATACGTCGCCCGGATCCGCCCCGAGCACAGTCCCGTGCCGCGAACGGTGGAGGCCGGCGGTGCGGCGCAGGGTGAACCGGTCGATCTCGGCGCCGTCGTTGCGCAAGGTCCGCACGGTCAGCGTCGTCCGGCGGCCGGGCCAAGCGGGCTCGACGTCGATGGCGAGAAACGAGTATCCGGTGTAGCGCACCCGCGACCAGGACACGGTCTCGGTCACCTTCTCGCCGCCCTTGACCCAGTGGTACGACTCGAACTCCCCCGCGAACGTGTCGGGCACCGGGAAGCTGTAGAGGCTCTTCCCGCCGCCACCGCAGGTCGCGTACACGGTGCCGTCGCGATCCGGCTCGACGGTGTCGCCGATCTCGACCTCACGGGTCACCTTGCCCCCACGCAGGGCGTCGGTCCGCTCGTAGATGTGGTTGTGCCCGTTGATCACGAGGTCGACCCGGAACTCGTCGAACAGCGGGACCCACTGCTCGCGGACGCCGCCCTCGGAGGCGTGCTGGTTCGTAGTCGAGTAGGCGCAGTGATGGAAGAACACCACGACGAAGTCGATGTCCGGCTGCGAGCGCAGGTACCGCAGGCGCCGCTTGAGCCACGCCGTCTGGGAGCCGTGCGAGTAACCGAGGTTGGCGGGAATCTCGTAGGAGACGTCGTTGGCGTCGAGCGAGATCACCCCGACGTTGCCGTAGATGAACGAGTACACGCTGGGACAGTCGTGCGGACCGCCGCCGGGGAAGTCCCAGCGTTTGAGCTGGCCGCCATAGCCGTCCGGGGAGTAGAGGGCCTCCATGTCGTGGTTGCCGGTGGTGACCATCCACGGCACCGACGCCGCGACGCCCTCGATCTGGCGGTAGTAAGCGTCCCAGACCTCGGGGTCGAAGAGGTCGTGGTCCGCGTCGGGCTTGGACCCGGGCGGCTTGCCAGCACCACTCGGATCGGCGTACGCGATATCGCCGGCCAGCAGGTGAAAGCGCGGATTCTGTCCCGCGACGGCGCCGTCCTGCGCGAGCGCCGTCGTCGAAACGCCCTGGTCGCCGAACGCGGTGAAGGTGAACTTGCCCGCCGGAACACCCCGCGCGGGCGCGGTGGTGAACGTCGAGATCGCGGCAGGCCCGCCGTCACCCGACGCCGGGTCGAAACCGTCGTGCCCGACGGCGTACCGATAGGTGTGGCCGGGCCAGAGGTGATCGGCCTCGGCGTGCAGGTAGTACTGGTCGTACGGCGCGATGACCCCGGCGACCTCGGAATGCAGCGCGCGGACCTCGGCCGGAATCCGGTGACTCCAGCCGCCATGACCGTCGGCTATCCGCAGGAACGGCTTCCGCACCGGCGCCGGCACCTGCACCTGCCACGCGACCCGCATCGACGTCCGCGGATTCCGGCCGAACGCCAGATGCCGCCCCGCCGGGACGACCTTGTCGCCGTCGGCGTACGCGGTGCCCTGCAAGAGAAGCGGCCCGGCGGCGAGGAGGGCACCGGTTCCCTTGAGCATCGAGCGGCGGCTCAGGTACTCGTGTTGTTCGGCCATCGTGAGGTGCGAGGCCAGCGCGTCGGGCACACCGACCCTGGGGATTTCCATGCGCGGGATACTCGCCGACGCAGATGTTCGGCTCGCGACGGTGAAACGAACGGGAGTGGTCGAGCTGCCCAGGACCGGCTCAAGGAATTCTCAAGCGGGCTTTACCCTTTCAGGCTTTCGCGAGGCCGCATTTAGTCGACTAATTGCGGCACGCTCGCTTTCCGCGACCTCCATGCGAGGCATAATCACCCTTCAGCGTTGTTCACACATTTCGCTTGTCGCTTAAAATTACGAACACCTGTTCGACGGAATTGCGCTATCATGGAGAGGTGTCCGAGACCTTCCTTCCTGAGTTTCCGCAGGAGTTGTGGCGCGCCGGCAAGCTGGAGCTTGCCCATGGCGTGCAGCAGTCCTTGCAGGTGATTCGGATGGCTACCGCCGGGTTGGGGCAATACCTGGCGGAGATCGAGTCTCGGGGCATCAAAGACTTGTTCGGCTACGGTCGTACGGATAAGTGGTTCGCCGATATCGCGGGCTTGTCGGTCGGCGAAGCACGTGCGGTGGTAAACCGGGCCATCGCGTTGAACCCGACCCGGGCTCTGGATGGTACCGAGGTTCCCGCCATTGCTCCCGCGACCGCCGCGGTGGCCGCGGAGGGGTTGGTCGGGGACGAGCGGATCGATCAGATCCTGGAGATCCTGAAGAAGCTCCCCGCCGACACCTCCGCCGAGGACCGGGCGAGTGCGGAGAAGATCCTGGCCGACCTGGCCCCGAACGCCGGGCCACGACAGTTGGTGGACGCCGAAGCGAAACTGCTGGGCTGGCTGGACCCCGACGGCAACGAGCCCAAAGAGCCCGAGCCCAAGGAACCGCGCCGCGAGATCACCTTGGAGCGCCGGAAAGACGGCTTCTGGAAACTGACCGGTCTCCTCGACGACGAGACCGGAGCCCGCACCGCCGCCGCCCTGGAGGCCTACGCTCAGCCGCGCCCGGTGGACGAGTTCGGACAAGCAGATCTGCGGATGAAGTGCGAGCGCCTGGGTGATGCGTGGGTCGACATCCTGGATCTGGCGATCGCGTGCCCGGACCAGCCCGGCACCAGCGGCTATCGGACGTTGGTGAACGTCACCATCGGCCTTGAGGAACTCAAGTCGGGCCTCGGGACTGCGTGCCTGGACTTCGTCGGGACGATGACCGCCCGGGAAGCCCGGCTGGCCGCCTGCGACTGCCTAATGCTCCCGGTCGTGATGAGCGCCGCCGGCGAACCCCTCAACGTCGGACGACTACGGCGCTTCGTCACCCCAGGCCAGCGCCGGGCGTTGAACATCCGCGACGGGGGCTGCGCGTTCCCCGGCTGCCATCGCAAGCCGAAGAACTGCCACGCCCACCACATCGAGCACTGGGCAGACGGCGGCCCGACAGATCTCCGGAACCTGGTGCTGCTCTGCGGATTCCATCATCGGTTGATTCATCACGGGGACTGGGAAGTACGAATGGCCGCCGATGGGTTACCGGAGTTCATCCCGCCCCAATACCGAGATCCGCTCCGACAACCCCGACGCAACACCCTCCACCACCGCTGAACCCCGAGGAGCCCGCCAGCCACACCGGCGACGGGCCCCTCGCCATGCCCGATGCTCCGTGAAGGCCTCCTTGCCTACCCTGAGGGTAGCGAAGGAGGCCTTCACTACCTGCCGGACAACACTGGGATCTCGACTGAAGTACATGAAGGCCCCCTTCCTTGCGCCTGACGCAAGGAAGGGGGCCTTCATGTACTCGGGAAGGTGCGAAGGTCGAGTTTCCTTGGCTAAGCCGAGGGAAGGGGCCCTTCACGCGCACCGTTGTGACTGGCAATGCCGCTGAGACCCGTGAGAGTGGCTCGTTCCGTGAAGGGCCCCTTGAGGGACCCAGAGTCCCTCAAGGGGCCCTTCACGGACCCGGCCGCCTCAAACCCCCGAATCAGCACCCGATACTTGCGTGACAGGACCGATGACGCCCGACCGGGTCATCCAACGCCCCGAAATCCACCCGATGATCCCCAGCCACAGCGCATCTGGCCCCATGATCATCGAATCCGTCCGAATGCGAACCTAACGCTCACCCCGGACGGTGCGCCGCAGCTTCGGCACCCGCTCGTACAACGTCCGCTCCGCTCCGTGCTGCGTCGGTTCGTAGTAATCCCGGCCGACCAGTTCGTCCGGTGGATACTGCTGTGCCAGCACGCCTTCCGGCACTTTCTGCGGATGCCGGTAGCCCTTCGCGTTGCCGAGTTTCTCCGCCCCCGCGTAATGCCCGTCCCGCAGATGCGGCGGCACCGTGCCGATTCGCCCGGACCGGACGTCGCTGAGCGCGGCGTCGATGCCGGTGATGACGGCGTTCGACTTCGGCGCCGTCGCCAGGTGCACGGTCGCCTGTGCCAGCGCGAGACGA
Source organism: Amycolatopsis sp. WAC 01416 (assembly GCF_003947485.1). Taxonomy (NCBI): domain Bacteria; kingdom Bacillati; phylum Actinomycetota; class Actinomycetes; order Pseudonocardiales; family Pseudonocardiaceae; genus Amycolatopsis; species Amycolatopsis sp. WAC 01416. Next base: position 192,882 of record NZ_QHHX01000003.1, on the reverse strand, counting down.
CCTTCCGGCATCCCGATGAACTGCACCGCGTGTGCCGCCGCGATGGCCGACTGCAGTGCCGTCGGATCGGCCATGCCGATGTCCTCGCTCGCGTGCACCACCAGGCGGCGGGCCAGGAATCGCGGGTCCTCCCCCGCTTCGATCATCCGCGCCAGATAATGCAGCGCGGCGTCCACATCGGACCCGCGGATGGATTTGATGAACGCGCTGATGACGTCGTAGTGCTGATCGCCATCGCGGTCATAGCGCACCGCCGCTTTGTCCACAGTGGACTCGACGATGGCGAGGTCGATCGTCTTGGCCTCGGTCGCGCTCGCCGCGTCGGCGGCCGCTTCCAGTGCGGTGAGCGCGCGCCGCGCGTCGCCGGAGGCCAGCCGCACCAGATGTGCCCGCGCGTCTTCGGTCAGGGTGAGTTCGCCGCCGAGACCGCGTTCGTCGGCCAGCGCCCGGTCGATCAACGCGACGATGTCGGCGTCGGTCAAGGGCCGTAACTGGAGCACCAGCGACCGCGAAAGCAGCGGCGAGACGACGGAGAACGACGGGTTCTCCGTGGTGGCGGCCACCAACAGCACCGTCCGGTCTTCGACGGCGCCGAGCAGGGCGTCCTGTTGTGTCTTGGAGAACCGGTGGACCTCGTCGATGAACAGCACCGTGTTCTCGGCGTTGTAGTTCCGGCGACGGCGGGCCTCTTCGATGACGCCGCGCACTTCCTTCACCCCGGCCGACAGCGCCGACATCGCCACGAACCGGCGGCCGGTCGCGGCCGAAACGAGGTTCGCCAGCGTGGTCTTGCCCGTCCCCGGCGGACCGTAGAGCAGCACGGAAGCGGGAGCCGCGCCTTCGACGAGCCGCCGCAGCGGCGCGCCCTCGCGCAGCAGATGCTGCTGGCCGACGACCTCGTCGAGCGACCGCGGCCGCATCCGCACCGCCAGCGGTGAGCCCGCCGGAACGGCGGTGTCCCTCGGCTCGGCCTGCTCCGGAGGCGGCCCGAGGTCGGGGTTCACGGTGAAGAGTTCGTCCTGTGCCACGGTGTCGACGGTAGCCGTAGCCACCGACGGTTCCGGCCACAGGTCAGCGCAGCCGCTCCCGGAATGAGTGCCACATGATCACGGCCGCGTACGGCACGAACTCGCGGCCCCGCCGCCACACCCACGGGACGCCCTTGAGCACCAGCCAGCCGACGTGCCCGGCGGTGCTCGGTTCGACCCCTCCCGAGCAGGTCAGGCTGACCGGCCGCGGCACCGCGAACCCGGCTTCGGCGAGCCGTTCGGTGAACCCGGTGGCCAGCATCCGGTGCCCGAGTTCCGACGGGTGCAGCCGGTCGACGCTCCACGCGGTGAGGTCGTAGGCACCGGGCAGCAGTTCGAGGTCGAGGCACGGCACGCCCTCGCGCTCGACGACGCCGGCGATGGCGGCGTTCAGTTCGGCCACCCGCTCGCTCAGCGCGCGCCGCAGCGACCCTGGGAGGCGGAACACCTTGCCGTGGTCGTGATAGCGCACGGGGACCACGGTGGTGCCGACGGCGGCCAGTGAACGGATCACCTCGGTGAGGTCCGCGGCGATCTTCTCGGCGCTGAAATCGGGGCGCAGGGTGTCGTTCATCCCCGCCACCACCAGCGCGACGTCCGGCCGGTGCGCCACGGCCGCGGGGAGCTGCTCCGTCAGCACGCATCCCATGCGCGCTCCGGTGAACGACGGGTTCAGGTAGCCGTCCGGCTCGACGCCCAGCGCTTCGGCGACGAGCGGGCCGACCCCGCGCCAGCCGCCTCGGTTCGGCAGCGGGTCGCCGAGGCCCACGGCCGTGGAATCGCCGAGCACGACCAGTCTGCGAGCGGACCGCGGTACGGCCGGGGCAGGAGGAAGGAGAGGTTCGGGACTCGGAGTGACTTCGACACTGATCACGGTCACGGTAGCCACCATCGGCCACGCAGACTCACCAGCGGTGATGCCTGGGTAACGCGACGAGGACGGTCGAGCGAAAAGTCCGTGCGGCGGCTACCGGAACGCCGGGTAGAAGGCGAGGTCCGCGTGCGGCCCCAGCCTGGCCCCGAGCGCCGCGGCGACCCTGGTGGCGTGCTCGGAGATGTCCGTGAGGCGGGCACGCAGCGATTGCTTGGCCAGTTCCCGCCACCAGGTGACCAGCGCGGCCTCCTGGCTGATCGGCGTGGCGTGCCGCTCCAGATCCAGCTCCGGGAGGATCTCCCAGGTGATCACCCACAGCAGGAGCAGCTGACCGTCCATCAGGTGCTCGGCCAGCGCGTCTTCGTCCGCGAGCCCCGGCCAGACCGAGACGACCTCGGACCGCCAGGCCGCGATCATCGCCTCGCTCATTCCCGGCGGCAGCGCCAGCGCGTCCGCGCTCGACGCGAACGGGAGCCGCAGGTACGCCACGTCCATCAGGGTGCTGCGCACCCGGCCGCGTTCGAAGTCGAGGAATCGCACCCCGTCGCTGGTCACGAGGTTGTTGTCCGGGCTGAGATCGACCGGGCTGAACGCGCGGTAAGACGGTGAGCCCGCCCGCTCGGCGACCTCCATGACCCGCCGTTGCACCGGCTCCGGGGTCTCGACGTCGAGCAGTTCCTCAAGCAGCCCCGGCAGTTGCGCGCAGACCGCGGGCAGCGGCGCGTCCTCGTTCTTGACCGGGCCGCCGAGACGGCGCAGCAACGCGTTGAAATCGGGTTCGCGGCTCGCCGTGCTCGCGTGCAGCCTGCCGAGCGACCGAGCCCAGGACAGCAGCGCGCGCTCGGCGCCGCGAGCGTCACGGGCGTGGAGCTTGTCGTGCAGCGTCGGGACGCCGCCGAGGTCCTCGATCACCAGGACGCGGTACCGGCCGTCGTGCGCCAGCAGCTCCGGGCAGATCCGGTCCTCCGGCGCGAGCGCGGTGAACAGCTGGTAGCTGACCGCCTCCTGCGCGAACGGATCCGGTCGTCCCGGTTCGGGTGGATCGGGGTAGTGCTTGATGACCAGCGTGCGCGGCAGCGCGAACGGTGACGTCGCCACTCGCGCCCGCACGACCGTCGCCGGACCACTGCCGTCCAGGTCTTCTGGGGCTACGAGAGTGATCGCGCTGCCGAAGCGGCGCGAAAGGACCGACTCGCCGGCAGCGACCGCCGCTGCGACGGCGAGAGTTTCGGCTCCAGCTCCGACGGTCGAATCGTCGGCAGAGGAGGTATCGACTGTCATTGCCACCGACCCTACTCGTGACTGAGCAACCATGACCACTGAGATCCGGGCAATCGCGCGCACTGGCGCGATCTGGGACTCATCCGCGTGAAAGCGGACGTTCCGTCACCCTCGATCGTTGCCCACGACGGCGCAATGTCAGCACAATGGCCGCAGCTGCAACGATTCCGATGAGATTGACCAGCAGCTGACCGGCCGAATAAAGGCACCGTTCCCACTGACCGGCAACCGCCGCGACCACCGCGTAACCCGCCGCGGGAACCGTCGTCACCGAGATGAACACACCCACGAGCGCGGCGGATTTGGCCGAAGTCATGGAAAGCATCCCGGCCGCACCGGCGAGCAGTGCGACGATGAGCGACGCGATTCCCACCTGGTAAACGAAATCCACCTCGTGGTTGTCCAAGAGCTTGCTGACTTCGAGCACGCCGGTGGCGTTGCCCACCAGAACCACACCGAGGGTGATCACCATCGCGATCGGGAAGCCGCCGAGCAGCGCGACGGCGCCCTGCTTCACGAGATCTCCCCGCCGGAGCACCAACCCGACGGCGATGGCCGCGAGCGGGCCGAATTCCGGCCCCACGACCATGGCGCCGACGATCGTGACCGACGAGTTGGTGAGCACCCCGACCGACGCCAGCAGGCAAGCGATGGTCAGGAACGCCTGAAACGTCCAGGTGAGCCGGGACTCCTCGCCGGAGCGGCCGACGAGTTCCTGCCACACGACGGCGTCCGCGCCTTCGCCCGGCGCGGCTTCCTCAGCCTTGTCCGCGGCGTCGGACACCGCGGTGTCCAGCGCTTCCAGCGTAATGCCGCCGGTGTGGTCGAGATCGAGCCCGCACAGCGACTCGATGATCTCGTCGGTCGCCTCCCGGGCGATGTCCGCTTCGATCAGGTCGCCCTCGGGCGCGACCGCCACCCCGTGATGCACGACGAGGTGCGCGGTCCCGGAGTGTGCCCGCAGGATCCGGATCGCTTCCTCGGTCCGGTCCGGCGGGCACACGGCCCTGAGGTGGAGCATCAGTTCTTGACGGGCGGCGCGGGCTTGGCGTCGATGCCCGCTTCCTTGCGCTGCTCCGCCGTGATCGGCGCGGGAGCGGCGGTCAGCGGGTCGAACCCGCCGCCGGTCTTCGGGAACGCGATCACGTCACGCAGCGACTCGGCCTTGGCCAGCAGCATGACGATCCGGTCCCAGCCGAACGCGATCCCGCCGTGCGGCGGCGGGCCGAAGGCGAAGGCGTCGAGCAGGAAGCCGAACTTCTCCTGCGCCTCCTCCTCGCCGAGGCCCATCAGCTCGAAGACCTGCTTCTGCAGTTCCTGCTGGTGGATACGGATCGAGCCGCCGCCGATCTCGTTGCCGTTGCAGACGATGTCGTAGGCGTAGGCAAGCGCGTTGCCGGGGTCGTCGGCGAGTTTGCCGATCCACTCCGGGGTCGGCGAGGTGAAGGCGTGGTGCAGCGCCTTCCACTTGCCGCCGCCGACGGCGACGTCGTCGGACTCCTCGGCCGAGATGAACATCGGGAAGTCGACGACCCAGACGAACGACCAGGCGTTCTCGTCGATCAGGCCGAGACGGCTGCCGATCTCCAGGCGGGTGGCGCCCAGCAGGGCCCGCGCGTCGGCGGCCTTGCCCGCGGCGAAGAAGACGCAGTCGCCGGGCTTGGCGCCGACGGCTTCGGCGACCGTCTCGCGCTCCTTCTCCGACAGGTTCTTCGCGACCGGGCCGCCGAGCGTGCCGTCCTCGTTCACCAGGATGTACGCGAGCCCGCGGTGCCCGCGCTGCTTGGCGAAGTCCTGCCAGGCGTCGAGGGTGCGGCGCGGCTGGTCGGCCCCGCCCGCCATCACGACGGCGCCGACGTACGGCGCCTGGAACACACGGAACGGGGTGTCGGCGAAGAACGCCGTCATGTCGGTGAGCTCGAGGTCGAAGCGCAGGTCCGGCTTGTCCGAACCGTACTTCTCCATCGCCTCGGCGTAGGAGATGCGCCGGAACGGCCGGGGGATCTCGGCCCCGATCAGCTTCCACAGCGCCGTCACGATGTCCTCGCCGAGGGCGATGACGTCGTCCTGCTCGACGAAGCTCATCTCGATGTCGAGCTGGGTGAACTCCGGCTGCCGGTCGGCGCGGAAGTCCTCGTCCCGGTAGCAGCGCGCGATCTGGTAGTACCGCTCGAGCCCGCCGACCATGAGCAGCTGCTTGAACAGCTGTGGTGACTGCGGGAGCGCGTACCAGGAACCGGGCTTGAGCCGGGCCGGGACCACGAAGTCGCGAGCGCCCTCGGGGGTGGAACGGGTCATCGTCGGGGTCTCGACCTCGACGAACTCCTGCGCGTGCAGCACCTCGCGGGCGGCGCGGTTGACCTCGCTGCGCAGGCGCATCGCGGCCGCGGGGCCGCTGCGGCGCAGGTCGAGGTAGCGGTGCTTGAGGCGCACCTCCTCGCCGACGTCGACCCTGTCGTCGATCGGGAACGGCAGCACGGCGGCCTCGGACAGCACCTCGAGCTCGGTGACCAGCACCTCGATCTCACCGGTGGGGATCTCGGCGTTGGCGTTGCCCTCGGGGCGCTTCGAGACCTCGCCGACGACGCGGACGCAGTATTCGGAGCGCAGCTGGTGGGCGCGCTCGGCCATTTCGCCTTCACGGAAGACGATCTGGCTCACGCCGCCGGCATCGCGCAGATCGATGAAGATGACGCCGCCGTGATCGCGCCGCCGAGCCACCCATCCGGTGAGGGTGACCGTCTGACCGGCGTGCTCGGCACGCAAGGTGCCGGCTTTGTGGGTGCGAAGCACTGCGGGTGCTCTCCTTCGGCATCACGATTCTGCGATTCGACGGCTTTTCGCCGACGTCAAAGGCTAACGAATCGCCCCGGATGCCTCGCGACCAGGTACAAGCCCGGTGTCTTCAGGGGCTGTGGGCGGAGCCGAGGTCTTGCCCGGAACGTGACCATAGGCGTGAACCCGCCCGGCCGAAGGCCCCGCTATCGCGGTGGCAGGGCGCCTTCACCACCTTCACGACGTGAAAGACCAGATTGCGCCCTGCCGACGTCGATCGCGGACGCGGGTTCACCTGCCGACGCTCAGAGCGTCGGCCAGGACTCCAGCGCCGCGACCATCCGCCGGGTGTGCGCCAGATAGTCGCGTACGGACAGGACCCGGCCGTCGATGTTCTCCAGCAGCCAGCCCGAGGCCGCCTCCTTCGACGCGAAGAACTGTGTGCAGACCAGCGCCTCGACGTAGTCCTGGCCGAGCGCGAGGTCGATCCCGGACAGTCGCGACGCGGCGACGACGGCGTGCGGCGGATCGACGCTCAAGACCCTCTCGCGGGTGAAGTGGACGCGGACGCGTGCTCCGGTCGCCGGGCAGACCGAATCCGCGTGCACCGGTTCACCGGTGGCGACGGCCAGCAGGAACAGGTCGACCCGGTACCGGTCGGAGCCCGCGCGCTCGGCCGGGCGCGAGCCGCGGTCCATCACGACCAGGCCGTCGCGGATGACGAAACCCATCAGATCCATCAGGCGGTGAGCTTCGTCCGGGGCCATGCCGACGGTGGCGGCGAGTCTGCCGATGGCGATGGGGTGTCTGCCCGCTCTGGTCAGCTTGGTCGCGGCCCAGGCGATGCGGACAGCGGCGGTGCGATCCGTACGGGTGGTCAACAGGCACCTCCTCGCCTTCGTCCCTTTGAGATTAAGCACGAAAGGGATTTCCGCCAAGTCACTGCGCCGAACGGCCGAATCCGTTGCGCGGTAAGAAAATCCACAGCGCACACCGCGCAACGGGAAGACCTACCGGTGCGACGCGGGAAGAGCGGACTTTCGGCCACTTGAGGCGAAAGTGACGCGTGAGGTGCGGTCGGGTGGGTCGTGGGTGTTTTGGGTCGTTAGAGCCAAGGGGGTCTTAGGTACCTACGTGGTTCCGGCTGCGGTTGATGCCAGGCCGGTCCGTGAAGGACTCCGGTCAGAGGCGCTCACGTGAGCTTTCGCGGTCGTGGGGATGTCGTGAAGGGCCCCTTTGAGACGTTGAAGGTCTCAAAGGGGCCCTTCACGACACACCGGCCCGCCTCAGCCTGGGCCGAGGCTCGCCACAACGACCCAAAACACTCACGACCCACCCGACCGGCCGTTTACAGCAATTTGAGCTGCTCCGCCGCCGGGATCACCGCCTCTCCCGAACGCTGCACGGGCATCGTCACCTGCATTCGGTCCCCGTCATCCGCACGGGAACCGAAGCCGTGACGCCGCAGCAGCGGACCGACGCGCGCGCCCAGCCGCTCCCGATAGGACTTCGGCAGGTAGGCACCGCGGGCATACAGCTCGCGGTATTTCGGCACCAGCTCCGGATGTTCCCGGCCGAGCCAGCGCGCGAACCATTCCCGCGCGCCCGGCCGCAGGTGCAGCGGGAGGACGGTGACCCGCGTGGCGCCGGCCTCGGCCAGCCGTGAGAACAAGGCGTCGAGCGCCTCCACCGAATCGGTCAGATACGGCAGCACGGGGGCGACCAGCACCGAACACGGGAGCCCGGCGTCCCGCGCCTTGCGGATCAGGTCGAGCCTCGCCCGCGGGCTCGGCGTCCCTGGTTCCAGGCGGTGTTGCAGGTCCTCGTCGAGCAGCGCCAGTGAGATCGCCAGCCCGGCGGGCACGTCCTTCGACACCGACTCCAGCAACGGCAGATCCCTGGCCAGCACGGTGCCCTTGGTCAGGATGGACAGTGGCGTACCCGAATCGGCCAGTGCGGTGATGATGCGCGGCATCAGCTTGTACCGGCCTTCGGCGCGTTGATAGGGATCGGTGTTCGTGCCCATCGCGACATGCTCACGGGTCCAGCTCGGCCGCCGCAGCTGCGCGGACAGCACCTCGGGCGCGTTGACCTTCACGATCACCTGCGTGTCGAAATCGCGTCCGGCGTCGAAGTCCAGGTACGTGTGGGTGTTCCGGGCGAAGCAGTTGTGCGTGACCATGCCGTCGGCGATGAAGTCGCCGGTGCCGGTGGTGATGTCGAACAGCGGCAGCTCGATGCCCAGCGGTTCGATGGACGTCACCTTTCGCCTGGTCCGGCCGATGACGAGGCCGTCCAGCGACCGTTTCCAGCCGACGGCCGGATCGGAGAGATGGAAGAACCGCACTTCCTCCGACGGCCCGCCGAGCAGCTGCACCGTCCACAACGGACTGAACTTGGCGTTTTCGGTTTTGACGTAACGGAAGCCGAAGTTGTCGAGAGCGGCGCAGAAGGTCGAGACGATGTCCTGCTCGTCGTGGGTGACGCGCAGCGCGCCGTGCCGGTAACTCCCGGAGAGATCGAACAGCCCGGCCAGGAAGCCGCGCCGCCAATGGGCATCCGGCGAAGGCGGCACCTGGACGAAACCGACCGACGCGCCGAAATCGGGCAGATACCTCAGCGCGCGGTCCGCGGCGTCCTTCTCGGCCGAGAAGCCGCCGGAGCGCAACATCCCGCACAGGTACCCGGCGCGATAACCGAGGGTGTCGTCCGGGGTGCGGGCGAGTTGGCCGACGCCGACGAGTTCGGTGCCGCCGACCAGATGCGGCCGCTGTGCCGCGCCGAACCGGGTACCCGTGACGTGTTTCCAGCCGCGGCCGGTCAGGAACCGGTGGTCGCCACTGGCCACGATGGACGTTCCGTCTTCGAGGGTCAGGCGGTACGCCGGTTTCAGCGTCGACCAGTGCGCGAGCACCTCCGTGGGCACCAGCCGTCGCCCCGCGCCGCGCCCGCGCGTGCCGTAGATCGCGTCGCCCGGCGCCAGGTCCGCCAGCGCCTTCGTCCGGCCGTCGGCCATCAGGACCGGCGTCCCGCCTTCGAGGCAGTACGTGCACGCGTGAGAACAACCGCGATACGGGTTCACCGTCCATCCGAACGGGACACCCGACCCCTCCGGCACCTTGTTCAGCACGGATTTGGCGTGCACCTCGTGAAAGGTGACGCCGTCGAACCCGGGGGTGCGCACAGAGCGCGGCAACCCGTCCAATCCGGGCAGCACCGGCTCGCCGCCGTCCGCCCGCTGTCGATCCCATCGCACCAAGCCAGTCGAACACATGTTCTAGACAGGTGTCAAACAGACGTTCGAACAAGGGTGATCTTGGGCGCAAGTAGTCACCTACTTGCGCCGTCAGAGCTTCGTGATCTCCTCGGTCACGTACCCGGCGGGCTGGATCAGCCCCGCGCACCGGCTCTCCCCGCGCGGCGTCGCCGACCGGCGGCGCACCGTCACCGAGTAGAAGTCCTGGCCGCCGCGCACGGTGACCACCCGCGCGTCGGATTCGAGCAGCGGCTCCTCCTGGACGGCGAGCACGTCGTCCAGACCGGGCAGGTCCAGCTGCCGCCGGAGCGCGATCTCCGCGAACTGCGCCCACGCCGTCCGGGCGGATGTGCGGCCACGAAGCTGCTCCGGCTCGACCTGGCCGCGCAGGGCCGCCTTGGCGACCAGCGCCGCTTCGGCAGGGTTGAGCTGGCCGTGCAGGAAACCGTCGGGGACCACCAGGAGATTGCCCGCCCAGCGGTCACCGCCGACGTGGCTGACCTCCCAGGCCCTGCCGGGGTGATTGGTGTTGAGCGTCGAGGCCAGCGGGCGGCCGAGCACCGCGCAGCACATGTCCTTGGTGCCGTGCGTGCAGACCAGGAACAGCGGCCCGGCCACCCGGGTGCCGAGTCCGCCGGTGCCGTCCGCGACCGCTTCGAGGTCCAGTTCGGCAAGTTCACCCAGGTCGCGGATCTCCAGCCGCTCCAGCCAGCGGTTACCCGGTTCGCCTCCGCCGACGTAGACGGAGCGAGGGCTATCCGGGTCGCGACGATGTTTGCCGGGGCGCCGGATCAGCAGCGGGCGGAGCCCGTGGGACCGTCTCAAGTTCTCGAGCAGCTCACGGCGCTCGGCGGGGAATGCCTCGTCGAGGACGTTTTCCAGCGCGTCCGCGGGCCAGGGGCCCGGCTGCTCGACGAGCAGCCAGCAGCGCATGTCCGCCGCGGTGCCGGCGGGGTTCGCGCCCAGCATGCGCGCGACAGTGGCGCAGCCCGGCAAAGCGGCGGGCGGCGCTGGGGTGTCCGAGAGCTGAGCGGTCATCGGCCGACCGCTCCGGACTTCACCTTAGGCATGCCTTAGCTTACCCCGCCCGGGCTCCCTTCACACTTCTCGTCCCCTGTGACTTTCAGCCGATCGAGAGGAGCCCCTGCGTGGTGAGCTCGCCGAGGAAGGTCCGCACGGTCCCTCGATCGAGTTCGGACAGTTCGGCGAGTCGCTTGACCGCCTGCGGCGTGCCGTCGAGCAGCGCCTTCAGCAGCGGGGCCGCGGCGCCCGCGAAGACGAACCGTTTGCCGTCCGCGAGCAGGGTCACCCGGTCATCGCGGGCGCTGCCTTCTTCGAGCACCGCCCGTGGGACGAGGAAGCGGACCTCGGTCTCGTCGCCGTCCGGCAACAGCCCGGAGGTCGCCGCCCACGGCAGCCCGACACGCGGATGCGCCGGGGCGGACGAGTCGCGCTCGGTGAGGAACCTGTCGAGGACGTCGGCGGTCAGCGTGGCTTCCAGTTCCGCGCGCAGTGCGGCGGCACGGTCCGCCCGCTCTCCCTCCGTCCCGAACCTCGGGAGGTCCTGACGGAACACGGCGCTCGCCCGGAGCTTGTCGGCAAGCCAGGACACGAGGTCGATCCCGGTGGCCGGACTGAATCCGAGCGTGAGATGCAGTGACATCTCCCCCACCGCGGTGACGTCGTGCCAGTGCCCGCGCGGGACATAGAGGACGTCGCCGTCTTCGAGAATGAAGTCGTCGATCGGCTCACCGGGCCGCTCGGGCTGTTCGACGTCGCGGTGCAGCGGAGCGGGCCTGGTCGGGCCGTGCATCCGCCAGCGTTTGCGGCCGGAGACCTGGATGATGAACGCGTCGTGGTCGTCCCAGTGCACGTCGAAGCCGTGGGTCACGCCCCAGCCCGCGTACAGGTTGACCTGGACGCTCTCGCGGAGGTCGTGTTCGAGCCCCCTGGCGAGGTCGCCGATCGGGTCGCTGAGTTCCTGGATGGCGTCGAGCACCATCGTCGCGCCGCCGCGGAGCTGCTCGGTGAACGGAGCGGCTCGCAGCCGCGGGACGGTGCCGCTGCGGCGGGTGGGGACGAGATCGGTGTAGCTCTCCATGGGCACCGGGGTGCCGTCGAGCGCGAGGCGCAGCCTCGGGAACTCGAGGCGATGCTGCCGGAGGATGGCGTTCAGCGCCGGCCACGGCAGCAGGTCGGCGAAGCGGCCCGCGCGGCCTTCGAAGCGGCGATAGGTCTCGCCCTGGACGTCTTGGAAGAACTGGCTGACCCCGAGCGGAGCCACGAGGTCAGCCAGCGTCGGCGTTTCGGGCACTCAGCCGTCGTTGCCGTCGTTGTCGGCGGCCGCGCCGTTGGCCTTCCCGCGGTCGACCGCGGTCGGGATCATTTCGACCTCCAGCAGCAAACCGCTGTCGGGAGCCTGCGTACCTGACTGTTCCTGTGCCATCCTGCCACCTTTTTCTCAGACGAGCGGACGGACCGAAAATCGGCCTGGAGCGCCACCGAGCCTACGACACGTTTCGTGAAAATTCACTGTCCAGAAGGGAAAAACGGCCTGGCGAGCGATCTTCGACACCGCGGCGCGAGTTCACCCGGACAGCGGTTCTAAGCTTCCATCCATGGCTGATGCGGCATCCGTTCCCCGCCCGCGATGGGACGTGCTCGCGGTCGTCGGCGCGGGTGGCGCGCTGGGCAGCCTCGCCCGCTACGGCTTGTCGGTCGCGATCCCCCATTCCCGTGGCCAGTTCGCGCTTTCCACCTTCGCCACCAACGTTTCCGGCTGTCTGCTCATCGGTGTCCTGATGGCGTTGCTGACCGCGGCGGAAGACCCGCACCGGCTCTTGCGCCCCTTCCTCGGGGTCGGGATCCTGGGCGGTTACACCACGTTTTCGACGTACGCGACGGACACACTCGATCTTGTGACGAACGGGCGTCCGTTCACCGGGTTGGCGTACGCGTCCGGCACGGTGGCGGCCGCTTTGGTAGCGGTCTACGCCGGCCACGAGATCACTCGCGCGGTGAAGAAATGACCGTTCTCTTCGTCGCGCTCGGCGGCGGTTTCGGTGCGATCATCCGTTTCCTGACCGATCTTCGGCTGCGAGCGTGGCGAGGTACCGCCTTCCCGTGGGGCACGCTGGCGGTCAACGTCGTGGGCTCGTCGATCCTCGGGGTCCTCACCGGCTGGGCACTGCACGGCGGCCAGCCGGACGGGATCCGCTCACTGGTGGCCGTCGGATTCTGCGGCGGGCTCACCACTTTTTCGACCTTCGGCTACGAAACGCTGCGCCTCTTCACCGAGAAGACGCCCTCGCGGGCCGTGCTGAACGTCGGCGTCACGATGGTCGCCGGGATCGGCGCCGCGGCGGCGGGACTCCTGCTCGCCGACGCGATCTGGACCTGAATCAGTCTTCGGGCGCCATCCGCCACACGGCCGCCGCGACCGCCTCACGCTGTTCGGCCGGGAGATCGGCCGCCATCTCCTCCAGTTTCTCGACGACACCCTCGTGTGCGGCGTTCGCGAGCCGGAGGCCCTCTTCCGTCAGCGTGATCTTCAGCGCGCGGCGGTCACCGGAATCCGCGACCCGTTCGACGAGAGAGCGCCGCTGCACCCGGTCCACCAGGCCGGTGACGCTGGATTTCTCGAGGTTCAGCATCTTGCCGAGGTCGGTCATCCCGACGCCCGACTCCCCCTGCGCCAGCACACAGAGCAGCTGTGCCTGCTGCGGCGTGAGGTCGTGCGACCGGCCGACGTCGATGAAAGCCCGCTGCACCAGATGCGAAAGCCGCACCAGCGCCGTCGCGAATCCGAGGTCTTCGGCCGTGGTCATGACCGGAGTCTACTTGACGATCGTTCGGAGTACGAACTACTGTAGTTCGCAGTACGAATATTACGCACTACGAACTAGGGGATCTCATGACCACGACCGTGGCCGTCATCGGCGGGGGATACGGCGGCACCACCGTCGCCAAAGAGCTGGACTCGTTCGCCGACGTCGTTCTCGTCGAGCCACGCGAGGACTTCGTCCACCACGTGGCCGCGTTGCGCGGGCTCGTCGATCCCGAGTGGACGGATCGGCTCTTCTACCCGTACGCCCGGCTTCTCGAACGGGGGCGAGTGCTCCGCGACCGCGCGGTGAGCGTCGACCAGGACGGCGTCACGCTCGCGTCGGGCGAGCGGCTCACCCCGGACTACGTCGTGCTGGCTACCGGTTCGGCGTACCCGTTCCCGGCGAAGATCGATTTCCACGACAGCGCGTCGGCGAAGGCGAAGATCCGTGCCACCCGGGAGGAACTCGCGGGCGCGGACAAGGTGCTGCTGCTCGGCGCCGGCCCGGTGGGCCTCGAACTGGCGGGTGAGATCAAGGCGGTGTGGCCGGACAAGGCGGTGGCGATCGTCGACCCGGCGAAGGAGATCCTGCCCGGCTTCCCGGAGGAGTTCCGCACGGAGATCCGCCGTCAGCTCGACGAACTGGGCGTCGAGCTCCTGCTCGGCACTTCATTGACCGAGCCCCCGGTCTCGGAACCGGGGCAGGCCAAGACGTTCACCTCGGGACTCACCGGCGGCGGCGAAGTGACCGCCGACCTGTGGTTCCAGTGCTACGGCGGCGCTCCGCACACCGCCTACCTCTCCGGCGATCTGGCGGCGGCGCGGCAGGCGAACGGGCAGGTGGACGTGGCACCCGACCTGCGGCTTCCGGGACAGCCGCGCGTCTTCGCGCTCGGCGACATCACCGCGCTGCCGGAAGGAAAGCTGGCGAAGGTGGCGGGCGACCACGCGGAGGTCGTCGTGGCCAACATCCGGGCGCTGATCGACGGCGGCGAACTGCGGACCCACAGCCCGGGCGGGCCGATGATCTCGCTGCCGCTCGGACCTTCCGGGGGCGCGACCTACGCCGAGGAGGTCGGCGTCCTGGACGCGGCGACGACCTCGGAGATCAAGGGGTCGCACATGATGGCTTCGCGCTACGACGAGCTCTTCAGGACCGCCTAGGGGCCGCTATGAAGGACGCTTTCATTGCAAATTTGGCAATGAAAGCGTCCTTCATAGCAGCCGGTGACACGCGATCAGGACCGCGGAGCCAGACCCCGCACCTGAGCGAAGGGATCCTCCCCCGTCGGCAGCAGCGCGATGATCGGCGTCGTCAGCCCGTTGTCCACATAGGACTGCACCTGCTCGCGGCAGGAGTCGAGGCTGCCGTGGACGATCAGGTCGTCGACGACCTCGTCCGGGATGACCTGATTCGCCTTCTGCCGGTCGCCCGCGGCCCACGCCTCGTGCATCGGCGCGAGCGCGTCGCCGCGGCCGAGCCATTCGTGGAACGCCGCGTACACCGGCACGGTCAGGTAGCTCGAGATGAGCATCCGGCCGAGGCCGCGCGCGGCGGCCTTGTCTTCGGTTGGGCACACGAAGATCCGCGCGGCCAGCTCGGTGTCCGGACCGATCTCGGCCCGCACCTTCGGCACGTCGGAGGCGGCGAGCCAGTTGGTGATGGCGCCGTCGGCCTCCTTCGCGGCCAGCCGCAGCATTCCCGGCCGCAACGCGGCGAGCATGATCGACGGCGGCGGGTCGGCGGGCCGCTCCAGCCGGAACTTGCTGACGGAGAACGACTCGTACTCCTCGGTGACCTTCTCCCCCGCCAGCGCCGACCGCAGGAACCGCAGAGTGTCCCGGGAGCGCGCGAACGGGGCCTCGAACTCGGCGGCGTTCCAGTTCTTCACGATCACCGGCGACGACGCGCCGATGCCGAGCACGAACCGGCCGGGCGCCAGTTCCGCGACGGTCGCCGCGCTCATCGCCAGCAGCCCGGGCCCGCGCGTGTACACCGGCACGATCGCGGTGCCCAGCCGCAACCGCGGCGCCCACTGCGAGGCCAGCACCAGCGGGGTGAAGGCGTCGTTGCCCGCCGTCTCGGCCGACCACGCGTCGGTGTAGCCGAGGTCCGGCAGCTCCCGCACCAGCTCCTCGTGCGCCGCGAGCGGCACCCCGGTCAGCGGAATGGTGATGCCCCACCGTTTCATGCGTTCTCCTCGCTCTTGACCGCGGCACCGGACAGCTCACGCACGATCCAGTCCACCTGCGTGCGCATCAGGTTCTCCGCGACCTCTTCGGCCTGCGGCGTCATATGCGTCGCGCCTGCCAGCGGCAGGAACACATGCGCGCGTCCCTTGGCCAGCAAGGCCGACGACAGGCGCAACGAGTGGGCGACGAAAACGTTGTCGTCGGCCAGTCCGTGCACGATCAACAGCGCCCGCGAAAGGTCGCCGGCGCCGGCGATCAGCGAGTTGTGTTCGTACGCGGCCGTTTCCTCCTGCGGAAGCCCGAGATAACGCTCCGTGTAATGCGTGTCGTACAACGACCAATCGGTCACCGGCGCGCCCGCGACACCGGCGTGGAAGACGTCGGGACGGCGCAGCACGGCCAGCGCGGACAGGTAGCCGCCGTAGGACCAGCCGCGGATCGCGACCCGTTCCAGATCCAGCTCCGGATGGAGCGCGGCCGCCGCGTGCAGGGCGTCGACCTGGTCGGCGAGGGTGACGTCGGCGAGTTTGCCCGCGATCTCCTTCTCCCACGCGGAACCCCGGCCCGGCGTCCCGCGCCCGTCGGCGACGAGCACCGCGAAACCCTGGTCCGCGAACCACTGCGGGGTCAGGAAGGCGTTGCGGGTCTGCAGGACACGCTGGGCGTGCGGGCCGCCGACCAGGTCGAGCAGCACCGGGAGCTTGCCTTCGCTCTCCTCGTATCCGGTCGGCAGCACGAGCGCGGCACGCAGGCCCCGCTCCCCCAGCGTCAGCCAGGTCAGGTTCGGCACGACGTCCGGGTCGACGGTGCAGGAACCGATACGCGCCACCGTCTTCTCGCCGGAGACGACGGTCACCACCGGGCCGCTGCGCTCCAGGCTCCACGACGAGAGCACGGTCAGCGAGGTGTTCCCGGAGCCGACGTGCACACCGTCCTCAGTGGACAGACGGCGGAGCTCGCCGCCTTCGGTGCGGAAGACGTGGATCTGCGTCGGATCGGCCTCCGACGCGCTGAACAACACCTCGTCGCCGACGTGCAGGACCGACCGCACCTGCAGTCCGGGCGGGGTGACCGCGACCCCGTCGACGACGAGCCGGTGGTCGCCGTCGACGGCGCTCTCCCGGACCAGGCGGCCATCGGTGGTCCATGCCGGGACGCCCGCCGCGAGCTCCACCCAGTGCTCGTCGGTCTCGGTGTGCAGGACCTCGACCGAACCGTCCGCCGGGTCGACCGCCTGGGTCTCCAGTTTCCGCTGGTCACGCGACTGCACGGACAGCAGCGGCTTGCCTGCCGCCGACCAGTGCACCGCGGCGAGGTACTCCCAGTCCGTCTTCTCGACGTTGACGCGCGAGCCGTCGAGCCCGAGGATCGCCAGCGTCACGTCCGCGTTCGTGGTGCCCGCCGCCGGATACGCGACGACGTTGGACGGCGACTGCGGATTGGCCGGATCGGCGATCGTCCAGCGCGGCACGTTCGCGCGATCGGAGCGTTCGACCAGCAGGCTCTTCCCGTCCGGAGCCCACCAGTAGCCGCGGGTGCGGCCCATCTCCTCGGCCGCGATGAACTCCGCGAGCCCCCAGGCGATGTCGTCGCCGTCTTCGCTGTCTTCACCGCCGAGCACGCGATCCTCACCGGTGGCGCGGTCGATCACCCGCAGCCGCCGGTCGCGGACGTAAGCCACCTTGGCGCCGTCCGGGCTGGGCCGCGGGTCGACGACCGAACCCTCGACCAGCACCGCCACCGCGCCGGTGGCCAGGTCGAGCGTGTGGAGCTTGCCCGAAAGCGAGAACGCGGCGACGGTGAAGGCGGCGTCGACCGCGTAGCCGACCACGCCGCCACCGGTCTCCCGGCTGCGCTCGCGGCGGGCACGCTCCTCGGGCGGCAGGTCCTCTTCACCGGGCAGCAGTTCGGCGGCGTCGACCAGCTTCGTTTCCTCACCCGACGAGACGTCGAACGACCACAGGCTGTGCCGGGGGTCGGTGCCGGACTCGGACCGCAGGAACAGGATGCGGGAACCGTCCGGGGCGACCTTGAACTCTTTCGGCGCGCCGAGGGTGAAGCGCTGGGTCCGGGCCTGGCGGCGGAGGAACGGGAGATCTTCGAGGCTGGTGTCGGTCACGTCCGCACTCTCTCAGACGATCAACCGGAGACGCCAACGCCTTCCAGCTTCTCGATCTCCGTCTCGGGATCGAAGCCGGCAGGAGGGAACTCCGGGTCCATCTCCTCGATCGTCTCGATCAGCAGCCGCGCGACCAGCCAGTTGCGGTACCACTTGCGGTCGGCGGGGACGGCGTACCAGGGCGCGGCCGCCGTGGAGGTCTTGGCGAAGATGTCGGCGTAGGCCTTCTGGTAGTCGTTCCACTGGGCACGCGCGTCGAGATCGGCGGGGTTGTACTTCCACCACTTCTCCGGGGTCTCCAACCTCGCCTTGAGCCGCTTCAGCTGCTCCTCCGGCGAGATGTCGAGGAAGACCTTCACGATCGTCGTTCCGGCGTCGGTCAGCTCCTTCTCGAACGCGTTGATCTCGGCGTAGCGCTTGCGCCATTCGGTCGCGGGCACCAGCTTCTGCACCCGCGGGACCAGGATGTCCTCGTAGTGCGAGCGGTCGAAGACGCCGACCTGCCCCGGCACGGGGAGCTGTTTGCGGATCCGCCACAGATAGTGATGACGCCGCTCGGTCGCGGTCGGCTTCTTGAACCCCGCGTACCGCACGCCCATCGGGTTGACCAGACCGAGGACGTGACCCACCGTGCCGCCCTTGCCGGAGGTGTCCATCCCCTGCAGGACCAGCAGGACGCTGCGGTTTCCCCCGCCGACGCCCTCCGCGTAGAGGGCCTCCTGCAGGTTGGCGAGCTTGCCACCGGCGTCGGCGAGGTCTTTCAGCCCCTTGGGCTTCTTGTGCGGCCCGATCGGGAACGAGCCCGGATGGTGCCGCTCGGTCCCCTTGCCGATCCGCAGCGTGTCCCGGACGGAGACGGTGTCCTTTTTCGCCATCCGGCGACGATAACCGCGGTCCGGGTCCCGCGCCTGCGGTGATCGAGTACGCCGATGCACGATTTCGCCACCCGAAGGAGTCGATACGCAACGAACAACGGGTCAAAGCAACGTTTCCCGGATGAAAGCAGACGGATGGGCATCTAACCTGAACGCATGACGACCGCCGACTTCATCGCGCTCGACGAGCAGTGGAGCACGCACAACTACCACCCCCTGCCCGTGGTGATCGCCACCGCCGAGGGCGCTTCGGTCACCGACGTCGAGGGCAAGACCTACCTCGACTTCCTCTCCGGCTATTCCGCGCTGAACTTCGGGCATCGCCACCCCGGGCTCATCGCCGCCGCGGTCGAACAGTTCGGCCGGGTGACGCTGACCTCCCGCGCCTTCCACCACGACCAGCTCGGGCTGTTCTGCAAGGAGCTGGCCGAGCTGACCGGCACCGAGATGGCCCTGCCGATGAACTCCGGCGCCGAAGCCGTCGAGTCCGCGGTGAAGATCGCCAGGAAGTGGGCGTACCGTGTCAAGGGTGTCCCGGACGGGACCGCGGAGATCGTCGTCGCCGGCTCCAACTTCCACGGCCGGACGACGACCATCGTGTCCTTCTCCACCGACGAGACCGCGCGCGCCGACTTCGGCCCGTTCACCCCCGGCTTCGTCACGGTCAAGTACGGCGACGCCGAAGCGCTGCGCGACGCCATCACCGAACGCACCGCCGCGATCCTGCTGGAACCGGTGCAGGGCGAGGCGGGCGTGATCGTGCCGCCCACCGGCTACTTCGCCGAGGCGCGGCGGCTGTGCGACGAGCACAACGTCCTGCTGATCGCCGACGAGATCCAGTCCGGTCTCGCCCGCACCGGCACCGTCCTCGCGCTCGACCACGAAGGCGTCCGTGCCGACATCTACACCTTGGGCAAGGCGCTCGGCGGCGGGATCATGCCGGTGTCGGCCGTGGTCGGCGGCAAGGACGTGCTCGGCGTGTTGCGACCGGGTGAACACGGCTCGACCTTCGGCGGGAACCCGGTCGCCTGCGCGATCGGACGGGCCGTGGTCGGGCTGCTGAAGACCGGCGAGTTCCAGGAGCGCTCGCGGGAACTGGGCGCCCACCTGCACTCGCGGCTCGGCGAACTGGTCGGCAACGGGCTGGCCGAGGTCCGCGGGCGCGGGCTCTGGGCGGGGATCGACATCGCGCCCGGCGGGCCGACCGGCCGGGAGGCGTCCACCGCGCTGGCCGAACGCGGCGTGCTGTGCAAGGAGACGCACGACCACACGCTGCGGATCGCGCCGCCGCTGGTGATCACGCGCGAGGAACTCGACCGCGGTATCGACGCCATCACGGAGGTCGTCAGGACCCGGTGAACCTTTCGGGCGGGCTGTACGTTGCCTGTCCATGGGAGACGAGCGGGAATGGGTGGAGCGGCCACTGGTCGGCACCGACACGGTGTCGCCGGAGGACTGGTCCGCCAGGGGCAAGGCGCTGCGAGCCGAGGCGCCGACGGCCGCGCACGATCACGCGGCGGCCGGCGACGGTCGGCCGAGCGTGGCGGAGTTCTTCACGCGAAGCAACGAAGGCCGTCTGCCGGAACTGGTGGAACTGCGGCGCGAGCGCATGCTCGCGTCGCCGTTCACCTTCTACCGCGGCGCGGCCGGGCTGATGGCCGCGGATCTGGCGGGCACGCCGTCGTCCGGGCTGACGGCTCAGCTCTGCGGGGACGCGCATGCCGCGAACTTCGGGCTGTACGGCACGCCAGAAGGCCAGATCGTCATGGACATCAACGACTTCGACGAATCCGTGCCGGGCCCGTGGGAATGGGACCTCAAACGGCTCGCCGCGAGTCTCGTACTGGCCGGACGCGAAGGCGGCATCGGCGAATCGGGCTGCCGTGAGGCCGCCGAAGACGCGGTGAAATCGTACCGGCGCACCATCCGGGGGCTGGCGGAACTGCCGTTCCTGCGGTCGTGGAACGCGCTGCCGGACGCGTCGGTGCTGAGCGAGGTCAAGGCGCACGATCTGATCGACGACTTCGAGGAAGCGGCCGAGAAGGCGCGGAAGAACACCAGCGCCAAGGTCACCGCGAAATGGACCCGGCGGATCGACGACCACGAGACCGGCCTCGAACGGCATCGGTTCGTCGAGGACCCGCCGGTGCTCACGCACGTCGACGACGCGACGGCGGAAGCGGTCGTCACCGGTTTGGTGTCCTATGTGGACACCCTGCGCGAGTCGCGGCGGACGCTGATCTCGCGGTACCGGGTGTCCGATGTGGCCTTCCGGGTGGTCGGCACCGGCAGCGTCGGGCTGCGCAGCTACGTCGCGCTGCTGCATGGAAACTCGGGCGAAGACCTTGTGCTGCAAGTGAAACAGGCCAACCCGTCGGCACTGGCGCCGTATCTCGGGCTGGCTTCGCCGGAGCACGAGGGCCGACGGATCGTCGAGGGCGCGCGGCTCGTGCAGGCCGAGACCGACATCCTGCTCGGCTGGACCACCATCGACGGCGTGCCGTACATCGTGCGGCAGTTCCGGAACCTCAAGGGCGACATCGATCCGGCGGAGCTGAAGAAGGACCACCTCGACGACTACGGCCGACTGGCGGGCGCGTTGCTGGCGCGGGCGCACGCGCGGTCACTGCATCCGCGGATGCTGGCGGGGTACTTCGAGGACGACGAAGACCTCGACGAGGCCATCGGGGCTTACGCCGTGCGCTACGCGGATCAGACCGAAGCGGACTTCGCCGCCTTCGCCGCTCTCTGACCCACCGCAATTCGTCACCTACTTGCGAGGGCCGGCAGCGCAATTCGTCACCTACTTGCGCTGCCGGCGCACTGTCCGTGAGGGAACCTTCCCGAGTACATGAAGGACCCCTTCCTTGCGCCTAGCGCCGTGAAGGACCCCTTCATGTACTTCAGCTCGGCACCGGAAGCGGCCGGCTCCCGGCGGGGGGGTCACATCAGGGCCAGGACGTCGTCCGCGCATCCCCAGGCCACGGTGATCCCAGCGCCCCCGTGCCCGTAGCAGTGCACGACACGCCCTTCCCGCTCCAGCCGGACCTCGGGCCGGAAGGGCCGCAGCCCCACCTTCGCCCCCAGCACGGGCGCGTCGGCCAGCGCGGGCACGAGTTCCCGGCACCGCCGCACGATGTCCGCGGTCACTCCGGGATCGGGTTCGACGGAGTCGCGCCCCGGTTCCTGCGTGCCACCGCAGACGACGTGCCGTCCGTGCGGGATCACGTGCCGCAGCACCGGGGTGGCCCCGTCGACGATCCATTCGGTCAGCCCCGGATCGGCGAGATGGACGACCTGGCCGCCGACCGGCACCACGGTGCCGTCCCCCGCCAGCCGCCCGCCGCCGAGCCCGGCCGCGTTCACCACGAGATCCGCGTCGAGGTCGTCCAGTCGCGTGACGGTGCGGCGCTGGATGCGCGCGCCCAGCGCGGCGACCTCGTCGGCGAGCCAGGCGAGATACACCGGGGTGTCGACCACCGCGGTCGTGAAGGTGAGCCGTCCGGGTTCGTGGTCGAGGCCGGGCATCGAGAACGCCCACGACGGCACCGGCGCCTCGTGCGGGACGAGGTAGGTCCCCCGGATCATGCGGATCCCGGGCGCGCCGAGCGAGCGGTACTCCCGCACGCTCGCCGCGGTCCAGCGATCGACCCGGCGGGAGTTCGCCGCCAACGGCGGGAAGAGCACGCCACCGGCGACCGCCGACGTCGTCTCCCCCGGTCCGGCGTCGGTGAGCACCGTGACGTCGTGCCCGGCCCCGGCCAGCCGGTGCGCGCAGCTCAGCCCGATCACGCCGCCACCGACCACGCTGATCCGCATCGAAAGCCCCTTCGTCCTCGCGAGCCGTCCCTGCATGGTGACTGATCACCCGTCCCGTAATCTCGCCGGATGAGCGGAAGAGCGCCGTACGGGCTGGTCGCGGTCACCTGCGCGGTGATCATGGTCGTGCTCGGGATGCTGGTCTCGGGCGAAGGCCTCTCCGGCCCCGACGAGCTCGCCGTCAAGTGGGTGGAGCGCAGCTTCGGCCGCGACACCGGCCTTCTCCGGCTACTGGTGCTGCCGACCGAGGCCTACGTCCTCATCCCGGTCGCGGTCCTCGCCGCCGTTCTCTGCCTGATCGGCGGGCGACGGCTCGAAGCGGTGCTGACCATCGTGGGCCCGCTCGTCGCGATCCTCGCGAACACCTGGGTGCTCAAACCGCTCTTCGACCGCTGGAAGTACACCTACCTCGCCTACCCGAGCGGGCATACCGTCGCGCTGGTCGCGGTGCTGACCGTGCTAGTCCTGCTCGCCCGCCCCGGGGTCGCGACGGCCGCCATCGCGGTCGTGGGCGCGGTGGTGCTCGGCGGGGTCACGATCGGCATGATCGGCCTCGGCTACCACTACCTGACCGACGTGGTGGGCGGCACGCTGTTCGCCGTCGCGACCGTCTGCGCGACGTGGGTGCTGCTCACCTGGGCTGCACGGCGTCGCGCGCCAGTGCCGTCAGACGGCTGACGGCTCGCAGGTACTTCTTGCGGTAGCCGCCGTTCACCATCTCCTCGGTGAACAGGTCCGGCACCGGCTCGCCCGACACCACCAGCGGGATCGCGCGGTCGTAGAGCCGGTCGGCGAAGGCGACCAGCCGCAGTCCGACGTTCTGGTCGGGAACCGGGTGGATGTCGCGCAGATGCACCCGGGTCACGCCGTCGAGAAGCCTGCCGTAGCGCGAAGGGTGCAACCCGCCGAGGTGTTCGCACAACGCGTCGAAATCGTCCACAGTGGACTCGGGATGGGTGGCGGCGGAGGCTTCCAGCTCCTCCGCGGTCGCGGGCGGCGGCGCGTCCGGCAGGCCGCGGTGGCGATAGTCCGGGCCGTCGACCCGGCAGACGCCGAACCGGGCGGACAGCGACTGGATCTCGCGCAGGAAGTCCGTCGCGGCGAAGCGGCCCTCGCCGAGTTTGTCCGGCAGCGTGTTGGAGGTCGCCGCCACGAAGACGCCCGCCGAGATGAGCTCCTGCAGCAGCCGGGTGACGAGCATGGTGTCGCCGGGGTCGTCGAGTTCGAACTCGTCGATCGCCAGGAACCGGTGTTCGGAGAGCCGCCGCACCGCCTCGGCGAAACCCAGGGCGCCGACGAGGTGGGTCAGCTCCACGAAGGTCCCGTACGCCTTGGGCGACGGAGTCTCGTGCCACGTCGAAGCGAGCAGGTGCGTCTTGCCGACGCCGAAACCGCCGTCGAGATAGAGCCCCATCGGTCCGGACGGCGCCTCGTCCCCGCCGCCGAACAACGCGCGCAGCTTCGACTTCGGCTTCCGGTTCGACGCCTCCGCCACGCGCTTCGCGAACGCGCCACAGGTGACGACGGCCTCGGCCTGGCTCGGCTCGTCCGGGTTGGGCACGTAGGTGGAGAACCGGACCGCGTCGAACCGGGGCGGCGGGACGAGCGCGGTGATCAGCTCCTCGGCGGACAGCTCCGGACGGCGATCGATCAGGCGGGCGGGCATTCGCCGAGGGTAACGGCACCGGCGTCGGCCGTTCACCCTCCCTGGCCGGGCGTATCCCCCGCTCAGCGGTGCCGTCGGACGCGTGCTGGGATGTCGGTGTGCAGCTTTTGTGGCCAACGACACCGGCGGAACCCGTCTCCGACGCAGACCTCGAGCGGCTCTACGGGTACCCGGAAGGCCTGACCCGTCCCTGGGTCCAGGTCAACTTCGTCAGCTCCGCCGACGGCGCCGCGGCGGTCGACGAGCTGTCCGAGGGGCTTTCGCACCCCGCGGACAAACGGATCTTCCTGCTGGGGCGACTGCTTTCCGACGTGATCCTGGTCGGTGCCGGCACGGCACGCGCCGAGGGCTACCGCGGTGCGCGCGTCAGTCCCGAACGCGCGGCCCGCCGGGTCTCGCTCGGGCTGTCCGAGGTCCCGCCGATCGCGGTGGTGACCCGTTCCGGTGAACTCGACCCCGAGGGCCCGTTGTTCACCGACACCAAGGTCCCGCCGATCGTCATCACCACCGAGAAGGCGCCGCGGGCCGCGCTGGAGCGTGCTGGGGCCGAGGTGCACGTCGCGGGAGTCGAGGACGTCGACCTCCACCGGGCGCTCGACCTGCTGGGTGAGCGCGGGCTGCGCCGGGTCGACTGCGAGGGCGGGCCGACGCTGTTCGCCGACCTGATCGCGGCCGACCTCGTCGACCAGTTGTGCCTGACCGTCGCCCCGCTGCTGGCCGGCGCGGGCGAGAGCCGGATCGCCCACGGCCGTCCTGCCCCGGAACCGCGCCGGATGGACCTCGCGTCCGCGCTCTTCGAAGACGGCTTCACCATGCTGCGCTATCGCCGCCGGGAGAGCGGGTGAACGAGGCCGCGCCGGTTTCGGACGAAGAACTGGTTGCCCGCGCCGCCGCCGGGGACCACGGCGCCTTCGACTCCCTGGTCCGGCGGCACACGGCCAGGATGTACCGCGTGGCGCTGCGGATCACCGGCAGCACGTCGGAAGCCGAGGACGTCGTCCAGGAGGCCTGGCTCTCCGCGTGGCGCGCGCTGCCCCGGTTCCGGTTCGAGTCCGCGGTGTCCACCTGGCTCTACCGGGTGACGACGAACGGCGCGCTCGGGCAGGTCCGGCGGCGGAAACCGACCGTGCCGCTCGACGAGGGCGACGCGGGTGTCGTGCCTGGTCCGGAGGGTCACGTGGTGAGCGCCGAGCAGGTCGGCACGGTGCTGCGCGCGAGCGCCGAACTGGACGTCGGCCAGCGGATCCCGCTGATTCTGCGAGAATTCGAGGGGATGACCTACGACGAGGTGGCCGAGGTTCTGGAAGTCAGCGTGCCCGCTTTGCGCGCCCGCCTGCACCGCGCCAGGGTCGCGCTGCTGGCGAAACTCGGTGACAACTTCCGATCCGGGGAACGGTGATGAGCGAGGATCCGCGTGAGGACCCCCGGTGGGAGCAGGTGCGCGCCGCCGCGAGCCGTCCGGTGCCGACGCCGCCGGGACTCGTCGAACGGGTGCTCCGCTCGGTCGGCGGCGTCCGCGGCAAGCACACCACCGCCCCGCTCGACCTGCCTTCGGCCGGCGGCAAGACCCAGGTGTCGGAACGGGCGCTGGTGCTGATGACCAGGAAGCTCGCCGCCGAGATCGGCCGTGACCTCGGCGGGGTCCACGTTTCGGCCGTCGCACTCGAAGAGGACGTGCTGCAGGTGCTGGTCACCATCCGGTTCGGCGTCGAAGCGACGGTCGCGGACGTCCTGCGCCGCCGGGTCGGCGCGGCACTGACCGGCCAGCTCGGGTCGGCTCCGCCCGCGATCAACGTGCACGTCGTCGACGTGCACCCCGACTGAATCCCGGAACTGATTACCCCATTCGGGGGACATCGCGTGACGGCTCGGCATGCGCGCGTGTCCAGGTCGGTGAGAGCGTAGGGAGCGCCGCGCGCGCAGGTCGCGCGGCACAGGCCGAGAAGGAGCGAACTTCATGGCGCAGCCGAGCGCGAGCAAGCCCGACACCCTGGTCACGGGGTCGTCCCTCAACGAGGAAGGAGCCGCCGGCAAGACCACGATCTCGTCGGTGGTGGTGCAGAAGGTGGCGGGGCTCGCCACCCGCGAGGTGACCGGGATCCACGCGCTCGGCGGCGGGGTCTCGCGGGCCTTCGGCGCGATCCGTGAGCGCATCCCCGGTTCCGGCACGGTCACCACGTCCGGTGTCTCGGTCGAGGTCGGCGAGAAGCAGGCGGCGATCGACCTCGACGTGGTCGTCGAGTACGGCGCGCGCATCGTCGACGTCGCGCGGGCGGTGCGCCGCAACGTGATCGGCCAGGTCGAGCAGATCACCGGCCTCGAGGTGATCGAGGTCAACATCGCGGTCAACGACATCCACCTGCCCGACGAGAACGGCGGCGAGACCGAGACCTCGCGGGTCGAGTGATGAACGGGACCCAGACCGGCCTGCTCGCCGGCCTCATCCTCGGCCTCGCCGCGACCCAGGGGTTCACCGCGTTCCTGGTGACGCTGGCCGTCGGCGTCATCGGCCTCGTCCTCGGCCGGGTGCTCGACGGCGAACTCGACCTCGGCGATCTGTTCGGCCGGGGCCGCGACAAATGACCGTCCCGCCCGAACCGGAGGATCGCGGCACCCTCACCATCGCGCCCGCCGTGGTCCGCAAGATCGCGCAGCACGCCGCGGACCAGGTCGACGGGACCACCCGCGCCGAGCGGCGGATCGCCGGGCTCGGGCTGGGGACCCACGGCGCGAGCGCGAAGGTCGGCGGTGAGGGCAACGACGTCGACCTCGTGCTGGACGTGGCTTTGCACTATCCGGCGCCGGTGCGGCGGATCGTCGGCGATCTGCGCACCAGGGTCACCGAGGAGGTCGAGCGGATCACCTCGTACCGGGTCCGGGACGTCTCGGTGACGGTCTCCGCGCTCCTGCCCGACATCGCGCCCCGCGTCCGCTAGCGCGCCCGTTGGCGGAGCTGAATTTGTGTCCGGATCATGGCCAAACGCGTGAACCCGCCCGGCCGAAGGCCCCGCTATCGCGGTGGCAGGGCGCCTTTGGCACCTGGCGCGACTTGGAAGACCAGGTCGCGCCCTGCCGACGTCGATCGCGGACGCGGGTTCACCCAGACAGCTAAAGGAGCACCGGTATGCGTTTGTTCGTCCGCCTGCTGTCCGCCCTGATCGGGCTGGCACTGGCCGCCGCCGGGGTCCTGCTGGCGCTGGAGGTCGGCTGGGGCTGGTGGCGGCCGGGGCGCGGACCGCTGTTCGTCCCGTGGGACGGCTGGCGCGACAGGCTCGCGGAACTGTCCTGGAACGCTTCGTCGGTCCGGTACCTCGCGATCGCCGTCGCGGTCGTGGGGCTGCTGCTGATCCTGGCGGCGGCCTCGGCGGGGCGGCGCGCCATCCGGCTGACCGATCCGGCGAACGAAGTCAGCGTGACCACCTCGCCGCGTTCACTGGCGAGGCTGGTGGGCGTGACCGTGCGCGCGCAGGAAAACGTCGCGGGTGCGAAGGTCACCGCCACCGCCAAGAAGATCCGTGTCCGCGCGACGAGCAGGCTGGAAACCGAAGGCGAGCTGCGACCGCGGCTGCTGGAGACGGTCACCGGTCTGCTCGAAGACGTCCCCCTGGTGCGGCGGCCGAAGGTGTCGGTCGTCGTCGACTCCCCGAAGGACCGCCGATGACCCGTTCGGTCTCCGCCAAGGCACTCGGCCGGTCCACCGGCACGGAACGCACCCTGACCGTCCTCATCGGACTCCTCGTGCTGCTCGGCGGGGCCGCGGTGGTCGTGGTCGGCGCGGGATGGCTCGGCACGCACCGCGCGAACCGGCCGCTCGTCGACCCGATCGCCCTCGACTGGCTGTCCCAGCACGCGCTCGCCGCCCGGATCGGTGCCATCGTGCTCGGCGTCCTCCTGCTGTGGCTGGGACTGTGGTGGTTCTTCCGGTCGCTGCGCCCGGAAGGCCGTCCGGACCTCGAACTCGACGAAGACCTCGTGGTGACCTCTTCGGCCATCTCCGAGGCCGTCCGCGCCGACGCCGAGACCGTCGACGGGGTCGGACGCGCCAGGGTCCGCGCGGTCGGCGACAAGGAGAACCCGGCGCTGCGGATCACGCTCTGGCTGAGCGAGGGCACCGACCTGAAACGGGTCTGGGAGCAGCTCGACAGCACGGTGCTGGCCCGCGCGCGGGAATCGCTCGGGGTCGACGTGCTGCCGACCGCCGTCCGGATCGAACTCGACACGGCGGCACCGCAACGGGTGCGCTGACCGCGTCGATACGGCAAGAATGACCGTCATGCCGCTTCCGTTGACACCGCCGGTCAAACCGATGCTCGCCAAACCGGCGAAGGCGATCCCCGATTCCGGCGGGCTGCTGTTCGAGCCGAAATGGGACGGGTACCGCTGCCTGGTGTTCCGCGACGGTGACGAGCTGACGCTGCAATCGCGCTCGGAGAAGCCGCTCAACCGGTACTTCCCCGAGGTCGTCGAGCGGCTGAAGGCCGCGCTGCCCGAGCGGATCGTGCTGGACGGCGAACTGGTGGTCGCCCGGGACGGGAAGCTGGACTTCGACGCGCTCACCGACCGGGTCCACCCGGCCGAAAGCCGGATCAAGCTGCTGGCGGAACAGACCCCGGCGGAGTTCGTCGCGTTCGATCTGCTGGCACTCGGCGACAAGTCCTATCTGGACGAACCCACGTCGAAGCGACGGGAGCGGCTGGAGAAGCTGGCCTCCGACGGCATCCACCTGACTCCCGCCACTTCGGATCCGGCGATCGCGCGGCACTGGTTCGAACTGTTCGAGGGCGCTGGGCTCGACGGCGTCATCGGCAAACCGCTCGACGAGCCGTACAGCCCCGGCAAACGCGTGCTGCTGAAGTACAAGCACTCGCGCACCGCCGACTGCGTGCTCGCGGGGCTGCGCTGGCACGTCGACGGCGAACCGGGTGAGATGGTCGGCTCGTTCCTGCTCGGGCTCTACGACGAGAACGGCGTGTTGCACCATCCCGGCGTCGTCGGCTCGTTCCCGGTCACCCGGCGGCGTGAACTGGCCGAGGAGCTGGCGCCGCTGATCACCGACGGCGCCGATCACCCCTGGCTGGGTGACAACGTGCGGGAGAAGCAGCGGATCCCCGGCGGGATCACCCGGTGGAAGTCCAAGGAAGCCCCGTGGGTGCCGCTGAAGCTGGAGAAGGTTGTCGAGGTCGGCTACGAGCACACGGAAGGCGGATACCCGTCGAGGTTCCGTCACACCGCGCAGTTCAAACGCTGGCGTCCCGACCGCGAACCGGACTCCTGCACCTACGCCCAGCTCGACGAGGTCGCCCGCTACGACCTGGACGCGGTGTTCCGGGGCGAAGTGAAACGCACCCGCTAACCGGGGCCTGACACGTCACCTGCGAAGCTCGTCCACGAGCTTTGTCATGCCCGGAAAGTGAGGACCAGCCCGTGCGCCCCGCCAGCACCGTCCGCCGCAGGCCACGGCTGATCCTGATGACGACCCTGGTCACGGCCGTGCTCGCGGGCTGCACCGCCGGGCCATCGGTACGGCCGGCGGTGATCGACAACGACGGCAAACCCGACCCCGGCGGCACGACGACGGCGCAGCAGGTGCCGTTGCCGCCGCTCACCGAACCACGGTCGCCGTCGATCAACTGGGAGGACTGCGACGAGGCGACCCGGCAGCGGCTGGGCCAGCCGTCCGTGCCGGACACGCTGAAGTTCTCCTGCGCCAGGGTGCCCACCACGCTCGACGCGCCGGACCTGCCCGGCCGCGGCCTGTCGCGGCTGTCGGTGGTCAAGACCGGCGGCGGGCCGATCCCGCTCGCCGTGGTCAACGACGTCGACGGTGAGCCGGGCTCGCTGTACGCCGCGCGGCTGGCCGCGACGCTGCCGCCCGAGTTCCTGCAGAAGTTCTCCCTGATCGGTGTGGACCGGCGCGGGACGGGGACGTCCGCGCCGGTGCAGTGCATCCCGGCGGAGATCCGCACGGCCCTGCTCGGCGGCGACCCGGCCGCGGGCGACCTCGAAGGCGTCGTCGACGCGGCGCGCCGGGCGGGTCAGCAGTGCGCCATCGAACTGGACGACTCGCAGGTCGCGATGGACAGCTGGCGCGCCGCCGGCGACCTCGAAGAACTCCGGAAGCAACTGGGGCTGGACAAGCTGCACGCGCTCGGCCGCGGTGACGGCTCGAAGGTCCTCGCCGAATACGCCGTGCGGTTCCCCGCACAGGTCGGCCGCATGATGCTCGACGGCCTGCCCGACCCGGCACCCGACGCCGCGGCCGTACAGGAGTCCGTCGCCGCGAGCGCGCAGGCCACCCTCGACGCGTTCGGCGCCGACTGCATCGCGAGGGGCTGCCCGATCGGTGACGCCCGTTCGGCCGTGACCGCCGTCGCGGACCGGCTCCGCTCCGCCCCCGCGACGACCACCGACGGCGCGCAGATCACGCCGGGGATCGCGATGTACGCCATCTACTCCGGGCTCGCGCAGCGCTCACGCTGGGTCGAACTGGCGGAAGCGCTCAAGACCGCGCAGACCGGCGACGTCACACCGCTGGCCACGTTCGCCGAACCCGTGCTGAAGGATTCCCGTGCGCGGCCGTCGCGGCTGGACGGCACGATCGCGACCAAATGCAATGACAGCGCGACCCGGCTCTCGGCCGAAGAACTCACGCGCGCGACCACGACCCTGCGCGACAAGCACCCGCAGTTCGGTGTGTTCGCCGCCCAGCAACTGGCGTGGTGCAGCCCGTGGCCCGTGCGCCGCGAACCGCTCCCGCCCGCCGGAGCCCCGGGCGCGCCGCCGATCCTCGTCGCGGGCACCGCGACCGACCCGGTCACGCCGGAGCAGGGCACCGGCCGGGCCGCCGACCAGATGCCGAGCGCGGTGACGATCACCTGGCAGGGCGCCGGGCACGGGGCGCTGAGCCTCTCGCCGTGTGTCGCGGACGCGACGCGGGCGTTCCTGATCGACGGGAAGGCGCCGGTCGACGGGACCCTCTGCCCGGCCTGAGCCTGAAGGGCGCGGCACCCAGCCCCGCACGTTGCGAAAGCCACTTTCGCAACCTTGAGGGTTGCGAAAGTGGCTTTCGCAACGTGCGCACCACCGCTCCGGCCACCCCGTGCAATGAAGGACGCTTTCATAGCAAATTTTGCTATGAAAGCGTCCTTCATTGCACGCGCCGGGACCCTCTGCCCGGCCTGACCCGCGTTGGGGCTGCCCGCTACTGCCGGTAAGACTCCACCTCGGCGATCGGCCGTGCCGAAGCCTGGTCCGGATCCTCGTCGAACTCCACGCGCGCCCGCCGCTGCCGCAGCAGGTCCCAGCACTGGTCCAGCTGCTCTTCCACACTCGCGAGCCGGGACCGGTCGTCCGAGCTCAGCCCGGTGCCGATCGCCCGCGAACGGAGTTCGTGCTCCTCGCTGACCAGCTCGTCGATGCGGCTGAGGATGTCACCGTCGGCCATCTGCGCCTCCTGCGAAACCTGGGTTGCTCCATCCGAGACGCTACGCGCAATCGCGGGAATGCGCGTAGCGCCCGATTCGTTACGCCGGGCATGAGCACAGTGGAGCTGACCGCCGCCAACTTCGATCAGGTCGTGTCGGAGAACGACTTCGTGATCATCGACTTCTGGGCGGGCTGGTGCATGCCGTGCCGCCAGTTCGCGCCGACCTACGAGAAGGTGTCGGGCAATCACGACGACATCGTTTTCGCGAGCGTCGACACCGAGGCCGAGCAGCAGCTGGCCGCGGCCTTCGACGTGCGTTCGATCCCCACGCTCGCGGTGATCCGCGACAAGACGGTCATCTACGCGCAGCCGGGCGCGCTCCCGGAGAAGACACTGGAGGACCTCATCCAGCAGGCGCGCGACATCGACATGGACAAGCTCAAGGAAGAGGCGGCCCAGGAGGCCTGACGAGCATGGAGAAGGGGCCCTACCCGGCGGGTTTCGCCGGGTAGGGCCCCTTTGTCTTTCAGCGGGACAGTGCCACCGGGGGCCGGGTCAGCCCCGGGTGGCGAGTCCGCGCAGGAAGAACGCCAGGTTCGCCGGGCGTTCCGCCAGCCTGCGCATGAAATAGCCGTACCATTCGTCGCCGTAGGGGACGTAGACGCGCATCGTCTTGCCATCGCCCGCGATCCGGCGCTGCTCTTCGGGACGGATCCCGTACAGCATCTGGAACTCGTGGTCGTCCGCCTTGCGGTCCGCGTCCATCGCGAGCTTCTCGGCGATCGCGATCATCCGCGGGTCGTGCGAGGCGACCATCGGATAACCCTTGCCCTGCATGAGGATCTTCAGGCAGCGCACGTAGGACTTGTCCACTTCGGACTTGTCCTGGAACGCGACCTCTTCGGGTTCGGCGTACGCGCCCTTGCACAGCCGCACGCGGGAACCCTCGGTCGCCAGGTCGCGGCAGTCCTGTTCGGTCCGCCGCAGGTAGGCCTGCAGCACCGCGCCGACCCAGGGGTACTCGGTGCGCAGTTCCTTGAGGATGCCCAGCGTCGAGTCGGTGGTGGTGTGGTCCTCCATGTCGAGGGTCACCGTGGCACCGACCGCTTCGGCCGCCGCGCAGATCTTGCGGGCGTTCTCCAGCGCGACCTTCTCGCCTTCGGCGGGCAGGAACTGGCCGACCGCGGAGAGCTTCACCGAGACGTCCGCGCCGAACGCGAGGCCGTCGGCCGCGAGCGCGGTCAGCAGTTCCTCGTAGGCGCGGACGGTCGTCGCGGCCTGCTCGGCGTCGGTGGTGTCCTCGCCGAGGTGGTCGAGGGTGACCCGGAGGCCGTCGTCGGGCAGTTCGCGGACCACCCGGGCGGCGTCGGGCGTCTTCGAACCGGCGACGAACCGGCTCACCACCGATCGGGTGGCGGGGACGACCTCGACCAGCTTGCGCATCCGCCGGGATCGGGCGGCGGCGAGCAACGGGGCACGCAACATCACGGACTCCTGGAGAACTCAGCCCTGGTGGGGGTAGCGGACGCTGGTGGGCGGGACGAAGGTCTCCTTGATCGAGCGGGGGCTCGTCCAGCGGAGCAGGTTGAACACCGAACCGGCCTTGTCGTTGGTGCCGGAAGCGCGGGCACCGCCGAAGGGCTGCTGGCCGACGACCGCACCGGTCGGCTTGTCGTTGACGTAGAAGTTGCCGGCGGCGAAGCGCAGCGCCTCGGCCGCCTTCGCGACGGCCGTGCGGTCGTTCGCGATGACCGCGCCGGTGAGCGCGTAGTCGGCGGTCTCGTCCACCAGCTTCAGGACCTTGTCGAAGTCCTCGTCCTCATAGACGTGCAGCGCGAGGATCGGGCCGAAGTACTCGGTGCGGAAGATCTCGTGCTCCGGGTTGTCCGAAACCAGGATCGTCGGGCGCACGAAGTAGCCGACGCTGTCGTCCGCGGTGCCACCGGCG
Organism: Amycolatopsis sp. WAC 01416; assembly: GCF_003947485.1. NCBI lineage: Bacteria > Bacillati > Actinomycetota > Actinomycetes > Pseudonocardiales > Pseudonocardiaceae > Amycolatopsis > Amycolatopsis sp. WAC 01416. The sequence goes on along the minus strand of NZ_QHHX01000003.1, from coordinate 159,796 downwards.
ATGACGTCGATCTCGGCGTCCTCGGCGGCGCTCTTCAACACGGCCGCGTGCTTGTCGAAGGCGCGGCGGTCGATCACGGCGCCACCGAAGTTGTCCAGGTCGTTGACGTCGCCGTAGGTGATGGCTTCGGTCTCGGAGACCAGCTCGTCTTTCAGGCTCGCCCAGAGCGAACGCGGGACGTAGGCGCGGGACGCGGCCGAGCACTTCTGGCCCTGGTACTCGAAGGCGCCGCGGATCAGCGCGGTGCGCAGGATATCGACGTCAGCGGAGGCGTGCGCGAGCACGAAGTCCTTGCCGCCGGTCTCGCCGACCAGGCGCGGGTACGTGCGGTAGCCGGAGATGTTGGCGCCGACGGTGGCCCACAGGTGCTGGAAGGTCGCGGTGGAACCGGTGAAGTGGATGCCGGCCAGGTCGCGGTGGGTCAGGGCGACCTCGGAGACGGCCTTGCCGTCACCCGGGAGCAGGTTGATGACACCCGGCGGCATACCGGCCTCTTCGAGCAGCCGCATCAGCATGTGCGCGGCGTAGCTCTGCGTCGGCGACGGCTTCCACAGCACGACGTTGCCCATCAGCGCGGGCGCGGTCGGCAGGTTGCCGGAGATCGCGGTGAAGTTGAACGGGGTGATGGCGTACACGAAGCCCTCGAGCGGGCGGTGCTCCATCCGGTTCCAGATACCGGGCGAGCTGACCGGCTGCTCGGCGAGGATCTGACGGCCGAAGGCGACGTTGAACCGCCAGAAGTCGATCAGCTCGCAGGCGGAGTCGATCTCGGCCTGGAAGGCGGTCTTCGACTGGCCGAGCATGGTGGCGGCGTTCAGCTTGGCACGCCACGGGCCGGCCAGCAGGTCGGCGGCACGCAGGATGATCGCGGCGCGGTCGTCGAAGGACAGCGCGCGCCAGCAGGGGGCGGCGGCCTTGGCCGCGGCGATCGCGTCGTGGGTGTCCTGCGCGGTCGCGCTGTGGATGACGCCCAGCACCGCCTTGTGGTTGTGCGGCTGGACGACGTCGATCTTCTCGCCGCCGCCCTTGCGCTGCTCACCACCGATCGTCGCGGTGATGTCGATGGGGTCGGCGTTGCCCAGCAACTTGAGCGCGCCCTCGATTTCAGCGCGCTCAGCGCTGCCCGGTGCGTAGTTCAGCACCGGCTCGTTCTTCGGGGCGGGGGTCTGGGTCACGGCGTCCACTGACTGCTCCTGACTGCACTTCGCCGGGTAGAGGTCTCACCCCGAACGGTAGACCGGACAGCGCGCCAACGGCTTGTTCGACTGGCTAGAATCAGGGTGACCATCTTGTCCGATCGGCCTAATCGGTGATGACGGTGTCCTCCCTGACCACTCAGACAACCCCTGGCGCCTCCCTGCGGCACGTTCTCGCCACGCTCGGGGAACCGCTGGTCAGGGTGCTCGCGGCGCCGAACGGGCTCGGCGTCGGCGTGGACGACGTCGTCATCCACGATCCGGAGGATCCGCCCGACGCCCATCCGGGTGACCTCGTCCTGGTGATCGGCGCTCGCGGACGCTCCGCCGCGGGGGCGATCCGGGCGGCGGGACGGTCCGGCGCGGCCGCCGTCGCGGTCAAGAACGGCATGGCCGTGGTGCACGTCGCGGCCGACGCGGGGATCGCGCTGATCGAGGTCGGCCACGAAGCACGCTGGGAGCAGGTCGAGGCGTTGGCCAGGGGCGTCGTCGACGCGGCCCGCGCGGGTGGCGAGGCGGACAGCGGCGAGGTGCTCGGCGACCTGTTCTCGCTCGCGCAGACCATCGCGACGCTGACCGGTGGCCTCGTCAGCATCGAGGACACCGCCAGTCGCGTCCTGGCCTACTCGCGGGCGGGCGACGAGGTGGACGAACTGCGCAGGCTCTCGATCCTCGGCCGCGAAGGTCCGGAACGGTATCTCGCGATGCTGCGCGAATGGGGGGTCTACCAGCGGCTTCGCGCCGGGGAGGGCATCGTCCGCATCGACGAGCGGCCCGATCTCGGCATCCGGCGGCGGATCGCGGCAGGCATCCACGCCGGGTCGCAGCCGCTCGGCACCATCTGGGTCCAGGAGGGCGCGCATCCGCTCACCGAAAGCGCGGAAGTCGCCTTGCTCGGCGCGAGCCGGGCGCTCGCGCCGCGGCTGATCCGGCACCGGACCTTGCCCAGCCCGGAACTCCGGTTGCGCGAAGATCTGCTGGCCGGCCTGCTCGACGGCCGTCTCGACGTGGAATCCGTCGCCGACGACATCGGCGCGGATCCCGGGAAACCCGCGATGGTACTGGGGTTCTCGCTCCCCCGAGACCGCGCCGCGACCGACCGGCAGCTGCGCCGGGCGGAGCTGGTGCACCTGATCACCGTGCACACCGCCGCGTACCGGCGGAGCGCGCTGGTGAGTGTGATCGGCGGCCGCGTCTACGCGCTCCTTCCCGACCTCCCCGAGCACGCCGAGACACGGATCCTGGCGCTGGCCAAGGAAATCGTCGGCACCGCGCAGCGTCATCTCGACGTCCGGGTGCGCGCGGCGCTGGGCGGTGTCGTGCCGCGTCTCTCCGACGCGGCGGCGTCGCGTGGCGACGCCGACCGCGTGCTGGCGACGATGGCGCGCGGGCACGGGACAGCGGACGTCGCCTCGCTGGCCGACGTCCGCGCCGAGGTCCTGCTCTCGGAGGTGCTCGCTTTCCTGAGCGAGCAACCGAGGATCCGCGATCCGCGGCTGGCCGAACTGGTCGCGCACGACGCCGAGCACGGCGGCATTCTGGTGCCCGCGGTACTGGCCTACCTCGACGCTTTCGGCGACGTCCGGAAGGCGGCGCGCGAGCTGAACATCCATCCGAACACGGTCCGCTACCGGGTGCGCCGCGCCGGCGAGGTGTCCGGCATCGATCTGGACGACCCCGCGCAGCGCATGCTCACCCAGCTTCTGTTGCGCCTCTAGGGTTTTCCCACCCGCAATTAGTCACCTACTTGCGGCGCGGAGTCACGACACGGCGGCGAGGCTGCGTAATCCCGCGACCTCGGCCAGTCCACGATAGGAGTCCAGCCGCTCCGCCTGGTCGAAAGTACTGGTGGTCACCAGGATCTCGTCGGCGCCGGTCTTCGCGACGAGGTCGGCGAGCCGGTCAGCCACCTCGTCGGGGGTGCCGGCGAGCTGACCGTCGAGCGCCCGGTCCAGCCGCTCCCGATCGCGGTCCGACAGCGGCCCGGCGAGGATCTCCTCCACTGGCGAAAGCGGCGGGAACACGCCGTGCGTGCGCGAGTAGACGGTCGACCACGCTTCGGGGATCAGCAACCGGCGCGCCCGTTCGGCCGTCTCGGCGACCGCGATCGCCGTGGACACCACGACATACGGTCGCGAAGCCTGCGTCGAAGGCCGGAAGCCGGAGCGATAGCCCTCGATGGCTTCGAGCAACGGCCCTTCTCCCCGGACCGGCGCGATCACCAGCGGCAGCCCCAGTTCCGCGGCCAGCTTCGCCCCGGCACCGGTGGCCAGCAGAAAGGCGGGCACGCGCAGGCCTTCCGCGGGAATGGCGTGCACGCCCGGATACGCGGTCTGGTCGCCCGTGAGGAAGCCCAGCAGTTCCCGGACCTGGTCGCCGAAGCGGTCGGCGTCGTCCTTCTCGTGCCCGAGCGCCTGCCGGACGCCGCCGGTGAACCCGACCGAGCGGCCCAGCCCCATGTCGATCCGGCCGGGGAAGAGCGATTCGAGCACACCGAACTGTTCCGCGACCACGAGCGGCCGGTGGTTCGGCAGCATCACGCCACCGGTGCCGACCCGGATCCGTTCCGTCGCCGAGGCGACCGCGGCCGCCAGCACCGTGGGCGCCGAGCCGGCGACGCCGGGCACGCTGTGATGTTCCGAGACCCAGAACCGGTGATAGCCCAGTGCTTCGATGTCCCGCGCGAAGGCGACCGTGTCCCGCAAGGCGCGAGGCGCGTCGCCGCCGCGGCGGGTCGGGGACCGGTCCAGTACCGAAAGCGTGATCACCCTCGGGTCAACGCGACCGGACCCGGCGGGCATTCCCCGATCAGGGGCGCCAGCGCTCGCTGTAGTCCGGGTGATCGGCGTGCGGCAGTGCCAGCAGCCGCAGGGTGAGGCACCAGTTCGTCCCGGCCTCGTCGGCGGGGACGTGGCACGTCTCGCACCAGTACTCGTTGCCGTACAAGGGGAACCCCGGGACCTTCTCGGAAACCGTGGTGCGGTGCGCCTGCAGGAGCCGCCGGGTCGCCTCGATCTCGTTGATCATCTGGTTGACCGTGTCGAGTTCGATGTCGTTCATCGAACGGATCTTCTTTTCGATGACGACCTTGGTCTCACCACGATTGAGCGATTCGTTGATCTCGGTTTTCTTGACCGCCTGCATGATCAACGCCTGGCGTTGCCCCACACGCGCGGCGAGAAAGGCGATCAGGTCGTCCACGGGTACTCCTTCGTCCTCCCCCAGCCTAGTGTTCGGAGGGAAATGTCGCTGGCAGGAAGCCCGGCGTTACGGCCGGGTCCCGTGCGTCACACAGTCTCGTATCGATCCACCGCGTGACGGTGACTGGTTTCTCGATCGACACGAAAGCGCAATCACACTGCGAGCAAAAAGAAGGAAGAAACCATCGCGGGTACGAATCGGTGACCGAGAACGCACAGGTCGTCACGAAACGCGTTCCCGGGTCGCGAAAGCCGAAGGCCTAAGTGTCGTCCCGCGCCTTGCTGGGCTGGACGCGCTTAGGCTCGCCCGGCATCTTCGGGTAGTCCGGCGGATACGGCATCTCGCCGAGACCATGGTCGCGTTCGTCCCGCGCGTACCACTCCAGCAGGGTCTCGATGCCGAACGCCCGCTCGTCCATCGGCGCGTGCAGGTCACCGCGCTCTCCGTAGAAGGCACCCGCGGTGAGGACGTCGAAGTCGTCCGGGTCCACTTCGGTCAGCAGGTCCCAGGTGAGCGGCATCGACACCGTCGCGCGCGGAGTGCCGCGGACCGACCAGGCCGACGCCACCGTGCGGTCACGCGCGGCCTGGTTGTAGTCGATGAACACCCGGCCGCCGCGTTCTTCCTTCCACCACGCGATGGTCGCCTTCTCCGGGATCCGGCGCTCGACCTCGCGGCCCAGCGCGATCACCGCGTGCCGGACGTCGATGAAGTCCCACTCCGGCCGGATCCGCACCAGGACGTGCACACCGCGGCCACCCGAGGTCTTCGGGTAGCCCACCAGCCCCGCCGAATCGAGGACCTCACGCACCACGGCGGAGACCTCGACCGCGTCGGAGAACCCGGCCTCGTCGGGCGGGTCCACGTCGATGCGGAGTTCGTCGGGATGGTCGACGTCGGGCCGCCGCACCGGCCACGGGTGGAAGTCGAAGGTGCCCAGGTTCGCCGCCCAGGCGAACACCGCGGGTTCGGTCGGGCAGACCTCCTCCGCAGTCCGGCCCGACGGGAAGGTGATTTTCGCGGTCTCCACCCACTCCGGGGCGCCCTTCGGCACGCGCTTGGCGTAGAACCAGTCGCCCTCGACGCCGTCGACATAGCGCTTCAGCGTCGTCGGCCGCTCCCCGATCGCGCGCAGCAGCGGCTCGCCGACCGCGACGTAGTGCTCCACCACCTGGCGCTTGGTGATCCCCCTGGCCGGGAAGTACACCTTGTCCGGGCTGGACACCCGGACCTTGCGCTCGCCTGCCTCGACCTCGATCGGCTCACCGTTCTTGGGCATGCGCACACCGTATCGCCGATCAGGGCCGGGGATCGGTCCCCAGAACGGCCATCGTGATGACGTCATGCCACTCGCCGTCCCACCACAGCGCTTCCCGCTGGAGCCCTTCACGGACGAACCCGGCCTTCTCGTACGCACGCTGGGCTCGCGGGTTGTAGTCGAAGACCTCGAGCGAGACACGGTGCAGGCCGACGACGTCGAACGCGTAGTCCAGGAGCAGCTTGGTCGCCTCGGTGCCGTAGCCCTTGCCGAAGAACTCCGGGCCGTTCAGCGCGATCCGGAAGGCCCCGGAGCGGTTGTCCTTGTCGACGTCGGTGAGCGCCAGATCGCCGACGTGCACGCGGTCGCCCTTGCGCACGATCGCGTAATCCGCGCGATCGTCGAGCCCCGGCCGTCCGGCCAGCCAGTCCCGGATCTGCTCGGGGGTGAACTGGGCGTGGGTGCCGGTCAGCCGGATGGATTCCGGCTCTTGCAGGGCTTTCCACGCGGTCTCGAAGTACGTCTCGTCGAGCTGGGTGAGCACGACGTTCTCGCCGGTGAGTTCGGGCTGCGTCCGCAGCGCCTCGGTATCGATCACGGCGGATACCGTACGGTTGACGCAGTGTCCGGCCGTACCAAATTAATCCTCGCGCTCACCGTGCTCGCCCTCTTCGTGGCGGCCGCGGTCCTGCTGCCGATCCCGAGCCCGGCCGGGCTCCGCGCCTGGGCCGCCGAGACCGGCCCGGCCACTCCGCTGGTGTTCTTCCTGGTCTATTCGGTACTGACGGTCGCGCCGATCCCCCGCACCGTGTTCAACCTGGCGGGCGGGCTGTTGCTCGGTGCCACGACGGGCATCGTCGTCGGCATCCTGGCGACCATCGTCGCCTCCGCGCTCTCGTTCACCCTTTCGAGAGCACTCGGCCGCGATCTGGTCACCCGGCACCTGCACCGGGCGAAGGTTCGCGCGGTCAACGACCGGCTTTCCGACGGCGGGGTGCTGGCGATCACCTCCTTGCGGCTGATCCCGATGGTGCCGTTCGCTCCGTTCAGTTACCTGTGCGGAGTGTCATCGGTTCGTTTCGCTCCGTATCTGATCGGGACCGCGCTCGGCAGCCTCCCCGGCACGATCGCGGTCGTCGTCCTCGGCGACGCGCTGACCGGGGAAACCCCGCCCGCCCTGCTGATCTGTTACGCCGTGTTCGCCGCGGCGGGGGCCATCGGGTTACTCAAGGTCTTCCGGCGGAAAGCCCGTCCGATGCCCGGAACGAGCGATGAGGAAGAATTGCCCGCCTCCGCACCGGCGAGCTGACGGGGAGCCGAAACCGCCGCCCGCTACACTCGATCGGGTGCGCGGGACCTGTCAGGTCGCGTAACGCCACCATCACCCGGGATGTGTTCGTCAAAGAATGTGTCAGGAGCAGTCGCCATCGACACCGGTCAGCTGATCGCTGGGCACTACCGCCTGGTCGAGCAAATTGGTAGCGGTGCCATGGGGGTGGTCTGGCGTGCCATCGATGTCCGCCTCGAGCGCTCGGTGGCGGTCAAGCAGATCCTCCCGCAGCCGGGTGTCTCCGAGGCCGAACGCGACAACATGCGCCAGCGCGCCATGCGCGAGGCGAAGAACGCGGCCCGTTTCCAGCATCCGAACGCGATCGTGGTGTTCGACATCGCCGAGCACGGCGGCGATCCCTGCCTGGTGATGGAGTACCTGAACGGCCCGAGCCTCTCGGCGATCATCTCCGAGGAAGGCACGCTGCCGCTGGGACGCGTCGCGAAGATCGGCGAGCAGGTCGCGTCGGCGCTGGTCGCCGCGCATCGCGCCGGGATCGTGCACCGTGACGTCAAACCGGGCAACATCCTGATCGACGAGGCCGGTACCGCGAAGATCACCGACTTCGGCATTTCCCGCGCCGCCGGTGACATGACGCTCACCCAGACCGGCCTGATCGGCGGCACTCCGGCGTACCTCGCGCCCGAGCTGGCGCGCGGCTCGGACCCGGTGCCCAGCTCCGACGTCTTCGCGCTCGGCGCGACGCTCTACCAGGCGATCGAGGGCCAGACCCCGTACGGGAACAGCTCCAACCAGCTGGCGCTGCTGTACGCGGCCGCGAACGGGCAGATCAACCCGCCGCAGCAGGCGGGCCCCGCGACGGCGCTGCTGATGAGCCTCCTGCGCACCGAGCCGACCGAACGCCCGACCATGGCCGAAGCCTGTGAGCGCCTCGCCGCGCTGGCGGCGAGCGAATCCGCCGCGGGCACGGCGGCGTCGCCGCGGCTCTTCGGAGCGGGCGGCGGTAGACAGCCCGCCGTGCCCGACACCCCGGGGCACGGCATCCCCGGCGGAGACCGGCCGCCGTGGCAGCGGACCGACAGGCCGGCGCAGTCCGCCGCGACGGCTCCTCCGCCCACCAAGACGCACACGCCGACGGCCGCCTTCATCCCGATGCGCTCGCCGTCCGCCCCGCCGAACACGCCGCCGCGGCCGGTCGCCGCGATGAGCCCGCCGCCGTCCGCGGCCGCCCCGATGCGGCCGTCCCCGGCGAAGCCGACCGACGCCAAACGCAAGGCCGTCCTGTTCGCCGGCGCCGGTGCCGCGGTCGTGGTGATCGCCGTGATCGTGTTCCTGGCGCTGAATTCGGGCAACGGCGCCAACAACCAGGCGGGCGACAACACCGGGGCGAACCCACAGCCCGGCGTGTCCGCGCCCAAGTCGAGTGCCCCGTCTTCGTCGCGTCCCGCGCCGGCGGGCTTGGGTAAGACCCCGAGCGAAAAGGTCACGAGCTACTCGAGCGTGGGCACCTTCCTTCTGGACTTCTTCGACACGGGCAAGATCGGCACGTCCGCGAGCTGGAACAAGCTCACTGACGCCGCGAAGGCCGTGTACGGATCGGAGCAGGCTTTCACCGATTATTGGGCCGCTCACAAGGTCACCGGCTCGGAGAAGGCGCGAGCAGACAGCGGCGGCGGGAACCCCGACGGATCGATCGACATGAACATCACGATCAACGGCGGCCCGCGTCCGGCGCTGCGCGTGGTCCAGGTCGGCGGGCAGTACTTCATCGACGCCGACACGCGAGTACTCGGCAACTGACGCAGCGTGGCGGTGGTGAGACCCGCCTCGCTGGTGGTAGGCCAATCGCCGATCGTGGCTTACTGTTGCTCCATGGCCGATAGCGGACCTTTCGGACCTGGCCAGAATCCTCGTTTCGACGAGGACCTGGTAGGCCTCGACCCGTATGATCCCGAAGCCCGTGCCTTCGCCGAGCATCTGGACCGCATCGAACGCTGCGGCCCGAACTTCACCGTCGAAGCCTGCCTCGACGGTGTCTCCGATTTCGCCGACTCCAGCAACCGGCTCGGCGGGCTGCGCTGGTGGATTTCAGCACTCGTCGTGGTCCTCATCGTGCTCGGCGTGATGGTCACCGCATGGGACATCATCGGCCGGGCCATCGCGTGGCTCGCGGGGTAACGTGGAACCGGTGAAAGGCATGAAACCCGTTGTCGGAGCCACGCCGCGCGTGGTCAAATCCGAGCAGGAATGGCGGGAGCAGCTCAGTCCCGACGAGTACGCCGTGCTTCGCAAGGCGGGCACCGAGCGCCCCTTCACCGGGGAGTACACCGACACCAAGACGACCGGTGTCTACCAGTGCCGGGCCTGTGGCGCCGAACTGTTCCGCAGTGACACGAAATTCGAGAGCCATTGTGGCTGGCCGTCGTTCTACGACCCGGCCGACACCGACGCCGTCCTCCTCCGGGAGGACACCGCCATGGGGATGCGCCGGATCGAGGTGCTGTGCAAGTCGTGCCACAGTCACCTCGGGCACGTCTTCGAAGGCGAGGGCTATGACACGCCGACGGATCAGCGGTACTGCATCAACTCGATCTCGCTGACGCTCGTTCCCGAGTCGTAACCGAACGAAGCCAACCGCCGCCCTCCTTGACGCGTTCCCGTTGCACAGGAACAGCGTTGGGGAGGGCGGTGTCTTCATGAACGAACCTTGGGGAATCTCCGGACCGGCTTTCGCCTGGCTGTACGGAGTCTGTGCCGTACTGCCGATCGCGTTCGCCGTGGCGCACGAACTGTGGCTGCGTCGCGACACCGGCGCCAGGACGGTGCCCGGCCTCTATCACCTGGCCGCGCTGGCCGACGGTGTCGAGCGGGTCACCGACACGGCCGTCGCCGGTCTGCTCGACCGGCACTTCCTGCGGCCCGACGGCCGCGGCATCCTGCACCCGGTCAAACCGGTCCCGGCCGATCCGTTCGAACGCGCGATCGTCCTGCTCGTGCACGGCCACGGGAACGGCCTGCGCGAGCTGCGCTCGAAGATGGCACGGCACGAGGTCGTCCGGGAACTGCGCGCCGATCTGGAGCAGCGAGGCCTGCTGGTCCACGAGAACCGCCGCCGGAAGGGCTGGCAGTACGCGATCGCCGTGTACGTGGCCATCTTCGCGATGGGGATCGCGAGGCTGGTGAACGCCGTACCGCTGAAGCGGCCGGTCGGCGTCCTCGTCGTCCTGATCGTCGGTGTGGCCGGCGCGATCGGCCTTGCCGTATGGCGGCAATGGCCGGACCGTTCGGGCCGGGCGACCGCCGCGGCCGGTCTGGCGCTCCGTTTCGGCGATTGGGACCGCGCTCTGGCCGGCTCGGCGGCCGGGAAGGTCGCCCTTCACGGGTTGCAGGCCTTCCCTGACCGGGTCGTCGCGGTCACGCTGATCAAGACCGGCGGTACGAGGGCCAGGTTGTTCGCCGGCTCGGCGAGCACCTGCGGCGGAGGCGCGTCGTACGCCGTCGGCTCCTCGTGCGGTGGTGGCGGCTCTTCGTGCGGTAGCAGTAGCAGCAGCGGTGGCGGAGGTGGTTGCGGTGGCTGAAACCTGGGGCATCCCGGGACCGGAATTCGCCTGGCTGTACGGCTTGGCCATCGCGCTCCCCTTCGCCATCGCGGGGCTTCACGCGCTTTGGCTCCGGCGCGGCCTCCACGACGGCGGCAGGCTGCCGAGCGTGCGGCATGTGGCGGCCTTGGCGGGCGGCACCTCGCGGGTCACCGAAACGGTGGTCGCCGCGATGCTCGAACGCGAACAGGCCCGGCTCGGCCGTTCGGGCAGGCTCTACCGCACCCCGCTGGTCCCGGTCGATCCGCTGGGGCTGGAGCTCTCCGGTGCGCTCTCCGTGATACCGGACTACCGGCTGCGGGCGTGGATGAGCCGTGGGCCCGCGATGCGGGCGCTGTGGGCCGACTTGGGCCGCCGCGGCCTGGTGGTCGTGGAAGGACGACGACGGTTCACGTGGAGGATCACCGCCGCCGTCCACGCGGTTCTTCTGGGGATCGGGACGGTCCGGTGGATCGCCACCGTCGGCACCTGGGTCCTGATCGCGCTTCTCGTCGTCGCACTGACCCTGCTGATCGTCACCCTCCGGCTCGGCCGGACCGACTACGAAGGCAGGACGACCTCCGCGGGCCGTGAGGTGCTGTCCGAGGCGGAAACGGATCAAAGCCTCGTTTCCGGTGCGGCGGGCGCGGTGGCCCTCGGCGGCTTCGGCGCCTATCCCGATCGCGAACTCGCCCGCATCCTGAGCCGCCACAGCGGTCGGCCGGGCAAGGACTCTCGCACGTTCGCCTGGGGCGACGGGACGGGCTCCGAGTCCTATGGGACTGCCGGCAGCTTCTGACGGTCCAACTGCCGTCGTGAACACCCACTCCGGATGGTCGAATCACGGAACCACGACCGGACGGAAAAACGTCCGACTACGGTAAGTGCACCTGCTCGTGAAAGGCCCGTGCGATGGAAGACACCTGGGGCATCCCCGGACCCACTTTCCTGGCGATCTATGGCGCACTGCTGGTGTTCCCGCTGATCGTCGGTCTCCTGTGGACGATCGCGGCCAAGCTGGGCCGCAAGGCGCCGCGCGCCGCCGTGAGCGGACCGGAGCCGACGGTGTACGAACTCGCCTATCTCGCCGGCGGCCCGGACCGGGTGGTCGACACGGCCATCGCGGCGCTGGTCGACCGCGGGACGTTGCGGGTCAGCAGCACGAAACAGCTCCAGCTCACCGGCTCCGAGCCCGCCGACCCGATCGAAAAGGCCGTCGCCAAGGGCGCGCGGCCGGGGTACAACGCCACGACCCGCGGCATCCGCGACCGGCTGCGGATGTCGGGCCCGATGCAGGCGCTCGGCAAGGGGCTGGAGGACCGAGGACTCGTGGTCGCCGACCGGGCGCCGCGGATCCGCCAGGTCGTGTACTTCCTGTACTCCGCCGTGCTCGTCCTCGGTGTGGTGCGCCTGATCGCCGGGATCTCCGGTGACCACCCCGTCGGTTTCCTGATCCCGCTGCTGCTCGCGGCCGGATTCGCGACGCTGGTCGCCCAGGTGGTCAAGAACAAGCGGTCGGGTCCGCGTCCGACCGGCGAGGGCGACCGGATCCTCCACCGGGCCAGGTCCGCCCACGGGCGGGAGCGCAACCGCGGGATCCCCAACGCGACCGCGGTGGGCGGCACGAGCGGTGGCGCGATGATGGGCGGCGCCGGGCTGGGCGGCGCCGCCGCGGCGGTCGCGTTCGGCGGTCTCTCCTACTACCCCGACGATGAACTGAGCGCGGCCCTGATCCCGCCTCCGGTCTCCGGCGGTTTCGGTGGCGGTTCGTCCGGCGGCGGCTCCACGTGCAGCAGCGGCGGAAGCTCGTGCAGCGGCGGCGGAGGCGGCGGGAGCTCCTGCGGAGGCGGCGGCTGTGGTGGCTGACGGGCCGGGCAGGCTCGGGATCGGCATCGGCTGGCGGCACGAGCTGGACCTGTCGATCGCACGGCTGCCCGGCGTCGACTGGGTCGAGGTCGTCGCCGAGAACCTGCACACCGGGCATCTGCCCGAGACCCTCGTCGCGTTGCGCGACAAGGGAATCCCGGTCCTGCCGCACGCGGTTTCGCTGTCGCTGGGCGGCGCCGAACCACTGGACACCACACGCGTCGAGCATCTCGCGGAGGTCACCCGCGAGCTCGGCGCGCCGATGGCCAGCGACCACGTGTGCTTCGTACGCGCGGGCGGCCTCGACTCGGGGCATCTGATGCCGCTCCCCCGCACCCGGGAAGCGCTCGATGTCCTGGTGGACAACGTCAAACTGACGCAGTCCATCGTGGACGTCCCGTTCGCGCTGGAGAACATCGCGGCGGTGCTGGAGTGGCCGGACGCGGAGTTCACCGAGTCGGAGTTCCTGCGGGAGCTGACCGACCGGACCGGCTGCCTGCTGATCATCGACGTCGCCAACCTGTACGCCAACGCCCGCAACCTCGGCACCGATCCCGAACGGTTCCTCGACGAGATCCCGTGGGAGCGGCTGGCGTACACGCATATGGCGGGTGGTGTCGAACGCGACGGCGTCTACCACGACACGCACGCCCATCCGGTGGTACCGGAGGTGCTGGACCTGCTGCGTGAACTGCGGCGGCGCACCGAGCCGCCGGGTGTCCTGCTGGAGCGCGACGACGACTACCCGCCCGACAGCGAACTGGCGGCCGAACTGGCCGCGCTCAGGGAAGCGGTCTCGCCGTGACGTCGCCCCGGGAGCGGCTCGCCGCGCGGCAGGCCGAGCTGCTCAAGGCGCTGCTCGCCGGAGGCGACGCCCCGGCGGGCTTCGACGCGGAGCGGCTCCGTATCGAAGCGAACGTCCTGCGGAACAAGCAAAGCAGGCTGGTCGCCTACCTTCGCCCGGACCTCGCCGAGGCGCTCGGAGACCGGTTCGGCGCACTCTTCCGCGAGTACGCGACGAGCAGCCCGAAGACCGACGCGATCCGCGCGCGGGCGTACGCGGACGCCTTCGGCGCGTGGCTCGTGGAACGCGGTGAGGTACCCAAACCGAAGGGACGCCTCGCCGGCCGCCTACGGCTACGCCTACGCCGCAATTAGTCACCTACTTGCGGCGGTTCGCGGTCTTCCAGGATGTCTCAAAGGGACCCTTCAGGACGTTCGACGTCTCAAAGGTGCCCTTCACGACACCGACCAACCGCCCCAGAAACCAGCAAACGCTCGCAATTAGTCACCTACTTGCGGCGGTTCACCAGACCGGGCGGTCGCTTCCGGGTACGTGCGTCGCTTCCGTCCACTGCGGATTCGAGCCGGGCAGCGCACCGGCCATCTTGACCCGCGTGACCCGGCCGAGTTGACCGTCGACCTCTTCGGTCCAGTCGCCGCCGTCGAAGCCGGTGGGCCCGGCTTCCTTGCGTCCCAAGGAGTTCAGCCACTCCCCGGTCCCGGCGAGCGAGGTACGGACGTGCTGGGTGCCGCCATCGGTGGCCGCCCGGCGGAGCGCGGTCATGATCGCCGCCGCGGTGAGCCAGCCGGTCGCGTGGTCGAGTGCCTGCACCGGAAGCGGTCCCGGGCCGTCGAGCCCGGCGGTCTTGCCGCCCTCGTCGGCGATCCCCGACGCCATCTGCACCAGGCTGTCGAACCCGCGCCTGCGCGCCCATGGCCCTTCCCAGCCGTAGGCGGACAGGTCCGCGACCACGATCCCCGGCCGGAGCTCCGCGATCGCTTCCGGCGAGAAACCCTTGGCCACCAACGATCCCGGCCGGAAACCCTGCAGCACGACGTCGGCGCGCGCGATCAGCTTGCGCAGCCGCGAGCGCCCGGCCTCGGTCTCCAGGTCGACGTACGCCGAGAGCTTGCCCATCCCGGTGTCGACGGCCAGCGGCGGCACGGTCGGCAGCTGGGCAGACCCGATGTGCATGACGGTGGCGCCGTGCGCGGCGAGCACGCGGCCCGCGACCGGTCCGGCGATGACGTGGGTCAGGTCCAGGATCCGCACCCCGCCCAGCGGCCGGTCGGACTCGAACAGGCGCACGGGTTCCGACGGCCCGAGCGAGCGGATCTCGGCGACGGGCAGCCCGCCGGCAGCCTGTCCTTGCTTGTGCGCCAGCCACTCCTCGCGGGAGCGCAGCACCGCGGCCGCACCGCCGGCACCGATCACCGCCGACTCGACCTCGTACTTCGACTTGGCCGCCACGACCTTCTCGAACGCCGCGCGGGTCGCGGGCACGCCCAGGCCCCAGCACACGGCGGAGACGTGACGCGGGTAGTTGCAGTGCAGCCGCACCCAGCCGTCGTTCGCCTGGTAGTCGCCGGACAGCGGCGCGCTGAACGGCACCGGTTCGCCGTCGACCCGGATGTACTGCTCGCTGTGGAACGACGCGGCGGCGTGCCGGGTGTCGACCGAGACCTTGCCCGGCTCGATCCCGCGCAGCCGCAAGAGCTCACCGGCGGCCAGCGTCGCGGCGGCGATACTCGTGGTCGCCGCCTTCTCGACCCGGAAGGTGCCGGACAGCACCGACTCCGGGCCGGTGATCTCGACGGCGTCTTCGGCGAGGGTGTCGCCGGTGAGCGTGGTCCAGACGCGGGTGTCCACGGAGGCCTTCACTAGGGCAGGAGCGCGATCAGCTCGGCGGGGGCCACCTTCGTCCCGGTGTAGAACGGGATCTCCTCGCGCACGTGGAGGCGGGCCTCGGTGCCGCGCAGATGCCGCATCAGGTCGACGATGCGGTGCAGTTCGTCGGCCTCGAAAGCGAGGATCCACTCGTAGTCGCCCAGCGCGAACGACGCGACCGTGTTGGCGCGGACGTCCGGGTAGTCGCGGGCCTCCTTGCCGTGGTCGGCGAGCATCTTGCGGCGCTCGTCGTCCGGCAGCAGGTACCACTCGTAGGAGCGGACGAACGGGTAGACGCAGATGAACTTGCGGGCCTCTTCACCGGCGAGGAACGCCGGGATGTGGCTCTTGTTGAACTCCGCCGGACGGTGCAGCGCGACCTGGCTCCACACCGGCGCCGACGCGCGGCCGAGCGGGGTGTGCCGGAAACCGCTGTACGCCGCCTGGACCTGCTCGATCTCCTCGGCGTGCCACCAGATCATGTAGTCGGCGTCGGCACGCAGCCCCGAAAGGTCGTAGACACCGCGGACGACGACGCCCTTGGACTCCAGGGCGTCGAGGTACTCGGTGGTCTCCGCGGTCGCCTTCGCGCGGTCTTCACCGAGCTTGCCCTGCTCGGCCCGGAAGACCGACCAGGCGGTGTAGCGGATGGTGTCATTGAGCTCGTTGTAGTTCAGCCGCGCCATACCGCCATCTTGGCACTGCCGGTGCTCAAGAGCCCTCGTGGGTCGGTGTGATCCCGGCGATGCGGCGGGCGGCTGCGTCGGCGGTGGCGATACACGCCGGGAGCCCGACGCCGTGCAGCGTCGCGCCCGCCACGGCGAGGCCAGGAACGCCGGCGACGGCGCGTTCGATCCGCTCGACGCGGACGAGGTGTCCGGTGCCGTACTGCGGGAGCCCGCCGCCCCATCGGGTCACCAGGGTGTCGATCGGTTCGGCGGTGACCCCGGTCAGCCGGGCCAGATCGTCGCGGACCACGCGGACGAGTTCGTCGTCGTCGGCGTGCAGCGCGCCCGGTTCGCCGAAGCGGCCGACCGAGCCACGCGCCAGCATCGGGCCTTCGCCGTACTGCGCCCATTTGCGGGAGGAGAAGGTGAACGCCTTGGCGGCGAACGGCTTCCCGGCGGCGTCTCGCTCCCCGGCGCCGATCAGCACCCCGGACGACTCCGGCAGCGCGGTCCCCGGCGGGAGCGCGAGCGCGACCACCGCCATCGACGCGAGTTCGACCTTGGCGAACATCGACGACGCCACTCCTGCGACACCGTCGAGCAGCCGCCGGGCCGAAGGCGCCGGGACCGCGAGAAGAACCGAGTCGGCGTCGAGGTCGTCGACCTTCCAGCCGCCGGCGGTGCGCTCGAGTGCCGTCACGGTGGTCCCGGTCCGGATCTCGGCGCGGGACAGCTCCGCGAGCCGCGTGATCAGCGTTCCGAGGCCGCCGAGCAGGGTGCCGAAGACCGGCGCCGTGCTCGGCGAGGCGGGCATGAGCGAGGCGGCGCCTTCGGTGAGCGAGCGCGCGCCGCGATCGATCGCGGACGCGAGACCGGGCATCGTCGCGCGCAGCCCGAGGCCGTCCGCTCCCCCGGCGTAGACCCCGCCGAGCAGCGGATCGACAAGCCTGTCGACCAGTTCGTCGCCGAAGCGCTCCCGCAGCAGCGGGCCGAGTGGCATGTCACCGGCGGGCAGTTCCACCGGTGACAGCGACGACTCGGCTTCGACCAGCGCGCGGCCCTTCTCCGACAGCACTCCCGCGACCGCGTCGGCCGAGGCCGGAACGCCCATGACCGTGCCCGGCGGCAGGCCGAGCACGGATCCGCCGGCGTGGATCTTGGCGCGGGCCTTGGTGGGGTGGACGAGGCTTCCGCCCAGCCCGACCTCGCGGACCAAAGCGAGCGCCTCGGGGCGGCGGGCGAGGAAGGCCTCCGCGCCGACGTCGTAGCGTTCACCGGCGAGTTCGACCGTGCGGAGCTTTCCACCGAGGGACTCCGTCGCTTCGAAAACGACGATCCGGGCGGCTTCGCCGAGCAGCGTCCGCAGCCGGTACGCCGCGGTCAGCCCCGAGATACCGCCACCGATGACGGCGATCGTTCTCATCGGAGTTCGTGTACCAGCCCGACCACGCGCGTCAGAACGTCCGGGTCGACGCCGGGCAGTACGCCGTGGCCGAGGTTGAAGATATGGCCGTCGGCCGCGCGGCCCTCGGCGTGGATGCGCCGGACCTCCGCTTCGAGCACCGGCCAGGACGCGTGCAGCAGCGCCGGGTCGAGGTTGCCCTGGACGACACCGCCGCCGAGCCTCCGGACCGCCTCGTCGAGCGGGATACGCCAGTCGACGCCGACCACGTCGGCGCCCGCGTCGCGCATGGCCACCAGCAGCTCGCCGGTGCCGACGCCGAAGTGGATCCGGGGCACGCCGTAGCTCGCGACCGCGGACAGCACCTTCGCCGAATGCGGCAGGACGAACTCGCGGTAGTCCCGCTCCGAGAGCGCGCCCGCCCATGAGTCGAACAGCTGGATCGCGTCGGCCCCGGCGTCCAGCTGCGCGGACAGGAAGGTGATCGCCATGTCGGCGAGACGCCCGGCCAGCTCGTGCCACAGCTCCGGCTCGGAGTGCATGAGCGCTTTGGTGTGTTCGTGGTTGCGGCTCGGGCCGCCCTCGATGAGATACGACGCCAGGGTGAACGGCGCGCCCGCGAACCCGATCAGCGGCGTCTCGCCCAGCGACCCGACCAGGAGCCGGACGCCCTCGGCGACCCGCTCCACCTGCTCCGGGTCCAGCACCGGCAGCGCGCGCACGCCCGCGGCGTCGCGGATCGGCTCGGCGACCACCGGTCCGGTGCCCGCGACGATGTCGATGTCGAGGCCCGCCGCCTTGAGCGGGACGACGATGTCGCTGAAGAGGATGGCCGCGTCGACGCCGTGACGGCGGATCGGCTGGAGCGTGATCTCGGCGAGCATCTCGGGGTCGAAGCAGGCGTCGAACATCGAGGTGCCCTCGCGCAGCGCCCGGTACTCGGGCAGCGACCGGCCCGCCTGGCGCATGAACCACACAGGGGTGTGGGCCGGGCGTTCACCGCGCGCGGCGGCCAGGAACGGCGCACCGGGCAGGGCGCGACGGGCCGCGGGAACGGTCTGCGCGGGAGAAGCAGCTGAAGGAGACATCACGGTTCATGGTGCCATGGGTGCTCAGGGGCCTTACTCTCGGCGCGCCTGCGCCCCGAACCGGACTGTCCCGTCCTACAGTCGGTTGGTGACCGCGATGACATCAGTACCCGATCTCTTCCGTGAAGCCGTCGCGGCGTTGCAATCGGTCCGGCCCCGCCCCGAAGTGCAGCTGGAGACGATGCGCCCGCCGCAGCGGCTGGCGCCGTGGTCCTACGCGGTGAGCTGCGAGGTGGAAGGACCGGCGGACGTGCTGGCGTCGGGACGGCTGGTGCTGCTGCACGACCCGGACGGCCAGGAGGGCTGGGACGGGGTCCTGCGGCTGGTCATGTACGTCCGCGCGGAACTCGACCGCGAACTGGCGACCGATCCCTTCCTGCCGGCCGTGGGCTGGTCGTGGCTGACCGACGCGCTGGAGAGCTCCGGCGCGGACTGGACGGCGCTGGGCGGCACCGTCACCGAGACTTCCTCGGCTCGCTTCGGCGATATCTCAGGACCCTCGCGCACCGACGATCTGGAACTCCGGGCGTCCTGGACGCCGACCGACGCCGCACTGCGGCCGCACGGGCAGGCCTTCTGCCAGGTGATGGCGAGCGTCGTCGGGCTGCCGCCGGTGGGCGTGACCCTCTTCGAGCAGCGCCAGTCCTCCTGACGGTCGGCTCAGAGAACCTTCGCATCCCCACTCGGGTCCCCGAGAGGCCTCCTGCTGTCCGGCGAGTGCCGCTCACGACTTCCGTAGGTCCGTGAAGGCCTCCTTGAGGGACACCGCATTTACCCACTACTCGGGGCTCGCGCTCTGAGATCCCCTTGGTCGTCGTGTGGCCTTAGGCGTAACACGCGTGATTGGACGCGGAACTCACGGCCGACCCGGTCACGGGCGCGACGTCCATCGGCCTGGTGGTGACATCACCCCACGACCCACCCGCCAACCCGCAGGTCAGACGCAGGCAGAGGTCCGTGAAGGCCTCCTTGAGGGACTCTGGGTCCCTCAAGGAGGCCTTCACGGACTCGGCAGCGGTCCCGACACGCCGAATCCCGGCAATCGAGACATAGCATTTGGGTTATTTTGCGAGTTCCGGCCATCTAGCACCGCTAGGAAAGCTAGCGATACTAAAGGTCCCTTGCTATCGCCGGCGGATCGGCGACCCAAGGACATGAAGGACTCCTTCATTGCGCCTAGCGCAAGCAAGGAGTCCTTCATGTCCCCGCGAAGACCCCCGAAGCGACCGAAGGCGCCTTCGCCTACTCCATCCGCGAGCCCCGAGAGCGTCCGTACGGCGTCGAGAGACCCGACGCGGCCATTCGGACCAGACCAGCCCCGACCAGCACGGAGCCGGTCGAACAGAGGTCTGAACCACCCCGTTCGTGCTAACCCGGCTGTCACCGTGCGCAACAAGATCAAGTGAGCCCGAAACGGCTCTCCGGGCACCCCGGAGACCTTCCGGAGCGTTACTGGCGCAGTCACTGAGCGGAGCGATCATGACTCTCCGCGAAGTTGATCAAGCCCCATGCCGGGGACGCTTTCCGGGTCCCCGCGCACTGCTCTTCGAGCGTCCCGGGCAGAGGCACCGGCAGGTGCACGGCTCATCTGCACAGTCGGTTGGGCCCCGGTATCCCCAGTGCATCGTGTTCGTTCGGCGATGTGTTAGCCACCGGCTGTGTACTAGCCCGATCGTGTTACTACGAACTCCCTGAGTGACCACTGGTTTGAGATAGATACCCATTCGATCCCCCCGTGAAGGCCTCGGGGCGGCTACAGTGCCATCGACGACACCACTTTCGGTCTAAAGCTGGCGCGGCTAAACGGCCGAAAGTCCCGGTGCCGGTCGGGGGGCACGACCGACTCCAGGGAGGTAGTGACGTGGCTACCGTCGGCATTTCTCAGGCCGTCCGATCCACGCCAGCCGGTTCATTGCCGGCGAGCATGGTTCCGCACCCGCGGGAAGAGCTTTTTTCCGTGTTGGTGGTCGATGACCACCCATTGTTGAGGGAGGCAATCTCAGCAAGACTCGCACAGATGGGTGCGGGCACCGTCCACGAGGCCGCCACGGTGGCCGAGGCGAGGGCGCGAGCACAGGCCACAGGGCCTTGTGATCTGGCGATCCTCGATCTCGGACTGCCGGATGGCAGCGGCATCGAGCTGGTTACGGAACTCCGTAGCCATGGCTGGCCTCGAGTAGTGGTGCTCGCTTCATCAGACGACCCGTACGCGGTCAGGTCGGCGTTCCAGGCCGGCGCCCAGGCATACCTGCTCAAGTCGGCATCGCCGGTCGTAGTGACCGACGGCGTCCGCAGGGTGCTCGAGGGCGGCGTCTACGCGGACCCGAGCGTCGCACCGGTCCTGGCCACCGGCACCCGAGTCGCCGGCACCGACAACACCCCGCGCGAGCTTTCGGCGCGCGAGGTCGAGGTGCTGCAGCTCGTGGCCGACGGCCAGAGCAACAAGGAGATCGGTGAGGAACTCAGCCTCTCCGCTCTCACCGTGAAGTCCCACCTCTCCCGCATCGGGCGCAAGCTCGGCACGGGTGACCGGGCTCAGATGGTGGCGCTGGCCATGCGTGCCGGCGTGATCCGCTGACAAAGGCGAACAGCCCTGCGGGGCGGGCGGACCAGGCGCGGTCCGCTCGTCCCGTAGGGTCTTCACCTATGGAAGGCGACCGACCCGGAGAACCGCAGACGGACCCGAAGAACGGCACCGATGACACCGGTGGACCGGTTCTTCTGCGCGAGCCCGCCGAGGGCACTCCGCCGGTGATCGCCGACGCGACAGCCCTCGCCGAAGCCTGCGTGAAGATCGCGAGCGGCAGCGGGGCCATCGCCGTGGACACCGAACGCGCGTCCGGCTACCGATACTGGCCGAAGGCCTATCTCGTGCAGCTGCGCCGCGAAGGTGCCGGCTCCTTCCTCATCGACCCCATTCCGCTCGAAGGGCAGCTCGAACCCCTCGCGGACGTGCTCAACAACGCCGAATGGGTGCTGCACGCGGCCTCTCAGGACCTGCCGTGCCTCGCCGAACTCGACCTGCACCCGAAGAGCCTGTTCGACACCGAACTCGCCGGACGGCTCGCCGGGTACGAACGGGTCGCCCTCGGCACCCTTGTCGAACTCCTTCTCGGTTACCAGCTGGAGAAGGGCCACAGCGCCGCCGACTGGTCGAAGCGCCCGCTTCCCGTCGACTGGCTGAACTACGCCGCCCTCGACGTCGAGCTACTCATCGAGCTGCGCGAGAAACTCGAGGCCGATCTGGCCGCCCAGGGAAAGCTCGACTGGGCCCAGCAGGAATTCGAGGCCGTCCGCACCGCGCCGCCGCCCGCCCCTCGGGCCGAGCCGTGGCGCCGGACCTCCGGGGTGCACAAGATCCGGAGCGCGCGCGGTCTCGCCGCCGTGCGCGAACTGTGGCAGGCGCGGGACGAGCTCGCCCGCAAACGTGACCGCGCGCCGAGCCGGATCCTGCCCGACACCGCCATCATCAACGCTGTCACCGCGGACCCGAAGACCGTCGAGCAGTTGCAAGCGCTGCCGGTGTTCAGCGGCCGGGTCCAGCGCAAGTACACCGCGAGCTGGCTGCGGCATCTGCAGGCCGCCCGCGCGCTCCCCGCCGACGAACTGCCGACCCCCGCGCAGCAGACCGACGGCCCGCCGCCGGTGAACCGGTGGTCGGACAAGGATCCCGACGCCGCCGCCCGGCTCGTCGCCGCCCGCGCGGCGCTGGCCGCGATCGCGGAGGACCGGCGGCTGCCGGTGGAGAACCTGCTGCTGCCGGAACTGGTGCGCCGCACCTGCTGGCGTCCGCCCGCGGAGCTGAGCGAGGACGCCGTCGCCCAGGTGCTCCGCGACGGCGGTGCCCGGCCGTGGCAGGTCGAGCTGACCGTGGCGGCGCTGAGCAAGGCGCTGCACGCCACCGCCACCGCCTGATCCGCTTTCAGTCCTCCAGCAGCATCCGGGCGGAGGCACGCAGCCCCGCGTCCGGTTCCCCGATACCGGCGAGCCTCAGCACGCTGTCGGCCCCTTCGACGGCGTGCGCTTCGACGTCCAGGTCCGGTTGGTCACGCCGGACGATCGCGATGCTCTCGACGAGCCCGAACACGAGGTCGGTCCGGATGCCGACGAGGCCACCGGGTACGCCGGCCGCGGCGACGAGCGAGCCGTAGACGCGTTTGAGTTCCGCCCGTTCGGCGCGGAATCGCGCCAGCCTCGGCGACGAGATCTCCGGCAGCAGGTACAGGGCGCCGAGGTTGTGCCGCGCGCTGCCGAGCAGATGGATGTCCGCGTACGCCAGCGCCCACAGCCGTGCGCCGACCGGCGCGAGCTGCGCCGAAAGCCCGCCCGCGACGTCCAGTGACGGCCGGACGGTGTCCTCCAGCAGCGCCGCGAGAATGTCCTCTTTGGACGGAAAGTGGTAGTAGAGGGACGCCTGGCGCAGGCCGGCGCGTTCGGCGATCGCTCGGGTGGTCGTCGCCGCGTACCCGGCGCCGGTGAACAGCTCCCCCGCCGCGTCCAATACGGCGAGCCGCGCTTCCCGCTTGCTCGCCGCGGCGCCGCTGGCTCTCGGCCTTCCCACCCCGGTCGTTTTCGTCATCTATCCGATCCTGCCATTTCTTCGCGAAGATCTTTGTTACGTCCGGTGGTCGGCCCAGGTTACCCAATCCGGTATCTGTTAACACCGCGCTTACCCGGCGGAGATCGGAAGGATCCCGCACGCGCTTAATTTCGGTCAGCCGATCGAAATTCGGCCCTTGAGACAGGAGCCTCCGCAAATGCCTTCCGAAGACCTTTCCGCCTTCGGGTACCGCCAAGAACTTCGCCGGACACTCGGCGGATTCTCCGCCTTCGCCGCCGGTTTCTCCTTCGTTTCCATCCTGACCACGGTGTTCCAGCTGTTCGCCTTCGGCTATTCCTTCGGCGACACGCTCTTCTTCTGGACATGGCCGCTGGTCATCGCCGGGCAATTGCTCGTCGCGCTCAACTTCGCCGAACTCGCCGCCCGATTCCCGCTGGCCGGATCGGTTTACCAGTGGGCGAAACAACTCTCCCCCGGATTCGGGGGCTGGCTCGCCGGCTGGATGATGCTGGTCGGCTGCGTCGTCGCGCTCGCCGGTGCCGCGATCGCGCTGCAGGTGGTCCTCCCGTCGGTCTGGAGCGGCTTCCAGCTCGTCGGCGGGGATCCCGCGATCACCTCCCCGACCGGCGCCAGCAACGCCGTCCTGCTCGGCACCCTGCTGATCGTCATCACCACCGCGATCAACGCGGGCGGCGTACGGCTCATGGCGCGGATCAACGACATCGGGGTCGCCGCGGAACTCGTCGGCGTCCTCGTGCTGGTCGTCGGTCTCGCGTCGTTCGCTGTCCGTGGCCCGCAGGTCGTGACCCAGCCGGCGGGCGAAAGCCCGGGAGCCGGCGGCGTTCTCGCTTCGGCACTGATGGCCGCGTACGTTCTCTACGGTTTCGACACCGCGGCCTCGGTCGCCGAGGAGACCAAGGACGCGCGCCGTGTCGCCCCGCGCGCCGTGCTCCGCGCGCTCTTGATCTCCGGGGTCGGCGGGCTCGCCGTCGTCCTCACCGCGCTGATGGCGGCGCCGAGCCTGACCGACGGGCAACTGGCCGGGAAAGGCCTGCCGTATGTGATCACCGCCGTCTTCGGTGACACTCTCGGCCGGGTCTTCCTCGCCGACGTCGCGATCGCGGTCGTCGTCTGCACCCTGACCATCCAGACCGGCACCGTGCGGCTGATCTACTCCATGGCCCGCGACGGCGCGCTCCCCGGCGCCAGGCGCCTTTCCGCGGTGAACGCCCGCACCGGCACACCGATCGCGCCCGCCGTGCTGTCCGGGGCGCTCGCCATCGGGCTCCTGCTGCTGAATCTGGGGAACCCGACCATCTTCAGCACGATCACCGGCACTTCGGTGGTCGTGGTCTACCTCGCCTATCTCCTGGTGACCGGGCCGCTGCTGCTCCGGCGCCGTCAAGGCCGTTTCACCGCCGAGCCCGGCCATTTCTCCCTGGGGCGATGGGCTATTCCGGTCAACATCGCGGCAGTAGGGTACGGCGCGATGATGATCGTCAACATCGCTTGGCCACGAGCCGAGATCTACGACCTGGCGGGCACCGGTTCCGTCTGGGTCCTGTTGTTCCCGATCGAGTTCGTCGGCGCCGCGCTGCTCACCGGCTATCTCTGCTGGCGCCGCCGCTCCGCGCTCACCACGGTTCCCGTCCCCGCGACCTGAAGGAAGGTTCCATGAGCACGACATCGACCACGTACGGCGCTCGCGACCACGCCCGCGCACAGGCGGGCACGGTGACCGAAGCGATGCCCGCAATCCCCGCGTCCACCTGGCCGGACCCGCCGCCCGGGATCGACCCGGCGAAGCTGGTCTGGGCCGAGACCGTCGCCGGCGGCGGCTACACCCACAAGGTCCTCGCCCGCGGCACCGAGCTGCGGCTGACCGACGTCGAGGGGGACGCCTGCGCGCATCTGCTGCTGTTCAACGCGGACCAGCCCTGGGAGCGGCTGAACGTCGCGGACACGGTGAAGGTCCAGTGGAACGCCTACCTCGGCGAGGCGATCGCCCTGCTTTCGGATCAGGCACGGGTGCTCGCGACCGTCGTCACCGACGAGAGCGGCAAGCACGACGCCCTCTGCGGAACGTCCACTGTGGACAGTAACGCGCAGCGCTACGGCGACGGGAGCCCGCAGGGTGCTTCGCCATCGGGCAACGCGCTGTTCACCCTCGCCGCGGCCAAACACGGCCTCACGCCGCGTGACCTCCCGCCGAGCCTGTCCTTCTTCCAAGGCGTCCACGTGGAGGCCGACGGCGGGCTCACGTTCACCGGTTCGGCCGGTCCCGGCAAATCCGTGGTCCTGCGCACGGAACTCCCGGTCGTCGTCCTGATCGCCAACGTGGCACATCCGCTCGATCCGCGCCCGGACTACCCGGTCACGCCGCTGCGAGTCCTCGCCCAGCGCTCCGCCCCGTCCACTCCGGACAGTCCTGAGTGGACGGTTTCCCCCGAGGCGCAGCGTGCCTTCGAGAACACCGCCGACTACCTCACCGCAAGGGGCCTCGCATGACGATCATCTCCGACACCGAGGTCGCCGCGCGGGCGCCGTACTCCACCGTGCTCCGCGAGGGCGAGACGCTCGCGATCATCGATCTCGGCGGCAACCAGGCCGTCGACTTCCTCTGCTACGACGCCGCCGACACGGCGAAGAGGTACAGCGCGGCCGCCACGATCGCCGCGCAGCGCAATATCTTCCTCACCACCGGCAGCGTGCTGCGCACCGGCGAGGGCGCACCGCTGCTGACCGTCGTCGAGGACACCTGCGGGCGGCACGACACGATCGGCGGCGCCTGCAGCAAGGAGTCGAACAGCCTCCGCTACGGCCAGCACACGCGGTTCCAGCACGCCTGCGTCGAGAACTTCCTGACCGAAGGCGCCAAATGGGGCCTCGGCAAACGGGATCTGGTCAGCAACGTCAACTGGTACATGAACGTGCCGGTCGAACAGGACGGCACGCTCGGCATCGTCGACGGCATTTCGGCGCCCGGCCTGGAGGTCAAGCTGCGTGCCGAGACCGACGTCCTGGTCCTGGTGTCGAACTGCCCGCAGATCAACAACCCGTGCAACGGCTTCGACCCGACGCCGGTCCGGATGATCGTCACCGGCGGTGCCGGGTGAAGCTGCTCGTCGCCAACCGGGGGGAAATCGCGGTCCGTGTCATCCGGACCGCAAGGGAGATGGGCATTCCGACGGTCGCCGTCTATTCCGACGCCGACCGTACGGCCGCGCACGTACGGCTTGCCGACGAAGCCGTCCGGCTCGGCCCGGCACCGGCGAGGGAGAGTTACCTCCTCGCCGACGCCATCATCGAAGCCGCGGTGAAGACCGGGGCGGACACGATCCATCCGGGTTACGGCTTCCTGTCCGAAGACGCCGCTTTCGCCAGAGCGGCGGAAGCGGCCGGGATCCGGTTCGCCGGACCCACCGCGGACCATCTCGAAGTATTCGGCAGCAAGCACACCGCGCGGCTGAAGGCCGTCGAGGCCGGTGTCCCGATGCTGCCCGGCACCGGGCTGCTGGACACCCTCGCCGACGCCGAAACCGCGGCCGCCATGGTCGGCTATCCGGTGATGCTCAAGGCCACCGGCGGTGGCGGCGGGATCGGCATGCGGGCCTGCGCGTCCGCCGACGAACTGCGGGACGCCTGGGAAGCGGTGCAGAGCATCGCGGCCAAGAGCTTCTCGACCTCGGGCGTGTTCCTCGAACAGCTGGTGACCCACGCGCGGCACGTCGAGGTCCAGGTGTTCGGCGACGGCGCGGGCAAGGTGCTGGCGCTCGGCACGCGGGACTGCACCCTGCAGCGGCGCAACCAGAAGGTGCTCGAAGAGTGCCCCGCGCCAGGGCTTTCCGAAGCGGTGCGGGAGAAACTGGTCTCCGCGGCCGTCGATCTCTGCGCTTCGGTGCACTATCGGTCGGCCGGGACGGTCGAGTTCATCTACGACCCGAGGCGGGAAGTGGCCGCGTTCCTGGAAGTGAACACGCGCCTTCAGGTCGAACACCCGGTCACCGAAGCGGTGTACGGGATCGACCTCGTCGAGTGGATGCTCCGGCTCGCCGACGGCGACACCGGGATGTTCGCCACCACGCCGTCACCGCGCGGGCACGCGGTCGAAGCGCGGGTCTACGCCGAGGACCCGGCCGCCGGGCACCGCCCGAGCGCGGGTCTGCTGACCCGCGCCGACTTCCCCGAAGGCGTCCGGGTCGACACCTGGGTCGAGGCCGGCGCGAACGTGACGACGCATTACGACCCCCTGCTGGCCAAGGTGATCACCGTCGGCGCGGACCGGGAGGCGGCGCTGGCCGCCCTGGGCGAGGCGCTCCGCGAGAGCCGGGTGGACGGCGTCCGGACGAACCTCGGCCAGTTGCGCGCGGTCGCCGCCGATCAGCGGCTGCACGAGATCACGCACGACACCGCGACGCTCGACACGATCACCGATCCCGAGCCGCGGATCGAGGTCCTGCGGGGCGGCACGATGACCACCGTCCAGGACTGGCCGGGACGGCTGGGGTTCTGGCACGTGGGTGTCCCGCCGAGCGGCCCGATGGACGATTTGTCGCTGCGTCTCGGCAACCGCGCGCTCGGCAATCCCGAAGGCGCGGCGGGCTTGGAGTGCACCGTAGACGGTGTCTCGCTGAAGTTCACCGACGCCGCAATCGTTTGCGTCACGGGATCGCCGTCGCCGGTGACCCTTGACGGCACGCCCGTTCCACAGTGGACGCCCCTCGAGATCCCCGCGGGAGGCGTGCTCGACGTCGGCACCGGCATCGCCGGGCTCCGCGCGTACGTGCTCGTCCGCGGCGGGATCGACGTGCCGGGCTTCCTGGGCAGCGCGGCGACGTTCACCCTGGGCGGCTTCGGCGGGCACGGCGGGCGCGCGCTGGCGACCGGCGACGTCCTCTCCCCCGGTCCGGAACCGGAGAACGCCGTCACCGGACCGGTTCCCGAAGCCGAACGGCCGGTCTTCGCGACGCACTGGGAGATCGGCGCGTCCGAGGGACCACACGCCGCGCCGGAGTTCTTCACCCCGGACGACGTCGAAACGTTCTACGCCACCGACTGGGAGGTCCACTTCAACTCCGCGCGGACCGGGGTCCGGCTCGTCGGACCCCGGCCCCGCTGGGCGCGGGAAGACGGCGGTGAGGCGGGCCTGCACCCGTCGAACATCCACGACACGCCGTACGCGATCGGTGCCGTCGACTACACCGGCGACCTGCCGATCCTGCTGGGACCGGACGGGCCGAGCCTCGGCGGGTTCGTCTGCCCGGCGACCGTGGTGACCGGGCAGCGCTGGAAACTCGGCCAGTTGCGGCCGGGCGACACCGTGCGGTTCGTGCCGATCACCACCGAGCACGCCTCTTCCTTGCGGGATACGCCCCACACCGCGGTCAAGGCGAGCCGGAAACCGATCGACGACGGTGGCATCCTCGGCCGTCTGTCCACATCGGACGAGAACCCCGAGGTCACCTACCGGCGCAGCGGCGACGACAACCTGCTGATCGAGTACGGGCCGATGAAACTCGATCTGGCCCTGCGGATGCGGGTCCACGCCCTGGCCGATCGGCTGGCCACGGAAGGGCTCGACGGCGTCGTCGACTTGACCCCGGGCATCCGCTCGCTACAGGTCCACGTCGACCCGGACGTGCTGCCGGTGCCGAAACTGCTCGGGCTCGTGCAGGAGGTGGAGCACGATCTGCCGCGCACCGCCGATCTCGTGGTGCCGAGCCGGACAGTACGGCTGCCGCTGTCCTGGGACGACCCGGCGACGCGCGAAGCGATCGAGCGGTACATGGCGGGCGTCCGCGACGACGCGCCGTGGTGCCCGTGGAACATCGAGTTCATCCGGCGGGTGAACGGTCTGTCCAGTGTGGACGACGTCTACCGCACGGTGTTCGACGCGGAATACCTGGTGCTCGGCCTCGGCGACGTCTATCTCGGCGCGCCGGTGGCCACTCCCCTTGATCCGCGGCACCGGCTGGTCACCACGAAGTACAACCCGGCCCGCACCTGGACCGCGGAGAACTCGGTCGGCATCGGCGGCTCGTACCTGTGCATCTACGGGATGGAAGGCCCCGGCGGCTACCAGTTCGTCGGGCGGACCGTGCAGGTGTGGAGCGGCTGGCGGCAACGCGGGTCGTTCGAACCGGGTTCGCCCTGGCTGTTGCGGTTCTTCGACCGGATCTCGTGGTACCCGGTGACCGCCGAGGAACTGCTCGACCTGCGGGCACAGAGTTCGGCGGGGGAACTGGAACTCGACATCACCGACGGCGAGTTCGCGCTGGCCGACCACGAGCGGTTCCTGGCCGACAACGCCGCCGACATCGCCTCTTTCCGGGCGAAGCAGAGCGCGGCGTTCGAGGCGGAGCGGCAGGCCTGGGCGGCGGCAGGTGAATTCGACCCTCGCCCCGAGCCCGTCGGGGCCAAGGTCCCGACCACGAAGGTCGAGGCCCCGCCCGGCGGACACGTCGTCGAGGCACCGTTCGCCGCCACCGTGTGGCGGGTGGACGTCGACCCCGGCAAGAAGGTCGACCCGGCGGAGACGCTGGTGATCCTCGAAGCGATGAAGACCGAGGCGCGGATCCCCGCGCCCGCCGCCGGGGAGGTCGTCGAGGTGCTCGTCTCCCCCGGCGATCAGGTCGCCCCCGGCACACCGCTGGTGGTCTTGGAGCCTCTTGGCGGAGCTGAGGAGGTCTCGTCGAATGGACATAACGCGTGAACCCGCCCGGCCGAAGGCCCCGCTATCGCGGTGGCAGGGCGCCCTGATCACCCACCGGAACGAGCTTTACCAGGTCGCGCCCTGCCGACGTCGATCGCGGCGCGGGTTCACCACCAGGCAATGGGGAAGGAGCGCGGGATGAGCGTGCTGGAACGGGTGCGCGCCGCGTACCACCGGATCGCGCGGGTCGACCGGCCCGAGATCTGGATCGACCTGCGTCCCGAGGCCGACGTGCTCGCCGACGCGGAGAAGCTGGAAGCCCGTCGTGCGGCGGGGGATTCCCTGCCGCTGTACGGGAAACTGGCCGCGGTCAAGGGCAACATCGACGTCGCCGGGCTGCCGACGACAGCGGCGTGCCCCGAGTACGCCTACCTGCCGGACGAGGACGCGCCGGTGGTGGCGCGGCTGCGGGCGGCCGGGGCGCTGATCCTCGGCACGACCAATCTGGACCAGTTCGCGACGGGACTGGTCGGCACGCGCAGTCCGCACGGCGCGGTCCGGAACGCGATCGACCCGGCGTACGTGTCGGGCGGGTCGAGTTCGGGGTCGGCGGTCGCGGTGGCGCTCGGCATCGCGGATCTCGCGCTCGGCACCGACACCGCCGGATCCGGGCGGGTCCCGGCGGCGTTCAACGGGATCGTCGGCCTCAAGCCGACACGCGGTCTGCTGCCGACGGCCGGTGTCGTGCCCGCGTGCGCGAGCATCGACTGCGTGACGGTGTTCGCGCGGTCGGTCGACGAGGCTTCGGCGGCCTTCGCGTGTCTCAGCGAGCCGCGGGATCTTCCGGTGGTCCACCGTCCTTTCCGGATCGGTGTGCCGGACGCTCTCGGTCCCCTTCAGGAAGGGTGGGCGGACGCGTTCTCCGCGGCGGCTCACGAGTTCCGTGACGCGGGAGCCGAGCTGGTCACTGTCGACATATCGGCGTTTCTCGACGCGGCGCGTCTGCTGTACGAAGGCGCCTTCGTGGCCGAGCGGTACTCGGCGGTCGGCGAGTTCATCGACGCCCACCCGGATGCCGTCGATCCGGCCGTGCGGCGGATCATCGGTGCGGCGAAGGACATCCCGGCACACCGGTTGTTCACCGACTTGGCCGCGCTCGACGGTCTTTCGCGTGAAGCGTCGGCAGTGTTGTCCACTGTGGACTGCCTGCTGCTGCCCACGACGACAGGGCACCCGACGATCGCCGAGGTCGAGGCCGATCCGCTGGGCGTGAACGCCCGGTTGGGCCGGTTCACGAACTCGACGAACCTGCTGGACCTGTCGTCGCTCGCCGTACCCGCCGGAACCGTCTCCGGGCTGCCGTTCGGGGTGATGCTGGTCGGCCCCGCGTACGCCGACCGGATCCTCGCCGACGTCGCCCGGCTGGTGCCGCGGCGGACGCGGATCGCCGTCGTCGGCGCCCATCTGCGCGGGCAGCCGCTGAACCACGAACTGACCTCGCGTGGCGGGCGGTTCGTTTCCTCCGGATCGACCGCGGCCGAGTACCGGCTCTACGCGCTGGACACCGTGCCGCCCAAACCCGGTCTCGTCCGGGTCGCCTCGGGTGGCGAGCCGATCGAGGCCGAGGTGTGGGACCTGCCTTCGAGCGGCTTCGGCGAGTTCGTGGCGGGCGTTCCCGCGCCGCTGGCGATCGGGAAGGTGCGGCTGGCCGACGGGAGCGAGGTGTCCGGGTTCGTCTGCGAACCGGTGGCCGTGGAGGGCGCCGAGGACATCACCGGGTACGGCGGGTGGCTCGGGTACCTGAGCCGCTGAGGCTCGCGTCTCGTGAGTGGCGTTTCGGGTTCTAACCCGAAACGCCACTCACGAGACTTGACCGGCTCGGTACCGGAGTTTTCTTGTCCCGCTTGAGGTACATGAAGGACCCCTTCCTTGCGCCTGGCGCAGTGAAGGGGTCCTTCATGTACTGGGGAAGGAGGCCTTCACGGACTCGGGTCTGGCATCAACCGCAGCCGGAACCACGTAGGTACCTAAGCCACCCTTGGCTCTAACCCGAAACGCCACTCACGACCACCGCCAGGCCCGGGACGCACCGTCCCTCCACCAGGCGTTTTCCGATTCGGTTGGCCTCCCGGGGCGTTCTGGGAACAACGTCACAAACCCTGGCGGCCCGCCGGACGCTGGGTAGCTTCGGAGTGGTGCCCACCACTGTCGTCTCCAGCCGCCGGACCGCGATCAGCGTGCTCGTGGCGCTGGGTCTCGTCGGGATCGCGATGGTGACGCTGGGAGCCACCGGCGTGGCCGTCAAGACGGTGAACGGGCAACCGCTCGCGATCCTCGAAGAGGTCCCCGGCCCCGAGAGCGGGCCGACATGCGCCGTCGACAAACGTTATGTCGACGAGGACACCTTCGGTATGCGCCCGGACGTGATCGAAGCGTGGAACGCCATGCGCGCCAAGGCCAAGGCACAGAACATCACGCTCTGCGTGAACGACGGCAAGCGCAGCCGGAGCCAGCAACAGCGCGAGTTCGACAAGGCCGTCGAGCGGTTCGGCTCCGTGGAGCAGGCCAAGAAGTGGGCGTTGCAACCGGAGACGTCCATGCACGTCAAGGGAATCGCCGTCGACATCCAGCCGCTGAACTCGGCAGCGTGGGTGGACGAGAACGGTGGCGCGCTCGGCTGGTGCCGCCGCTACGACAACGAGAAGTGGCACTTCGAGTACGACCCGGCCTATGCCACCGGCGGCTGCCCCGCCCTGCTTCCCAGCGCCACCGGCAACTAACGCGTAACTCGCGTGATTGGAGGCGTAACTCCTCCAGACACGCGAGTTACGTCTTCAATCACGCGAGTTACGGCTCCAGACACGCGAGTTACGCGTCCAATCACGTGAAGGTTTCGGCCACGTACTTCGCGGCCTCGGCGAGCAGCGCCTGGTCGTACGGAGCGTCCTTGGCCGCCTTGCTGGACATGATCGCCAGCACGATCGGCGCTTTGGCCGGCGGCCATAGGACGGCGATGTCGTTCAACGTGCCGTAGTCGCCCGTCCCGGTCTTGTCGGCAACGGTCCAGCCGGGCGGCAGGCCCGCCCGGATCCGCTCGGCGCCGGTGGCGTTGCGCTGGAGCAGATCGCGGAGGAAATCGCGTTTGTCGGCCGTCAGCGTGTCGCCCAGCACGATCTCGCGGTAGTCGGCGGCGAAAGCACGCGGAGTCGTGGTGTCGCGAAGGTCGCCCGGGGTGGCTTCGGTGATGGCCGGTTCGACCCGGTCCATCCGCGTGACGGTGTCGCCGAGGCTGCGCGTGAACGCCGTCAGCGCGGCGGGGCCGCCGAGGTCCCGCAGCAGCAGATTGCCCGCGGTGCCGTCGCTGAACCGGACGGCGGCGTCGCACAGCTGGCGGATCGTCATGCCGGTGGCGACATGCTGTCCGGTGACCGGAGCGTGTTTCATCAGGTCTTCCCGGGAGTAGCGGACCCGGGTTTCCAGATGCGACAACGGGTTGCGTTGCAAGACGGCGGCAGCCGCGACGCCTTTGAACGTCGAGCAGAACGCGAACCGCTCGTCCGCGCGATGTTCGACCGTGCTGCCGCCTTCGGTGTCGAGCGCGTACACGCCGAGCCTGGCGTCGAACTTCTTCTCCAGCTCCATCAACCGGTCGTGGAACTGCCGGGAGGGAGCAGGCGGGGGTGGCGGAGGAGGGGCCGAAGGGCTCGGAGGCGGCGTCCCACGAGTGCAGGCGCCCAGCGGCACCAGGACCGCCATCCCCAGCAACGCGCGACGGGTGACGGCCGACCCCGGCGATGTCATCGTGATCCCTCCCCCTGATCACCTCGAACATAGCAACTTCCCCACCGCCCCCGGATCGGCCAAGCGGCCGACCCGAGCGCACCCGGGAGTGTGCCTTCCCCCACTCGACCGGGCCACCATCCTGGTTACCGACCGGTAACCGGGGCTAGGGTGCGGTCAGGACTACCTCAACTTCAGGAGCATTCGTGGCCGCAGGAGCAACACCGCTCGCGCCGAACGCGCGGTCGGTACGCAATGTCGCCTTCGTCGAAGGGGTGCGAACGCCCTTCGGCAAGGCAGGCGAAAAAGGCATGTACGCCGGCACCCGTGCCGACGACCTCGTCGTCAACGCCATCCGTGAACTGCTGCGGCGGCATCCCGAGCTGCCGCCCGAACGCGTCGACGAGGTGGCGATCGCCGCCACCACCCAGATCGGGGACCAGGGCCTGACCATCGGCCGCACCGCCGCGCTGCTGGCGGGCTTGCCCAAGTCGGTGCCCGGCTTCGCGCTGGACCGCATGTGCGCGGGCGCGATGACCGCGGTCACCACGACCGCGAGCGGAATCGGCTTCGGCGCGTACGACATCGCCATCGCCGGCGGCGTCGAGCATATGGGCCGCCACCCGATGGGCGAGGGCGTCGACCCGAACCCGCGCATCATCGCCGACAAGCTCGTCGACCCGACGGCGCTCGTGATGGGCCAGACCGCGGAGAACCTGCACGACCGGTTCCCCGAGATCACCAAGCAGCGCACCGATGCCTTCGCCGCGCGCAGCCAGGAGAAGTACGCCGAAGCGGTGAAGACCGGCAAGATCGGACCCGAGCTGGTTCCGGTCGCCACCCGCTCCAAGGAATTGGGCTGGGGTCTCGCGACCGAGGACGAGCCGCCGCGTCCGGGCACCACGGTCGAGCAGCTCGCCGGGCTGAAGACGCCGTTCCGCCCGCACGGCCGGATCACCGCGGGCAACGCGGCCGGTCTCAACGACGGCGCCACCGCGGCCCTGCTCGCCGACGAGGACACCGCCCGCGAACTCGGCCTGCCGGTCGGCATGCGCCTGGTGGGCTACTCCTTCGCCGGTGTCGAACCGGAGGTCATGGGCATCGGCCCGGTGCCCGCCACCGAGAAGCTGTTCAAGCGCACCGGTCTGTCGATCGACGACATCGGCCTGTTCGAGATCAACGAGGCGTTCGCCGTCCAGGTGCTCGCTTTCCTCGACCACTTCGGCATCGCCGACGACGACCCTCGCGTCAACCAGTGGGGCGGCGCGATCGCCTGCGGTCACCCGCTCGCCTCGTCCGGTGTCCGGCTGATGACGCAGCTTTCGCGTCAGTTCGCCGAGCGCCCCGACGTGCGCTACGGCCTGACCACCATGTGCATCGGTATCGGCATGGGCGGGACCGTCATCTGGGAGAACCCGGCCTTTGAGGGGGCGAAGTAATGACTTTCACCGCTGAGCAGGCGAAAGCCGCCTTTCCCGACGAGGTCGTCACGAACGCGGTCACTCGTCTGGTGAAGGTGCCCGGCCTCGACAAGCCGGTCGCCCTGATCACCCTGGACAACGGCCACGACCACACCCGGCCGAACACCTTCGGCCCGCAGGGCCTGGTGAGCCTCGACGCCGCGATCGACACCGCCTTCGCCGCGGAACCCGCCGCGATCGCGGTCACCGGCAAGCCGTTCATCTTCGCCGTCGGCGCCGATCTTTCCGGCGTCGAAGCGGTCGCGGATCCGGCGCTGGCACGGGAGATCGCGCAGACCGGGCACGACGTGTTCCGCCGTCTCACCGAGACCGAGATCCCGACGTTCGGGTTCATCAACGGCGCGGTGATGGGCGGCGGGCTCGAACTCGCGCTCTCCTGCCACTACCGCACGCTTTCGGAGAACACCGCCGCGATCGCGTTCCCCGAGGTCTTCCTCGGCCTGTTCCCGGGCTGGGGCGGCACGCAGCTGCTGCCGAACCTGATCGGGCCGGACGCCGCGGTCACCGTGATCATCGAGAACGCGCTGGCGCAGAACAAGATGCTCAAGGTCGCGCAGGCGGCGGAGCTCGGCATCGTCGACGAGGTCTTCGGTTCGGCCGACTACCTCGAACAGTCCCTGTTGTGGCTGGCGAAGGTCGTCAACGGCGAGATCACCCCCGCCCGCCGCGAGATCGACCGCGGCGCGGGCTGGGACGCCGCCATCGCCCGCGCCAAGGCCATTGTGGACGGACGCACCAAGGGCGCCTCGCCCGGCGCGACCAAGGCCGTCGAGCTGCTGGAGCTGGCCAGGGAGAACGATCTGGACCGCGGCTACGCGGCCGAGACCGACGGGCTCGCCGAACTGCTCATGGACGACACGCTGCGTGCCGGGCTGTACTCGTTCAACCTGGTCAACAAGCGGGCCAAGCGGCCGGCGGGCGCGCCGGACAGGTCGCTGGCGCGCAAGGTGAACAAGGTCGGCATCGTCGGCGCGGGCCTGATGGCCAGCCAGATGGCGCTGCTGTTCGTCCGCCGCCTCAAGGTGCCGGTGGTGCTCACCGACGTCGACCAGGAACGCGTCGACAAGGGTGTGTCCTATGTGCACGGTGAGATCGACAAGCTGCTGGCCAAGAAGCGGGTTTCGCCGGACGGCGCGAACCGACTGAAGGCACTCGTCACCGGCTCGCTCGACAAGGCCGCGTTCGCCGACGCCGACTTCGTGATCGAAGCGGTGTTCGAGGAACTGGGCGTCAAGCAGAAGGTCTTCGCCGACCTTGAGCAGTACGTCTCCCCCGAGGCGATCCTGGCGACGAACACCTCGTCGCTGTCGATCACCGCGATGGCGTCCCAGCTCAAGCATCCGGAACGCGTGGTCGGCTTCCACTTCTTCAACCCGGTCGCGGTGATGCCGCTGCTGGAGATCGTCCGCGCGGAGAAGACCGACGACGCCGCGCTGGCCACCGCGTTCGCCCTCGGCAAGCAGCTCAAGAAGTCGAGCGTACTGGTCAAGGACGCGTCCGCGTTCGTGGTCAACCGGCTGCTGCTGCGGTTCCTCGGCGAGGTCCTGGTGACCGTCGACGAGGGCACGCCGTTCGAGGTCGCGGACAAGGCGCTCGAGCCGCTCGGCCTGCCGATGACGCCGCTGACGCTGATGCAGCTGGTCGGCCCGGCGATCGCCCTGCACGTCGGGGAGACCCTGCACGAGGCGTTCCCGGACCGGTTCACCGTCAGCGAGAACCTCGACCGCTTCGTCAAGGCGGGCAAGAAGGGTGTCTGGCACTGGGACGACAAGGGCCACGCCACCGTCGATCCCGAGGTGGCCGAACTCTGGCAGCGCGGCGACTCGCCGTCGACCTCCGAGCAGGTGCGTGACCGCGCGCTGGCGGCGATCGCCGAGGAGATCCGGATCATGCTCGACGAGGGCGTGGTCGCCGAGGCGCAGGACATCGACCTGTGCCTGATCCTCGGCGCGGGCTGGCCGTTCTGGCTGGGCGGCATCACGCCGTACCTGGACCGGGCCGGGGTGTCCGAGAAGGTCAACGGCAAGCCGTTCCTGGCGCCGGGTGTGGCGAGCGTTCCGCTCTCCTGACCTCTGCCAAAAGGCCACCGTCGGCGATCTCTTGATCGCGGGCGGTGGTCTTTTGCGTTTTTCGTGTATTTCGTGGCGAGCAACTGCGTTTTCATGAACACTGAGTGTCTGTTCGAGACGCTCGCCTCCCCGGCCATCCCCCGGGGAGACGGGCTGCGTACCGCGACGGCGACGATCGTCACACGGCGCCGCGCGTTGGCCGTCCGGACATCACCCGTTCAGCCGGGCTCTTTAGCGTGCCGCCGGTGAACAGCGAAAAGCCCGGCGTCGACCGCCGCGGATTCCTCAAGCGTGCGGGCCTCGTGTCCGCGGCGGCCGCGGGTGCGCCGCTCGCCGCCACCGCCCCGGCGGAAGCCCTCGACCTCGATCTCGACATCGATGTCAACCTGCTCTTCGGCCGGGACCGCTACCGGTGGCTGGTGGGCGATCACCACATCCACACGCAGTACTCCTACGACGCGATGTACACAGTGGACGGAGTCGCCGACGCCGCCCGCCGGCACGGTGCGGACTGGGCGGTGATCACCGATCACGGCCATGCCGCGCACGAGAAGTCCTCGGTGGAGCGGACGAACGCCGCGATCCGGACGGCACAGCGCGAGCACCGCGATCTCCTGCTGTGGCAAGGCATGGAGTGGAACGTGCCGGGCGCCGAGCACGCGACGCTGTTCTTCCAGGCGGGCGCTGACCAGGCCGCGAAACTGCGCGAGTTCGAGCGCGCCTTCGACTGGCGGCTGACCGGGACCGAAACGGGCACGCCGGACAACGAGGCACTGGCGGTCAAGGCGATCCGCTGGCTCGCCGCCGAAGAGCGGGCCCGCCGGATCCACGCGCCGGTGGTGGTGATCAACCATCCGCTGCGCAACGGCCGGATCGCCCCGCACGAGATCCGGGCGCTGCGCGACGCCGCGCCCGGCATCGTCATCGGCATGGAAGGCGCACCGGGCGCGCAGGCCGACGGCTTCCCGAAACCGCTCGGGAGCGGCGGTGGCGCGCGCGGCGGTTACGGCAACTCCCCCGGCGCCAACTCGTGGCCGGGATTCCCGGAGTCGGCCTACCGCACCTACGGCGGCTTCGACTGGAGCACCGCGACCGTCGGCGGGCTCTGGGATTCGCTGCTGGCCGAAGGAAAGCCGTGGTGGATCACCAGCAACTCCGACTCGCACTACAACCGCGGCGACACCCACGTCCGGCCCGGCGTCCCGGACGGGTACTACGACGAGCACGGCGCCTACCCGGACCCGATCGACACCGGCGTCCCGCAGACCCTGCCCCCGTACGCGGACTTCGCGCCCGCCGAGTTCAGCCGGACCGTCGTCGGAGTGTCCCGTCGAAGTCACGAAGGTGTGCTGGAAGGCCTTCGCGCGGGACGCGTCTGGGTGGTGCACGGCGGGCTCGCGCAGGAACTGGAGTTCGGCGCGTACAGCGGCTGGAACTCGGCGACGACGGGCGGCAGGCTGCGGGTCCGGCGCGGATCCGACGTCACGGTCGTCGTCTCGGCGAAACTCGCGGCCCGGCCGAACGGCGGCGGCGCGATCCCCCGGCTCGCGCGGCTCGACCTCGTTTCGGGACCGGTGACCGGCCCGGCCGCCGACCGGGACACCCAGACCGCTCCGGGCACGCGGATCGTGCGGTCGTTCGAACCGCGGTGGGCGCCGGGGCGACGGGTGGCCTTCCGGCACACCTTCCGCAACGTGCGCGAGCCGTTCTTCGTGCGGACGCGCGGCACGGACGGCAAGAAGCACGTGCCCGGCGGGATCGAGCCGAGCGCCGACGTGATCGGGCAGTCGAACCCGTTCGAAGACCTGTGGCTGTACGGGAACCCGATCTTCGTGGACGTGCGGTAAGCGTGGGGCCTCGTGAGTGGTAGGGACGGTTCTAACCGTCCCTACCACTCACGAGCCGAGGGTGTCCGGATCCGGTCCCAGCCGCTTCCCCTGCTCCAGCGTCGCGATCGCGGCGCCGTCGTGTGCGTCGAGGGCGAAGTCGAAGACGTCCATGTTCTCCTTGATCCGTTCCGGCGTGACGGATTTCGGGATCACCAGGTGGTTCATCTCGATATGCCAGCGCAGGACGACCTGCGCCGGGGTCTTGCCGTGCTTCTCCGCGATCGTGGTGATCTTCTCGTCGGCGAGCAGCTCTCCACCTCGCGCCAGCGGGCCCCACGCCTCGGTGAGGATCTCGTGCTTCTCATGGAAGTTCCGGAGCAGCGGCTGCTGCAACCACGGGTGGCATTCGATCTGGTTCACCGCGGGGACCGTCCCGGTCTCCTCGATCAGCCGCTCCAGATGCGGGATCTGGAAGTTCGAGACGCCGATCGCCTTCGCCCGGCCGTCCGAGGCGATCTTTTCCAGCGCCCGCCACGTTTCGACGTACTTGTCCTGCGACGGCAGCGGCCAGTGGATCAGGTACAGATCGACGTACTCGAGTCCGAGTTCGCTCAGGCTGGTGTCGAAGGCACGCAACGCCGAGTCGTAGCCGTGTTCGGTGTTCCACAGTTTCGTGGTGACGAACAGTTCCTCGCGGGGCAGGCCGCTGGTGCGGACGGCCTCGCCGACGCCGCGTTCGTTGGCGTACAGGGTCGCCGTGTCGATGGCGCGGTAGCCCGCCTCGATGGCGGTGCGGACCGCGCCGGCGACCTCGTCGTCGCCGATCTTGTACACCCCGAACCCGAGCTGGGGAAGGGACGTTCCGTTGTTCAGCCTCATGCTGGGGACCATCCCTGAACCGTAACCCCGGCGGCAGGTCAAGGCAGAGCGGGCAGGTGGACGGTCACCGAAAGACCGCCGCCCACAACGGGTTCCGCGGACACCGTGCCGCCGTGCGCCTGGACCGCGGCCCGCACGATCGAGAGCCCCAGACCGGCGCCGGTGCGGGCGGTCCTGGCGACGCCTGCCCGGCGGAACGGCTCGAACAGTTCGGGGACCGCGGCCGGGTCGAGCAGGCCGCCGGAAGAACGCACCCGCAGCACCGACCACTGTGGACCGGCCTGCGTGACGACATCGAGCCAGCCGCCCTCGACGTTGTGCCGCACGGCGTTCTCCAGCAGATTGCCCGCGATCCGTTCCAGCAGCGCGGGATCACCGAATATCGGCGCGCCCTGGGTCGCGAATTCGGTGCGGATACCGCGTTTCTCGGCGTCGGCCCGCACCGCCCGCCACGCGGTCGCGACGATCACCGCGAGATCGGCCGGCTCCCTGGCCACCAGTCCCGCGCCGTCCGTACGGGCGAGCAGCAGCAGCGAACCGACCAGCCGCTCGGCTCGCTCGGTCGCGTCGCGGACGACACCCGCCATCCGGCGTAATTCGGCTTCGTCGGCCTGCTCGTCGGCCAGGGTGACGTCGAGTTCGGTGCGGATGACCGCGAGCGGCGTCCGCAGTTCGTGGCTGGCGTTCGCGACGAAGTGCCGTTGGGCGTCGAACGCGGCCTGCAACCTGTCGAGCATGTCGTCGAAGGTCTCGGCAAGTTCGGCGAGTTCGTCCTTGGTGCGGACCTCGCCGATCCGCTCCCCCATCGATTCGATCGACAGACGCCGCGCCGTCCCGGTGATCTCACGCAGCGGCTGCAGGACCCGCGCGGTGAACGTCCACGCGAGGATCCCCGCCGCCAGCACGACGAAACAGAACGCGGCCGCACCGAACAGCAGCATCCGATTCCGGGCGTACACCCGCAGATGCTCGGTGACGGCGGAAGCGTCGACCTCGACGCCGTCGACCCGCACCGTGGTGCCCGGCGGCAACTGCGGAACCGCGGAAACCGCGTCGCCGACCAGATTCCAGGTCAGCCAGAGCAACAGGAGGCTGACCAGCGCCACCAGCCCGGTCGCGAGCAACGTGACCCGCGCGCGGAGGCTGCGGGCACCGGACAGGTTCACCCGCGTGCGGTCCCCTGCTCCGGCACCCGGTAGCCGGAGCCGACGACGGTCTCGATGATGCCCGGCTCGCCGAGCTTCTTGCGCAGTGTCATCACCGTGACCCGGACGGTGGTGGTGAACGGGTCGGCGTTCTCGTCCCACACGCGTTCGAGCAGTTCCTCGCTGCTGACCACCGAACCGGCGGCCGACAGCAGCACCTCAAGAACACCGAACTCCTTGCGGGTCAGCTCGACCGGACCGCTCGCGCGGCGGACGGTCCGCCTCGCCGGATCCAGTTCGACGTCGCCCGAAGTCAGCAGCGGCGGCGCGGCCGGGGTCGCGCGGCGGCCCAGCGCCCGCACCCGCGCGACGAGTTCGGGGAAGGCGAACGGCTTGGCGAGATAGTCGTCGGCGCCGAGGGAAAGCCCGTCGACGCGGTCCGAAACGGAACTGCTCGCGGTGAGCATCAGCACGCGGGTCAGCTCGCCGGACGCGACGATCTCGCGACACAGGTCGTCACCGGACATACCGGGCAGGTCGCGGTCGAGCAGCACGACATCATACCGGGTGACGGCGGCCTTCTCGTGCCCGTCGTCACCGGTGAGCGCGATGTCCACCGCCATCCCCTCGCGCCGCAGGCCGCGTGCGATCGCGTCGGCGAGGGGTTCTTCGTCTTCGACTACCAGAATTCGCACGACCCTACGTTGCCACATTTACCTGAGAGTGACCTGATTGGACCAACCGGCGGTGACCGTTCGGTGCCGGTGGTCGTGAGTGGCGATTCGGGTTAGAACCCGAATCGCCACTCACGACCACCTGTACCGACGCCTTACCCTCACCCCCACCTCAACGCGAACCACAGGCGCATCCGGACCTCCGGATCCGCCAGGTCCACGCCCAGCGCCCGTTCGATCTGCCCGATCCGGTGCCGGACGCTGTTGCGGTGCACGCCGAGTTCGGCGGCCGTCCGGTCCCAGCCGCCGTGGTGCGCGAGCCAGGTCCGCAGCGTGTCGACCAGTTCGCGGTCGCCCTTCCGGTCCAGTTCGCGCAGCGGCGCCAGCGCTTGGGCGGCGAACCCGGCCGCCGCGTCCGGGGCGATCAGCGCGTCCAGGCCGAGCCCGGACGCCTCCGCCACCACCGGCCGTTCCAGCGCGGCGGCCCGCCGCAGCAGCGACTCCACTTCGGCGCGCGCCTCGGGGAGCCGATCGGGCGGGACGGGCGAACCCACGACGGCGAGCCACCCGTCGGCACGGAGCCGGTCGAGGTCGCCGATCTCCGGCGCCTCGCGGACGATCGCGGTGAAGCGTGGCCCGGGCAGCAGCCGCACGAGCGGGGTGTCGAGCCGGGCGCGCAGCCAGTCGTAGCGCGCGGCGACCTCGTTCGGCCCTCGGCGGTAAGCGATCCCGGCGACCAGGCGCCGGTCGTCCCCGCCGACCACGTCGGTCTCGCCCAGCAGCAACGCCGTGGCGGTGGCACCCAGTCCGGCCGCGTCCGAACCCGCGCGGCCCACCAGCCCGAGCAGCGCCGCCCCGACCGACAGGATCGAGCGGTCCGCGCCGTCGAATCGTTCGACGCGGCCGACCACGACCAGATGTGACGCCGTCGCCTGCGGGTACACCGGTTGCGCGACGACATGCGTGCCGTCGGCCAGTTCCGTCGTCGCGCTGCGGATTCCCCGGCCCGCCCGCAGCGTGGCGACCAGTTCCCGGACCTCGTCCGGCAGCGGGGACGGCGCGCCGTGGTCGGCGGCGAGGACGTCACCGACACCGACCAGCGCCACCCACGCCCGCAGCCGCCCGGCCAGCGCGCTCGCGAGTTCGCCGAGCCCGTCACCCGCGGCCCTGGTCAGCGCCTCGCGCGCGGCCGCGATCCGCCGCTGTTCCCGCTGCCCCGCCTCGGCGAGCGCGACCGACACCGCGCGGCTGATCGCCAGGAACGGCGTCCGCGGCTGGACGACGAGCAGCGGCAGCCCGTGCCGCGCGCAAGCCG
The DNA here is from genome assembly GCF_003947485.1 of Amycolatopsis sp. WAC 01416. Lineage (NCBI taxonomy): Bacteria > Bacillati > Actinomycetota > Actinomycetes > Pseudonocardiales > Pseudonocardiaceae > Amycolatopsis > Amycolatopsis sp. WAC 01416. The sequence continues at coordinate 117,192 of NZ_QHHX01000003.1, read as the reverse complement.
ACCGCAGTGCCGGCGGCAAAGTCTCGTGGGTGCCCGGCGTCAGCCCGAAGCCGAGCGCGGAGATCCCGCTGTCGGCCAGCCGCCGGACGTAGCGGTCGACCTCGGACGGCTCCACCGGAAGGTTCACGCCCGCGGTGAGCAGCAGTTCCGCCCCGAGCAGGTACGGCGCGGGATCCCGCAGCTCGCTGACGTGCGCCCAGCGCACCGGGGCGTCGAGCGCGTCCGGGCGCAGTGTCTCCCCGACCGGGTCGAGTGCCAGTTCCGGGTTGCCGACCACGGCCCGTAACGGGACATTCACATCCGAGTCGAACGGATCGCGGCTTTGGGTCATTTCATCCTCGATTTCCGACGCAGTGGATGAATCATCCCATGTCGTTCAAGGAGCGAACGAACCTACGGTGGCCCGAACGAAGCGAACCGCCCAAGGCAAGGAGGACACCGTGGCCGGTGACTACGCGGTGATCGCGCTCTACATAGCGGGCATGATCGGGGTCGGCTGGTTCGGCCTGCGGCTGGCCAAGACCAAATCCGACTACCTGGTCGCGGGCCGCCGCCTCGGCTGGTTCATGTACTCGGGCACGATGTCCGCGGTCGTCCTCGGCGGCGCTTCGACGGTCGGCGGCGTGAAACTCGGCTACACCTACGGCATCTCCGGCGCCTGGCTCGTGATCGCGATCGGCGTCGGCATCCTGGTCCTGCACACGCTGTTCGCGCGGCGGCTGGTGAAGCTGCGCGTCTACACCGTCGGAGAGATGCTCGACCTGCGCTACGGCGGCTCCACGAGCGCCATCTCCGGCGTCGTCATGTGGGCGTACACGCTGATGCTGACCGTCACTTCGACGCTGGCCTTCGCCACCATCTTCAAGGTCCTGTTCAACGTGCCGAGCTGGGCCGGGATCGCCATCGGCGGGTCGATCGTGGTGCTCTACTCGGTGCTCGGCGGCATGTGGTCGATCACGCTGACCGACATCGTCCAGTTCGTCATCAAGACCATCGGCATCCTCTTCATCCTGTTGCCGGTCTCGATCGTCTCGGCGGGCGGCTTCGACGGGATGGCCGCGCGGCTGGACGAGAGCTACTTCGAACTCACCGCCATCGGCGGCGACACGATCCTCACCTACTTCCTCATCTACAGCTTCGGCCTGCTGATCGGCCAGGACATCTGGCAGCGCGTGTTCACCGCGAGGACGCCGGGCATCGCCACCGGTGGCGGCGTCATCTCCGGTGTCTACTGCCTGGTCTACGGCCTCGCCGGCGCGCTGATCGGCACCGCGGCCAAGACGCTGTACCCGAACCTCGCCAGCGCGCAGGACGCGTTCGCGACCATCGTCGAGCAGCAACTGCCCGCCGGGATCCGCGGTCTCGTGCTCGCGGCGGCGTTGTCGGCGATGATGTCGACCGCCAGCGGCGCGCTCATCGCCTGCTCCACGGTCAGCACTTCGGATCTGCTTTCCAAGCTGGGTCTCAAGAAGGCCGTCAACGAGGTCACCAGGAACCGCGTCACCACCCTGATCCTCGGCATCGTCGCGATCGGCATCGCGATGGTCGTGGACGACGTCGTCAACGCGCTGACCATCGCCTACGACATCCTCGTCGGCGGGCTGCTCGTCGCGATCATCGGCGGGCTGGCCTGGAAACGCGGCACTCGTCAGGGCGCGCTCGCGTCGATGGTCGTCGGTACCGTCGTGGTCATCGCGTTCATGTTCGTCGACGGCGTCGAGGCCAACAGCCCGATCTACTGGGGTCTCGGCTCCAGTCTGGCGGTGTACCTGCTGGTCAGCTTCCTCACCCCGCGTACCTCCGACGAGATCCTCACCGTGTGGACCCGCCGTCTGAACGGCAGCGCGGTCGCCGAAGAAGAAGAGGCGAAACTCGCCGCTTCGAAGTCCTGAAACCCTTACACCCCAAGAAGGAGACACAGTGCCTGAGCAGAGCCCGATCGGCCCCGTCGACTCGTCCAAGGTGCCCCGGTTCGCCGGTTTCGCGACCTTCGCGAGGCTGCCGCGGATCGATCAGGTCGAGCGTGCCGATGTCGCCGTCGTCGGCGTGCCGTTCGACGCCGGGGTGTCCTACCGCCCCGGCGCGCGGTTCGGCCCCGCCGCGCTCCGTGAGGCCAGCAGGCTCCTTCGCCCGTATCACCCGGAACTCGACGTCTCGCCGTTCGCCGAAACACAGGTGGTCGACGCCGGCGACATCGCGCTCAACCCGTTCAACATCGGCGAGGCGATCGAGACCCTGCAGGACGCGGCCGAGGCGCTGACCGCGAACGGGACGCGGCTGGTGACCGTCGGCGGCGACCACACGATCGCGCTGCCGCTGCTGCGGGCGGCGGCGAAGAAGCACGGACCGGTGGCGCTGCTGCATTTCGACGCGCACCTCGACACCTGGGACACCTACTTCGGCGAGCCGTACACCCACGGCACCCCGTTCCGGCGGGCGTCCGAGGAAGGCATCCTCGACACCGAAGCGCTGTCCCACGTCGGCACGCGCGGCCCGCTGTACGGCAAGCGGGATCTGGAAGAGGACCGCCGCCTCGGATTCGGCATCGTCACCTCCGGCGACGTCATGCGCCGCGGGGTCGCCGAGACCGTCGACGCGCTGCGCCAGCGCATCGGCGGCCGTCCGCTCTACATCTCCGTCGACATCGACGTGCTCGACCCCGCGCACGCGCCGGGCACCGGCACCCCCGAAGCGGGTGGCATGACCAGCCGTGAACTGCTGGAGATCCTGCGCGGGCTGCGGGACTGCAACCTCGTCGGCGCGGATGTGGTGGAGCTCGCCCCGGCTTACGATCACGCCGAGATCACCGCCATCGCGGCCTCCCACGTCGCCTACGACCTGGTGAGCCTGCTCAGCCTGGGAAAGAGCGAATGACACAACGGATAGGCGGCGACGTCGTCGTCGAGACCCTCCGCGCGCTCGGCGCCGACACCGTGTTCGGCCTGCCTGGCCAGCACGCGCTCGGCGTGTTCGAAGCACTGCGGCGCACGGACGACCTGCGCGTGATCAGCTCGCGGGTGGAGAACAACCTGGCGTTCGCGGCCGACGGGCACGCCCGTGCCCGGCTCGCGACGGACCCCGAAGGCCCGGTCCCGGTGACCCCGATGATCGTGTCGACCGGACCCGGCGCGCTGCTGACTTTGGCCTCACTGCAGGAATCCCGGGCGGCTTCGGTACCGGTGCTCGGCATCTCCAGCCAGATCCCGGTCGCCGGGCTCGGCGGCGGACGGCACGGGTACCTGCACGAACTGCCCGATCAGCAGGCCAGTTTCCGAGACGTCGTGAAGTCGGTGCACGTGGTGCGCACCGTCAGCCAGATCCCGACGGCGCTGTGCGAGGCCTGGGAATCGGCGGCGACCGCGCCGTACGGCCCGGTGTGGGTCGAGATCCCGCAGGACATCCTGCTGGCACCGACGGAGCTGCCGCGGATCACTTCGGTGACCGCGCAGCCCGCTCCGCTCGCGCCGTTGCCGGAGCTCGTCACCGAGGCCGCGGATCTCCTTGGCACGGCGAAGAATCCGGTGATCCTGGCCGGTGGTGGCGCACTGCGCTCGGGTGCACGGGCGGAATTGAAGGCGCTCGCGGAGGCACTGCGCGCGCCGGTGGTGTCGACGTTCGGCGGCAAGGGTGTCTTCGGCTGGGACCACGAGCTTTCCGGGCAGTCGTGGGTCGAAGACTGGCACAGCACCGAGTTCCTCTCGGCCGCGGATGTGCTGCTCGTCCTCGGTTCCGGGCTCGGCGAACTGTCCAGCAACTACCGCGAGTTCGCCCCGCGCGGCCGGATGATCCAGGTCGAGGCCGATCTCGGGAAGCTGGAGTCGAACTACCCGGCGCTGGGTATCCACGCCGACGTCCGCCTTGTCCTGCAAGGACTTCTGGAGCAGGTGCCGTTCCGCCGGTCCGACGGTGCCGCCGAAGCCGCGGTGGCGGATCTGCTGGCCAAGGTGCGCGAACGCCTCGACGCCCAGCCTCTGGAGGTCGAGCGCAAGCTGATCGAAGACATCCGCGCGGCGCTGCCCGAGGGCACGCAGACGTTCTGGGACATGACGATCGCGGCCTACTGGGCCTGGTCTGCGTGGAATCCCGATGGCGCGCCGATCCACACCGCGCAGGGCGCCGGCGGGCTCGGCTACGGCTTTCCCGGCGCGCTCGGCGGTGCTGTCGCCACCGGCGGACCGGTGCTCGCGGTGTCCGGCGACGGCGGCGCGATGTACGGGATCGCGGAACTGGCAACCGCGGTCCAGCACGAACTGGACGTCACGTGGCTGGTCATCGACGACGGCGGCTACGGCATCCTGCGCGAATACCTGACCGGCGCCTTCGGCCAGTCCACCGCCACCGAACTAGCACGGCCGGATTTCGCCGCGCTGGCGCGCTCTTTCGGCGTCAGCGCGACGGTGTCCTCTTTGGACAGCATCGGGAAGGACCTCGCCGACGCGCTGGGCACGCCAGGGCCGTCCGTGGTCGTCCTCCCCGCCCTGCTGAAGATGTTCGAGCCGACCCACCTGGAGAAGAAATGACTCAGGTCCTCAATTTCGTCGACGGCGCCGAGGTACCGGCGTCGGGCTCGCGGACACTCGACCTGGTGGACCCCGCCACCGGCGAGGTCTTCGGCACCAGCGTCCTGTCCGAGCAGTCCGATGTGGACGCCGCGCTGGCCGCCGCCGAGCGGGCGTTCAAGGTGTGGCGCAAGAGCACTCCCGCCCAGCGTCAGCTCGCCCTGCTGAAGATCGCCGACGCGGTCGAGGCACGCGCGGAGGAATTCGCCGAACTGGAGATCCGTGAGACCGGCAAGATCCGGTCCGTCGTGCTGAACGAGGAGATCCCGGAGTGCGTCAGCGCGCTGCGGTTCTTCGCCGGTGCCGCACGGCAACTCGAAGGCACCGCGTCCGGGGAATACCTGCCGGGACATTCTTCGGCGATCCGGCGTGAACCGGTCGGCGTCTGCGCGCAGATCGCGCCGTGGAACTACCCGCTGATGATGGGCGTCTGGAAGATCGCCCCGGCGCTGGCCGCCGGGAACACCGTCGTGTTGAAGCCCGCCGAGACCACGCCGTCGACCGCCGTACTGCTGGCAGAGGTCGCGGCGGAGTTCCTGCCGCAGGGTGCGTTCAACGTGCTGTGCGGCGACCGTGACACCGGCCGCGCGCTGGTGAAGCACCCGATCACCGAGTTGGTCTCGATCACCGGGTCGACTCGCGCGGGCATCGACGTCGCCACCGTCGCGGCCGCCGACCTCAAACGCACGCACCTGGAACTCGGCGGGAACGCGCCGCTGCTGGTATTCGGTGACGTGAACCTCACCGAGGCGGCAGAGGGCATCGTCGGCGCGGCGTTCTACAACGCCGGTCAGGACTGCACCGCGGGCAGCCGGGTGCTGGTGGACGCGGCGATCCACGACGAGTTCGTCGCGGAACTCACCAAGGCCGCCGCCGCGCAGGCCCCCGGCCGGGACTTCGGTCCGCTCAACAGCGAGGCGCAGTTCGGCCGGGTGCGCGGTCTCGTCGAGCGATTGCCGTCGCACGCCCGCGTGGAGACCGGCGGCGTCCCGGCCGGTGACCGCGGTTTCTTCTTCTCCCCCACCGTGGTCTCGGGTTTGAAGCAGGACGACGAGATCGTTCAGGAGGAGATCTTCGGCCCGGTGATCACCGTCCAGTCCTTTGTGGACGAGGACGAAGCGGTGCGCCTGGCCAACGGCGTCCCGTACGGGCTGGCGTCGTCGATCTGGACCAACGACCTGGCACGCGCGACCCGCGTTTCGGGTGAACTCGACTTCGGCTGCGTCTGGGTCAACACCCACGGGCCGCTGGTCTCGGAAATGCCCCATGGCGGCTTCGGGCACTCGGGCCACGGGAAGGACCTCTCGTCCTACTCCTTCGCCGAGTACACCCGCGTCAAGCACGTCATGACCCGCTTCGCCTGACCGCGATTCGGCACCTGGTCGCGGTAGTTCGCGACGCCAACGATCGCAAGCAGGTGCCGAATTGCGTACTTGGAGGTCCCCATGGGTGACAAGGTCACCGAAGTCGAGCAGCACGGCATCGCACCGATCCCCCCGGAGGAACAGACGTCGCGCCCCCGCGACCTGTTCCGGATGGCGTTCGGCGGCGCGAACACCTTCGCCACCATCATCCTCGGGACACTCCCGATCGCCTTCGGCCTGAGCTTCTGGGCCGCGGTGGCCGCCACCGTCGCGGGCGTCGTCGTCGGCGCGCTCGTGCTCTCGCCGATGTCGTTGTTCGGCCCGCTCACCCGGACCAACAACGCCGTCTCCTCCGGCGCGCATTTCGGCGTCGTCGGCCGCTGTGTCGGTTCCTTCCTCTCCCTGCTGACGGCGATCACGTTCTTCGCCATCTCGGTCTGGGTGAGCGGCGACGCCGTCGCCGGTGCCGCCCAACGGCTCTTCGGCTTCGACGGCGGCGAGGTGCTCCGCGGCATCGCGTACGGCGTCATCGCGATCGCGACGCTGGTGGTGTGCATCTACGGCTACCGGTTCATGCTGCTGGTGAACCGGGTCGCCGTCGTACTGGGCACGGCGATCATGCTGCTCGGGATCGTGGCCTACGGCGGCACGTTCGACCCCGGGTTCGCCGGCACCGGCGTCTACGCCCTCGGGGACTTCTCGCCGACCTGGATCCTGGCCGCGCTCACCACGATGGCTAACCCGATCTCGTTCGGGGCCTTCCTCGGCGACTGGACGCGCTACATCCCCGCACGCCACAGCCGCCGTTCCCTGCTGGCCGCACCGTTCCTGGCGCAGGTGGCGACGCTGCTGCCGTTCGGGTTCGGCATCGCCACCGCGACACTGGTCGCCGATCCGGCCGACTACATCACCGGCCTGACCGCGATCTCCCCGCTCTGGTACGCGATCCCGCTGATCGTGGTCGCGCTGATCGGCGGGCTGTCCACCGGCACGACGTCGCTCTACGGGACCGGGCTGGACTTCAGCTCGATCTTCGTGAAGCTGAGCCGGGTGCAGGCGACGCTGCTGATCGGCTCACTCAGTGTCGTGTTCATCTTCGTCGGCAATTTCGTGCTCGACATGGTCTCGAGCATCAACGCCTTCGCCACGCTGATCGTGCTGTGCACCTCGCCGTGGATGGTGATCATGATGATCGGCTTCGTGCTGCGGCGCGGGTTCTACGACCCGGATGACCTCCAGGTGTTCAACCAGGGCCGCAAGGGCGGCCGCTACTGGTTCACCCGAGGCGTGAACTGGCGTGCGATGGCCGCGTGGATCCCGGCGACGACGCTGGGCCTGCTGACCGCCAACACCCCGATGATCGCCGGACCGTTCAAGGACATCGCGGGCGGCGTCGACGTCAGCATGGTGGTGACGCTGTGCACGGCGGCGATCGCGTATCCCGTGCTGGTGAAGCTTTTCCCCGAGCCGCGGGAGGTCTACGCGTACTCGGAGCCTGTCGCCACTCCGGCGGTCGCGATCGCCCAGGAGGCTTAGGGCACCGCCGCTCGTGTTCCGTGAAGGACCCCTTGCCTCGGCTCAGCCGAGGAAACCCGCCCTTCACACTTCCCCAGTACATGAGCAAAGCCGCAGGCCACGCCTAGGTGGTTGGCTCTAGCGACCCGAAACACTCACGAGACCCACCGCGTTCCGCCGCTCAGGACGCCGACGAAGAGCATCGCGCGTGCTATGAAAGGCCCCTTCATTGCAAAATTTGCAATGAAGGGGCCTTTCATAGCGTTTGTCAGCGGTGCGTGTCCTCCGGCGCCGGCGTCCGGCTCGCCAGGTTCGCGGACCATTCGGTGACCCGCCGCGCGACGTCCTGCGCGGTGAGCCCGACCCGGGCCAGCACCTCTTCGCGCGAACCGTGGTCGTGGAACACCTGCGGCACCGCGAGATCGCGCAGCGGCACGTCGCATTCGGCGTCGCGGAAGAGCGCGGCCAGCGCGGAGCCGAAACCGCCGTGCCGTCCGCTGTCCTCGACGCTCACGACCAGCTTGTGCTGCTCCGCCAGCGCCACCAGTTCGGCGGGCGCCGGGACGACCCACCGCGGGTCCACCACGGTCACGCCGATGCCCTGGTCGGCCAGCCGGTCCGCGGCGGCGAGCCCGAGCATCGCGAACGCGCCCACGGCGACCAGCAGGACGTCGGCGTCGCCGTCGGGTTTGCGCAGGACGTCCACGGTGCCGACGCGTTCGACGGCGGGCACGGAGTCGACCACGCCGCCCTTGGAGAACCGCAGGGCCGTCGGACCGTCCTCGACCGCGACGGCCTCCCGCAGTTCCTCGCGCAACGTGCCGGCGTCGCGCGGCGCGGCGACCCGCATACCCGGCACCATGCCGAGCAGCGAGAGGTCCCACATGCCGTGGTGACTCGGCCCGTCCGGTCCGGTGATACCGGCCCGGTCCAGCACCAGCGTCACCGGCTGGCGGTGCAGTGCGACATCCATCAGGACCTGGTCGAACGCCCGGTTCAGGAAGGTCGAGTAGACCGCGACGACGGGGTGCTTGCCGCCCATCGCGAGCCCGGCGGCCGAAGTCACCGCGTGCTGCTCGGCGATGCCGACGTCGTACCAACGATCCGGATACGCCTCGGCGAACTTGTGCAGCCCGGTCGAGCGCAGCATGGCCGCGGTGATCGCGACGACGTCCTCGCGGTCGGCGCCGATCTTCACCAGCTCGTCGGCGAAGACGCCGGTCCAGCTCGGGCCCTTGACCGGCGGCAGGCCGGTTTCCGGGTCGATCGGGTCGGTCTGGTGCATCTGGTCGGCCTGGTTGGTCACCGCGGGCTCGTAGCCGTGGCCCTTCTCGGTGACCACGTGCACGATGACCGCGCCGCCGAAGTCGCGCGCGCTCTGGAACGCCTTCTCCAGCGCGGCCAGGTCGTGCCCGTCCACCGGGCCGAGGTACTTGAGGCCGAGGTCGGAGAACATCATCTGCGGGCTCAGCGCGTCCTTGAGCCCCGCCTTGGCCGCGTGCAGCGCCGCGTAGATCGGCTTGCCGACGATGGGCGTGTGCCGCAGCAGGTCCTTGCCGCGGTCCAGCACGCGTTCGTAGCCCGGCTTGAGCCGCAGCGACGCGAGGTGGTCCGCCACGCCGCCGATGGTCGGCGAGTACGAACGGCCGTTGTCGTTGATGACGATGACGACCGGGCGGCGCGGGTTCGCGGCGATGTTGTTGAGCGCCTCCCAGCACATGCCACCGGTCAGCGCGCCGTCGCCGACGACGGCGATCGCGTGCCTGCCGCCCCCGCCCAGCTCGAACGCCTTCGCCAGACCGTCCACATAGGACAGCGCGGTCGACGCGTGGCTGTTCTCGACGAGGTCGTGCTCGCTCTCGCAGCGCGCCGGGTAGCCGGTGAGGCCGCCGAGCTGGCGCAGCTTGCCGAAGCCGTCATGACGGCCGGTGACGATCTTGTGCACATACGCCTGGTGACCGACGTCCCACACGATGGCGTCGTTCGGCGAGTCGAAGACCCGGTGCAGCGCCATCGTCAGCTCGACCACACCCAGGTTCGGGCCGAGGTGACCACCGGCGAGCCGCACCTTTTCGACGAGGAAGTCCCGGATCTCCGCGGCCAGCTCGTCGAGCTGCTCCGGGGTCATCCGCTTCAAGTCGGCCGGTCCGTGCACGGACTCGAGCAACGTCACTCTCCCACCTCGCCTGATTCCTCTTCCGCCGTTCCGACCAGTCTACGGAGGGTCCCTGAGAGTCTTCCGTCCGCCGCGTCACGGGTCACATGTCAGAAAATCACCACTCGACACCCGACAGTGTGAACATGGTCTCTTTTGCCAAGTAGCGGTCACGTCGGGTGGCCGCGATAATCGCTGATCGACGGTTGAGCAGGAGCCGGTTGCGGAGGGCTTGATGGCGGACTTTTTCATCGGTGGCGAGTGGGTCGACGCGGTCGGCGGTGGTCGCCGGGAGATCCGCTGCCCCGCGGACGGGTCGCTGGTCGCGGAAGTCGCCGAAGGCACCCGTGAAGACACCGAAGCGGCCATCGCCGCCGCGAGGAAGGCGTTCGACACCGGCCCGTGGCCGGGAACGCCCGCTCCCCAGCGCGGTGACCTGCTGTTGAAGGCCGCGGACCTGCTCGATCGCGACGCATCGGCCTTCGCCCGCGCCGAATCGCTCGACACCGGGAAACGGCTGGTCGAGAGCGAATACGACATGGCCGACATCGCCGCGTGCCTGCGCTACTTCGGCAAACTCGCCGCCAACGACGCCGGCCGCGTGGTCGACACCGGCAACCCGGACGCGTTCAGCCGGATCGTGCACGAGCCGGTCGGCGTCTGCGGGCTGATCACGCCGTGGAACTACCCGCTCCTGCAGACCATCTGGAAGGTCGCCCCCGCGCTCGCGGCGGGCAACACGTTCGTCCTCAAACCCAGCGAACTGACCCCGCACACCTCGATCATGCTGATGAAGCTGCTGACCGAGGCCGGGCTGCCCGGCGGCGTCGCGAACCTGGTGCTCGGGGCCGTCGCGCAGGCCGGGGCGCCCCTTTCGGAGCATCCGGATGTCGATCTCGTCTCGTTCACCGGCGGCCTCGCGACCGGCAAGATCATCGCCGCCTCGGCCGCCGCGACCATCAAGAAGGTCGCGCTGGAACTGGGCGGGAAGAACCCGAACGTCGTCTTCGCCGACTCGGACTTCGACACCGCCGTCGACTACGCGCTGACCGCGGTGTTCCTGCACTCCGGGCAGGTCTGCTCGGCGGGCGCGCGGCTGATCGTCCAGGAGGAGTGGCATGAGGAGTTCGTCGACGAACTCGTCCGCCGCGCCGAACTGATCCGACTGGGTGGACCTTTCGACCCGAAGGCTGAAACCGGTCCGCTGATTTCGGCCGCCCATTTGGAAAAGATCGAGCGCTACGTCGCCGCGGCGCTGGAAGAGGGCGCCGTCCTGCGCACCGGCGGCAAACGACCCGACGATCGCGAGCTCGCGAAGGGGCACTACTACCTGCCGACCATCCTCGACAACGTGAAGCAGGGCAGCAGCGCCGTCGTCGACGAATCGTTCGGCCCGGTGCTCACCGTCGAGACCTTCACCGACGAGGACGACGCCGTCCGCATCGCCAACGACACGCACTACGGCCTCGCGGGGGCGGTGTTCACTTCGGACGCCTCCCGCGCGCAGCGGGTCGCGAACCGGCTTCGGCACGGCACGATCTGGATCAACGACTTCCACCCGTATCTGCCGCAGGCGGAATGGGGCGGCTACAAGCAATCCGGTTTCGGGCGCGAACTCGGCCCGACCGGACTCGCCGAATACACGGAGGCGAAGCACATCTACCAGAACCTCCGGCCCGCTCCACAGCGCTGGTTCTCCGGGGAGCCCGCGTCCAACTAAAGAGGGGAAAATTGCCGATGAGCAATCCTTCCGACGACGGCCTCGCCGGTTTCGGCTACAAACAGGAACTCGAAAGAACGCTCGGCAATTTCCACACCTTCGCCGCCGGGATCAGCTACATCTCGATCCTGACGGGGACCTTCCAGCTGTTCTACTTCGGCTTCAGCTTCGGCGGGCCGGCGTACTGGTGGTCGTGGCCGATGGTGTTCGTCGGCCAGCTGATGGTGGCGTTGTCGTTCGCCGAACTGGCCGCCCACTATCCGGTCGCCGGCTCGATCTACAACTGGTCGAAACGGCTCGGCAGCCCGCACGTCGCCTGGCTGGCCGGGTGGATGATGCTGACCGCCTCGATCGTCAGCATCGCCGCGGTCGCGCTGGCGTATCAGATCACGCTCCCGCAGATCTCGTCGTTCTTCTCCTTCTCCGGCGACAGCGCGGTGAACGCGGTCATCCTCGGCACCGTCCTGATCCTGTTCACCACGCTGGTGAACGCCTGGGGCGTCAAACTGATGGCGCGGATCAACAGCGCCGGGGTGTTCATCGAGCTGATCGCCGCGGTCCTGCTGATCGTCGCGCTCGCGGTGAACATCACGCGCGGCCCCGAGGTCGTCATGCAGACCAACAACACCGGCGCCGACCAGCCGTGGGGGTACTTCGGGGCGTTCCTGGTCGCCTCGCTCGCGTCGACCTACGTCATGTACGGCTTCGACACCGCCAGCTCGCTCGGCGAGGAATCCCACGACCCGCGCAAGAACGCGCCCAAGGCGATCCTGCGCGCGCTGATCGCGTCGTTCGTCATCGGCGGGCTGATCCTCATCCTGGCGCTGATGGCCGTCGGCGACATCAACAACCCGCAGATCGCGACCGGCGGGCTCCAGTTCATCGTGCTCGACGTCCTCGGCAGCACGATCGGCACGATCTTCCTGCTGGCGGTCGTCATCGCGATCACCGTGTGCAACCTGGCCGTGCAGTCGGCGGCGATCCGGATGATGTTCGCGATGGGCCGCGACAACAACCTGCCCGCCGGGAAGCATCTGGCGCGGGTGTCGCCGAAGACGAAGACGCCCGTGATCCCCGCGATCGTCTCCGGGGTGATCGCGGTGCTGATCCTGGTGGTCAACGTCGGCCAGCCGCAGATCTTCACGGTGATCACCAGTATCGGCATCATCATGATCTACCTGGCGTACCTGCTGGTCACCGTGCCGATGCTGGTCAAACGCCTGCGCGGGCAATGGCCGCCGCCGAAGGTAGCGGGCACCAAGTACTTCTCGCTCGGCAAACTGGGGCTGCCGGTCAACATCCTCGGCGTGCTGTGGGGCGGCGCGATCGTGGTGAACCTGGCCTGGCCGCGGCGAGAGGTCTACAACGCGACCGAGCCGTATCACTGGTACCTCGAATGGGGGGCCGTGCTGTTCGTCGGCGCGGTGGCCGTCGTCGGTTTCGCGTATTACTGGTTCGTCCTGCGGCACAAGAGCGGCGTCCTGGCCGATCACGCCGCGGAAGCACTTCCCGAGGAGGCAGCACAGTGACCGGAGAGTTCGACTACATCGTCGTCGGCGGCGGGACGGCGGGTTCGGTGGTCGCGGCGAGACTCTCGGAAGACCCGGACGTCACCGTGGCGCTCCTGGAGGCCGGACCGTCCGATGTGGACGATCCGGCGGTGCTGGAACTGACGAAGTGGATGGCACTGCTGGAATCCGGCTACGACTGGGACTACCTGGTCGAACCGCAGGAGTCCGGCAACTCCTTCCTGCGCCACGCCCGCGCGCGGGTGCTCGGCGGCTGTTCGTCGCACAACTCGTGCATCGCGTTCTGGGCGCCGGCGGAAGACCTCGACGAATGGGCGTCGCTCGGCCTGTCCGGCTGGTCTTCGAAGGATGTTTTCCCGCTCTACAAGCGTCTCGAGACCAACGACGGCCCCGGTGACCACCACGGCCGCTCCGGCCCGGTGACGATCCGCTCGGTGCCGCCGAACGACCCGACCGGCGTCGCGCTGCTTCAGGCCTGCGAGCAGGCGGGCATCCCGAGGACCGAGTTCAACTCGGGCAAGACCGTGACGCACGGGGCGAACTGGTTCCAGATCAACGCGCGCGAGGACGGCACCCGCTCGTCAGCCTCCGTGTCGTATCTGCACCCGATCATCGGCAAGCGGCCGAACCTGGAGATCATCACCGGCGCCCGCGTCCGGCGGCTGCTGTTCGACGGCAAACGCTGCACCGGCGCGGAATACCTGGCCGACGACCTGATCCACGGTGTCCCGCTGCGCGCGAGGCGCGAGGTCATCCTGTCCTCCGGCGCGATCGACACCCCGAAACTCCTGATGCTGTCGGGAATCGGCCCCGCCGAGCATCTGCGCGAGGTCGGTGTCGACGTCTTGGTCGACTCCCCCGGCGTCGGCGAGAACCTGCAGGATCACCCCGAAGGCGTCATCCAGTGGGATGCCCTGCAGCCGATGACGACCGAGTCCACGCAATGGTGGGAGATCGGCATCTTCACCACCACCGAGGAAGGGCTCGACCGGCCGGACCTGATGTTCCACTACGGCTCGGTGCCGTTCGACATGAACACCCTCCGGCAGGGCTATCCCACCACGGAGAACGGCTTCTGCCTGACCCCGAACGTCACCCGGTCACGGTCGACCGGCACCGTGCGGCTGCGCAGCCGGGACTATCGGGACAAGCCGAAGGTGGACCCGCGCTACTTCACCGACGAGCACGACATACGCGTGATGACCTACGGCATCAAACTGGCGCGCAAGATCGCCGAACAGCCCGCACTGGACGAATGGGCGGGCACGGAACTGGCGCCCGGCAAGGACGTCAGGACCGACGACGAGATCGCCGACTACCTGCGCAAGACGCACAACACGGTCTACCACCCCTCGTGCACCGCGAAAATGGGCGGCGACGGGGATCCGCTGGCCGTACTGGACGCGCGGCTGCGGGTGCGAGGTGTCGAAGGCCTGCGCGTCGCGGACGGTTCGGCGATGCCGTTCCTGGTCGCGGTCAACCCGTGCATCACGACGATGGCGATCGGTGAGAAGTGCGCGGACATGCTGAAGGAGGACGCGCGCTCCTAGGGCTCGCTTGAGTGAGGCCCCCTCCGGCTGGAGGGGGCCTTCGCTTTGCCCGGAAAACCGGTGGAGCGGCCGCTCTCGGGCTATTAACGTGCTGCCGGACCACGTCGTCGAGCCCGAGGGCCTGCCGTTGTACACCCTGTGAGCACCGGCTGATCGCCGAGGGTTTCGGCGGCACGGTTGCGCGGAAAGATTTCCGGGGACTTCACTTTCACACTGAAACGCTGAGCCTGGGTGTACTTATGACAAGCGGGAACCGAAGCCTCAAATAGAGACGACGGCCGGGGTGCCCCGATTTCCGGTCATCTGCTGTAGCGCCCACGCCTGCCCGAATTCCGCCAGCGCCGGACCCGACCAGTACGCCGAAATGCTGACTCCTTTCCACAACGGCATATTCGGCCCGCTCAGCGTTCCGTGAGCGACCTGCACCTGTACCGCGCCCTCCACCCAGGTGAAGACGAAATGCGCGTACACGAACATCCATGCCTTCCTGCCCAGCAGATCCCGCGCGAGCACCGGCCCCTCTGATGGATATGGCGCCGTGTAGATGACTTGTTTCCGGCCGTTGCGGTAACTGATCTCCTGTGCGGTGACACCGGGAGGAAGAACTGACGGTTCCATTTGTCAGTCCTCCACGATGGTGATCGTGCCGTGCCCGTCGCAGCCGGCACAGCCTTTACCGTCACAATCACCACATACCGAAGTAAGATAATCCATGATTCGGAATTCCGTTCGCGTCGAATGGAACTCAAGTTAGCGAGCACTTCGACGCCAGGACAAGCCGAACGAGACCAATCCATTCCGACGGATTACCGATAAGCCGTTATTGCAGCAACGCAACGCATTCGACGTGGTGCGTCATCGGGAAAGCGTCGAAAGCACGCAGGTCCACCAGCCCGTATCCGTGCCCCGCGAACAGCGCGATGTCGCGGGCCAAGGCGGCCGGGTCGCACGCCACGTAGACGATCCTGTCGGGTGAGCCTTCCACAATGGACTCGACGACGGCCTTGCCCGCACCCTTGCGCGGCGGGTCGAGGACGACGACGTCGACCGGTTTCGGGGCATCGGCCAGCAGGTGCTCGACGCGGCCGGAGCGCCAGCGGACCTGCGGGAGGTCGGCCAGGTTCTCCTCGCCGTCGGCGACGGCACGACGGCCGGATTCGATGGCGAGCACGCGGCCACCAGGGCCGACCTGCTCGGCGAGCACCGACGCGAAGAGGCCGACGCCGGCGTACAAGTCCCAGGCCACGCCGTCGCGCGGCGCCTCGGCCCATTCCGCGACGACGGCGGCGAGCGTGTCGGCAGCGGCCGGGTGGACCTGCCAGAAGCCGTGGGCGTCGAGGCGCCAGTCGCGGCCGGCGGCGCGCTGGACGGCGAGACCGCCCGCCAGCTGCCGTGACTTGGTCTTCCCGTGGACCGTTGACAGGTCGCGGACGTGCACGTGCCCCGCGCCGTCCTTGGTGACCTCGATTTCACTGCCGGGGCGCCAGTTCCGCGACACGACGTCGTCGAGCGCGCCGGGGACGGTGATCGGGCAGTCGTCGATGGCGATCACGCGGTGACTGTGGTGCGCCCGGAAACCCGCCTTGCCGTCCTTGCCCGCGACGAGCCGGACGCGGCTGCGCCAGTCCAGCGGGCCACCGTCGAGCGCTTCGACGACGACGTCGCGCTCGATCCCGGCCAGCCGCTTCAGCTGTTCCGCGACGACCGCGGCCTTGAGTTCACGCTGATAACCGGGAGCGGCGTGCTGCCAGTCGCAACCACCGCACTCCCCCGGCGCCGCGAGCGGGCACGGCGGCTCCACCCGTTCCGGGGATGCCTCCAGGACCTCGATCGCGTCGGCACGGCAGAACGACCCGCCCTTGTCGTCGGTGACCGAGGCGAGGACCCGCTCGCCGGGCAGCGCGTGCCGCACGAACACGACCCGCCCTTCCGCCCGCGCGACGCAGTGCCCGCCGTGGGCGACCGCGCCGACCTCCAGCTCGATCGTTCGTCCGAGCCAGGTGCCGGTCGACGCGTCCACACTCATTCTGATTTTTCCTCGTCCTTCGTTTTTTCGGTCTGCTTGACCACGGGGGAGAATCCACGCCGCACGTCGCCTGCCGCCGGCCGCGCCTTCCGGTCGCGTTTGATCGCCTTTTCCGACGATTCGAGCTGCCACGGCACGCTCGTCACCATGACACCGGGCTGGAACAGGAGTCGCCCCTTGAGGCGCAGCGCGCTCTGGTTGTGCAGCACCTGCTCCCACCAGTGCCCGACCACGTATTCGGGGATGAACACGGTCACCACGTTGCGCGGATTGTCGCCGCGGACGCGCTTCACGTAGTCCAGCACGGGTTTCGTGATCTCGCGGTACGGCGATTCGATCACCTTCAGCGGCACCTTGAAATTGTGGTCGTCCCATTCCTGGACGAGTTTGCGCGTCTCGACGTCGTCGACGTTCACCGTGACCGCTTCGAGGACGTCCGGCCGCACGGCCTTGGCGTAGGACAGCGCGCGCAGGGTCGGCAGGTGCAGTTTCGAAATCAGCACGATCGCGTGGTTGCGCGAAGGCAATACGGTCGGCTTGCGGTCCATCTCGCGCAATTCCTCCGCGACCCGGTCGTAATGCTTCCGGATCGCGGTCATCAGGATGTAGATCGCCACCATGGCCGCGATCGCGATCCAGGCGCCGAGCAGGAACTTCGTGACCAGCACGATGATCAGCACGGTGCCGGTCATGGTGAGACCGATCGCGTTGACCGTCTGCGATCGCCGCATCCGCCGCCGCACCGTCGGATCGGTCTCCCTGGCCAGCAACCGGTTCCAGTGCCGGAGCATGCCCGCTTGGCTGATCGTGAACGAGACGAACACACCCACGATGTAGAGCTGGATGAGCTTCGTGACCTCGGCGTCGAAGGCGATGATCAGCACCAGCGCGAACGCCGAAAGGAACAGGATGCCGTTGGAGAAGGCCAGCCTGTCGCCCCTGGTGTGCAGCTGGCGCGGCAGATAGCGGTCCTGGGCGAGGATCGAGCCGAGCACCGGGAAGCCGTTGAACGCGGTGTTCGCGGCCAGCAGCAGGATGATGCCGGTGGCGAAGGAGATGTAGTAGAACGCGGGCGTGAAGTCGGAGAACACCGCCTGCGCGATCTGCGCGACGATCGTCTTCTGCTCGTAGCCCGCCGGAGTGCCGGTGAGCTGCGTTTCCGGGTGCTCGGCGAATTTGACGTCGGTGATGATCGCCAGCGTGATGATGCCGACCAGCATCGTCACCGCGAGCACTCCCATCAGCAGGAGGGTGGTCGCCGCGTTCTTCGATTTCGGCTTCTGGAACGCAGGGACACCGTTGCTGATCGCCTCGACCCCGGTCAGCGCCGCCGCACCGGAGGAGAACGTCCGCAGCAGCAGGAAGAAGAAGGCGAAACCGGTCAAAGAGGCTTCTTCGTGCAATTGGAAATCCGCGCTCTCGGCCCGCATGTCGGCGCCGGAGGCCGCCTCGATCAGGCCCCAGATCACCATGCCGAGGATGCCGATGATGAAACCGTAGACCGGGATCGCGAACGTTTTGCCCGATTCGCGCACTCCGCGCAGGTTCAGCGCGGTCAGCACGACCACGATGACGACCGCGGCGATCACCTTGTGCTGCGCCACCCACGGAATGGCGGAACCGATGTTCGCCACCCCGGACGACGTCGAAACCGCCACGGTGAGCACGTAGTCCACCAGCAGGGCGCTCGCGACGGTGAGCCCGAATTTGCCGCCGAGGTTGGTATTGGCGACTTCGTAGTCACCGCCGCCGCTGGGATAGGCGTGCACGTTCTGCCGGTAGGAGGCGACCACGACCAGCATGACGAGGGCGACGGCGACGCCGATCCACGGCGCGAAGGCGTACGCGGACAGGCCCGCGACGCTGAGGGTCAGAAAGATTTCCTCAGGCGCGTAGGCGACGCTCGACAACGCATCGGACGCGAAAATCGGCAGCGCGATGCGCTTCGGCAGGAGCGTATGCGAGAGGCGGTCACTCCGGAATGGACGTCCGAGGACGAGCCGCTTCAATACGGTCGGGAACTTCGACACCACAGAAGAGTAACGGCGGCGCGCAGCGTCTCCGTTGAGGGTGGTGGAGGGGAGGATGGTGGAGGTAACGGGCGGCCCTCACGGTAGGTTCGGCGCTGGTGTGTCTGGGTACCTGCGGACGGGTGAAACGTTCGCTGACTAAGGAGGCAGTGCGTGCACGTGGTGATCATGGGATGCGGCCGGGTCGGCGCATCCCTGGCCGCGGCGCTGGAGCGGCTGGGGCACGAGGTCGCTGTCATCGACAAGAGCAGGCAGGCGTTCCGGCGGCTCGGCAGTGATTTCCACGGTCAGCAGGTGGTCGGCGTCGGCTTCGACCGGCAGGTGCTGATCGAGGCCGGGATCGAACGCGCGGGGGCCTTCGCGGCGGTGTCCAGCGGCGACAACTCCAACATCATCTCGGCGCGCGTGGCCAGGGAGAACTTCGGCATCGACAAGGTCGTCGCCAGGATCTACGACCACAAGCGCGCGGCGGTCTACGAGCGGCTCGGCATCCCGACCGTGGCGACCGTGCCGTGGACGACCGACCGGTTCCTGCGCACCCTGCTTCCCGACGGCGTCGCCTCCGAATGGCGAGACCCGTCCGGCAGCGTCGCGCTCCTGCAGCTCCCGTTGCACGAGGGATGGATCGGGCGCAGCGTGCGTGAACTGCAGGACACCACCGGCGCCCGGGTCGCGTTCATGATGCGGTTCGGCACCGCCGTGCTGCCCGACACCAAGGCCGTGATCCAGGCCGACGACGTCGTGTACGTCGCCGCGAAATCGGGCACTGTCAGCGACGTGACCACCGTCGCCGCTCGCGAACCGGAAGAGGAGAACTGATGCGGGTCGCGATTGCCGGGGCCGGCGCGGTGGGCCGGTCGATCGCCGCGGAGCTGATCGACGGGCGGCACCAGGTGATGCTCATCGAACGTGAGGCCGACCAGTTCGAGCCGCACACCGTGGAGCAGGCGGACTGGGTGCTGGGCGACGCGTGCGAGGTGTCGATCCTGGAGGAGTCCGGGATCGAGGAGTGCGACGTCGTGATCGCCGCGACCGGCGACGACAAGGCGAACCTGGTGGTGTCGCTGCTGGCGAAGACCGAGTTCGCGGTGCGCCGGGTGGTGGCGCGGGTGAACAACCCGGCCAACGAATGGCTCTTCAACGACGCCTGGGGGGTCGATGTCGCCGTGTCGACCCCGCGGATGCTCGCGGCGATGGTCGAGGAGGCGGTGAGCGTCGGCGATCTGGTGCGGCTGATGACGTTCCGGCAGAGCCAGGCGAACCTCGTCGAACTCACCCTCCCGGAGGAGACGCCGCTGGCGGGCAAGGCGGTCAGCGAGCTCAACCTGCCGCGTGACGCGGCGCTGGTGACGATCCTGCGCGGAGACCGGGTGATCGTGCCGCAGCCGGAGGATCCGCTCGAGCCGGGTGACGAGCTGCTGTTCGTGGCGACCTCGGACGTGGAGCCGGAGATACGGACCGCGCTGGGTTACTGAACGGCCCTTTCACGTCCCCGACCCGTGCAATGAAGGGGCCTTTCATTGCAAAATTTGCGATGAAAGGCCCCTTCATTCCAGCCGGGGCTTGACGGGCGGGGCTAGCTTTCCACCCCGGGCGCCTGCGCGTACTTCTCGCGCAGGCGAGCCTCGACCTCGGCGTCGGTCTCTTCCTTCGGGGCCTCTTCGGCCTGCGCCTTGAGGTGTTTGTCCGACCGCCGCACCGCCCACACGACGGTGAGCAGGCCCAGCGCGTACAGCGGGTATCCCATCGCGATCTTGGCGAAGGCCAGCCAGCCGGTGTAGTCCTCGTCGTACAGCCAGCGCTGCACGACGAACCGGGCGCCGAAGATCAGCGCCATGGCGCCGGTCGCGATCGAATAGGCGACCAGGGACTTCTTGTCCTTGCGCCAGGCGTGGCCGGTGCCGTTGAGCGCGTTCCACACCACCCCGGCGAGCGGCCAGCGGACGACGATCGACAGCACGAAGACGCCGCAGTAGACCAGGCTCGTCCAAATGCCGAACAGGAAGAAGCCCTTGGCCGATCCGGTCCGGTAGGCGATGAACGCCGCGATCGCCACCCCGAAGAATCCGGAGATGGCGGGCTGGAGCGGCTCCTTGCGCACGATCCGCAGCACGGTGATCGCCACCGCGCTGCCCACCGCGGCCCAGATGCCCACCGTGAGCCCGAAGATGGCGTTCGCGATCACGAACACGATGACCGGCAGCGAGGAATAGAACAGTCCTGACAGCCCGCCCATCTGTTCCAACAGGGTGGGCTGGGGCTTCTTGTCGTCGGTCTTCTGCTCGCCGCCGGCGGGTTCACTCACGATGCGGGATCAACTCACAGGGCTCTGAAGTTCGTAATAGGGGTTGTACAGCACCTTCTGACCATCACGTTCGGCCATCCGGCCGCGCACCTTGATGGTTCGCCCGGGTTCGATTCCGGGGATCCGGCGGCGTCCGAGCCAGATTAGCGTCACACCCTGTGTGCCGTCGAACAGCTCGGCCTGCAGCGTCGCGGCCTCGTTGGTCGGGCAGAGCTCCACGCTGCGGAGTCTCCCGAGCACCGTCACCTCTTGACCCGACCGGCAGTCGCAGGCGCGCTGCGCTCCGCCGGCCTCGGATTTTTCGGACAGGTCGTCGGCGTCGAGATCCTCGACGTCGCTGGTCAGCTTGCGGACCAGCCGGCTGAAGTAGCCGCCGTCTTTGGCGGACATAACGGTGCTCCTGTGCTCCGGGGCCCCCGACTTGAACGGCCCGTGCGTATTCCAGCGTAACTGTGCTCGGACCAGGACAACGGGTTCAGGAGAAGATTGCAACGTGACCTCCGCTATTCCGCCTACGACGGCAGTAGTACTCCCCGGCACCGGGTCCGACGAAGTATTCGTGCGCAGCGTGTTCTCCGGCCCGCTGCGGGCCCTCGGCATCCGGCTGCTCGCCCCGCCCCCGCCCGCGGGCGGCCGTCTCGCGGACGGCTATCTCGAGGAGCTGGACAGGCTGTCCGGCGAGCACGGTCCGCTGCTCGTCGGCGGGATCTCGTTCGGCGCGCATCTGTCGGCGGAGTGGGCGGCCCGCAATCCGGGCCGCTGCACCGGCCTGCTGGCCGCGCTCCCGGCTTGGAACGGCCCCGCCGGACAAGCACCCGCGTCGCTCGCCGCGCGGCTGTCAGCGGATCTGGTGGCCGAAAACGGGGTCGACGGCGCGCTGGCGAAATCGGCGGACGGCGTCCCCGGCTGGCTCTCGGCGGAACTCGGCCGCGCGTGGCGGCGACATGGCGACGGCCTCGCGGCGAGCCTGCGGACGGCGGCGTCCCACGCGGCCCCGACCCTCGAAGACCTGAAAGGCCTCGACGTGCCCGCGGGGATCGGCGCGTGCGTGGACGACCCGATCCACCCGGCGGCGGTGGCGCACGCCTGGGCGGACGCCCTCCCGCGCGCCGAAGTCGGAGAGTCGACCCTCACCGCCCTCGGCGCCGACCGGGAATCCCTGGGCCGCACAACCGTCCAAGCCTGGCTAACCGCCGCCACCCACCACTACCACTAGGCAGTCCACTAACGGCACCACACGCTCACCGAACCCACCCCGCCCAGAATTCCCGGCCCGGGGCGACAGCACCGAACGGTCTCCCAAAGGGCGCCCCGCGCCCGACGGAGACTTCACCCGTCGCGCGCCCTCTTTCGGGCCGAAGGCCCACGGAAACGTGATGAAGGGGCGCCCTCCGCTCCCAACCTGAGTTGCAAGCGGCCCGGCGCCCCTTCGGCACGTTTACGTCAGCGCGCGATAAAAAGGCTAGCTCTGCTCGG
This sequence comes from Amycolatopsis sp. WAC 01416, assembly GCF_003947485.1. NCBI lineage: Bacteria > Bacillati > Actinomycetota > Actinomycetes > Pseudonocardiales > Pseudonocardiaceae > Amycolatopsis > Amycolatopsis sp. WAC 01416. The sequence goes on along the minus strand of NZ_QHHX01000003.1, from coordinate 94,963 downwards.
CGATGTGCTGCGCGACGGCGTCGGGCAGCGTGATGGTGAGCGGGGTGCGGACCGGCATCGGCGCGTCGCCGCGGTCGACGATGGTGTGCCGCACGATCTCGCGCAGTACCGCGGGCGCCTGGGACGCCTGCGACTGCGGGCCGGCGATGACGCCGCGGAGCATCCAGCGGGGGCCGTCGACCCCGACGAACCGCAGTGCGACGTCGCCGACGATCGCGGACAGCTCCAGTCCCCATTCCCCCATGCCGACCGAGACCTTGGCGCCGTCGGCGCGCAGTTGCTCGGTGAGTTCGGTGCTGACGTCCTTCCACAGGCCGCCGGACCGAGGCGCCGCGTAGCCGCTCACGGTGATCTGGCCCTGTTCGGTGACGACGTGCACCGCGCGGACGCCGCCGCTCTCCGGGTCCATCTCGACCTGGACCTGGGAGCCGTCGGGTACCGGCACCTTCACCGAACCGAGGTCGATCCTCGGGATGCCGTCCTCGGGCGCGTCGGCGAGGTCGAAGGGGCCGTCGGAAGTCTCCGACAGCTGCGGCTCGATCTCGTCGGCGCTGTCGTCACCGGGACGGTCTTCGACCTCGGGCGCGGCGTGCCGTCCGCTCGGCTTGGCCTCGCGCTTGCGTCCGAAAATCCCCACTAGTTCTCCGTTCCTTCCCTGGCTCCGGCTCCCAGTGTGGCGTGTCCGCCCGTGGAGCCATACCCTCCCTCGCCGCGCTCGGACGGCTCGAGTTCGGCGACCTCGACGAATTCGGCCTGTTCGACCCGTTGCACGACCAGCTGCGCGATCCGGTCGCCGCGGGTGAGCACGACCTTCTCGGAGAGATCATGGTTGATCAGGCAGACGCGGATCTCACCGCGGTACCCGGAGTCGATGGTGCCCGGGGTGTTGACGACCGAGAGGCCGACGCGGGCGGCGAGACCCGAGCGCGGGTGGACGAAGCCCGCGTACCCGGGCGGCAGCGCGATCGCGACGCCGGTTCCGACGACGCCGCGTTCGCCGGGCGCGAGCACGAGATCCGAGGTGGTGACGAGGTCGGCGCCCGCGTCGCCGGGGCGCGCGTAGGCGGGGAGTGGGACCGAAGGATCGATCCGGGAAAGCAGTACCTGAACGGTGGACACGGGCGGCGAGACTACCCTGAAGGCGTGGGTGAAAGCGTGAACACGGCCGAAGGCGGCGCCGTCAAGCATTCAGAGCGGCTCTACGTCCCGTGGTGGGGCTGGCCGTTGCCGCTGCTGGGCGGCGGGCTGCTGGCGGCGGAGATCGACATGGGCTACCCGGGGCTCCGTGGCTGGCTGCCGTACGTGGTGCTGATCCCCGCGGTGATCGCGCTGATGGTTTCGCTCGGCCGGTCCCGCGTCCGGGTGACCGGTGGCGCCGAGCCGGAGCTGTGGCTGCGCGACGCGCATCTGCCGCTCAAGTTCGTCGGCGACGTCGACGTCATCGACAAGGAAGCGAAGCGCAAGGCGCTCGGCCGCGACGCCGATCCGGCGGCCTTCGTGCTGCACCGGGGCTGGGTCGGCCCGGTCGTGCGGGTCTGGCTCACCGACCCCGAAGATCCGACGCCGTACTGGCTGTTCAGCACCCGGCACCCGGAGAAGGTGGCCGCGCTGCTGCGGCAGACCGCCTCGAAGTCCCAGGCATAGGTTCGAACTCCTGGACACAGGAAAGGGGGCCGGCCACTCGGCCGGCCCCCTTATTCCTGTTCGAACCCCGAAACCCCTGTCGCGCCGTCCCCTGTGCCCGTAGGCTCAGGCGCAGTCGCGGCAGATGAGCCGTCCGCCACTCTCTTCCGCAAGCCTGCTGCGGTGGTGCACCAGGAAGCAGACGGAGCAGGTGAACTCGTCGGCCTGCTTGGGCACGACCTTGACGGTCAGGTCCTCCCCGGAAAGTCCGGAGAGGTCCGCGCCCGGCAGCTCGAAGTTCTCGGCGGTCGCGTCCTCGTCGACGTCCACGACGCCGGACTGGTTTTCGTTGCGCCGTGCCTTGAGCTCTTCCAACGAGTCTTCGGCCAGCTCGTCGGCTTCGCTGCGGCGCGGAGCGTCGTAGTCGGTCGCCATTTGTCCCTCACCCCTGCGATGCTTTCGATGTCAGATGGCCCGGACCCGCGAGCGCGCGGCTCGTGAGTCCTTCGTGCCGCTGGTTAACGTCCCAGCGCCCCTGTTTGTGCCCGGCTGGGCAGTGAGCGAGGTCTCTCTTTTGCGCCTCTTACTGCCGCCTGAGCCCGCGAAGGGTAGCTCACGCCGATACCGGCTCTGCAACGAGTCAGACATTGCCGGGATTACGTCACCCAACAGGGGGAACCCTGCTGTCAAGACGCCTGTCGTCCGAATGGGTTGTGCCCGCGTCGGGTACCTCACCCCTTGGGCTCGGTTGCTTGCCCGGAGTGGCCATCGCGTGGTGCTATCCGGAGGCCCGCGCCGATCACCTTCGTCACAACGCATAGGCTGATCGGACACGATGGTGAGATGAAGCACCGTCCGGGGATCCGGGCTTTGGGGAAGGGACTGGCAGGTGGCGTCGGGGAACGGCATCGGGGACCGCGGGGCGAGGCCGTATCGCAAACGCAAGCCGCTGCCCGCGCTCATCGTCATCGGGGTGATGGCACTCGGCGCGGTCATCGTCTGGATGAACGTCGTGGCGAGCAACGCCGACATCGATGCCAAGATCCGCTGCGATCCGCCGCCCGTCCCGCAGCAAGGTGTCACCTACACGCCGCTGGCGCACAACGGACTCGACGACCGGGCGCCGGTCCCGCCGGACAAGGTCGCCGTCCAGGTGCTCAACGGATCCCAGGTCCGCGGCCAAGGCGGCATCGTCACCAGCACGCTCCGGGAACTCGGTTTCTCCCAGGTGCTCGAGCCGGACGTCGACCCGGCCTACAAGAACGCCGAAGCCAAATGCCGCGGCCAGATCCGCTTCGGCGAGAACGGCGCGGCCGCGGCTCGCACGCTGAGCCTGGTGGTCCCGTGCGCCGAACTGGTCAAGGACAACCGCAAGGACGCTTCGGTCACGTTCACCACCGGCACCCTGCTCGGCGACGTCCGCCCGAAGGCGGAAGCGCGCCAGGTGCTCGACCAGCTCACGCAGTGGTCGAAGGCGCAGCAGGGCAGCGGCGGCGGTGAGCAGTCGGCGGGCGGCGGTGCCCCGGTGATCGACCAGACGCTGCTGAAGGCCGCTCGCGAAGCTCCCTGCTGAGACTCGCTCAAGCGCTATGAAGGACGCTTTCATTGCAAATTTTGCAATGAAAGCGTCCTTCATAGCGCGTGCCGGACCCTCTCAGATAGCGCCCACGCCCGAGTCGACCAGCGCCTGACGCAACGGAGCCGCGATCGACGGCGCCACCGCGAAGGTCGCGTCCGGCCCCAGTTCGGCGTCCTCCCCCGGCAGCGACACCAGCGCACCCGCCTCGGCGGCGATGAGCGCCCCCGCGGCCCAGTCCCAATGCCCGAGGCCGTGTTCGACGTAGGCGTCCAGCCAGCCCGCCGCGACCGCGCACAGATCGAGCGAGGCGGCCCCGTTGCGCCGCACGTCCCGCACCCTGGTCGCCAGTTCCGCGACGAACCGGGCCTGCTTCGTCCGCCGTTCGACCTTGTAGGCGAACCCGGTGCCGACGAGGGTCAGCTCGAGCCGCCGCGGGGCGTTGACCGACAGCCGCCGCCCGTCGAGGAACGCGCCCTGCCCGCGCGCGGCGGTCCAGCGGCGGCCGCTGACCGGTTCGACGACGGCGCCCGCCACCGACACCCCGCCGACCTGCGCGGCCACCGACACGGCGAACCACGGCAGCCCGTAGAGGAAGTTCACCGTTCCGTCGATCGGGTCGACCACCCAGGTCACCCCGTCGCCGGCGGCCCCGCCACCCTCCTCGCCGAGCACGGCGTCTTCGGGCCGCAGTTCGGCGAGCCGGGCACGCACCAGCCGTTCCGACTCGTGGTCCACCGCGGTCACCACGTCGGTGTCGGCGGACTTGGTGTCCACCCGCACCTCGCGCCCTGCGTTCATCCCGGTCCAGGCCTCGCGGACCAGTTCGGCGGCCTCGCCCGCGACACGCTCGGCGACACTCTTCAGCAACGTCTCGTCAACTCCCACGTCCGCCATGTCACCACATCCGGTTAAAGTCTCCGAGGCAGGCTTCTGAATCGTGCGAGAAGGGACCACGTCCGTGGTGGAGGCGACCCGAGGTTTCGGTATCGACATCGGCGGCAGCGGGATCAAGGGCGCGCTGGTCGATTTGGCGGAGGGACGGTTGATCGGCGACCGGATCCGCATCGACACGCCGAAGCCGTCGACCCCGGAGGCGGTGGCGGACGTCGTCGCCGAGATCACCGGCCAGGCGGGCTGGGACGGCCCGGTGGGCGTCACCCTGCCCGCGGTGGTCAAGAAGGGCGTCGCGCGCACCGCGGCGAACATCGACCGTAAATGGATCGGCACCGACGCCGACGCCCTGTTCGCGAAACGACTCGGCCGCGGTGTGGACGACATCGCGATGCTCAACGACGCCGACGCCGCCGGAATGGCCGAGATCCGCTGGGGCGACCCGATCGCGAAACGCGGTGTGACGGCGCTGCTGACCTTCGGCACCGGCATCGGCAGCGCGGTCTTCCAGGACGGCAAGCTCGTGCCCAACACCGAATTCGGCCACATCGAGGTCGACGGTTTCGACGCGGAGAAGAAGGCCGCGGCGTCGGTGAAGGACAACGAGGACCTCTCGTATCCCGAATGGGCGGAACGGGTGAACAGGTATCTCTCCGTGCTGGAAAACCTGATCTGGCCGGATCTGTTCATCGTCGGCGGCGGGGTCAGCAAGAAGTCGCACAAATGGGTCCCGCTGCTGGACATCCGCACGCCGGTGATCGTCGCGTCCTTGCAGAACAACGCGGGCATCGTCGGCGCGGCGGCCGCCGCCGCGGAGGGCATCGAGCACTGACGCGATCGCGCTGACATCCACGCCACGGATGTCACTTCGGCGGGTCGCACGGCGTGTCGCGCCCGCCGGGTGGTGGTCCGCGCCGCGACGCTGTCACGTATCGTCGTTACAATGGAACACGGCCCACGGCGGCGGCACCCACGAGAACGAGGGAAACCGCAGGCCGAGGGGTGTTCCCCGAAGTTTGAGGCAGCCGAGACCATCACGCCTCGGCTCGTCATGATCGACCGCTGCGAAAGGGCGTAAGTGGCAGCCGCAAGAACCGCAACCCGAAGCGGGACGAAGACAGCGACCGCAGCCGGCGAGCCGGCCGACGAGGCAGCCACCGACGCGGCGAAGCCCGCGGCGCGCAAGACCGCCGCCAAGGCGACAGGCGCGAAGAAGGCCCCGGCGAAGAAGGCTCCGGCCAAGAAACCCACCACCAAGGGTGCCAAGACCGAAGACGGCGATCCGGAAGACGGTCCGGTAGAGCTCGACGAAGCCGACCTCGAAACCCCGGATCTGTCCGACTTGGAAGAGGTCGAGGTGGACGTCGTCGACGCGACGGTCACCGAGGACACGGAAGAGGACGCGGAGTCCGAGGAGGACGTCGAAGAGACGCCCCCGCGCGGGCGCCGCACGACGGCCGACAAGAACGCCGGAAAGACCTCCGACAACCCGGACTTCGTCTGGGACGAGGAAGAGTCCGAGGCGCTGCGCCAGGCCCGCAAGGACGCCGAGCTCACCGCTTCGGCCGACTCGGTCCGCGCGTACCTCAAGCAGATCGGCAAGGTCGCCCTGCTGAACGCGGAGGAGGAGGTGGAGCTCGCCAAGCGCATCGAGGCCGGGCTCTACGCCGCCGAACGCGTCCGCAACGCCGAGGAGGAGGGCGAGAAACTCGTCACCCAGATGCGGCGCGACCTCAAGTGGATCGTGCGCGACGGTGAGCGGGCGAAGAACCACCTCCTGGAGGCGAACCTCCGGCTCGTGGTCTCGCTCGCCAAGCGCTACACCGGCCGTGGCATGGCGTTCCTGGACCTGATCCAGGAGGGCAACCTCGGTCTGATCCGCGCGGTCGAGAAGTTCGACTACACCAAGGGCTACAAGTTCTCCACGTACGCCACCTGGTGGATCCGTCAGGCGATCACCCGCGCGATGGCCGACCAGGCCCGCACCATCCGTATCCCGGTGCACATGGTCGAGGTCATCAACAAGCTCGGCCGCATACAGCGTGAACTCCTGCAGGACCTCGGTCGCGAGCCCACCCCCGAAGAGCTCGCGAAGGAAATGGACATCTCCCCGGAGAAGGTCCTCGAGATCCAGCAGTACGCCCGCGAGCCGATCTCGCTCGACCAGACCATCGGCGACGAGGGCGACTCGCAGCTCGGTGACTTCATCGAGGACTCCGAGGCCGTCGTCGCGGTCGACGCGGTGTCGTTCACGCTGTTGCAGGACCAGCTCCAGTCGGTGCTGCAGACGCTGTCCGAACGTGAGGCGGGTGTGGTGCGGCTGCGGTTCGGCCTCACCGACGGCCAGCCGCGCACGCTCGACGAGATCGGCCAGGTGTACGGGGTGACCCGTGAGCGCATCCGGCAGATCGAGTCGAAGACGATGTCGAAGCTGCGTCACCCGTCGCGTTCACAGGTGCTGCGCGACTACCTGGACTGATCCCAGGCTCGCGGAAGACCCCGTCACCGTTCGGTGGCGGGGTTTTTCGCGTCCGGTGTCGAATCGCGGCTCGCCCGTTCGACGCGTGGGTATGACGACGAATCCGATTTCGACCCAGAACCTCGACCGCTACGGCTCCGCGGAGCTGCCGTGGAGCCGTCCGCGCGGAATCCTCGCCGAGGACACGCCCACCGCCGACCTGACCTTCTTCGTGACGACCGTGCGCCCCGACGGACGCCCGCATTCGGCGGGTGTCGGTGCCGTCTGGGTGGACGACGCCCTGTACTTCAAAGGCGGGCCGGGCACCCGCCGGTCCCGCAACCTCGCCGCGAACCCGGCGTGCGCGGTTTCGGTGCGCCTGCGGGGAATCGACCTCACGATGGAGGGTGAGGCGCACCGGATCACCGACCCGGCGACGCTGGGGCGGGTGGCGGCGGTCTACCGGACGGGCGGCTGGCCCGCGTCGGTGGAGGGCGACGCGCTCACGGCTCCCTTCAGCGCGCCCAGCGCGGGACCGCCGCCCTGGTACCTGTACCGCCTCACCCTGCGCCGCGCCATCGGCGTGGCCGGCGCCGAACCGCACGGCGCCACGCGCTGGGACTTCGCCCCTTGACCGCGAACCGGTCCGTGAAGGCCTCCTTGAGGGACTTTCGCGTGCCGTGTCAGGGCCTGCCGGTCAGGGTCGTCCACGGCACGTGCACCGTCACCCGCTCCCGGAGCTGCTCGTTCATCAGCCACAGCTCCCCCGTCGCCGGCCAGTACGACAGGTTCTGGGAGTTCACCGGCGCCCTCCCGCTCAGCCGCGACGTCGAGGTCCCGCCGACCCCGCCGTGCAGGCACGACGGATGGTCGCCCGCCACCCCGGCGTACTCGGGGCAGACACCGGTCATCACGAAATATCCGTTGCGCGCCACCGCTCCCTGCATGCCCCACACCGGCGACACGAACCCTTCCTTCGCGTGCACGGTCCCGTCGGCCGACACCTTGGGCAGGCCGGTCGCGCGGTCGAACGGCCACCGCAGCACCCGGCCGCCCGCGGCCTTCGGAATGTGCTCCGAGGTCACGATCGAGCCGTCGCTGTGGTCGAAGGACATCGTCGCGAGACACGGCCGCGTCCCGGGGGCGTTGGTGCAGGTCCCCCCGCCGGGATACCAATAGGCGCCGATCTGCGGCATCGCGTAGTCGTAGAAAGCCGCGTGGTACTTGCCGTCCGGGCCCTTCCCGACGACGCCGGAGCTGTCGTCGACCTTCCAGAAGCGCGTCGTGTCGAAGACCCGCACCACTCCCCCGGTGGTCGCGACGAACAGCCGGTTCCCGATCCAGGTCATCCCGTGCCCGTGCCCCTGCACGACGGCGAAGTTGTCGTCGGACGTCGGTTCCACGAGCAGCACGTGCCGGTAGCCGAGTCCGGTGGCGTCCACAAAGGACAGCCGGACCATGGTGTCGCCGGGGGTGTGCCAGGAGGCCGTCACGACCCGTTTCCCGCCGACCTTCCCGGTCGCCGCGTCGGCGTCCCCGGAACCGGTCAGCCCCTGCGGGATCCAGTCGTTGGTCTTGTCGTCATTGGCGTCCTCCCAGCAGAATCCCGCCGGTTTCAGCGCCGCCGCGAGATAGGTGCCATGGCACAGCGGGCGCGCCTTCCGGTTGGCCGACGACAGGATCTCCGGCAGACCGCGCGGCGGGAGGTGTTTCTCCAGCGCGGCGATCCGGGTGCCGTAGGTGTCGAAGGACGAACCGGACGTCCAGCGGAAGCCGTCGACCGTGGCCGCGTCCATCTTCGGGAAGGCGGCCGCGGCGGAGGCGACCCCGGGGATGAGCGCGAACACCAGCAGCAGTGAAGCGAGAAGTCCCAGCCTCTTCATGTCCGCGAGCCTCCCGGCCACGCGTATACATTCGATACAAACCCGCGTCAGTACACCGAAAGCCCGCGCTCGGCCAGGGATTCCTCGACGCGCAACCGTTCGATCGCGCGGTCGAAGCCCTCCGGCAGCTCGTCCAGCCGGTGGTCGACCTCGACCTCCCGGCAGGCCTGGACGAGCAGCGCGTCGTACGCCTGTCTGGTGCCGTACCGGCGGACGGCGGAAGCGCCGGACGGAAGTTCCGCCAGCAGCCGGTGCACCCGGCGGAGATCGGCGGCGAGCTGCTCGATGGGCGGCCCGGCCGGCGCCTCCGGTTCCCGGCGCCGCCGCCACCGGCGCACCACGGCCGGCACTTTCAGCGCGCACCAGAAGAGAACCGACGGCGCCACGGCGACAACGGTGTACAGCGCGACAGGCCCGGTGGCCATGCCCCATGGTAATCCCGCTACGAGCGTCGGCGTTGCTTGCGGGCGCGCTCGGCGAACAGCAACCCCACTCCGGCGGCCACCATCAGCGCGCTCGCCACCACGTGCATCCCCGGCGGAAGCAGGTGGAGCTGGACGAACCAGCTCGGATTCGTACTGCCCAGCAGCCGGTTGATCAGCCCTCCCCCGCCCTGCACCAGCAGGAGGATCCCCAGTAGTTCGATCATCGTCGTGTCCCTTCCGAAACGCGGTCGTCGTTCTTGGGTGAAAGCTCCTGCCACAGCGGCCCGGTGGCGAACCAGATGGCTGTCACGACCCCCAGCCGCGGCAACCAGCCCCACAACGGCGCGACCTGTTCGCCATCGCCCACCAGGAAGATCAGCCCCAGCAGCACGGCGGCGGCGATCCCGCACGCCAGTACGCATTTGCCCCATTCACGCCATTCGACGCGGGCCTTCTCCCGTCCCCTCGGCTTGGGCGGCGGGGGCGGCCCGCCGGCGAACCGGTGCGCGAACCGCACGTCGGCCCACCGGATCATCGATGGCCCGAACACCACGCTGAAGCCGAGATACACCGCGGCGAGGCCGTGCACGAAGTTCGCCTTGCCGCCGCCTTGGAGGTCGAGCACCGTCGCGACCAGCACCACGATGTCGATCACCGGGGTGAGGGCCAGCAGCACGGTGCTCGTCCGTTTGAGCCGGAGCAGGTAACGGGCCAGCAGGCCGGCGCCGATGGCGACCCAGAAACCGATCTCCCCCGCGGCGATCACCGCCGCCATCGGATTCTCCGCGAAAAAGTCCCAGATCTTGTTCACCCTCCGAGCTTCGCCCCCGACGGCGGTCCGGCGCGTCGGTGAAGGGCAGGAGAGCATCGTCATCAGTTCGTAGGACCCCGCCGCCCGCCCCGGTGTGCTGGGATGGAGTGGTGCCCACGTTGGTCCCGCGCCTGAATCACCTTCCGCTGTGGAAGCAGGACCTCGTCATCGCGCTCGGCACCTGGCTCATCGGCGTCCTGGTCTACCTCAGCGGCACGCAGGTGCTGCTCAACGGCCCGGACTCGACGCCGCTGTGGATCCGGCTGACCGAGCTGACCGCGTTGTGCGCGCTGGAGATGCTGCGCCGCAAGGTCCCGTGGGCGCTGCTCGGCGCGCTGGTCGTGGTCGCCGTCGACGTGGCGATCAGCCCCTCGTTGCCGATCCTCGTCGTCTTCACCGACTTCCTCTACGCGACGACGCTCTACGGCTCGCGGCGGATGAGCAGGGTGATGATCGGCATCGCCGCGATCGGGACACTCGCGGTGATCTGCCTGGCGCTCGTCCTCTCCTCGCAGTGGCGGACGGCGATCCTGGTGGCGTTCGCGTTCCTGCCGTTCCTCGTCACCCCGGTGTGGTGGGCGGCGAACGTGCGGCAGCAGCGGGACATCGCCGAGAACGAACGGGCGAACGCGGTCCAGCTGGCCACGATCGGCGAACTGGACCGGAGGGCCGCCGTCGCCGGGGAACGTTCGAAGATGGCGCGGGATCTGCACGACGTCATCGCCGGGCATCTTTCGGCGATCGCGATCCAGTCCGAGGCCGCGTTGTCGATGGCCACCGCCGACCCGAAGCTGTCCAGGAAGGTGCTGGAATCGGTGCGGGAGAACAGTGTGAGCGCGCTGGACGAGATGCGCGCGATGATCGGGCTGCTGCGCGCGGACACCGAGATCGAGCCGACGGCGCCCGCGCGGCTGGCCGAACTGTCCAAACTGGTCGAATCGGCGCGGGCGAGCGGGCTGGAGGTCGAGCTCGGTTCCGTGCCGGACCCGTCGTCCCCGCTGCCCGCCGCGGTCGATCTGACCGCGTACCGGATCGCGCAGGAAGCGCTGACCAACGCGGTGAAACACGCCCCCGGCGGACGCGCGGTCCTCGACATCCGCTCGCGCGGCGGCATACTCACCGTCGAGGTGCGCAATGATCTTCAGCCGGGCCGCCTCGACGACGGCGGGACCGGACTCGGTCTGCTGAACATGCGGGAACGCGCCGCCGCGGTGGGCGGCACCCTCGCCGCCGGGCCGTCCGGCGGCGGCTGGCTGGTCCGCGCCGAACTGCCTCTGGAGGGGTCTTGACCGTCAAAGTCCTGGTCGCCGACGACCACGGCGCGATCCGTGCCGGGTTGATGATGATCCTCGGGAACGCCGAGGGTATCGAGGTGGTCGGCGAGGCCGCGGACGGCGCAACCGCCGTCCGCCAGGCGAAGGCGCTGAAGCCGGACGTCGTGCTGATGGACGTCCGCATGCCCGGCGTCGACGGCATCGCGGCCACGCGGGAACTGACCGCGGAGGGCCTGTGCGAAGTCCTCGTGCTGACCACCTTCGATCTCGACGAGTACGTCCACGCCGCGCTGCGGGCGGGCGCGGCCGGGTTCCTGCTGAAGTCGGTGGAGGCGGCGAGACTGATCGAAGCGGTGAAGCTGGTCGCGGCGGGCGAAGGGGTGCTCGCCCCGCAGGTCACGCGGAAGCTCATCGCCGCCTTCGCCGCGGGGACGCGCGAGCCTTCCCTCGTCCCCGCCGGGCTCGGAGACCTGACCGAACGCGAGCGTGAAGTGCTGGCGTGCCTGGGCGGCGGCCTGTCGAACGCGCAGATCGGCACGCGGCTGCACATCGGCGAGACCACGGTGAAGACACACGTTTCGCGGGTGCTGACGAAGCTGGACCTCCGGTCGCGGGTGCAGGCGGCGATCCTCGCGCAGGAGAACGGCGTCGTGCTGGAGAGGTGAACCCGCACCGATCTGCGAGGTGGCCGGTGTTCTTCTAGCGTGACCTCTCATGCGGCGAACTCTGGACGTGGACGAGGTCCTGAAACGGCAGGATTCCGGTGAGCTGAAACGCCGTCTGCACGGGCGGGATCTGGTCGGCTTCGGGGTCGGCATCATCATCGGGACCGGGATCTTCACCCTCGCCGGGGTCGAAGCGAAATCCCACGCGGGCCCGTCGGTCACGCTCTCGTTCGTGCTCGGCGCCGTCGTGGCCGGGATGGCCGCCCTCTGTTACGCCGAGCTCGCCTCCAGCGTGCCGACGGCGGGCAGCGCCTACACCTACGCTTTCGCCACCCTCGGCGAGACTTTCGCCTGGATCATCGGCTGGGATCTGCTGCTGGAATTCGCCCTCGGCGCGGCCGTCGTGTCACGCGGGTGGTCCGGCTATCTCGCGAATCTGATGGGGCTCTCCCCCGACTGGTTCGGCGAAGACGCGAAGGTGAACATCGGCGCTGTCGCGATCATCGCCGTGTTGACCGTGATCGCCGTCCTCGGGATCAAGGAATCGGCGCGCGTGACGAATCTGCTCGTGCTGGTCAAGGTCGCGGTGTGCGTGCTGATCCTCGCGGTCGGCGTGTTCTACATCCGCGGCGAGAACCTGACGCCGTTCATCCCGCCCGCGCAGGCACCGACGGAGACCGCGAGCACCCTGCATCAGCCGATCGTGCAAGCCGCGCTCGGGCTCGAACAGTCCGTCTACGGAATCGCCGGAATGGTGACGGCCGCCGCTGTCGTCTTCTTCGCCTACACCGGTTTCGAGGCGCTCGCCAACCTGGGCGAGGAGACCGTGAACCCGAAACGCGATCTGCGGGTCGGCATCCTCGGCGCGCTCGGGGTCTGCGCGCTGCTCTACATCGGTGTCTCACTGGTCCTGACCGGGATGGTGCCGTTCGCCGAGATCGACACGGGCGCCCCGCTCGCCGACGCCTTCGACCGGGTCGGGCAGCACTGGGTGGGCGCGCTGATCTCGCTCGGCGCGGTCACCGGGCTGACATCGGTGATGATGGTGGAGCTGGTGACGATCGGCCGGATCGGGTTCGCGATGGGCCGCGACGGCCTGCTGCCGAAGAAGTTCGGCACGGTGCATCCGCGCTGGGGCACCCCGCACCGGATGACCGTCGCCGGTGCCGTGCTGATCGCGGCGCTGGCCGCCTTCGTGCCGATCTCCGAACTCGCCGACATGGTCAGCATCGGCGCGCTGTCGGCGATGATCATCGTCGCGGTGGCGGTCCCGGTGCTACGCAAGCGCCGTCCGGATCTGGAGCGCCCGTTCACCGTGCCGTTCTCGCCCTACCTGCCCATCGCGGCCGCGCTGGCGTGCTTCTATCTGATGCTGAACCTGGACGTGATGACCTGGCTGCGGTTCGCCGCGTGGCTGTTGCTCGGCCTGCTGATCTACGTCTTCTACGGGCGCGGGCATTCGCGCTTCGCGAAGGACGAAGTCAGCTCCACAGACCTGCCGTCGTGATCGCGGACGCGGCGGCCTCGGCGTCGGCGTCGTCCACCACGATCAGCATCCGCTTCAGCGCCGCGGCCACCCATTCCACCGGCTGGTCGTGCAATCCGTTGTCCCCCAAGGACGGATAACCGTCCATGATGGACACCAAGGTTCCTTCGGCGCCGATCCGCATCCCGGTCGCCAGCACGAAATGCCCGGCGGGCGGACGCCAGCGGGACGACCACAGCGGCGGGATACCCGTGTCGAGGTAGTCGAGCAGTGCTCGCACCGGCGTGTCGTGCGCACCGAATTCGGCCGGGTCGACCTCCGCGATCAACGCGACCCTCGGCAGCCGCCACAACGCGGCCAGCAGCATGAACACCGATTGCGGCGCCCAGTTCCCGGTGGCGGACACCGCGGCGAGCCGTCCGCCCGACAGCGTCCCGATCGCCCGCGACAGACCCTCCGGCGTGGTACCCGCCAGCGCCGCGACCTCGTCCTGGCCCGCGACGTCGAAACCCGCCGCGCGCAGGGCGGCCAGCGCGGTGAACGGCCCGGCGAGCCCGTCCTTCTGCGGGAGTTCGGCCCGCGCGACGGCGACGAGATGCTCGCCGCCGGGCAGCCAGCGGCGGCCGGACAGCCCCGTCCGGTCGCCGTCGATTCCGGAGGACATCAGTCTTCGAACGTCCACGACCGCATGATGAACGGTCCGTCGTTCGACGCCCCTGCCGAGGCGTAGGTCGCCAGCGCGGCCTCGTTGTCCCTTTCGACCCCGACCCACATCCCGCGGCAGCCGCGTTCCCGCGCGATCCCGGCCAGCGCGTCGACCAGGTCACGGCCGATCCCGCGCCGCTGGTAGTCCGGGCTGACGTCGAGTTCGTTGAGGAACATCTCGGTGCCCTTGTCCGGATGCGTCACCTCGGTGCCGGTGATCATCCCCGCGGGTACGCCGTCCTCGTAGGCGATCAGGAGATGGTTCTCCTCGGCCGCGAGGAACTTCTCGGACGCCGCCCGTTGCGCCGGGCCGTCGAACAGGTGCTGGGCGGCGACCACCTCTTCGACGGTACCTGCCCGCCGGATCTCGGCCACGTGTCCTCCTGGTGCTCGAAGCGCCACAGACTGGTCAGTATCCCGCTCAGGAAGGCGCCGGGCCATCGCGTTTCCCCGGCGAACGCAGCGCGACCCCGGCGACGACGGCCAGCGTGCCGATCGCCTCGGGCAGGGTCGGGACCTGCCGGAGCCACAGGAAGCCGATCAGCCCCGCCGTGACCGGCAGCAACGCCAGCAGCAGCGCGAACCGCGCCCGCCCTGCCTTGCGGAGGACCACTTGGTCGAGCGCGTACGGCACGACGGTCGAGAGCACGCCCACCCCGATGCCCAACAGCAGCAGACGTGGCGAAGCCCACACCTCGCCGGTGCCGAACGCCAGCGGCGACAGCACCACGGTGCCGACGGCGAACCCGACGGCCAGCCCGTCGATCCCGTTCCCGCCGACGGCGACCCGCTTCCCGAGCAGGATGTACCCGGCCCAGGCGGCCGCCGCGGCCAGCGCGAACAGCACACCGAGCAGGCTGCCTTCGAGCCGGACGTCCGCGATGGCGATCACCCCGGCCGCCACCAGCAGCAGCGCGAAGACGTCCCGGCGGGTGCGCGAACCGAACGCCGCCACCACCACGGGTCCGGTGAACTCGAGGGCGACCGCGGTGCCGAGCGGCAACCGCGCGATCGCCTCGTAGAAGAGCACGTTCATCCCTGCGGTGACGATGCCGAAAGCACCCGCGAGCAAGAACGTGCGCCCGGTCCACGCCGAGCGGGGTGGCCTGCGCCACGCCAGGAGGACCACCGCCGCCCCGAGACAACGAAGCCAGGCCACCCCCGCGGGTGAGGCGACCGAAAAGAGACCTACGGCGACGGCCGCACCGGCGTACATGGAAATTCCGCTGAGAACGAACAAGACCGGCGCCGGCGCGCTCGGAAGACGGTTCCGGACGACTGCGATACCCACGCTCGCATGGTGCCTGACGTGGGAAAAGACGGTTCCACGGGGAGTCTTCTCCTACGTTGCGTGATTACGCTACGGCATACGAGGTAATTACCAGTGACAAATGAGACACCCGCACGGGAACACTTGCGGGTCGCCAAACGTCTGGAAGAGTGGAAGCACGAACACGGCGGGGCCGGGAACGAACGTTGCCGGCATCAGTGCCGAAGTGGTCGTAGCTGGATCGATGGCACCGGGCCACCGGTGCCGGGACGGAGGGAGACTCCAATGACTTCACCGACGCTCACCCGCCCCGAACTGACCGCTGCCGACCGATGCGACCGGTGTGGAGCTGCAGCCCAGGTTCGGGCCATTCTCAGCACCGGTGGCGAGTTGCTCTTCTGTGGTCACCACGCCCGCGCACACGAAACGAAGCTCAAGGAAATGTCCGCGGACATTCAGCGGTAGCCCACCAGTACACGACCACCCGGCGGCCGGCCGCTCCTGATGGAGCGCGCCGGCCGCCCTGTTTTGTCTCAGGGGTCCTGGGCGCGGTTCAGGAGCGGCCGCGGCCATCGTGCGGCTTCCAAAAACATACAGACAGCATGTATGTTAGTGCCATGACGACCAGCGACCTCCTCGGCGAGGTGCACGAGGCCGACCTCGGCAGCGCCCGCATCCGCTACCGCGACCGCGGCGAAGGCCCTCCCGTGGTCTTCGTGCACGGCCTGCTCACCAACGGGCTGCTCTGGCGGAAGGTGGCCCCCGCGGTCGCCGACGCCGGTTTCCGCTGCCTGACCCCGGACTGGCCGCTGGGCTCGCACGACATCCCGGTCCCCCAAGCGGACCTGAGCCCGCCCGGGGTCGCCGCGCTCATCGCGCGATTCCTCGAAGTGCTCGACCTGACCGACGCCACCGTGGTCGCGAACGACACGGGCGGCGCGCTCACCCAGCTGCTCATGACCACGAGCCCGGAACGGGTGGGCAGGGTCGTGCTGACCCCGTCGGATTCCTTCGAGCGCTTCCTGCCGCCGATGTTCAAGGGGCTGAGCACGCTGGCGCGCCTGCCCGGCGGCGTCCCGGCGATGATCCAGGCGTTGCGCTGGCGATGGCTGCTGAAGACGACGGACTTCCTCTGGCTGGCCAAACACCCGGTCCCCGGCCATATCCTCGACGCCTACCTGCTGCCCAGCCGCCGTGACCGGGCGATCCGCGAAGACCTCGCGCGGTTCCTCGCCGGGGTCGACAACCGATACACCCTGACCGCCGCCGAGCGGCTGCCCGCCTTCGGGAAACCCGTCCTGCTGGCCTGGGCGCCCGAAGACCGGCACTTCCCGCTGTGGCTGGGCGAGAAGCTCGCCGGGGTCCTGCCGAACGCCGAATTGAAGACGATCGAGGACTCCTACGCCTTCGTGCCGGAGGACCAGCCGGAGCGGCTGAGCGCCGTGATGGTGGAATTCCTGCGTGCCCACGCCACGACGTAGCCAGACCGAACGATCGCGATCGACGCGGACCGCGCTGATCACGGCGGCGCGGACGTTGTTCGCCGAACCGGGTTACGCCGCCGTGCCCGCCGACGAGATCGTCCGCGCGGCAGGCGTCACCCGCGGCGCGCTGTACCACCACTTCGGGGACAAACAGGGCCTGTTCCGCGCCGTGATCGAGCAGATCGAAACGGAGATCACCGAGGAACTCCAGACCGTCCTGCGGGCGACGGAGGATCCGTGGTCGGGGGCGCTCGGAGTGCTGAGCCGGTTCCTGGACCTGTGCCTGCGGCCCGAGGTGGTGCGGATCGCGCTCACGGACGCCGTCTCCGTCCTCGGCTGGCAGGAGTGGCGCGAGCTGGAGAATCGGTACGGACTGGGCCTGATCACGGAGATCCTGGAAGCCGCCGCCGCGGACGGCCTGCTGATCGAGGCGCCGATCCCGGAGCTGGCGCAACTCGCGCTGAGCGCCTGCGCGGAGGCGGCACTGATGATCGCGCACGCCGAAGACCCCGAAGCGGCGAAGGAGAAAGCCCTGGCCGCCCTGGTGGCCCTGCTGTCCGGCCTCGTGAAGCAGCCCGGCTGATCCTCGGTCACCAGGTGCCAGGAAAGGACCGTTCCTGGCAAATTTCGCAAGGAACGGTCCTTTCCTGGCATTCGCGCAAGGCCTAAACGGTGTCCAGGATCATCTCGAAGGCCGCTTCGGCCGCACCCAGGAGCTTCACGTCGGCACCGAGCGCCGAGCTCACGATCTGCGTCCCGCCCACGGCCCGGCTGACCAGGCTCCGCCGCCGGACCTCGGCCGCCACCGACCGCACCACCGACTCGGGCAGCACGGTGAGCAGGTCACCCAGCACGACCAGCTGCGGGCCGAGCAGGTTGACCACGTTCACCAGGCCGAGCGTCAGCCATTCCGCGAACTCCGAGAGCCGCTCCTCGGCCGCGTGCGGGTCTCGGCCCAATTCGCGGAGTTCGAACATGATCGCCCCACGCGGGGTGTCCTCCGGCAGGTCGAGCGCGCGGCACAGCGCCGCCTCGCCGACCTCGGTCTCCCAGCAGCCGCTGGACCCGCAGTAGCAGGGACGGCCGCCCGGCCGGATCGCCATATGCCCGATCTCGCCGACGTACCCGGCGCCGCCGCGCAGCGACGAACCGTCCGCGATGATCCCTCCCCCGACACCGACGTCGGCGGAGACGTACACGGCGTCGGACGAGCCCCGCGCGGCGCCGCGCAGGTGTTCGGCGATGGCACCCAGTTCGGCGTCGTTGCCGACCAGGATCGGGATACGCAGCACACCGCCCAGCCGTTCCCCGAGCGCCACGTCGGTCCAGCGCAGGTTGGGCGCCTCGTGGACGTACCCGTCCATCCGGCGGACGACGCCGGGCACGGACACTCCCGCGGCGATCGGCTGCACACCGAGGTCGCCTGCCAGCACGGCGGTCGACTCGATCACATGCGTGATCACCTCGCCTGCCTCCCGCATCCGGCCGTGGAGGTTCCAGCTGTTGCGCCCGAGGATCTGGCCACCGAACCCGACCAGCGCGATCGCGACGTGTTCCACCTGGAGGTCGACCGCGAGCACCACCGCCGCGTGCGGCTGCGGCAGGACCAGGAGCGAGGGGCGGCCCGCCCCTCGTCCCGGCCTCGGGACCCGCTCCTCGACGACCCCCGCTTCCGCGAGGCCGTCGACAAGGGTCTTGATGGTGCTGCGGTTGAGCCCCAGCTCGGTGGCCAGGGTCGCCCTGGTGCTCGGGCCGCTGACGTGCAGCAACCGGAGCAAGGTCGTGCGGTTGTGCCTGCGCACCTCGTCTGGTCGTGCAACGGGTGTGCTGGTCACGGGCTTCATCATTCCATGCGGACTCAGCGCGGCGACGCAGCCGCGCGGCGCCGGGACAGCGCGTCCACCGTGGCCGCGAGAAGCAGCACCAAACCGGTGACGATGTTGACCACCGCCGCCGACTGCTTCAGCAGGCCCAGCGCGTTCTCCACGACCGCCAGCACGAGACCACCGATCACCGCGTCGACGACCCGGCCCTTGCCGCCGAACAGCGACGTACCACCGATGACGGCGGCACCGACCGCGAACAGCAGCGTGTTGAGGCCACCGGCCTGCGGGTCGACCGAACCGACCTTCGACGAGTAGACGATCGCGCCGATCGCCGCCACCGCCGAGCAGATGACGAACACCGAAGCGCGGATCTTCTCGACGTTGATACCGGCGCGGCGGGCCGCCTCGCGGTTGCCGCCGACGGCGTAGATGTGGCGGCCGTACTGCGTGCGGTTGAGCACGTAGGTGCCGAGCACCAGCAGGCCGAGCACGATCGGCACGACGTACGGGACGCCGGAGATGACGATGTTCGGGTTCGGCGCGCGGTTCAGCGTCAGCAGATAGGTCGCGATCGCGGCGACCACGCCGATCGCGCCGACCTTGAACAGCACCATCGGCGTCGGCTGGGTGACCAGGCCGCGTTTGAGCCGGGAGAAGTGCTGGCCCAGTGACACCGCGGCGAAACCACCGGCCGCGACCAGGAAGAGGATCCAGCTGCCCATCGTGGACAGGTTGCCGTTGGCGACCTTGAACAACACGTCCGAGGTGCTGATGCCGAGCGTGCCGCCCTCACCGATGAACTGGAGGATGACACCTTGCCAGGCAAGGAAGAGCGCCAGCGTCACGACGAACGAGGGCATCCCGATCTTCGAGACGAGGAACCCGGTGAGGACACCGATCGCGCCACCGACGCTGATCGCGAGCACCATCTCGATCCACGGGTTGGCCGCGGCTCCCGACAGCACCAGCGCGATGGCGAGCACGGCGAATCCGACACCCGCCCAGATCCGCAGGATCACGCCGAGCAGCGCGGCGATCGCGAGCACCACGAGGAACGCGATGAACACGCCGTTCCCCATGCCGCCCAACAGGTTGCCGTTACGCACGTAATGCATCGCGAGGACGGCGGCGGTGACGCCGGACGCGGTGCCCGCGGACAGGTCGATCTCACCGAGCAGCAGGACGAACACGATGCCCATCGCGATGATCGCCTTGCCGGCGCCCTGTGCCATCAGGTTCGCGATGTTGTTCATCGTCAGGAAGGTGTCCGACAGCGAGGCGAACACGATCACCAGCACGAGCAGGCCGAGCAGCGCCGGGAGGGAACCCAGCTGCCCCGCCTTGAGCCGGGAGAAGTAGTCACCGACCGCCTCGCGCGTTGACATCGATGTCGTGTCGATGCCGAAATCCGTGATGGCCGCCGACGGGTTGAGCGCGGCGGCCGACGGCTTGCCCCCCTCCGGCGAGGCGGGCTTTGCGGGTGTCTCAGTCATTTCCGGTTCTTTCTCGCCTGGTTCTAGAGGACGGCGGCTTCGGGGCGGGCAAGGCCGAGGTCGCCGGATCGGCCGGCGGTGATCAGTTCCACGACCTGGCCGTGGGTGACGTCCTTGGTGTGCACCTCGGCGACGAGACGGCCGAGGTAGAGCACCGCGATACGGTCGGCGACCTCGAAGACGTCGGCCATGTTGTGGCTGATCAGCACCACACCCAGGCCCTGCTCCGCGAGGCGGCGGACGAGGTCGAGCACCTGACGGGTCTGCGCGACACCGAGCGCGGCGGTCGGCTCGTCGAGCAGCACCACCTTCGAGTCCCACAGCACGGATTTGGCGATCGCGACGGTCTGCCGCTGCCCACCCGAGAGGGCCGAAACGGGCGTGCGGACGGACTTCACGGTGCGGACCGAAAGCGAGGCGAGCGTCTCGCGGGCGGCCTTCTCCATGCTGGCCTCGTCGAGCAGCCATTTGCTGCCGCGTTCCCGGCCGAGGAACATGTTCTGCACGATGTCGAGGTTCTCGGCGAGGGCGAGGTCCTGGTAGACGACCTCGATTCCCAGATCCGCGGCGTCACGCGGGCCGTGGATGTTCACCGGTTCGCCCTGGAACTTCACCGTGCCCGAGTCGTAGCCGTGGATCCCGGCGATCGACTTGACCAAAGTGGACTTTCCGGCACCGTTGTCGCCGACCAGCGCGGTGACCTCGCCTGCCCGCACGTTGAAGTCCACGTCGTGGAGGACGTGGACCGGCCCGAAGCTCTTGTTCAGCTGCTTCAGTTCGAGGATGGGTTCGCTCATGGGGGTTCTCGAATTCTCCCGGCTGGAGACCGGGCCGGGGCGCTTGTCTGGCGAGAAGCGCCCCGGCCCGGTTGTCTGGATTTAACGGGTCAGGAGATACCGAGCTGCGTGCACGCCGCGGCCAGGTCGCCGCCGCAGATCTCGGCCGCCTTGACGTAGCCCTGCGTCACGACCTCCTTGACACCGTCCTTGGTGGTCATCTTCGGCTCGAGGAGCACGGACTTGACCTCCCGGTTGCCCTTCGGGTCCTTCGCCTTGCCGGTGGCCAGCGCGTCGGCGCCCGCCTTGTCACCCTTGGCCAGCAGCACGGCGAGCTTCGCCGCGGCTTCGGCCTCTTCCTTGATCGGCTTGAACACGGTCATGTACTGGTCGCCGCGCAGGATCGCCATGAGGCCGTCCGCGGTGGCGTCCTGGCCGGTGACCGGGACCTTGCCGTTGAGGCCGTTCTTCTTCAGCACGGTGATGACCGCGCCGGCGAGACCGTCGTTCGCGGCGACGACGCCGTCGACCCTGCCCTTGTTGTCGGTCAGGATCTGCTCGAAGGTCTGGCCGCCCTTCTGATTGTCCCAGTTGTCGATGGCCTGTTCCCGCACGAGCTTCAGGTCGCCGGCGGCGAACTTCGGCTGCAGCACGGACTTCTGGCCGTTGGCGAACAGCGTCGCGTTGTTGTCGGTCGGGGCACCCTCGATCATGACGACCTCGGCGCCCTTCTTGTCCTTCAGCGCGTCGGCGAGTCCCTGGCCCTGCAGCTGGCCGACCTTCTCGTTGTCGAACGAGACGTAGTAGTCGGAGCTGCCGCCGAGGTTCAGGCGGTCGTAGTCGATCGTCGGGATACCCGCGGCCTGCGCCTTGCGGGCGACCGCCGAGCCGACCTCGCCGTTGATGGCGGCGATGATCAGGACCTTGACGTTCTGCGCGATCATGCCGTCGGCCAGCGTGGTGAACTTCTGGACGTCACCCTGGGCGTTCTGGACGTCGGCGTCGAAGCCCGCGTCCTTGAGCGCCTTGGTCAGGAACGGCTTGTCGAAGGACTCCCAGCGCGCGGAGGTGGCGGTCTCCGGCAGGATGACGCCGACCTTGCCGCCCGCGGCGGCACCGCCGGGGGCGGGCGCGGACTGCGAGGAGTTGCCGCTGCCCGAGTCGGCGCTGTTGGCGCCGCAGGCGGAAAGCACCAGGCCGGCGCCCACCGTCGCGGCGAGGAGGGTAAGGGTTCTGCTGCGCATCCTCGTTCCTTCTCCGATCTTGCTCGCGGGCGGCGATCCTGGAGGACCGGTCGCACCATCGCGCATATGTTGTGGGCGACAACATATGCCGCCGAATGTGTCCCGGGGAAGACGGCTGAATCGATTAAGCCTCATCAAATGGACACGGTTTGGCAACGTGGCCGTAGCAAGCCGTACGAAGTCCGGGTTCGCTGACGGTGTGACCGCCACCACTCACTCACCGTGACGGCAGCAGCGGCAGCGGCGCGCTGACCGGCGCCTTCGCTGGACCGAGCCGGGGGTCTCGCGTGCTTGGACGGCCGACTCGCGTGATCCAACGGCCGACTCGCGTGAGTGGGTGGCCGACACGCGTGTCGGCCACCCACTCACGCGAGTCGGCCGTCCAGTCACGTGTGCCGTCCGTCTGATCACGTGTGTCGTCCGAGCAGGCAGTGGTACCTCGGACACTCACGACGCCGCTTCCGCGTGCCCAATGCAATGAAGGGGCCTTTCATAGCAAAATTTGCTATGAAAGGCCCCTTCATTGCACGGGGTGGGGAGCGGTCACCAGGAACGCAGGGTGACGATCCGCTCTTCGAGCTGTTCGACCGAAGCCATCGCGGTCGGCGGTCCACCGCAGACGCGGCGCAGTTCGTTGTGGATCGCGCCGTGCGGCTTCTTTGTCCGGTGGTGGTGCACGCCCACCAGCGCGTTCAGCTCCTTGCGGAGGCTGCCGAGCCGCTCGCTGACCGACTGCGGCCGCGCGACCGGGGCGGCTTCCTCGGCCTTGGGTTTGCGCCGTTTCTCGTCGGAGAGCTGCTCCTCCTGCCGCTTCCGCAGCAGGGCGCGGACCTGGTCCGGCTCCAGCAGCCCCGGCAGGCCGAGGTACTCCTGCTCCTCGTCGGAACCGGAGAACACCGCGGTGCCGAAGGAGTTGCCGTCGTAGATGACCTGGTCGAGCTCGGCGGAGGCGCCCAGCGAGGTGAACGCCTTCTCCTCCTCGCCCGGCTCGTCCTCGGTGCGGTTGGCCTGGGCCAGGAGTTCGTCCTCCCAGCCCTCCTTCTCGCGGTGCGGCTTGCCGAGGACGTGGTCGCGCTGGGCTTCCAGCTCGCTGGCCAGTTCCAGCAGCACCGGCACACTCGGCAGGAAGACCGAAGCCGTCTCGCCGGGTTTGCGGGAACGCACGTACCGGCCGATGGCCTGCGCGAAGAACAGCGGGGTCGACGCGCTGGTGGCGTAGACGCCGACGGCGAGACGCGGGACGTCGACGCCCTCGGACACCATCCGGACCGCGACCAGCCAGCGGTCGGTCGAATCGGAGAACTCCTTGATCCGCCCGGACGCCTTGGGGTCGTCGGAGAGGACGACCGTCGGGGTCTGGCCGGAGAGGCGCTCCAGGATCTTGGCGTAGGCGCGCGCCGAATCCTGGTCGGTGGCGATCACCAGACCGCCCGCGTCCGGGATGCCGTTGGCGCGAAGCTGCGCGAGACGTGTGTCCGCGGCCTGCAGCACCGACGGGATCCACTCGCCCGCCGGGTCGAGCGCCGTGCGCCAGGCCCGCGCGTTCTGCTCGGCCGTCAGCGGCTCGCCGAGCCGCGCGGTGAACTCCTCCCCCGCGCTCGTGCGCCAGGAGGCCTCACCCGAGTAGGCAAGGAAGACGACCGGCCGGACGACGCCGTCGGCGAGCGCGTCGGCGTAGCCGTAGGAATGGTCGGCCTTGCTGCGCTGGAAACCCGAGCCGTCGGGCTCGTAGGTGACGAACGGGATCTGCGAGTCGTCGCTGCGGAACGGCGTCCCGGTCAGCGCCAGACGGCGGACGGCGGGCGTGAACGCCTCTCGGACCGCGTCGCCCCAGGACTTCGCGTCACCGCCGTGGTGGATCTCGTCGAGGATGACCAGGGTCTTGCGGTTCTCGGTGCGCACGCGGTGCAGCGTCGGATGCGCCGCGACCTGCGCGTAGGTCACCGCGACACCTTGGTAGTCCCGCGAGGTGACGCCGGTGCCGTTTCGGAAGTTCGAGTCGATCGCGATCCCCGCGGCCGCGGCCGAGGCCGCCCACTGGTGCTTCAGGTGCTCCGTCGGGGCGACGATGGTGATCTTCTCGACGGTCCGGTCGCTCAGCAGCTCGGCCGCGATCCGGAGACCGAACACCGTCTTCCCCGCGCCCGGCGTCGCGACGGCCAGGAAGTCCTTCGGTTTCTTCGTCAGGTACTTCGTCAGCGCTCGCCGCTGCCAGGCACGCAGCGGCCGGGCGGTGCTGTCCTTCGCCGCGGGAGGCGCGCCCAGCTCGCCCCGATCGCGTTCAACCGTTTCCGCCATGCCGGCCCCCTCCTCCCACACCCGAAAACACCTGGTCATCCGCCCTGTCACAAGCGAAAACCCCCACTTGGGTATCCGGCTGCGACGCCGGCGCCTGACGTGAGGGCACTCCGAAGAGACTACCTGCCGCGCCCATGGAACGCCGGAAGCGCCACCCCCGTTGTCGGGTTACTCACCCGAAAACCCAGGGGTGACGAGCCGAATGCCGCAGCATGGACCATGCTGGACACCGTCAAGGGCGCTCGGCGCCGGCGGAGGAGCTGCATGAGCGAGGAGAACGGCCGTCCGGATACGGCCGCCGAGGTCGCGAAGGGCCGCAGGGGTCCGTTGCGCCTGCTCAGCCGCACGCTCAGCAAGGCGTGGGACGGCAACATCTTCTCCGAGGCCGCCGAAGCCGCGTTCTGGCAGACGCTGTCACTGCCGCCGCTGCTGCTGGGTCTCCTCGGTTGCCTCGGCTTCGTCGGCGACTGGTTCGGCCAGGAGGTCGTGGCCGCCGTCCACGACCGGATCATCACCTTCAGCAAGACGATCTTCAGCGACAACGCCGTCCACGACATCATCGAGCCGACGGTCAACAGCATCCTGTTCGTCGGCAAGGGCGAGATCGTCTCGGTCGGTTTCCTGATCTCGCTCTGGGCTGGTTCGTCGGCGATGTCGTCGTTCGTCGACGCGATCACCGTGGCGCACGACCAGTACGGCGTCCGCAACGACGTGTGGCAGCGGATCTTCGCGCTGCTGCTGTACCTGGCCGGGCTGGTGATCCTGGTGGTCGGGCTGCCGCTGCTGGCGATCGGGCCGGACCTGCTCCCCCAGTTCTTCCCCACCGACTGGCGCGACACGGTGTCCTACTGGGTCGGCACGCTGTACTACCCGGTCCTCGGGGGCATGATCGTGCTGGCGCTCACCACGCTCTACAAGCTCGCACTGCCGCGACGGCTGCCGTGGCATCGCGGCCTGCCGGGCGCGATGCTCGCCATGATCGTGTTCCTGCTCTCCAGTGTGGGCCTGCGGATCTACCTGAACTGGATCACCAAGACCGGCTACACCTACGGCGCGCTCGCCGCGCCGATCGCGTTCCTGTTGCTGATGTTCTTCATCGGGCTCGCGGTCGTCTTCGGCGCGTACTTCAACAGCGCGATCCAGGAACTGTGGCCCGCCAAGGCGACGAAACGCCAGCGCCGCAAATGGCGGCGGCTGGAAATGGAACGCGCCAGCGAACGGATCCGCGCCGAAGAGGGCCGCAAACTGTGGGAACGGACGACCGTCCCGCTCCGCCGTCCCCGTCAGAACGACGAGAGCGAACCGGAACGATCCGTGAACGAAGAAACGCAGAGCGAAGCCGATCAGGTGACAGAACGGCGAAGTTGAGCGCGGTCGGGGTAAACCCTCCTCCCGAAGTCGTACTCCGGTTCCACCCGTGGTGTGAATCCAGTCCACCCCCCGCCATGAAAAGCTCGCGGTAACCCACCCGTCCGAGCTATTCCTGGGGGATCCCGCCATGTCCACGCTGGCCAGACTGAGCCTGCGCAACCGAAGTCTCATCGGGCTGCTCGCCCTGGTGGTGATCGGCTTCGGCGCCTTCGCCCTGCCGCAGCTGAAGCAGCAGCTGTTCCCGTCACTGCAGTTCCCGCAGGCGCAGGTCATCACGCCGTACGCGGGCGCGTCGCCGGACGCGGTCGACCGTCAGGTCACCGAGCCGCTCGAAGGCGGCCTGCAGGGTTTGAAGGGGCTCGAAGAGCTGAGCTCGACGTCGTCGGAGGGACTGTCGCGGATCACCGCGCAGTTCGAGTTCGGCACGGACATCGACGCGGCCGTCGGGCAGATCCAGCGCGTCGTCGACGGGCTCAAGGCACGGCTGCCACAGAACAGCGAGCCGTCGGTGTCAGCCGGGTCCACCGACGATCTCCCGGTCGTGCTGCTCGCCGCCGGGACCACCGGCGACCCGCAGGCGCTCGCGCCCGCGCTGACCGGGGAGGTCGCGCCGGAACTGCGCAAGATCGACGGCGTCCGCGAGGTCGACGTGACCGGCGCCCGGCAGCCGCGGGTCACCATCGCACTGGACTACGCGAAGCTGGCCGCCGCGGGTGTCGACCCGTCGTCGATCGCCACCACGGTGCAGACCGCCGGTGCCGCCGTCCCGGCCGGGACGCTGACCGAAGGCGACAAGACGCTCACCGTCCAGGTCGGCGGCGGACCGACCACAGTGGACACGATCAAGAACCTTTATCTGACACCGGCGGCGACGCCGGCATCGCGCCCCGGCGCGCAGGCCGCCAAGCCGGTGAAGCTCGGTGACGTCGCCGACGTCCAGGCCGGATTCGCGCCGCCGACGTCGATCACCCGCACCAACGGCAAGCCGAGCCTCGGTCTCTCGATCACCATGGTGGAGAACGGGAACGCGGTCGCGATCTCGGAATCGGTGCGGGACAAGCTGCCCGAACTGTCGAAGAAGATCGGCGCCGAGATGAGCGTCGTGTTCGACCAGGGCACCCCGGTCAAGGACGCGATCAGTGGACTGACCACCGAAGGCCTGCTGGGGCTGGCGTTCGCGGTCGTGGTGATCCTGCTGTTCCTGCTGTCGCTGCGGTCCACGCTCGTGACGGCGGTGTCGATCCCGCTTTCGGTGGTCGTGGCGCTGCTGGCGCTGTGGACCGGCGATCTGTCGCTGAACCTGCTCACCCTCGGCGCGCTCACCATCGCCATCGGGCGGGTGGTCGACGACTCGATCGTGGTGCTGGAGAACATCAAACGACATCTGGCGTACGGCGAGGAGAAGGAACGCGCGGTCCTCGACGGCGTGCGCGAGGTGGCGGGCGCGGTGACCTCGTCCACCCTCACCACGGTCGCGGTGTTCCTGCCGATCGCCTTCGTTGGCGGGTTCGTCGGCGAACTGTTCTCTCCGTTCGCGATCACGGTCACCGTGGCGCTGCTCGCGTCGCTGCTGGTCTCGCTGACGATCGTGCCGGTGCTGGCGTACTGGTTCCTCAAGCCGCCGAAGACCCCCGCGAACGAGCGCGAAGCCGAGCTCACGCGTCAGGCCGCCGAGGACAAGGAACGCCGCGGGCTGCTGCAGCGCGGGTACGTTCCGGTGATCCGGTTCGCCACCCGGCGCCGCGTCACCGTGGTGCTGCTGGCGCTGATCATCTTCGGTGGCACGGTCGGGCTGGCGTCGCAGCTGAACACCAACTTCCTCGACCAGTCCGGCTCGACGACGCTGAGCCTTTCGCAGAAGCTGCCGCCCGGCACCAGTTCCGAGGCCAAGGAGAAGGCGGCCGGCGCGGTGGAGCAGGCGCTCGCCGCCGAACCCGCCGTCGAGACCTACCAGGTGAGCATCGGCGGGGGCGGCTCCGCCGGCGGGGGCGGGACGGCGACCAACATCCAGGTCACCGTCGCCAAGGACACCGACCTCGACGCGCTCTCGGAGCGGTTGCGGGGCAAGCTCGACAAGCCGGAGCTCGGCGAGGTCAAGATCGGCGCGGAAGCGGGCGGGTTCAACTCGGACCAGGTCTCGATCACCGTCACCGCACCGGACGAGGCGGCGCTGAAGCCCGCCGCCGAGCAGGTCCGCCAGGCCCTGTCCGGAGTGCCGGACCTGACCGAGGTGACCAGTGACCTCGCACAGGGTTCGCCCCGGGTGCAGGTCGAGGTCGACGCCGCCAAGGCCGCCGCGAGCGGGCTTTCGGCGACCACGATCGGCCAGATCGCGAACCAGGCCATCGCCGGCCGCACGGTGACCCAGTTGCCGGTGGACGGTCAGCGCACGGACATCGTGCTGCGCGCGGGCACGGCCCCGGTGTCGGTCGACGCGGTCAAGGCGCTGCCGATCCCGAGCGCGGCCGGCGTCGTCCGGCTGGACTCGGTCGCCAACGTGTCCACAGTGGACGGACCGGCGGCGGTGCACCGCACCTCCGGCGAGCTGAGCACCACGGTCACCGCCAAGAACACCGGCGCGGACCTGGCCGCCACTACGAAGGCCATCCAGTCCAAGTTGGACGGGCTGACCTTCACCGGCGGCGCGGCGTACAAGCTCGGCGGCGTCAGCGAGGACCAGCAGGAGGCCTTCGGGAACCTGTTCCTCGCACTGCTGGCCGCGATCGCGATCGTGTACCTGATCATGGTGGCGACGTTCCGCAGCCTGCTCCAGCCGCTGATCCTGCTGGTGTCGATCCCGTTCGCGGCGACCGGCGCGATCGGGCTGCTGCTGGCCACCGGAACCGCGCTGGGCCTGCCCGCGCTGATCGGGATGCTGATGCTCGTCGGCATCGTGGTGACCAACGCGATCGTGCTGATCGACCTGATCAACCAGTACCGGGCTTCGGGGATGAGCGTCGCCGACGCCGTCGTCGAAGGCGGCAGGCGACGGCTGCGGCCGATCCTGATGACCGCGGCGGCGACCATCTTCGCGCTGGTCCCGATGGCGCTCGGGCTGACCGGCCAGGGCGGGTTCATCGGCCAGCCGCTGGCGATCGTGGTCATCGGCGGCCTGGTCAGCTCGACCCTGCTGACGCTGATCCTGGTGCCGACGCTCTACACGATGGTCGAGACCCGGAAAGAGAAGCGCCGCGCCAAGAAAAACACCCGGCGGTCTTCGGCCCCGGCCACCGAGACGCTGACACCCGAGCCGACCGCGTAGACCTGGGGGACGGAAGGCACGCCGGGGCCGGGTGGGCGCCCGGCGTGCCTTCCACTCACGTGACGGAAGCCGTAACTCGCGTGATTGGAGCCGTAACTCGCGTGATTGGACCAGTTACGCCTTCAATCACGTGAGTTACGCCTGCAATCACGCGAGTTCCGCGTCTGATCACGCCTTCCGGAACCGCCAAGTCTTGCTGTCGAACGCCACGCACCACGACGGCGACAGCATGATGACCCGCAGGGTCCCGTCGGCGGCGACGTCGATGCCCTCGGTTTCGAAATTCCCGCTGCACGTGCTCTTCAGGGGCAGCTGCCCCAGCGAGGTCACCCGCCCGGTCACGTCCGAACCGGACAGCGCGCCGGAAAGATCCACCTGCAGCAGCGGCTTCGTGGTCCCGAAGAGCGAGCCCTCGGGATCGTCGGACGCGCACAGCAGCCGGCTCGCGGTGACGAAGTCGCAGCCCTGGATGTCCCGCACCGGCTTGTCGAGCCGGATCGCGGACGCGTACGGCAGGTTCGCCGACGGATTCGTGTGCGCGACGCCGGGCATCGGATGCACGAGGAGCCGGTCCATCGTGCCCCACTCACCGGCCACCATCCAGCGGGCGTCGGGGGTCACGGCGGCGAACGAGTTGTTGTTCGCTTCCCACGACTCCAGCGTGTGCGTGTAGTTCGCCCACGTCCCGTTGGGCGACTCGACGCGGAAGAGCTTCGCGCCCCTGTCGTCGCGCTGGTACGGCTCGACGTACCAGCCCTGCGCGGAGCCCGGATCACCGACGTGGTTCCAGCCCTGCGACGACAGGTTCACCGGAACCGTCGCGATCCCGGTGTAGCGGTAGATGGTCCCGGACGGCCGTTCGATGGTGGCCAGGCCCTGGCCCTCGTCGAGCGGCCGGGCGTTGTCCGAGCCGACCGTGGTCCAGCCTGTGACGGCTTGGGCGGCGGCGGGTGAGAACACCGCGACCAACGCGGCGATGGCGAGCACGATCCCGGTTCTACGCATGAAGGCTCCGTCCCGGCGGGTTTTCGCTGGCGGTAATGAATTACCAGCGAAAACCGGGACGGGCAGCCACCATGTGAAGGATTTTCAGATTTTGTCCGGTTTCGGACACGGCACGCGGAAGACACCGGACGCGGTGTCACCGGCAGCCGGTCAGTCGCCCGGCTTGAGACCGTCGTAGATCTTCTTGCAGTCCGGGCAGACCGGCGAACCGGGCTTCGCCGACTTCGTCACCGGGAAGACCTCGCCGCACAGCGCCACCACGTGCGTGCCCATGACCGCGCTTTCGGCGATCTTGTTCTTGCGCACGTAGTGGAACATCTTCGGCGCGTCGTCGTCGGTGCTGTCGGTGCCCTCGGGACGGGTATCCGGCTTCGGAAGGGTCTGTGTACTCACCCCTCCATAATGCCCCAAATCCTCCTGCGCACACCGGCGACCTGGCAGGATCTCGCCCATGTTCCAGAAGGTGCTCGCGACGTTCGGTTCCGGTGGGGCGAAGATCGACGCCCGGCTGCTCGACCGCACGGTCTCCCCCGGCCGCCCGTTGCGCGGCGAGGTCCTGCTGCTCGGCGGCGAAGTCGATCAAGAGATCAACGGTCTCTCGGTGAAGCTGCTCG
The DNA here is from genome assembly GCF_003947485.1 of Amycolatopsis sp. WAC 01416. Taxonomy (NCBI): domain Bacteria; kingdom Bacillati; phylum Actinomycetota; class Actinomycetes; order Pseudonocardiales; family Pseudonocardiaceae; genus Amycolatopsis; species Amycolatopsis sp. WAC 01416. The sequence goes on along the minus strand of NZ_QHHX01000003.1, from coordinate 64,520 downwards.
CCAGGGTCACACTGCCGGACGAACGCCGCCCCGGCGTCGAGGACCTCGAGTTCGGCGTCCAGCAGCTGGCGGGCAACGAGCGGATCGCGCCCGGTCAGCAGATCCGCCTCCCGTTCGAGGTGGCCCTGCCCTGGGAGACGCCGATCTCCAGCATCTTCGGCAAACCGCTGAACGGGATGGCCGTCGGCCTCCAGACCAGCCTCGACATCGCGAACTCCGTCACCGACCCGGTCGTCGTCGTCGCCGACGCGGCCGAGCCGCTGCCCGCGCAGAAACGGATCTTGGACGCCTTCAGCCGGATCGGCTTCGTCTTCCGCGAGGCCGTGCTGGAACGCGGCCGGATCAACGGCGCGATCCAGCAGCTCCCGTTCTTCCAGGAGATCCGCTTCACCCCTTCACCGCGGTTCGCGCCCGTTTTCACCTCCGCGGCCGTGACCTTCCTGTCCTCGCCCTCGGAGACGCAGGTCGTGCTGGAGGTGACCAAACGGGTCCGGGTGTCCAAGAGCGGCGGGTTCGGCGGACGCGGCCAGGAGTTCCTCGGCCTGTTCAAGGTCGACCACGCCGCGTTGGAGCGGGTCAAGTGGGAGCCGCAGCTCGAGGGCTGGCTCCACGAGGTGGCCAAAGCACGCGGGATCTTCGACTGAGGTGGAGGCGCGATGACGGAACCGTCGGCGACCAGGCCCCACATGCCGGGTTACGGGACGGCTCCGGCCGGGGACGGCACCGGTCTGCTGCCCTGGTCCTGGGCGGAGACCCGGCTGCGGGACTCGCACGACTACTGGGTGGCGACGGTCACCCCCGGCGGCCGTCCGCACCTCATGCCGGTGTGGGCGGCCTGGACGGGTGACGCGCTGTGGTTCTCGTCTTCGCTGCGCTCGGCCAAGGCGCGCAACGTCGCCGCCGGTTCCGCGGTCTCGGTGTCGACCGACGATCCTTACGAACCCGTGGTGCTCGAAGGCCCCGCCGAGATCGTCACCGACCTCGGCGCGCTGCGGACGTTTCTCGACGCCGTGAACGGCAAGTACAAGACCACGTACGGAATGGACATGCTCGACCCCGCTTCGAACGCGTCGATCCGGGTCCGGCCACGGAAGGTGTTCGGCATGCTGGAAAAGGACTTCTCGGGATCCCCGACTCGCTGGGTGTTCCCGGCATGATCTGGGCCACCGCCGTCACCAGGCTCGGCGGCGATCACCTGATCGCCGCCGTCGCGTGGAACGACCTCGAAACCCGCTACGCCGAACCGCATCGCCGCTACCACGATCTCCGGCACGTCAAGGCCGTCGCCCGGGACAGCGGGGACCTCGCCGTCGCCTTCGGCCTGGGTTCCCGCGAGCGAGCACTCGTCGCCATCGCCGCCTGGACGCACGACGTCGTCTACGACGCCCGCCCCGGCGAGGACGAACGGGCGAGCGCGGCCTGGACGCGTGCCGAGCTCACCAACGCCGGCGTCCCCCAGGCCGACGTCGAGCGCGCCGGGGAACTGGTCCTCGGCACGATCCACCACTCCGCCCCGGACGACGACCTCCTCGCCACCGCGCTCCTCGACGCCGACCTCGCGATCCTCGGCGCCACGCCGGAGCGCTACGAGGAGTACGCGAACGGTGTCCGGGCGGAGTATTCGATCTACTCCGACGAGGAGTGGCGGACGGGCCGCTCGGCCGTGCTGGAAAACCTGCTGGCCCGGCCGAGGCTGTACCGCAGCGACATCGCGCGGGCACGCTGGGAGAGCAAGGCGCGGGAGAACCTCGCGAACGAACTGACCCGATGGCGTGACGCGGACCCACATCACCGATGATGTTCGTTCGTGACTCCGCAACTGTCCCTTCACGAAGAGGTCGCCTCCGCCCTCGCCGCCGGTGATCCCGTCGTCGCACTGGAGAGCACCATCCTCTCCCACGGCCTCCCGCCCGGCCGCAACCTCGACGTCGCCCGGCGGCTGGAGAAGGTCGTGCGCGACGGCGGCGCCGTCCCCGCGACCATCGCCGTCCTCGACGGCGTCCCCCTGATCGGTCTCTCGGGTGAGCAGCTGGAACGCGTCTGCGCGCCCGGCGCGGACCTGGACAAGCTGTCGCTGCGCGACATCGGCCCGGCCGTCGGCCTCGGCCGGTCCGGGGCGACGACGGTCGCGAGCACCGCGGCGCTGGCCGCCGCGGCCGGGATCGGCATGTTCGCCACCGGCGTGGTCGGCGGCGTGCACCAGGGCGCGGCGCAGAGCTGGGACGTCTCGGCAGATCTGGGCGTGCTCGCGAAGGTGCCGACCACGGTCGTCTGCTCCGGGGTGAAGTCGGTGCTCGACATCGCCGCGACACTCGAAGTGCTGGAGACCAACTCGGTACCCGTGCTCGGTTACCGCACCGGCGAGTTCCCCGCGTTCTACCTCCGCTCCTCCGGCCACGAGGTGCCGTGGCGGGTCGACGACGCCGCGCAGGCCGCCTCGGTCATCGCCGCGCATCGCGCGCACGCGAATTCCGGTGTGCTGCTGGCGAATCCGATCCCCGAAGCGTCCGAAATGGACAAAGAGCTGCACGACCGGCTGCTCGCCGAGGGGCTGGAGCTGCTGAAGTCGCGAGGCGTGCACGGCAAGGACGTCACACCGGTCCTGCTGGAGCACTTCCACACCGCGAGCGACGGGGTGAGCCTCGACGCGAACGAGGCACTGGTGCTCTCCAACGCGGAACTGGCCACCGAGGTGGCCGTCGCGCTCGCCGGGAACGCGGCATGAGCGGCATCGTCGTCGTCGGAGACGTCGGCCTCGACGTCGTCGCGCGGCACGAAGGTCCGATCCCGCACGGTGGCGACATCCGCGCGAAGGTCCACTTCACCAGCGGCGGCGCGGGCGCGAACACCGCGCTGTGGCTGCGGGCCGAGGACGCGGAGACCACGCTGGTCGCGCGGATCGGCGACGATTCCGGCGGCCGCATGGTGAAGGGCGAACTGGAAGCCGCCGGTGTCCGCTGCGAGTTCGCCGTCGACCCCGAAGAACCGACGTTCTGCGTCGTGGTGCTCGTCGACGGCGCCGGTGAGCGGAGCATGCTCGCCGACCGCGGCGCGAACGCGCGATTCAGCCCTTCCGACATCACGGAGGCGGCGCTCAGCGGCGCGAGCCACCTGCACCTCTCGGGCTACGTCCTGCTGTACCCGTCTTCACGGCCCGCGGCGCTCGCCTCGCTGGCGGCGGCGAAGAAGGCCGGGCTGACGACGTCGGTCGACCCGCAGGCGGCGACGCTGATCACCGACCCGGCGGCCTTCCTCGACGACGTGCGCGGCGTCGACCTGCTGATGCCGAACACCAGCGAACTGGTCGCGTTGACCGGGTCGAGTGATCCCGAGGCGGCGAAGGAACTGCTGGACTACGTCGGCGAGGTCGTGGTCACCGCCGGTCTCGACGGCGCCAGCTGGGTGGACGCGAGCGGCGTCATCACCTCGGTGCCCGCGCAGCCCGCGGAGTGCGTCGACTCGACCGGCGCCGGGGACGCCTTCGACGCGGGCGTGCTGGCGGCGTGGCTGCGCGGCGAGTCCACCGTGGAGGTCCTTCGGGCGGGGACCCGGCTGGGTGCCCGGGCGGTGGCGAAGGTCGGGCCGCAGCCGTAGCCGTAAAACTGAGATGAAAGGCCCCTTCATTGCAAAATTTGCAATGAAGGGGCCTTTCATCTCACGCGACCGGGGGCACGAACCGCGTCAGCCGCCGTCGATGACCCGATGACCGCCGCTCTCGAGGCGCGTCGGTTCGACCTCGTACCGGTTGACCTTCTCGCTCTTGCGCGGCGGCCGGTCGTTGGCCACGAGGACGGCGATCCAGGGCAGCGGGATCGAGATCGCGATGAGGGCCAGCGCGAGCCACCAGGTCTCGTAGAAGATCCCGGCGAGGATCAGGCAGGGGATGCGGAACGACATCATGATGATGTACTTCCGCTTCCGCTTGGCGAGCTGGTCTTCGTAGGACGGGGCGGCTTCGGTGATCAGCACCGGAGCGGGTTCCCTCGGTTCGGGACCGTGGGCGGGCGCGTTCACAGCACCACCTCCGGCTTCCATGCTCCCACTCGCGGGGCTCATCCGACACCCGGGTGGGTGAGCCGATGCAGAGCGGCGACCACGAGCGTCTCGACGCCCGCCGAAAGCGTCGGGTGCGGGATCGGCGCGAAGAGCGGCGAGTGGTTCGACGGGATGTCCTGTTCGAAGCGACCGGCGGTCATCGCGGCGATCACCTTCTCCTCGTCCAGGCCGCCGACCAGCCAGAACACCGACGGTACCCCGGCGGCGCGGCCGAACTCGCTGAAGTCCTCACTGCCGGTGACCAGCGGCGCGGGCATCACCCGGCCCTCGCCGAAGTGGCCACGGAACGCGGCGGTGAGTCCCTCGGTGGCCGCGTCGTCGTTCTCGGTGACCGGGAACGTGCCGATCCGCTCGATCTCCGGCGCTTTCGGCGCGCCCGCGGTGGCCGCCTCGCCCTGGACGATCCGTTCGACCGCCGCGACGACCTTCTCCCGCACGGCCTGGTCGAACGACCGGATGTTGACCTCGAGGACGGCGTGGTCGGCGATGATGTTGTGCGCGGTGCCGACGTGCAGCGAGCCGACGGTCACCACCGCCGACTCGGTCGCCGAGATCTCCCGCGAAACGATGGTTTGCAACTTCAGCACCACGGACGCGGCGAGCACGGCCGGATCCACCGTGGTCTCGGGACGCGAACCGTGCCCGCCCCGGCCGTGCAACGTGATGCGGAGCGCGTCCGTGGCCGCCATGATCACGCCCGGCCTGGTCAGCACCCAGCCCGCCGGACCGGGCACCACGTGCTGGCCGAGTACGACGTCGGGTTCGCCGGCGGGCCCGAAGACCCCGTCGCGGACCATGCCGACGGCGCCGTCCCCGGCCTCCTCCCCCGGCTGGAACACGACCATCAGCGTGCCGGACCAGTGTTCGCGGCCGGACGCCAGCAGCGAGGCGGCCCCGGAGAGCCAGGTGGCGTGCATGTCGTGGCCGCAGGCGTGCATCACCGGGACTTCGCGGCCGTCGGCGTCGATCCCGCGCGCGGTGCTCGCGTACGGCAGGCCGGTCTTCTCCTCGACCGGCAGGGCGTCGATGTCGGCGCGCACCATCACCTTCGGGCCGGGGCCGTTGCGCAGCACCCCCAGGACGCCGGTGCGCCCGATGCCGGTGTGCACCTCGTAACCGTCGGCCTCCAGGCGTCGCGCCAGTTCGGCGGCGGTGCGGGTTTCGGCGAACGACAGCTCCGGATGCCGGTGGAGGTCGATGTACAGGTCTTCCAATCCGGGCAGCGCCGCCTGCAGCGGTGCCAGGACACGTTCGAGGCTCACGACCCAATCCTGGCAGTATTACCCACCGTGAGCACACGAGGCGCCCTCCCCGACCTGTCCGACGACGTCTGCGCGAGGCTGCGGGACGCCGCCCGCCGGACGGGGTACGACACCGACGGCGTGGTCGGCGCCCTCGGCTCCGCGCACGCCGCCCTCGGCCGCGGTGAACCGGAACTCGCCTACCGCGCGACCCGCGACGCGGGTGAGCTCGGCACGCTGATCCGCCTGTTCCTGCTGGGTTCGACCGAGCCGGAGAAGGACGTCGAGGCCGCTTTCGCGCCGCTGTCCCTCGATGACGCGGTCGCCGCGACGCTGCTCATGCCCGTCGCGGACGGCTACCGGGCCGGCCTCGACGTGCGCCCGCACGGCGACGACGAAGGCTCCTGGTGGGTCGTTTCGGATCTCGACGCCGACGTCCTCGGCCAGACCGTGCCCGAGGATCACGTGCTCGGCGTCGGACACGCGTCCCTCAGCCTGATCCGGGCCACCAGCCGACGCGAGGTCGGCAGCCTGCTCGACGTCGGCACGGGCAACGGCGTCCAGGCGCTGCACGCCACCCGTCACGCGAAGAAGGTCACCGCGACCGACGTCTCGGCGCGCGCGCTGGCCCTCGCCGCGGCCACCTTCCGGCTCAACGAACTGGACGTCGAACTCGTGCGCGGCGAATGGTTCGCGCCGGTCGCGCGGCGCCGGTTCGACCAGATCGTCTGCAATCCGCCGTTCGTGGTCGGCCCGCCGCGGGTCGACTACACCTATCGCGATTCCGGTCTCGCCGGTGACGACGCCAGCGCGCTCGTGGTGCGGCAGCTGCCCGGGTTCCTCAACGACGGCGGCACCGGCCAGCTCCTGGCGTCGTGGCTGCACGTGAAGGGCGAGGACTGGGGCGATCGGGTGACCCGCTGGCTGCCCGCCGAGACCGACGCGTGGTTCGTCCAGCGGGACATCGCGGATCCGGGCCTGTACGTCGGCACCTGGTTGCGCGACGCGGGAATCGATCCCCGGTCCCCCGAAGGCCGTGCGAAATCCGGCGCCTGGCTCGACTGGTTCGCCGAGAACGACGTCCAAGGCATCGGTTTCGGCTTCGTCACCCTTCGCCGGGCGGACGGCGCGACACCGACGATCGTGTGCGAGGACCTGCGCCAGGCCTACGACGACCCGCTGGGCGCGGAGGCGGCGAACTGGCTGGATCGGGTGGAATGGCTGCGCACCAACGGCGACTCGCTCCTCGATGTCCGATTCCGCGTCCCGGAAAGCGTCCTTCTGGAGAGTGTCGCCGAGCCGGGCGAGGAGGGCTGGGCCACGACCGTCCAGCGGCTGCACCGCACCGACGGCCCCGGCTGGTCGCACGAAGTCGACGAACTGGCGACGAGGCTGCTCGCCGGCTGCCAGGGCGCATTGCCGTTGGAAGACCTGATCGTGCTGCTGGCGGCCGCACAGGGACTCGAACCGGAGGAACTGGCCGAAGCCGCGCTTCCCGTCGTCCGTGAACTGGTCCGCCACGGCATGCTCCTCCCCGCCTGATGCGGGCGGTGGTGGCGAGGGTCACGGAAGCGAGCGTGACCGTCGGCGACGAGGTGACCGGCGCCATCGACGAGCCGGGTTTGCTGGTGCTGCTGGGAATCCACGTCGACGATGAAATATCGGCCGTGACCAAGGTGGCGACGATGGCCCGCAAACTGCACGAAGCTCGCATACTTCGCGAAGAGGGATCCTGCGCCACCACCGGCGCTCCCCTGCTCGTCGTAAGCCAGTTCACGCTCTACGGCGACACCCGCAAAGGCCGCCGTCCTTCCTGGACGGCGGCCGCCCGGCCCGAGGTCGCGGAACCGCTCGTGACGGCCGTCGTCGACGCCCTGCGCGAACGCGGCGCCCGGGTCGAAACCGGCCGGTTCGGGGCCATGATGGCGGTCCGGAGCGTGAACGACGGTCCGTTCACGCTCCTCATAGAGGTCTAGACCATGTTTGTTTCTCCCCGGCACGGGCATTCTCAGGAAAAGCTCAGGGTTGGTGGAGCAACGCCCCAGGTCAGCCGCCCGTCTCCTCTGTAGCGGCCGGGAACGTTTTCGGACTTCCCGGCGTTGAGCAAAGTGTCCAGCCAAGCTGGGCCGACGAGGAGTAGCGGGTTTTCCACAGGGCCTGCTACGCCGAGGCGGATCCGGCGGACATATCGCAGCACGTTCAGCCCGTGACCGGGGAGGCAGAATGTCAGTCCAGACTCTCGAACGCGAAGCGCGCGGGATTCGCGAGCGCCGTATCCCGGCGCAATCCACCGAGGAGCCGGTGATCGCGGGGGCGTTCACCGACGCAGCAGCAGACCTCGACGCCCAGAGCCCGGCCGCGGACCTCGTCCGCGTGTACCTCAACGGAATCGGCAAGACGGCGCTGCTGTCCGCCGCCGACGAGGTCGAGCTGGCGAAGCGCATCGAGGCCGGAGTGTTCGCCCAGCACATGCTGGACACGGCCGAGAGCCTCACGCCGAAGCGGCGCTCCGAGATGTCCGCTCTCGTGCGTGACGGCCACGTCGCGAAGAACCACCTGCTGGAGGCCAACCTCCGCCTCGTGGTCTCGCTCGCGAAGCGGTACACCGGCCGGGGGATGCCGCTGCTCGACCTGATCCAGGAGGGGAACCTGGGTCTGATCCGCGCGGTGGAGAAGTTCGACTACTCCAAGGGGTTCAAGTTCTCGACCTACGCCACCTGGTGGATCCGCCAGGCCATCACCAGGGGGATGGCCGACCAGGGACGCACCATCCGGCTGCCTGTCCACCTGGTGGAACAGGTGAACAAGCTGGCCCGCATCAAGCGTGACCTGCATCAGCAGCTCGGGCGCGACGCGACGCACGAGGAACTGGCCGCCGAGTCGGGCATCCCTGCGCACAAGATCTCCGACCTGCTCGACCACTCGCGTGACCCGGTGAGCCTCGACATGCCGGTCGGCACCGAGGAGGACGCCCCGCTCGGTGACTTCATCGAGGACTCCGAGGCGACCGACGCCGAGAGCGCCGTGATCTCCGGTCTGCTCCAGGACGACCTGCGCCGCGTGCTCGCGACGCTGGACGACCGCGAGTCCCAGGTGATCCGCCTGCGCTACGGCCTCGACGACGGCCAGCCGCGCACGCTCGACCAGATCGGCAAGCACTTCGGGCTCTCCCGTGAGCGCGTTCGGCAGATCGAGCGAGAGGTCATGTCGAAGCTGCGTCAGGGTGAGCGGGCGGACCGCCTGCGCGCCTACGCTTCGTAACGCCAGAACACCTTTTCGGCGCGGAAAAGCAACACCCATTCGGCAGCGTTGACTTATGACCTGCGTCACGAGACCGTCGAGCAGGTAATAAGTCTTCGCGGTCGGGTGTTCGCGCCCGGATCGCTTTCCCCGGGAGGTCGGGTCCGTCGGGGTGGACCCGGCCTCCCGAACCACTTTGTGGGGCCCGGCGACAAATTGCGGGATGCGAATTGCAGACGGTCCGGTGGGTCGTGAGTGGCGTTTCGTGTTCTAACCCGAATCGCCACTCACGACCCACCGGCGTCGGCGCACACCGGCAGTGGCCTCGGTTACGTCCGCCATGGCCTCGCGGACGCCTTGGCCGGGCTTGGGTACCGTGGGCGGGTTCCCGATGCCGGCAAAGGAGCCCGCGTAGTGGCGCCCACCACGTTCCAGTACACTGAAGTCCTTCCGCTCGCGAAGGACACCCACACCGAGTACCGGCTGCTCGGCACCGAAGGTGTCGAGGTCGTCGAGGCCGCGGGCCGGAAGTTTCTCCAGGTCGAGCCCGAAGCGCTGACCGAACTCGCCAAGACCGCGATCACCGACATCCAGCACCTGTTGCGCTCGTCGCATCTGGCGCAGCTGCGCGCGATCGTCGACGACCCCGAGGCCAGCGGCAACGACCGGTTCGTCGCGATGGACCTGCTGCGCAACGCGGCGATCTCCGCCGGCGGCGTCCTCCCGATGTGCCAGGACACCGGCACGGCGATCGTGATCGGCAAACGCGGCGAAGGCGTGCTCACCGGCGCCGACGACGAGCGCGCGCTGTCGCGAGGCATTTTCGAGGCCTATCAGGAGTTGAATCTGCGCTATTCGCAGATGGCGCCGGTGAATTTCTGGGATGAGCGCAATACGGGCACCAACTTGCCCGCGCAGATCGAGCTGTATCACAAAGATGGACAAGGCGACCCGAGCTACGAATTCCTGTTCATGGCCAAGGGCGGCGGCAGCGCGAACAAGACGTTCCTCTATCAGGAAACGAAAGCGGTCCTGAACCCGAAGCGGCTCGCGAAGTTCCTCGACGAGAAGCTGCGCAGCCTCGGCACCGCGGCCTGCCCGCCGTACCACCTCGCGATCGTCGTCGGCGGCACGTCGGCGGAGTTCAACCTGAAGGTCGCGAAGCTGGCCTCCGCGCGCTATCTCGACGACCTGCCCACCGAGGGTTCCGAGCTGGGCCACGGTTTCCGCGACGTCGACCTCGAACAGCAGGTGCTGGAGATGACACGTCAGTTCGGCATCGGCGCGCAGTTCGGTGGCAAGTACTTCTGCCACGACGTCCGCGTGATCCGCCTGCCGCGCCACGGCGCGTCCTGCCCGGTCGGCGTCGCCGTCTCGTGCTCGGCGGACCGCCAGGCGAAGGCGAAGATCACCGCGGACGGCGTGTTCCTGGAGCAGCTGGAGCGCGACCCGGCCCGCTTCCTGCCGGACGTCACCGAGGACGACCTGTCCGACGAGGTCGTGAACGTCGACCTCAACCGTCCGATGGCCGAGATCCGCGCCCAGCTCTCGCAGCTGCCGGTGAAGACGCGCCTGTCGCTGACCGGCCCGCTCGTCGTCGCCCGCGACATCGCACACGCGAAGATCGCCGAGCGGCTCGACGCGGGCGAAGAGATGCCTCAGTACCTTCGCGACCACCCGGTGTACTACGCGGGCCCGGCGAAGACGCCCGAGGGCTACGCGTCGGGTTCCTTCGGGCCGACCACCGCGGGCCGCATGGACTCCTACGTCGAGCAGTTCCAGGCCGCGGGCGGCTCGCTGGTGATGCTCGCGAAGGGCAACCGGTCCAAGAAGGTGACCGCCGCGTGCAACGAGCACGGCGGGTTCTACCTCGGCTCGATCGGCGGCCCGGCCGCGGGGCTCGCGCAGGACTGCATCAAGAAGGTCGACGTCCTCGAATACGCCGAACTGGGGATGGAAGCGGTCTGGAAGATCGAGGTCGAGGACTTCCCCGCGTTCATCGTCATCGACGACAAGGGCAACGACTTCTTCGAGGCCACGTCGGAACCGGTGCTGCAGATCAGCTTCCGGTGAGATGAAAGGTCCTTTCCTTGCAAATTTCGCAAGGAAAGGACCCTTCATGGCACGCCCGTGAGCGTTACCGCATCTGCTTCAGCACCACGGTCCGCTCCCCCAGCGGCGCCGAAAGCGCCACCGAGATCACCGGATGCCGGATGTCCATGGTGCACATCTGGCCGGTCTGGCCCTTCAGTTCGGTCAGGTTGACAGTGACCCTGGTCCCGTCCTGCTGCGCGGCCTCCGCCGTCGCGTGCCCGCAGCCGCCTTCCTGGCCGCGGACGTTCAGGATGGTCCCGCCGTTGCTGGTGTACACCTCACGCGGGTAGTCCGCGGGCAGCGCAGACGCGTCGAGCTGCTTGTCCGGCAGCTTGGTGCTGCCTTCCGGGACCTCCTGGCGCGGCGCGCCGGGCACACCCGGCTGGCTTCCCGGTTTACTCCCCGGCGCGGGCGCCGGGGACGAAGAAGGCGCGGTCGGTGACGGCGGCACGGTACTCAGGGTGCCGCTGCCGGGTCCGGCCGCGGGTTCCGCTGCCTGGTTCTGCGCCCCGCAAGCGGATACCGCAACGACGATCAGGCCAAGGCCGATGACATTCGTTAAGTACCTCATGTGGCTAGGACGGAACGAGGCCGCCTTGGGGTTGCACATGATCTCAACCCGCTTCCAGGACGACGGTCCGCGGCCCGATCGGTTCGGCGAGTTTCACCGGCAGGACGGCGTAGCGGATGACCTGCGGGCACATCTGCCCCGGGGCGCCGTGGTCGATCTTCACCTTGACCACGACCCGTTGCTTGTTCTGATCGGCGAGGTCCGCCTTCGCCTCGTCGCAGCCGCTCAGTTCGATGTGCACGTTCAAGCCGCCGTTCTCCGCGCTGACCTGCGCGGGAACCTTGGCCTCGACCTGGGTCGGCGGCAGCATCTTGTCCGAGGGCGGCGGGCCGGCGGTCGGGCGTGACATCGGTGGTTTCGCGACCGGCGGGCTCGCCGGGAGCGAGGTGGGCAGATCCGAGGGTGTGGTGACGACCGGTGGGGTGCTCGTGTTCGCCGGTGCTCCGGGGCCGCCCGCGCCGCAGGCCGCCGTCGCGGCGAGCACGAGCCCCGCGCCCAGCGTCTTCGCTGCGTTCTTCATGGTTTCAGGACGGAAACCGGACCACGAAGGGTTGCATCATCGCTGTGTCATTCAACGCTGGGCCGCGCGGCCACGGGCCAGTCCGAGCAGCACCACCCCGGCGAGCGTGACGGCCAGCAGCAGCACCGTGCTCGCCGACGCCAGGAACACCTGGCCCCGGTCCGTGAGCGCGAAAATGCTCGCGGGCAGCGTCCGCCAGTCCGGTGGGTACAGCATCATCGTCGCGCCCAGTTCGCCCATCGACATCGCCAGCGCGAGACTCGCCGAAGCCGAGATCGACGGCAGCAGGACCGGCAGCCGCACCCGCAGCAGCACGCGGACCGGCCCCGCGCCGAGGCTCGCCGCGGCCTGCGCCAGCAGCGGGTCCATCCGCGCGATCGCGGCGGAGACCGTGCTGTAGGAGAACGGCAGCAGGATCATCACGTGCCCCAGCAGCACGATCCAGCGCGTGCCGTTGAAGGCCAACGGCGGACGGCTGAACGCGACCAGTAGCGCCAGCCCCAGCACCACCGACGGTACCGCGATCGGCAGGTGGAACAGGGTGTCGACGGCTTTCCGCAGGTTGGGCGGCGCCGACCGCGACGCGAGCGCGGCCCACGTCCCCAGCAGCACCGAGACCACCGACGCGATGACACCGGTCTGGATGCTCACCGAAAGGCTCGCGAACGTCTCTCCGGACAGCGCCTGCGCGAAATGCGAACCGGTGAGCGTTCCCGGCAGCAGTCCCGTCCAGTTCCCGGCGACCGACGCCAGCACGATCATCAGCAGCGGAGCCAGCACGATCGCGGTGAACAGCACCGCGAACACCGCCCACAGCAGTATCCGGCTACGCCTTGTCCACAGCAGCACGACGGCCTCCCTTCGTCAGTCGCCGGTAAGTTCCGTACAGGGCGAGGGAGAACACGACGTTGACCACCGCGATGACGCACGCCTGCGGGAAGTCGAACGTGACGATCCCCTTGCCGTAGACCAGCATCGGCAGCGTCGTGACGTCCTTGGCGCCGAGGAACAGCACGATGCCGAACTCGTTCATCGCCAGCAGCATGGTCAGGCAGGCGCCGGAAGCCAGTGACGGCAAGGCTTCCGGCAGGATGACCTGGCGCAGCACCCTGCCGGGTTTCGCGCCGAGGCTGGCCGCGACCTCCATCTGCGCCGACGACACTTGACCGAACGCGGCGAGTGCCGGCCGCATCACGAACGGCGTGTAGAAGGTGATCTCCGCCAGCAGGATCCCGAACGGCGAGTACAGGAATCCGCCCGCGCCCAGGATTCCGGCGCTGCCGTAGATGAAGGTGAACGCGAGCGCGATGAGGAACGACGGGAACGCGAGCACGGTGTCCACCAGCCGCGAAAGCGTCCGCGCGCCGGGGAACGGCACGAACGCGATCACCAGTGCCAGGAACGTTCCCAGCACCACGCAGCCCGCCGTGGCGCCGAGTGCGAGCGCGATGGTCTTCCAGGCGGCGTCCCGGAATTCCGCCGAACCCAGGACGTCCAGCCACACCGACAGGCCGAACTCGCCGGTCTTCGACTCCAGTGACTGGAGGACGACCAGCACCAGCGGGTAGCCGAAGAAGCCGAGCAGGACGAGCACCGGTGGCAGCAGAAGCCAGCCACGTCCGGGCTGTTTCTCCTGTCGCCGCGCCGGTGCCGCCGGCGCGGCCAGCGCGAGGCCGGTCATCCGACACCCACCAGCGGGCAACCGTCCGGAATGGACACTCCGACCTTCTCCCCCACGCCCGGCAGCCCCTCGATGTCCGGCACTTCGGCCCGGACCTCGTCCCCGTTGTGGGCGAGTTCGAGGTCGAGCCGGAAGCCCGTGCCACGCCACTGGACACCGCGCAGCACGGCGGGCAGCGCGCCGGGCGCGTCGACCTCGGTGATCCCGACCCGGTGGGGCCGGACGCCGAGCGCGACGGGCTGCCCCGCCCGGATCGTCCCGGACGGGTCGGCGGCGAGTTCACGGCCGCCGAGCCGGACCCTGGTGCCGTCGGCCTGGATCAGCTCCACCGGGATGAGGTTGGACGCGCCGAGGAAACTCGCCGTGAACTCCGTCGAGGGACGCTGGTAGAGCTCTCGGCTCGGCCCGAGTTCGACCAGCTTCGAGTCGCGCATGACGGCGATCCGGTCGGCCAGCGCCAGCGCCTCGCCCTGATCGTGGGTGACGTAGATCAGCGTGGTGTCGGGCAGTTCGGCCCGCAGCCGCAGCAGTTCCGCGACCATGTCCTCGCGCAGGGCGGCGTCCAAAGCGGACAGTGGCTCGTCCAGCAGCAGCACCCGCGGCCGGATGGCCAGTGCCCGCGCGAGCGCGACGCGCTGTTGCTGTCCGCCGGAAAGCTCGCGCGGGTAGCGACGGGCGTACTTGCCCATCCCGACCAGGTCGAGTGCCTCGGCCACCCGGCTCGCCGTCTCGGCGCGGGGTGTTTTCCGTGCTTTGAGACCGAAGGCGACGTTGGCCTCGACGCGCATGTGCGGGAACAGCGCGTAGCTCTGGACGACCACGCCGAGGCCGCGCCGGTGCGGCGGCAGGGCGGTGACGTCCTCACCGTCGAGCAGGACCCGGCCGGTGCTCGGTACGACGAAACCCGCGAGCGCCTTCAACGCCGTCGACTTGCCGGAGCCCGACGGGCCGAGCATCGCCAGCGTCTCCCCTCTCGCCACCGTGAGGTCCAGTGGCGAGAGGGCGGTCGTCTGTCCGAACCGGACGGACACCCCGCGGAATTCGACCGCCGGGGTCATCGGCCCACGGCCTTCTTGTACGCGGCGAGGTCGGCGTCGAGCTTCGCGAGGACGGCGTTCCAGTCGGGCTGCCAGATCTCGACGCCGTCGAGCGTGGCCTTCACCTTGTCCGCCCGCGGGCCGGACGGCGTGACGTCGGTCCGCGACGGGGCGCCGAAGGCGTCGACCGCCTTGCTCTGCACCTCGGGCGAGAGCAGGAAGTCCAGGAACTTCTTGGCGTTCTCGGCGTGCGGCGCGTTGTTCACGAGACCCGCGTAGTACGGGAGCGCGAAGGTGGAGCGCTTGCCCTGCGCGTCGGCCGGGAAGAAGACCTCGAAACCGCCGCTCTTCTCGATCGCGGCGAGGTTCATCTGGACGTCGCCGTTGGCTACCAGGATCTCGGCCTTGGCCACCTTCGGCTGCAACTTGCCGGTGGAGGACGACGGGCCGACGTTGTTGGCTTCGAGCTTCGCGAGGTAGTCGAGCGCGCCCTGGTCGCCGAGGACGTGCTGGAGCTGCAGCAGGACCGCGGTGCCGTCGCCCGCCTCGCCGGGGGTCGAGTACTGGAGCTTGCCCTTGAGCGCGGGCGACAGGAGGTCGTCCCAGGTCTTGGGCGAGGCCTGCGGGTTGCGGATGAAGCTGAGGTAGTTGTTCATGACGGCGAAGTAGCGGCCCTGGCCGTCCTTCTGCCCGGCGGGGACCTGGTCGATCCCGGACGGCGCCGTGCCGGCGAGCAGGCCCTGCGACGCGGCCCGCTGGATGAACGGCGGGAGTGTGACCAGGATGTCGGCCTGGGTGTTGGCCTTCTCCTTCTCCACCCGGGAGGCGACCTCGCCCGATCCGGCGGTCACCGCCTGGACGGTGATCCCGGTCTTGGCCTTGAACTCCTCGAAACGCTGGGCGTACCAGTCTTCGAGACCGTCCACTGTGTACAGCGTGACGGTCTGGTCGCCGGAAGCGCCGCCGGCGGTTCCGCCGCAGGCGGCCAGGGTGAGGGCGAGCAGCCCGGTGAGGGCGGTGGCCGCGAGTTTCTTCATGGCGTCAAAGCTCCTTGGGGGACAGCAGGGCGGGGAGATCGCGGACGGATTCGAGGACGTGGGTGGCGCCGGCGGATTCGAATTCCGGCTTCTTCGCGGATCCGGTGAGCACGCCGGCGACGATCGAGGCGCCGGACCGCAGCCCGGTCTGGACGTCCGAAGCGGTGTCGCCGGCGACGGCGATCCCGCGGACGTCGGTGATTTCGAGCCGCAATGCGGCGGCCAGGACGAGGTCGGGGAACGGGCGGCCGCGCACTCCCTCCCCCGGCGCCAGCACGGCGTCGGCGAGACCGTGCCAGCCCAGCGCGTCCAGGATGGCGTTCTGCGTGGCAGGCGCGAAGCCGGTGGTGAGCGCGACCTTCACGCCTTGGGCGCGCAGCTCCTGGATCGTCTGCTCGGCGCCGGGGATCGGCTCGCAGTGACCGTCGGCGACGAGTTTCTCGTAGGCGTCCTGGAAGGCGGTGTTCGCGCGCTGGGCGCGTTCCTCGTCTCCGTCGAGCAGGGCGCGGAAGACGACGATCTTGGACTGCCCCATCGTTTCGACGACGTAGTCGAGCATTCCAGGGAAGCGACTGTCCTCTTCGGACACCCCGGCGTCGGCGATCGCGGCGGTGAAGGCGCGGATCACCAGGCCGTCGTCGGCGACGGTGGTGCCCGCCATGTCCAGGACGACCAGTTCGGTGTTCACCATGAAAGCTCCTCTGCGGTGTCTTCGGCGATGGCGGGGGAACAGGTCATCCCCCGGCCACCCGGACCGGTGACGAGCCACGCGTTGTCCGCGACGCGGGCGCGGTGCACGATCCGGGAGGTGTCGGTGGTCTGGGCGTAGACACCGGCCCAGCGGCGGGCGATCCGCGGGAGCGGCCGCCCGAGCAGCGCGCCGACGGCCTCGGCCAGGTGGTCGTACGGGTCTTCGGTGGTGTCGAAGGAGAACGGCTCGTCGTATTCGTGGGTGTCGCCGATGGTCAGCGAGCCGTCGAGACGCTGGACCATGAGCAGCTGCATGGCGTTGGCGGCGGCGATCTCGCCCTGCGGCTGGCCCGCGTCGAGGCCGTCGAGTTCGGCACCGCGGTACGCCGGGTAGTAGCGGAAGCTGTCCGCGTCGGCGACCGTGGTGGTGAGGGTCTCCCCGAGCGGCTCGGTCTGCGCCATCTGCAACCGCACCCGGCGAACCGGGGTCTGCCCGGCGAGTTCCTTGACCAGGCCGCCGGTCCAGGCGCCGGTGCACAGCACCACGACGTCGCCTTCGTGGGTTTCGCCCGTGTCGTCGACGACGCCGCGGTCGGTCAGGTCGCGGATCTCGCGGCCGGGCAGCCAGGTGTAGCGGCCGGATTTCGCCAGTTCGGCGCGCAGCGCGGGCTGGGCGACGCGCGGTTCGACGGCGGCGTCGCGATCGCACCAGAGCGCGCCGAGGAAGTCGCCGCGCAGGGCCGGGTTGAGCCCGCGGGTCTCGGCGGCGTCGAGCAGTTTGAAGCCGCGGTCCTCGGTGGTCGCGGCCGCCGCCCGCGCGACGGCGAGTTCGGCCTCCGTGCGGACGACGGTGAGGGAGCCGTTCGGCCGGAAGCCGATCCCTTCGACGCGTTCCCCGATGCGCTCCCACAGCACCCGCGCCCGCGCCGCCGTCTCCAGTTCGGGACCACTGGCACGGCCACCGACCCAGACCAGCCCGAAGTTGCGTACGGACGCGCCCCTGGCCTCGGGTTCACGTTCGATCTGGACGACGTCGTGGCCGCGTTCGACGGCCTGCCAGGCGTGCTGGGTGCCGAGCACTCCGCCGCCGATGATGAGGATTCGCACACCGCAGACGTTCGCCCGCGCGCACCAACGCTCCGTGACCCCAGCCCTAACCCCAGGTGAAGTGCCCCCGAAATGTGGACCAGACCTGTTATCTTTGCGTTACATTACACCGCGAGTAGTCAGCTGCCTGCCGTTCGTTGAAGTTGCAACCACCGCAAGCAGGTGACCACTTGCGGAGGCGGGGTTCACTCCACGCGGCCGAGGCGGGTTTCGAAGGACAACCGGTCACCGCGGAACAGCGACCGGACGCGCTCGAACGGGACGCCGTCGGTCCCCCACGACGTCCGGTGCATCAGCAGCATCGGCAGCGCCGGGTTCGTCCCGATCAACAACGCCTCGCGAGGAGTGGCGAGCACGGTCTCGACCCGCTCCTCGGCGCCGTCGAAGACCACCCCGAGCCGTTCCCGCAAACAGGCGTAGAGGGACTGTGTGGGATCGAACACATCCATCAGCGTCGGGAATCGCTCGGCGGTGAGATAGGTCGATTCCAGCCCGACCCGCTCGTCGTCGGCGAGCAGCACCCGCTCGATGTGGATCACGTCGTCGTCGGGATCGATTTCCAGTTCCGAAGCCAGCGAAGGACCCGCCTCACGACGTTCCAAAGAGATCAGATTCCGGCCGGGCTGAATGCCCTGCCTCCTGAGTCCTTCGGTGTAACTCACCAAAGCGAGCGGCTGGACGAGCTTCGGGCCCGCCACGTACGTGCCGCTGCCTTGTCGCCTGCTCAGCCGTCCTTCGAGGACGAGTTCACCGACGGCCTGGCGGACCGTGGCGCGGGAAACCTCGAAGCGTTCGGACAGTTCCCGTTCCGTGGGAAGTGCCGCTCCTTGCCCCAATTCGGAGATCACGTCGAGCAGTTCGACTTTGACCGCGTAATAGCGTGGAACGCGGCCGTGTTCGGGAATTCCGTCTCGAACAGGGCCGTCGGCAGAAGGATGGACTCTCGGTGAACGTGTTCTCACTGTCCAGATCTTAGGCCGAATTCACCTGCCCTGTACTGACCCGAACGAAGTGTTCATGCCACGCTCACACTCGTGGACGAAAAGGGCACCCTCATCCGGCGGATCGGCCTCCGCGACGCCGTCTTCATCGGACTCGGCTCGATGGTCGGAGCGGGGGTGTTCGTCGCCTTCGCCCCGGCCGCCAAGGCCGCGGGAGCGTGGCTTCCCGCCGGGCTCGCCATCGCCGCCGTGATCGCCTATTGCAACGCGACGTCGTCGGCCCGGCTGGCCGCGCTGTACCCGGCTTCGGGCGGGACCTACGTCTACGGACGCGAACGCCTTGGTGAGTTCTGGGGGTATCTCGCCGGCTGGGGATTCGTGGTCGGCAAGACGGCCAGCTGCGCGGCGATGACACTGACCGTGGTCACCTACGCCGCGCCAGGGCTCGGGCAGCCGTGGCGGAGCGTGTTCGCGGTGGCCGTCGTGGCCGCGCTGACCGGGCTGAACTACCGCGGCGTCCAGCGCTCGGCGTTCGCGACCAGGCTGATGGTGTCCGTCACTTGCACGATCCTGGCGCTCGCGGTGGCCGCGATGCTCTTCGGCGGCACGGTGACGGCGACGACGCCGGGCCCGCTGCCCGCTCCCGGGATCGGTGGCGTGTTCGAGGCCGCCGGCCTGCTGTTCTTCGCGTTCGCCGGCTACGCGCGGATCGCCACGCTGGGCGAAGAGGTCCGCGATCCGGCGCGCACCATCCCCCGCGCCGTGCCGATCGCGCTCGGGCTGGCTTTGGTCATCTACGCCGTTCTCGCCTTCGTCCTGCTGTACCACCTCGGCCCGGATCTGCTCGGCCGGAGCCCGGACCCGATCGCGGAAGGCGTCGAAAGGTCGTCCTGGTCGTGGCTCACGCCCGCGGTCCGGGTGGGCGCCGTGGTCGCCGCGCTGGGCTCCCTCCTCGCGCTCGTCCTGGGTGTCTCGCGGACCACGCTGGCCATGGCGCGCGACGGGCATCTCCCCCGCTACCTGACCGCCGTGCATCCTCGCTTCGGCGTCCCGCACCGGGCCGAGGTGACCGTCGGTGTCGTCGTCGCCCTGCTCGCGAGCACCCTCGACCTCCGCGACGCGATCGGTTTCTCCTCGTTCGCGGTGCTCGCCTACTACGCCGTGACGAACGCCAGCGCGCTGACCCTGCGGCCAGCACGTCGGATCATCCCCATCGCGGGTCTGCTCGGTTGCGCCGTGCTCGCGTTCAGTCTTCCGGCGGTTTCGGTGCTCACCGGTTCAGGAGTACTGGCGTTGGGCGCTCTGGGCTACGCCATTCGTCGGCGACTCGGCTCGAACGTCCGTTAATCACCACCAAAGGCTGAAAGATCCGAAGAAAGTTGGTTGTCCCGGTGTATGTCCACCTGCTGTAGTCAGTTGGCCGCAGTCAGTCTCCCTGCCTCCACTGTGGACAGCCGGAAGGAATGAACCCTTGAACATCAAGCGTCGGTTCAGCCTGCTCAAAAAATCCCTGATCGCCGTCGCGGCGGCCGGAACCCTGGCGGGTCTCGCCACGGCTCCGCAAGCCGTCGCCGCGGAGCCGCCGTCCACCGACGTGGTCGGTGGGACCCGCGCCGCTCAGGGCGAATTCCCTTGGATGGTAAGGCTTTCCATGGGCTGCGGCGGTGCGCTCTACACTCCGCAGATCGTGCTGACGGCCGCGCACTGCGTGTCACGGACCGGGGCCAACACGGGCATCACCGCCACCCTCGGTGTCGTGGACCTGCAGAGCACCGCGGCCAAGAAGGTCAAGTCGACCTACGTGCACCGGTCGCCGACCTACCCCACCTCCACCGGTGGTGACTGGGCCCTGATCAAGCTCGCGAGCCCGGTCAGCGGCATCCCGACGCTGCCGATCAACACCTCGGCGGCCAACAACAGCGGCACGTTCACCGTCGCGGGCTGGGGTGCCGCGACCGAGGGCGGGGCGCAGCAGCGTTACCTGCTCAAGGCCAACGTGCCGTTCGTCTCCGACTCGACCTGCAAGGCGCAGGGCGGCAGCTACGCCGACCTGATCGCCAGCGCCGAGATCTGCGCGGGCAACGTCAACTCCGGCGGCGTCGACACCTGCCAGGGTGACTCGGGCGGCCCGATGTTCCGTCGCGACAGCGCCGGCGCCTGGATCCAGGTCGGCATCACCAGCTGGGGCGAGGGGTGCGCGCGGGCGCACGCTCCCGGCGTCTACACCGAGGTGAGCACCTTCGCGACCGCGATCAAGAACGCGGCCGCCGGTCTCTGATCTCTCGCACGGCATGCCATGAACGGTCCGTTACTTGCAATTTTGCGAGTAACGGACCGTTCATGACGTTCGGGAAGGCCTCCTTACCTACTCTGATGGTAGTGAAGGAGGCTTTCGCTACCGTCGGATGTGATCCCTGGTGACAGTGAGACGACGGTGACCTCGGCGGCCCGGTCGTGAAGTACATGAAGGCCCCCTTCCTTGCGCTAGGCGCAAGGAAGGGGGCCTTCATGTACTTCGGCAAGGCGTGACTCGCGTGCTTGGGGGACGTGACTCGCGTGATCCGGGTCTGAACACGCGAGTACGGTGTCGCGTCACCCAGCCCACCGTCTCACCCCGACACACGACACGCTTGCCTTACCCCTCAATAGCATTCGGGAACACTTCAGCGGGTCTTGTCCAAACGCGACAGTGCCTCTTCGTAGCCCGACACGAGCTCCGCGATCACCTCGGCGACCGGGCGCACCCGGTCCATCCGGCCGACGATCTGCCCGACCGGCATCGAGACCACACTCGGATCGGCGGCGTGGTGGATCCGGTTGTGCGCGTGGGACACCAGCAGGTTCTGCAACGGCATCGGCAGCGGTTCGGGCGCGTCGGGCGCGGCCCACGCCTCGGTCCACCGCGTTTTGAGCAGCCGCGCCGGTTTGCCGGTGTAGATCCGCGTCCGGACGGTGTCGGACGAACCCGCCGCGACCAGCGCGCGTTGCATCGCCTCCGAATCCCCCATGGTCTGGAGGTATTCCTCGGTGGCGAGCCAGAAGGAACCCATCCACACCCCGGACGCGCCCAGCGCGAGCGCAGCCGCGACCTGCCTGCCCGAACCGATCCCGCCGGCGGCGAGCACCGGAACACGATCGCCGACGGCGTCCGCCACCTCGGGCAGCAGGACCATCGAAGCGATCTCGCCGGTGTGCCCGCCCGCCTCGTATCCTTGCGCCACAACGATGTCCACGCCGTTCTCGACGTGCCGGACGGCGTGCTCGGCCTTGCCCGCCAGAGCCGCGACCGGCACGCCCTTCGCGTGACACTGCTCGATGACGTCCACCGGCGGTGACCCCAGCGCGTTGGCGATCAGCCGGATGGGGTGCTTCAGCGCGACCTCGACATGGGCCCGCGCGACCGAATGCAGCCAGCCGAGCACTCCCGCGCGTTCGTCGGTGTCGTCCGGCAGCGGCGGCACCGCGAGGTCACGCAGAGTGCGCTCCACGAAGTCGCGATGCCCCTGAGGGATGTGTTTCGCGAGATCGATCGACGTCCCTTCGGCCGGGATCTTCGCGGGCATGACGATGTCGACGCCGTACGGTTTGCCGCCGGTGTTCTCGTCCATCCAGGACAGGACGGAGTCGAGTTCGGCGGCGTCGTTGAACCGCACGCAGCCCAGCACGCCGAGACCACCCGCCCGGCTGATCGCCGCGGCGACGTGTTCGGACGGGGTGAACCCGACGATCGGCAGCTCGATCCCGAGCCGGTCGCACAGAGACGTCCGCATGTAGCTCCTTTTTACGCCGGTTGGATGGTGACGGGCTCGTGCTCGGCGGCGTAGCGCTGCGCCCACGGATAGTCCGGTTTGCCGCTGGGCGAGCGCCCGATCTCCTCGGCGAGCCACAGACTGCGTGGCACCTTGTACCCGGCGATCTCGGTCCGCACATGCGCCTCGATCGCGGCGAAGTCGAGCTCCTTGCCCGCCCTCGGCTGGATCACCGCGGCCACCCGCTGGCCGAGCCGGTCGTCGGGGATGCCGATGACGAGCGCGTCGAAGACGTCCGGATGCGACTTCAGCGCGCCCTCGACTTCCTCCGGGTACACCTTCTCGCCGCCGGTGTTCACGCACTGCGACCCCCGGCCGAGCAGGGTCACCGTAAGGTCGTCCTCGTAGCGCGCGTAATCACCCGGGACGACGTACCGCTTGCCGTCGATCTCGACGAAGATCTTCTCGGTCTTCGCGGGATCCTTGTAGTACCCGAGTGGAACGTGCCCGCGCCGGGCGATCAGCCCGATCGCGCCCGGTTTCGGCTCGACGAGCGCGCCGTCGTCGTCCACCAGGATCGCGTCCTTGCCGAAGTTGACCCGCGGGCCGGCGGAATGATCGCTGTCCTTGCTGACCATGCCGATGCCGGTGAACCCGCTTTCGGACGATCCGATCGCGTCGGTGATCACCACATGCGGGAGCAGCGACAGGAATTCCTGCTTCACCGACTGGGAGAACAGGGCTGCGTGACTCGACACCGCGACGATCGACGACGCGTCGTAGTCGCCTTCGCGGTAGGCGTCGATCAGCGGCCGCGCCATCGCGTCGCCGACGATGGTGAGCACCTGGACCTTGTTGTCCTGCACCGCTTTCCAGACGTCGTGCGCGTCGAACCGCGGGACGAACACCACCGGGCTGCCGGTGAACAGCGCGCCGAACGCGGCCCACTGCGCGGCGCCGTGGATCAGCGGCGCGGCCGGGAGCCGGACCAGGCTGCCCGACTTGCCCTGTTCGGCGAGTGTCCATTCGTCCGGGACGTATTCGCCGGTGACGAAGTTGATGCCGCCGCCGAGCGCGCGCCAGATGTCCTCGTGACGCCACAGGACGCCCTTGGGATAGCCGGTGGTGCCGCCGGTGTAGAGGATGTAGATGTCGTCGGCGCTGCGTTCGGCGAAGTCCCGCTCTGGTGAGCCTTCGGCGAGCGCGGCTTCGTAGTCCACGCCGCCGTAGGACGAATAATCGCCGTCGCTTCCGTCGTCGACGACGACAACGTGTTTCAGTTTCGGCGTCTCCGGCAGGACGGCGGCCACCTTGTCCGAATACTGGCGCTCGTGGACCAGCGCCACGAGGTCGGCGTTGTCGAACAGGTACCGCAATTCGCCGTGGACATAACGGTAGTTGACGTTGACCGCGATCGCGCGCAGCTTGTACGCGGCGATCATCGATTCCAGTGCCTCGATCGAGTTCCGGGAATAGACACCGATGTGGGATCCAGGTCCCACGCCGTGTGCGGCGAGATGGTGCGCCAGCCGGTTGGCGCGCTCTTCCAGTTCGGCGAAGGTGACCCGCCGATCGCCGCAGACGACCGCGATGCGCTCCGGCACGGCGTCGACGGCGTGCTCGAGTAGATCCGCGATGTTGAGTGCCACTCCCTCAAAGTAGAACATGTTATCGTTCCGGGCAATGGCCGCTCTTTGGGAGGTTCTGGTGGGCGAACCGCACGCGCTGGTGGAAAAGATCGAACACACCCTCGTGGTCACGATGAACCGTCCCGAGGCTCGCAACGCGCTCAGCGGCGAGATGCTCGGGATCATGGTCGAGGCGTGGAACCGGGTCGACGAGGACGACGACATCCGCTGCTGCGTACTCACCGGCGCGGGTGGCGCGTTCTGCGCGGGCGCGGATCTGAAGTCGATGTCGAAGAACTCGCCGTCCGACTCGTTCGAGAAGGGCACGTTCGACCCCAGCCGGATCGAGGGCCTGCTCAAGGGCCGTCGGCTGACGAAGCCGTTGATCGCCGCCGTCGAAGGTGCCGCGATCGCCGGCGGCACGGAGATCCTGCAAGGTACCGACATCCGCGTCGCGGGCGAGAGCGCGAAGTTCGGCGTCTCCGAGGCGCGGTGGAGCCTGTTCCCGATGGGCGGTTCGGCCGTCCGGCTTCCCCGCCAGATCCCGTACACCGTCGCCGCGGACCTGCTGCTGACCGGACGGCATATCAAGGCGGCCGAGGCGCTGGAGATCGGCCTGATCGGCCACGTCGTCCCGGACGGGAAGGCCCTCGACAAGGCCATGGAGCTGGCCGGCCTGATCGCGGCGAACGGCCCGCTCGCGGTCCGCGCGATCCTCAAGACCCTGCGCGACACCGAGGGCATGCACGAGGAAGAGGCCTTCAAGCTCGACGCTCAGTACGGCATCGAGGTCTTCGCGAGCGAAGACGCGAAGGAAGGTCCCCGCGCCTTCGCCGAGAAGCGCAAACCCGTCTTCCGGGGCCGCTGACCCCGCAATTAGTCACCTACTTGCGAGAGGATGCCATCGCAAGTAGGTGACTGATTGCGTTACGGCACGCGGTGTCCGGCCCAGTAGGGGTCGCGGAGCTTGCGCTTGTAGAGCTTCCCGTTCGGGTCGCGCGGGAGTTCGGGCAAGTAGTCGACGGAACGCGGGAGTTTGAACTTCGCGAGCCGGGACGCCGCGTACTCGAGGATCTCCGCGGTCAGCTCCTCGGAGGGCTCGACGCCGTCCGCGGGCTCGACGACGGCCTTGATCGCCTCGCCCCAGTCCTCGTGCGGGACACCGAACACCGCGACGTCGGCGATCTTCGGGTGCATCACCAGTTCGCCTTCGATCTCCGCCGGGTAGACGTTGACCCCGCCCGAGATGATCAGGTCGGCCTTGCGGTCGTGGAGGAAGAGGTAACCGTCCTCGTCGAGATGCCCGACGTCGCCGAGCGTGAACAGGTCCCCGACGCGCGCTTTGTCCGTCTTGGCCCGGTCCTTGTGGTACTCGAACTTCGAGTCGCCCATCTTCATGTACACGGTGCCGGTTTCGCCCGCGGGCAGTTCCGTGCCCTCGTCGTCGAGGATCTTGATCGTCGAACCCGGCCACGGCAGCCCCACCGAACCCGGCTTCCTGAGCCACTCCTCCCCCGAGATCGCCGTCCCGCCGCCCTCGGTGGCCGCGTAGTACTCGGTGACGACCGGCCCCCACCAGCCGAGCATCCGGCGTTTGACCTCCAGCGGACAAGGCGCGGCGCCGTGGATCATCACGCGCAGCGAACTCAGGTCGTAGGCCGCGCGGACGTCGTCCGGCAGCGCGAGCAGGCGGCGGAACTGCGTCGGGACCATATGACTGTGCGTGACGCGGTGCCGCTCGATCAGCCGCAGCATGTCCTCGGCGTCCCAACGGTCCATCAGCACCGCGGTATGCCCCAGCTGCAGCGAGATGGCGACGAAGTTGAGCACCGCCGTGTGATAGAGCGGCGACCCGCACAGGTGCACGTGCTCGTCGTGCGGCGCCAGGCCGAAGATCCCGAAGAACCACGTAGACGCGCCCGGAACGGTGTCGGGGTCGGCGCCGGTCAGCGGCCGCCGGACACCCTTGGGCCGTCCCGTTGTCCCGGACGTGTACAGCATCGGCGAGCCCGCGGTGCGCCGCTCCGGACGCCCGTCGCCCTCGCCGGAGCCGAGTTCCTCGATCCGGCGGAAGCCTTCGACGTCGCCGACGGCGAACCGCCCGCGTTCCGGGATCCCGGCCTCGTCGGCGGCGGCGATCGCGACGTCGGCGAAGCGTTCGTGCGCCAGGAAGGCCTTGGCGCCACTGTCGGAAAGGATGTAGGCGACCTCCGGCCCGACCAGATGCCAGTTGACCACCACGATGTACAGACCGGACTGGATGGCGGCGAAATAGGCCGCGACGAGTTCGTCGCCGTTGGGCTGCAGGACGACGACCACGTCGCCTGCCTCGAGCCCGAGCGCCTGAAGCCCCCGCGCGTACGCGTTCGCTTTCGCGGCGAGCTCTCCGTAGCCGATCGAGCGGCCGTCCGGATCGACGAGTGCGACCCGCTCCGGCTCCTGCGCGGCGATGTTCCAGACCCCAAGTGTCCCGGTGGCAGTCGACATACCGCAAATCTAGAACGCGTTCCACTCAAGAGCAACCGTCAGCGAGCCCGACACGACCGATCTTGCCGGAAAATCGAGAACGTGTTTCACTCAGAATGTGAGCGCACCCGAACTCCCGCTGTCGGCCCCGCTCAACGTGGGCTTCGACTACACCCGCTCGGTCGGCCCCGTGCTCGGCCGGTTCGTCAACGCCCTGCGCGAGCGCCGCGTCGAAGGCGTTCGCGGCAGTGACGGCCGCGTGCACGTACCGCCGCTGGAATACGATCCCGTGACCGCCGAGGCGCTGTCCGACTTCGTGCCGGTGGCCTCCGAGGGCGAGATCGTCTCCTGGTCCTGGATCGCCGAACCCCTCGACGGCCAGCCGTTGTCGCGGCCGTTCGCCTGGGCGCTGATCCGGCTCGACGGCGCCGACACGTCGATCCTGCACGCGGTCGACGCGGGCAGCCCCGGAGAAGTCCACACTGGACAGCGAGTGCGGATCCGCTGGGCGGACGAGACCGTCGGCCACATCCGGGACATCGCCTACTTCGTCCCCGCCGACGGACCCGACACCGAATCCACCGAGGCGCCTCCCCCTGTCGCGAAACGCGAAGAGGGTGCGCCGGTCAGCGTGGTGATCACGCCGATCCACCTGCGTTACGAGCATTCCGCGTCACCGGAGGAAAGCCGGTACCTGCGCGGGCTCGCCGAGGGGAAGCTGATCGGCCAGCGCTGCCCGTCCTGCGAGAAGGTCTACATCCCGCCGCGCGGTGCCTGCCCGACCGACGGCGTCCCGACCACCGACGAGGTCGAGCTGCCCGACACCGGCATCGTCACCACGTTCTGCATCGTGAACGTGCCGTTCCTCGGACAGAAGATCAAACCGCCATACGTGGCCGCGTACATTCTGCTCGACGGCGCGAACATCGCGTTCCTGCATCTCGTCCTCGGCTGCGACGCCGCCGACGTCCGGATGGGCATGCGGGTCCGGGCCGCGTGGAAACCGCGGGACGACTGGTGGACGTCGCTGGAGAACATCGGCCATTTCGAACCGACCGGCGAGCCTGACGCACCGTACGAATCCTTCGCCCACCATCTGTGAGGACCACAGTGCCAGATGTAGCAGTCGTGGGCTTCGCGCAGGCCCCCAACGTCCGCAGCACCCCGGGCACCACCAACGGCGTGGAAATGCTGGTGCCGATCTTCGCCGAGGTCTTCGAGCGCACCGGTCTGTCCAAAGAGGACATCGGGTTCTGGTGCTCCGGCTCCTCGGACTACCTCGCCGGCCGCGCGTTCTCGTTCATCGCCGCGGTCGACGCCATCGGCGCCTTCCCGCCGATCCACGAGTCGCACGTCGAGATGGACGCCGCGTGGGCGTTGTACGAGGCGTGGCTGAAGATCCGGATGGGCGAGGTCGACACGGCACTCGTCTACGGCTTCGGCAAGTCGTCCGCCGGGCAGCTGCGCCGGGTGCTGGCCCTGCAAATGGACCCGTACGTCGTCGCGCCACTGTGGCCGGACTCGGTGAGCGTCGCCGGGATCCAGGCGAGGCTGGGGCTCGAAGCCGGGCTGTGGTCCGAAAAGGATCTCGCCGAAGTCGCCGCGCGCAGCCGCGCCGACGCCGCCGGGAATCCCGCCGCGCAGCTCTCCGGATCCGTCGAAGTCGCCGATCTCCTTGACGCCCCGTTCGTCGCGGATCCCTTACGGGCCCACGACATCGCCCCCGTCACCGACGGCGCCGCCGTCCTCGTGCTCGCCTCGGTCGAGCGGGCGGCGGACCTCGTCGACAGTCCCGCGGTGATCACCGGAATCGAGCATCGCGTCGACTCCCCCGCGCTCGGTGTCCGGGATCTCACCAGGTCACCGTCCACAGTGGCCGCCGGGCGCGCGCTCGATCTCGACGGCGTCGAGGTCGCGGAACTGCACGCGCCGTTCACCCACCAGGAACTGATCCTGCGCGAGGCGCTGGGCCTCGGCGACCAGGTGCGGATCAACCCCTCCGGCGGGGTCCTGACCGGAAACCCGATGTTCTCGGCGGGGCTGGCGCGGATCGGTGAGGCGGCGAACCGCATCCTCGACGGCAGCGCGCGCAAGACCCTCGCCCACGCGACCAGCGGCCCCGTCCTCCAGCAGAACCTGGTCGCGACCTTGGAGGTCCTCTCGTGAAGCACCTCGCGGCCGTACTGGGAACCGGCCAGACCCACCACAAGGCCAAACGCACCGACGTGTCCATGCCCGGACTGCTCCGGGAGGCCATCGACCGGGCGATGCTCGACGCCCAGACCGGCTGGGACGACATCGACGCCGTCGTCCTCGGCAAGGCGCCGGATCTGTTCGAGGGCGTGATGATGCCCGAACTGTTCCTCGCCGACGCGCTCGGCGCGACCGGGAAGCCGTTGCTGCGGGTGCACACCGCGGGTTCGGTGGGTGGTTCGACCGCGCTCGTCGCGGCGTCGCTGGTGCAGGCCGGGGTGCACAACCGGGTGCTGACCGTGGCCTTCGAGAAGCAATCCGAGTCGAACGCGATGTGGGGCCTGTCGATTCTGCCGCCGTTCCAGATGCCGGTGGGCGCCGGGGCGGGCGGCTATTTCGCACCGCACGTGCGCTCGTACATCCGCCGGTCCGGCGCGCCCGACCACATCGGCGCGATCGTCGCGGCCAAGGATCGCCGCAATGGCGCCCTGAATCCCTACGCTCATCTGCGGCAGTCCGACATCACGGTCGAGTCGGTGCAGGCGTCGCAGATGCTGTGGGACCCGATCCGCTACGACGAAACGTGCCCGTCCTCGGACGGTGCTTGCGCGATGGTGATCGGCGACGAGGCATCGGGCGACGCCGTCCCCGGTGGCGCCGCGTGGATCCACGCGACCGCGATGCGCACCGAACCGACCACGTTCGCCGGACGCGACCAGGTGAACCCCCAGGCCGGACGGGACGCCGCCGCCGCGCTGTGGCGGGACGCGGGCATCACCGACCCACTGTCCGAAGTGGACGCCGCCGAGATCTACGTGCCGTTCTCGTGGTTCGAGCCGATGTGGCTGGAAAACCTGGGATTCACCGGCGAGGGCCAAGGCTGGAAGCTCACCGAGGCCGGCGAAACCGCGCTCGGCGGCCGCTTGCCGATCAACCCGTCGGGCGGTGTCCTGTCGTCGAACCCGATCGGCGCGTCCGGGATGCTCCGGTTCTCCGAAGCGGCCAAGCAGGTGATGGGCCGGGCCGGGGACTACCAGGTCGACGGCGCGCGGATCGCGCTCGGGCACGCGTATGGCGGCGGTTCGCAGTTCTTCTCGATGTGGGTGGTGGGCTCGGCCAAACCGAGCTGACGGTCCCCTGACCCGTGCAATGAAGGACGCTTTCATAGCAAATTTTGCTATGAAAGCGTCCTTCATTGCACGGGTCAGGGACGGCGGCGTGGCCGGAGGCGTTGCGCGGCCAGTGTCGCGACCACTCCGGTCACCGCACCCACCAGCACCGGTTTGAGGCCGTGCCGATCGGGCGCCGCCATCACGGGCCGGACCACCACGGGCGGCGGCGGCCGGACCGGATCCGGTGGGGCGTCGCGCGCGGTCGCCGTCCAAGCCGTGACGAACACCAGCATCCGGGCCACCAGCGAGATGAAGAAGATCAGACCGATGATGGAGCCGAACGCGACCCCGGTCGGCGAGTTCCCGATCAATCGCAGGTAGATCCCACCGGCCTGCTTCAGCAGTTCGAAGCCCAGTGCCAGCGCGACCGCGCCGCGCATCGCGCTACGGACACCGACCGGCTTTCGCGGCAGCCGGGTGAGCACCCAGAGGAACACGAGCCAGTTCGCCAGCAGCGCCAAGGGAATCGAGATCGCCGACAGCACGTTGTGCCCCCAGGCGGTGTCGTCCACCCCGGCCAGCCCCAGCAGATACCGGCCGAGCGCGGAGCCGGAAATCGTGATGGCGAAGGAGACCAGCAGCGCGCTCGCGAGGCCGAGCAGCGCGAGCAGATCCGCGGCGATCGTGCGCAGCAACGGCAGATCCGACCGGTTCTGGCCCCACAGCGCGGTGAGCGCGTCGCGGAGCGAGTTCATCCAGTTCCAGCCGGAGTACAGCCCGATGATCAGACCGATGATCCCGACGCTGGTCCGCTGCTCCACGAACCCGGTGAGCAGCTCGCCCGCCTTGTCGCCGAGGCCGCCGGGCAGGGTCCCGGTGATCGCGCTCAGCATCGACTCGATCAGCTGCGGCTGGCTCGCCAGCACGAAGCCTGCCACCGACACCGCGACCATGAGGATGGGCACCAGCGAGAACAGGCTGAAATAGGTGATCGACGCGACGTAGTGGTACCCGCCGTACTCGATGTAGCGGTTCACCGCCCGCGCCACGTGGTCCAGCCAGCGGTAGCGGGCACGCAGCCGCTTCCATTTCGTCGGTGCTTGCTTCTCCCTCACACGCCAATGTCTACCTCAGCGAGGTCACGGCTCGTGGTCAACACGCGATCAAGCGAGCGCGATCAGTCCCGAGCCGTCGTCCTCCGGCAGTGACGGGCCCGCGGTCGCCAGGACGGTGTTGCCGAGAAAGTCCAGCTCACAGCCGAGGGTGGAGAGGAACGCGGTGTCGGCGGCATCGCGTCCGGTCGCGATCCGGCACAGGCTCTGCCTCGGCGCGAGGCCGGTCGCGTCGAAGACGTACCAGCGGCCGTCGATCGCGGCCTCGAACACGGCGTGGAAGTCCATTGGGGACAGTCCGGGCGCGTAGACCGCGGCGAACCGGGCGGGGATGTCGATCACGCGGCACAGCGAGATGCAGACGTGCGCGTAGTCGCGGCAAACCCCCGCCCCGGCGAGGTAGGTGTCGACTGCGTCGTCGGTCGGCGAACCGGAACCGACCACATAGGACAGGTGTTCGCCGACGTGCCGGACGATCGCCTCCACCTGGGTGCGTGTGTCGGGCAAGCCACCGAAGCGGGACAACGCGAGCCCGCCCATCCGGTCCGAGGGGCAGTACCGGCTGGGCCGGGTGTAGCGGATCAGATCGTCTTGACCGAGCGACTCGGCGTCGGCGGCGCCGAGTTCGCGTTGGGCCCGGTATCGCACGACGTGTTCCCCGGACGGCAGATCGACGACCTGTGCCCGGGTCCCGTGCTCGAACGCCACCTGGCGCGGCGGCGCGGGATAGGCGAACTCCTCCTGGGCGGCCCCGCCGGCGAGCGCGACCACGAACGCGGCGGGGCCGGGTTTCGTGACCCGGAAGGACATTTCGACGTCGACCTGAACGTGGGGACCCATGGCCCCATGGTGCCTCACGGCATCGGCTCAGGCGTACCGGACCTGGTAGTGCTTGATCCCGTTGAGCCAGCTCGACCGGAGCCGGTCCGGCGGCGAGACTTCGGTGATGTCCGGCATGACATCGGCGATGGCGTTGAAGATCAGATCGATTTCCAGCCGCGCGAGGTTGGCGCCGATGCAGTAGTGCGATCCCGTGCCGCCGAAGCCGACGTGGGGGTTGTCCTCGCGGAGGATGTCGAACTTCTCCGGCTCGTCGAAATGGTCCGGGTCGAAGTTCGCGGAGCTGTAGAACATCCCGACCCGGTCGCCCTTGCGGATGTGCTGCCCGCCGAGTTCGGTGTCCCTGGTCGCGGTGCGCTGGAAGGCGACCACCGGCGTTGCCCAGCGGACGATCTCGTCCGGGGCGGTCTTCGGCCGCTCCTTCTTGTACAGCTCCCACTGATCGGGGTGATCGAGGAACGCCTTCATCCCGTGGGTGATCGCGTTGCGCGTGGTCTCGTTGCCCGCGACGGCGAGCAGGATGACGAAGAACCCGAATTCGTCGGAGGCCAGCGACTCACCGTCGACGTCGGCTTGGATCAGCTTCGTGACGATGTCGTCCATCGGGCACTTGCGCCGCTCTTCGGCCATGTTCCAGGCGTAGCCGACGATCTCCGCCGACGCGGCGAGCGGCTCGACCTCGTACTCGGGGTCGTCGTAGGAGACCATCTGGTTCGACCAGTCGAAGACCTTCATCCGGTCTTCCTGCGGGATGCCGATCAGTTCGGCGATGGCCTGCAACGGAAGTTCGCACGCGACGTCCACTACGAAGTCGCCGGAGCCCTTTTTCTTGGCCTCGCCGACGATCTTCTCCGCACGATCGCGCAGGGTGTCCTCGAGCTTCGCGATCGACCTCGGCGTGAAGCCCTTCGACACGATCCGCCGCAGCTTCGTGTGCTGCGGGGCGTCCATGTTGAGCAGGACCAGACGGTTGGCTTCGAGACTGTCGTCGGTCATGTTCTCGTCGAACCGGATGATCGCGGTCTTCTCCCGGGAGGAGAACAGCTCGCTGTCCCTCGACACCGCCTTGACGTCTTCGAGCCGGCTGACCACCCAGTAGCCGTCATCGCGGAAGCCCGCGGTGTTGTGCGGCTGCGGGTTCCACCAGACCGGTGCCGTACGGCGGAGTTCGGCGAACTCCTCCAGAGGCAGTCTGGTGGCGTAAAGATCCGGATCGGTGAAATCGAAACCGGCGGGGATCAGGGGAGCGGCCACGGGCTACCTCCTACGCGGTTCGCCAATGAAACACGTTCTAGACCCGATTGAAGCATACGGCGTTTACCAAGTGAAGAGTTTCAGTGAAACCCGTTTACTCAGCCAGCGGGAACCGTTCGAGCGCAGCATGAAGCGGGACCGGCGACCAGTGATCAAAAACCGGCCAACCCAGGGGCGACTTGCTCAAATCAAGAACGTGTTCTACTTTTCTCGGTAGTGAACGGTGTTTCCCAGGAGGCGAACGTGGGTAGTCCGGTGATCGTCGAGGCGGTCCGCACCCCTGTCGGCAAGCGGCGGGGTCACCTGGCGGGGCTGCATGCCGCCGAGATCCTCGGCGCGGCGCAGCGCGCCCTGCTCGAACGCGCGGGGCTGGATCCAGCGCTGGTCGAGCAGGCGATCGGCGGTGCGGTGACCCAGGCAGGCGAGCAGGCGGGCAATGTCACGCGCACGGCGTGGCTGCACGCCGGGCTCCCCGAGACCACGGGCGCGACCACCATCGACGCCCAATGCGGCTCGGCGCAGCAGGCGACGCATCTGATCGCCGGGCTCATCGCGGCCGGGGCGATCGACGCGGGCGTCTCCTGCGGTGTCGAGGCGATGAGCCGGGTCCCGCTCGGCGCGAACCGCGGCGAGGGCATCGGCACGCCACGGCCCCGGACGTGGTCGATCGATATGCCGAACCAGTACGGCGCGGCCGAGCGGATCGCGGAACGCCGCGGGATCACCCGCCACGACGTCGACCTGTTCGGGACCGCGTCGCAGACCAAGGCGGCAGCCGCTTGGGCAGCGGGACACTTCGATCGCGAGGTCGTCGCGGTGAAGGCACCCGTGCTCGGCGAGGACGGCACGCCGACCGGCGAGACACGGCTGGTGTCCCGTGACCAAGGGCTGCGTGACACGACCGTCGAAGGCCTCGCCAAGCTCAAGCCCGTCCTCGAAGGCGGCATGCACACGGCCGGAACGTCGTCGCAGATCTCCGACGGCGCGTCCGCGCTCCTCCTGATGGACTCGGACCGGGCGAAGACGCTGGGCCTCCGGCCGCGAGCACGGATCGTCTCGCAGGCCTTGGTCGGCGCGGAGCCGTACTACCACCTCGACGGTCCCGTGCAGGCGACCGAACGTGTCCTGGACAAGGCGGGGATGACGATCGGCGACCTCGACCTCTTCGAAGTCAACGAGGCGTTCGCTTCAGTCGTGTTGTCGTGGCAACGGGTGCACGGGCCCGACGAGGACAAGGTCAACGTGAACGGTGGCGCGATCGCGCTCGGGCATCCCGTCGGCAGCACCGGCGCCCGCCTGCTGACCACGGCACTGCACGAACTGGAACGCCGTGACGCGAGCACCGCACTGGTGACGATGTGCGCAGGCGGCGCGCTTTCCACCGGCACGATCATCGAACGGATCTAGCGCCGTGGCTCTCAAAGCGGGCTTCCTCGCCCAGTCTGCCAACCGTGGTTTGAGAGGCACACGCTAACCCAAGCCGACCTCGACCACCGGACCGTTGTCCGGCCTCGCGAGCCGTTTGCTCCCCTGACCCTCCTTCCAGAAGTCGAAATAGATGGTGTTGCCCTCGACCCAGGTCAGCACCGCCTCGGTGAGGTCGAGCCGGAAGACGTGCGCCTCCCCGTCGTCGCCCTGCAGGCGGGCGACCTCCGCCGGATCGGTGATCTCGACGGCCTTTCCCGACACCTTCGCGTCCGCGCCGCCCTCGTCGATCGCCGAGGCGGCGTGGATCGCGAACCTGCCGTCGTGCTGTAGGTCTTTCGCCTTCATCGCGCCGATCATCGAACCGATCAGCAGGTCCTGTTCACGGAAATCGACCTCGCTGCCACTGACCCTTGGCGAGCCGTCCCGCCGGACCGTCGCCAGCACATGCGACTTCGCCGCGGTGAACCGCTCTTTGATCTTCTCCGCCAGCGTGGGTGCCTCTTCACTGAACTGCTGCCACGTCGCCATGCGGAACAGCGTCCCACCGGGGTCCGACAGTTTCGAGCGGTCAGGGCCGCGGCGCCCCCATCGGATTCGGCAGCGGGATCGCGCCGGTGTCGAAGATCCGGCGGCTCAACGGGATGGCGATCCGCAGGACTTCGGCGGCTCCGACCTCCCCGAGCGCTTCCGAGGGGCCGGCGGCGAGGCGGTCGGTCTCGTCTTCGATCCGTTGGCGCAGCGCGATTCCCTGCTCGGTGAGCTTCAAATCGCCGTCGAGGAAGCCTCGTCCGGCCAACCGCGCGACGCTCTCGTCCCATTCGTCATCGGACCACCCACGATTGACCTGGATGACCTCGCGGGTCACCGCCCCGCTGCCGATATGGGTCAGCGTGGTGTCGAGTCCGCGCAATCCTGCGGCGACCGCGGAGAGCACGTGACCGTCCCCGCGATGCTCGCGCAGCACCGTCGCCGCGAGCCAGACTCGCCCGGCCGCCGTGGCGGGCCTGGCGACCGAAGACCAGGCGGCGGCAAGCGGCCTGCCCGCGAAATCGCAGCCGGCGACGGCCTGTTCGAGCAGGTCGGCCAGTTCTTCGAAGGGCGCGTCGGCGGGCAGGATCCGGTTCAGGGCTGCCTCGACGGCGTCCATCCGGCTCTGGAGCACGGCGGCCGGTTCGGCGTATTTCCACGCGTCCGGCAGGGATCGCGCGACCCTCCGCGGGGAGAACCCGAAGAGCATCGCGGTCGCGGGTGGTTCCGGCAGCGGCCCGAGCGGCGCGACCCGGCCGGCGAAATAGCCCATCCACCAGCCGGGCAGACCCACCGCCTTGGCCGCGGCCGCCGTTTCCGGGGCGAAGTAGACGACGGCGTGCAGCGGCTCGACCGCTTCCCAGAGACGGCGCTGAAGTGACTTCACCTTCTCATCTTGGCCGCACCGAAAACCGGATGCGAGCCCGCCGTTCGGTGGGGTGTGATCACCGGCATGGCGATCGACTTGGAACGACCGGGACTCGACGGATTGAACGAAGCCGTGGAGGCGCTGCGGGACTGGCAATCCGAAGGGGTGGCTTGGCAGCTGCATCCCGGTGACCTCGGCTGGTTCTGGCGCTCGGGGGCGGAGGCGACAGCCGCGGCGGTCCGGCTCTGGCGCCGCGACGGCCGGATTCTCGCCGTCGGACTCCTGGACGGAGCCGACCTCCTGCGGCTCACGACCGCGCCGGACGTTCGCCGGGACGAGGAACTGGCACGGCGGGTGGCCGAAGACGTGATCGCGCCCGAACGCGGTGTGCTTCCGCCGGGGAACGTGTCCATCGAGGCGCCGAAGGACGCGTTCATCCAGGACGTCCTGCCCGAGCACGGCTGGCGCACCGACGAACCGTGGACACCGTTGCGCCGCGACCTCACCGAACCGGTGAAGGCCCCGGACCTGAGGATCGAGACGATCGGACCGGACCGAGCGCACGTATGGGCCGACCTGACACGGGCGGCGTTCGACGGGTCGACGTTCACCCCCGAGAAGTGGCACACGATGGCCGCCGGGGCGCCGTATGCCGATGGCCGGTGCCTGGTCGGGTACGACGACGAGGACAACGCCGTCGCGGCGGTGGCCGTATGGTCGGCAGGCCCGGGGAAGCCCGGGATCCTCGAGCCGATGGGCGTGCACCGGGACCATCGCGGGCACGGTCATGGCAGGGCGATCACCTTCGCGGCGGCGGCCGCGCTCCAGGAACTGGGGTCGTCGAGCGCGGGCGTGAACACGCCTAGTTCGAATGTCGCCGCCATCGCGACCTACGAGTCCGGTGGGTTTCAGCAGCTTCCCGCGGTCCGGGATCTCGCGCGGGACGCCTCCTGAGCGGTGAGGACGGGTCCGCGGTCGCGGGGATGTCGTGAAGTGTCCCTTTGAGACGATGGCCGTCTCAAAGGGACACTTCACGATATAAGAACTAAGCCCCGTAAACGGGTTCAGGGACCGGAGCGTCCGCCAACAGCTCCGCCACCACCGGCCCGAGTTCGGCCGGTGCCCACCGGGAACCCTTGTCCCGCACCGTGCCGTGCCGCCAGCCTTGCGCGATCGAGACGCGTCCGCCGTCGACCTCGAACACCCGGCCGGTGACCCCGGACGACTCCTCACTGCCGAGCCACACCACCAGCGGTGACACGTTTTCCGGTGCCATGGCGTCGAAACCGTCCTCCGGCGCGGCCATGTCGTCGGCGAAGGCCACTTCGGTCATGCGGGTGCGGGCGGCCGGGGCGATCGCGTTCACGGTGACGCCGTAGCGCGCGAATTCGGTGGCCGCGACCAGCGTGAGACCCAGGATTCCGGACTTCGCGGCCGCGTAGTTCCCCTGCCCGACGCTGCCGAGCAGGCCGGCGCCGGAGCTGGTGTTTATCACCCGCGCGGCCCGCGTCCGGCCCGCTTTCGCCTCGGCGCGCCAGTACTCGGCGGCGTGTCGCGTCGGCGAGAAATGGCCCTTCAGGTGGACACGGATGACCGCGTCCCATTCGTCCTCGCCGAGGTTGACGAGCATCCGGTCGCGCAGGAATCCCGCGTTGTTGACCAGGACGTCCAAGCCGCCGAACGTTTCGACGGCCGTCCGCACCAGTGCGGCGGCGCCGTCCCAGGACGCGATGTCGTCGGTGTTCGCGACCGCCTTGGCGCCGAGCGCCTCGATCTCGTCGACGACGTCCTGCGCGGGCCCCGCCGACCCGCCGCTGCCGTCGATCCCGGCGCCGAGGTCGTTCACCACCACCCGCGCGCCCTCGGCGGCGAAGGCGAGCGCGTGCGCCCTGCCGATTCCACGACCGGCCCCGGTCACCACCACGATCCGGCCGTCGGCGATCCCGCTCACACCGGCTCCTTTCGTTCTTCGACCTTGGAATTGGAAGCGGCGAGAAAGGCAGGCACCTCTCCCCCGCCGTGCACGGTCAGGCAGGCGCCGCTGACATAGGACGCCAGCGAGGACGCCAGGAACACCGCGCAGGAACCGATCTCGTCCGGTTCGGCCAACCGTCCTAACGGGACTGTCGCGCCCACGGCCGCGATGCCCGCCTCGTCGCCGTAGTGCAGATGCGAGTGCTCCGTCCGCACCATGCCGACGTCGAGCGCGTTGACCCGCACCTTCGGCGCCCACTCGACGGCGAGCGACGCGGTCAGGTTGTCCAGGCCCGCCTTCGCCGCACCGTAGGACGCTGTCCCCGGCGACGGTCTCGTCGCGCTGACACTGCTG
The DNA here is from genome assembly GCF_003947485.1 of Amycolatopsis sp. WAC 01416. Classification (NCBI taxonomy): domain Bacteria; kingdom Bacillati; phylum Actinomycetota; class Actinomycetes; order Pseudonocardiales; family Pseudonocardiaceae; genus Amycolatopsis; species Amycolatopsis sp. WAC 01416. The sequence continues at coordinate 26,798 of NZ_QHHX01000003.1, read as the reverse complement.
ATGTTCACGATGACGCCGCCGCTTTCCTGCTGCTGCATGATCGCGTTCGCCGCGCGGGCGACGGTCAACGGCGCCAGCAGGTTCAGCGAGACGATCTTTTCGTGGAACCGCGGCGACGCGTTCGCCACCTCGGCGTACGGCGCGCCGCCCGCGTTGTTGACCACGACGTCGAGCCTGCCGTGCCGCCGGACGACCTCTTCGACGAGCGCGTCGACCTCTTTCGGGTCACGGACGTCGCAGGAGATGAACGTCGATGCCTTGTCCCCGGCGCAGACCGGCCGCTCGGGTTCGGTGCGGGCACAGGTGACGACTTCGGCGCCGGCACGCAGGAAAGTCCTGGTGACACCGGCGCCGACGCCGCGCACCCCACCGGTCACCAGCACCACGGCGCCGTCGAGCCGGAGTTCGAGTGCCATGCGAGGCCTCCTTCACGTCGCTGTACCCGGGCCGGACGTCCTGCTAACGTACCAAGCAAGTGCTAGGTTTGGTAGCTGAGAAGGGTGCACGATGACCGTTTCCACCCACTCACCGGAGCCCGGCATCGCCGTGGTCACGGTCGACGCGCCCCCGGTGAACGCGCTGAGCGTGAAGGGCTGGTTCGCCCTCGCGTCCGCCGTCACCGACGCCGGACGCGATCCCGCGACCCATGTGGTGGTGCTGCGCGCGGAAGGCCGCGGGTTCAACGCCGGGGTCGACATCAAGGAGATCCAGCGCGATCCGGGGTACGGCGCGCTGATCGGCGCGAACGAGGGGTGCGCGGCGGCGTTCTCCGCCGTGTACGACTGCGCGGTCCCGGTGATCGCCGCGGTGCAGGGCTTCTGCCTCGGCGGCGGGGTAGGCCTGGTCGGCAACGCGGACGTGGTGATCGCCAGCGAGGACGCGACCTTCGGCCTCCCGGAGGTCGATCGCGGCGCGCTCGGCGCGGCGACCCATCTCTCGCGGCTGGTCCCCCAGCATCTGATGCGCGCCTTGTACTACACGGCGTCGACGATCACCGCGGCCCAGTTGCACCACCACGGTTCCGTCTACGCCGTCGTCTCGCGCGAGGAGCTCGACGAGACCGCGCTCGGTGTCGCGCGGCAGATCGCGGCGAAGGACACCCGCGTGATCCGCGCCGCGAAACAGGCCATCAACGGCATCGACGTCCAGCCCGTGCACCGCAGCTACCGCTTCGAGCAGGGATTCACCTTCGAACTCAATCTGGCGGGCGTCTCCGACGGCGCGCGCCAGGAGTTCTTGGATGGTAAGGGGAAGTGATGGCCGACAAGCGCATGACGCCGGACGAGATGGCCGCCGAACTGCGGGACGGCATGACGATCGGCATCGGCGGCTGGGGTTCGCGGCGCAAGCCGATGGCGCTGGTGCGCGCGATCCTGCGCTCGCCGGTCAAGGATCTCACCGTGGTCTCCTACGGCGGTCCGGACGTCGGGCTGCTGGCCTCGGCCGGCAAGATCAAGCATCTCGTGTTCGGCTTCGTCACCCTGGACTCGATCCCCTACGACCCGTGGTTCTCCCGGGCGCGGGAGTCCGGGTCGATCTCCGTCACCGAATACGACGAGGGGGTGTTCGGGACCGGCCTTTCCGCTGCCGCGCAACGGCTTCCGTTCCTGCCGACGCGGGCGGGACTCGGCTCCGGCGTCAGGGACCTGAACCCGTCTTTGCGCACCGTCCGCTCGCCGTACGACGACGCCGAAGAGCTGCTGGCCGTGCCCGCGCTGGAGCTCGACGCGGCCTTCGTCCACCTCAACCGCGCCGACGCCCGGGGCAACGCGCAGTATCTGGGGCCGGATCCGTACTTCGACGAACTGTTCGCTCTGGCCGCCGAAAAGTGTTACGTGTCCACGGAAAAGATCGTGGAGACGGCCGAACTCGCCGAAGCGGGGCCGGTGCAGAGCCTGCTGCTGAGCCGGATGCTCGTCACCGGGGTGTCCGAAACACCGAACGGCGCGCATTTCACCACCGCCGTCCCGGACTACGGACGCGACGAACGTTTCCAGCGTCACTACGCCGAAGCGGCCAAGGATCTCGACGCGTGGCCGCGATTCGTCGACAGGTTCCTGTCCGGCGATGAGGCGCACTACCAGAAGGCCGTCGCCGAATTCGGGGAGTCCGCATGAGTGACATCAGTCGTGCCGAAGTGGCTGTCGTGGCCTGTGCCGAATTGTTCCGCGGTGACGGCGAAATCGTGGTGAGCCCCATGGGGTTCATCCCGTCGCTGGGCGCCAGGCTGGCGAGGCTGACTTTCGAACCGGACATCCTGCTGTCCGACGGCGAAGCGTACTTGATGACCCCTGACGCCGTCGTCGAAGGCTGGCAGCCGTTCCGCAAGGTCCTCGACACCGTGGTACCGCGCGGGAAACGACATGTGGTCATGGGCGCCAACCAGATCGACGGCGAGGGCAACCAGAACATCTCGGCGATCGGCGACCATTCCCGGCCCAAGAAACAACTTCTCGGTGTACGCGGCGGGCCGGGCAACACGGCCAACCACCGCACGAGCTATTGGGTTCCGCGGCACGGCAAGCGGGTCTTCGTCGATCAGGTCGACGTCGTGTCCGGCGTCGGCTATGCCAGGGCACGCGAGGCCGGGTTGCGGTATCACGACGTCCACCGCGTCGTCACCAACCTCGGCGTCCTGGACTTCGGTGGCGAAGACCACGCGCCGAGGCTGCTTTCCGTGCATCCGGGCGTTTCCGTGGACGAGGTCGTCGAGGCGACGTCGTTCCCGCTGATCACCGACGGGGTCACCGAGTCCCGGCTGCCGACCGAGTCCGAGCTGCTGCTGATCCGCACCAGCCTGGATCCGAAGTCCTTGCGGGACAAGGAAGTGCCGTCGTGAAGACCGCGCTGACCGAGCTGGCCGGGATCCGGCATCCGATCGTGCAGACCGGGATGGGCTGGGTCGCCGGGCCGCGACTGGTGTCCGCGACGGCGGAAGCGGGCGGCCTCGGCATCCTCGCGTCCGCGACGATGACCTACGACGAGCTGGCGGCAGCCGTCAAGGAGGTCAAGAGCCGCACGTCCCAGCCGTTCGGCGTCAATCTCCGCGCGGACGCCGAAGATGCCGCGCGCCGGGTCGAACTGCTCATCACCGAGGAGGTCCGCGTCGCGTCCTTCGCGCTCGCGCCGAAGAAGGACATGATCGCGCGGCTCAAGGACAACGGCGTCCTCGTCGTCCCTTCGGTCGGCGCGGCCAGGCACGCGGAGAAGGTCGCGGGCTGGGGTGCCGACGCCGTCATCGTGCAGGGCGGCGAGGGCGGCGGGCACACCGGCGGGGTCGCGACGACCCTGCTGCTGCCTTCGGTGCTGGACGCGGTCGACATCCCGGTGGTCGCGGCGGGCGGCTTCTTCGACGGCCGGGGGCTGGCCGCCGCGCTCGCCTACGGGGCGGCCGGCGTCGCCATGGGCACCCGGTTCCTCCTGACGAGGGAGAGCACCGTTCCCGACGAGATCAAGCAGGCCTATCTCGCCCGTGATCTCAACGGCACCGTCGTCACCCGCAAGGTGGACGGGATGCCGCATCGCGTCCTCCGCACGGAACTGGTCGACGCGCTCGAGTCCGCCGGTCCGGTGCGCGGGTTCGCGAGGGCCGCCCGCAACGCCTCGAAGTTCCGGAAACTGACCGGGCTGTCGTGGCGCTCGCTGGCCACCGAGGGAGTGCGGATGAAACGGGGCGGCGACCGGACCTGGTCGCAGGTCCTGATGGCCGCCAACACGCCGATGCTGTTGCGCGCCGGGCTCGTCGAGGGCGACCGGAGCGCCGGGGTGCTGGCGTCCGGGCAGGTCGTCGGCCTGCTCGACGACCTGCCCACGGTCGGCGACCTCATCGAGACCATCGTGGCCGACGCCACCGGCATCCTGCGGCGGCTGGCCTCGGAGTGAGGGTCCGGGCACGCTGTGCTTGACTTCGGCCATGATCTCGGAGAGTCGTTGTCCGGTCGAGGACGGTGAGCTGTACGTCCGCAGCACCGGCGAGGGGCCGCTTCTGCTCCTGATCGCGGGCGGGCTGGGCTCGGCGGACACCTTCCGGGCGATGACGAAGCTGCTCGCGGACGACTACACCGTCGTCACCTACGACCGGCGCGGTCACTTCCGCAGCACGGACACCAGCACCGGCCCGGTCAGCGTGCCGAAGCAGGCCGACGACGCCCACGCGGTGCTCCAGCACGTCGGCGACGGCCCCGCGAGCGTGTTCGGCACCAGCGCGGGCGCCATGATCGGTCTCGACCTCGTGGCCCGCTACCCGGACGCGGCGACCGTCCTGGTCGCCCACGAACCCCCCGCCATCCAGCTGCTGCCCGACGCGCTGGGCTGGCTCGACGAGGCCAACGCGCAGGTCCGGCTCGCCCAGGCGGGCGACCTGATGGGGGCGTTCAAACGGTTCACCGACGGGATCGCCGGTGCCGCGCTGCCCGAACTGCGCGCGATCCGGCTGCCGAACGAGGAGGACTGGAAACGGCTCTTCGGCCGCGAACTGGCCGAGATCCTCGACTACCTTCCCGACCTGCGGGCGCTGCGGAAGGCGAGGACCGAGATCGTCCCTGTCGCCGGTGTCGGCAGCCGGGGGCATTACCACTACCAGCCCGCGAAGGTCCTCGCGCTCGAACTGGGCCTGCCGTTCACCGAGATGCCCGGGGCGCATCTGGCGCCACAACGGAACCCCGCCCAGTTCACCGAAGCGCTGCGGGACCTCCTCGAGGCCTGAAGCGGGCGTTCGGCCACCCCGCTCACGGCATCAGCGGCAACTTCCCGACCAGTTTGTCGATCCGGTTGCGCGGGCCGACGATGCCGATCGCGCAGAAGTCCATCTCCTCGGTCGGGATTTCCTTCATCGTCGCGAGGAAGTCGTCGTAGACCCGGATCTGCTGGGCGACGGCGGGCATGTCGGCGACGTGGCAGCCCGGCGAGGTCGCGGCCTTGGCGCGGATGGCGCGCAGCTTCTCCGCGTCGGCCGACAGAATCGAGCAGCCGACCCAGGGCAAGCCGGTGTAGTGCTCGCCGTTCGCGTCGACCGCTTCGTCTCCCAGGAGACCGGTCACGGACTTCGCCGTGGCGACGGCCGTGCAGACCGCCGCGTTGACCGCACGGCCGGGCGGCAGCTCGCTGTTGACCACGATGACCCACTTCAACCTCGCCGCTCGGGTGGACGCGGTGAAGTCGATCTCGTCGGGGGTGAATCCGATGGCCGTACCGTACTCGGACATTCAGCTGGTCTCCTGCTCACATCAACGGATGAACAAGGCTAAGCTAGGAGGACATACGAGTACAGTCCATCGTGTTCGTATTTAATACGGCAGAAGGGTCGAGATGGCGCGATTGGACGAACTTGATAAGGCGATCCTGGCGCAATTGCAGTCGGACGCACGGAAGACCAACCGCGAAGTGGCCGCCGCGGTGGGCGTTTCGCCGACCACCGCGCTGGACCGCACCCGCGGGCTACGGGAACGCGGCGTGATCCGCGGCGCGCTGCTGGACGTGGACCTGCCATCGATCGGCCGCGGAGTGCAGGCGCTCATCGCGGTGCGGGTGCGCCCGCCCTCGCGACGGAACATCGAAGGCTTCCGGAACTGGGTCAACGCCCTGCCCGACCTCGTCGGGCTCTACGTGACCACCGGGACCGAGGACTTCATCCTGCACGTCGCGGTCCCGGACAACGACAGCCTCTATGCCTTCGTGATCGACAAGCTGACCGAACGCCCCGAGGTGGCCGACGTGCGCACCTCCATGGTGTTCGAGCACAGCCGGCGCACCCGGATCACGCCGGTGGATCGGTAGACCTCGAAGCCTGTCGGCGGAGCTGCGACGCGATCGCGGACGCGGGTCCACCAGCAGATATTCAGAGCTCGCGGATGACCCGGGCCGGATTGCCCGCCGCGAACACCTTCGACGGCAGGTCGCGGGTGACCACACTTCCCGCGCCCACCACGGTGTCGTCGCCGATGGTGACCCCGGCGCAGACGATGACGCCGCCGCCGAACCAGACGTTGTCCCCGATGGTGATCGGCGCGGCCGATTCCCAGCGAGCTCGCCGCAGCTCGTGATCCTCCATCGGATGCAACGCGGTCAGCAGCTGGCAGCGCGGGCCGATCGAGCAGTCCGAGCCGATCTTGATCGGCGCGCAGTCGAGCAGGATGGCGTCGTAGTTGAGGAAACTGTTGGCGCCGATCTCGATGAGATAGCCGTAGTCGCACTGGAACCGCGGCATGATCCAGGAGCCTTCGCCGAGTTTGCCAAGCAACTCACGCAGAATCGTGTCCCGCTCACCGGCCTCTTCCGCGCCCGTGCCGTTGAACCGGTCGACGAGCGACTGCGCACGCCTGCGGTCCGACACCAGTTCAGGGTCGTTGTCCCGGTACAGCTCGCCGCGCAGCATGCGGTCCTTTTGCTCACCCATACCGCCAACCTACCGAAAGTGCCCCGCCGGCGAGCCTCCCTCGGGAAGCCGCCGACAGGGCGGATGAACGCTTGCGGAGCGTTCTTCAGTTGTGTCGATCCGTTTCCAGGGAGGGCCGGCCCGGCGGGTGGGTGAGGTGTAAGGGGGGACCCGCCGGGCCGGAGTATCTTCCTTTCTCTTCGCAGGTTCCTGCTTCCGTTTCAGTGCGTCATTCGCGGCACTTGCGGCCTTCGTTGACGCAGTCGACGAGCCGGTCCATGATCTGGTCCGACATCACGTTCGCGAAATCGTCGTGATCGGAGAACGGGTTGTGGTCCTCTTCGGGGAACGAGTCCACTTTGTACTGGCCGTTGACCTGGATCTGCCGGGGGATCTCGTAGGTCAGTGAGATCGTGAGCTCCGGGACGGCGGTGAGGCCGTTCGCGCATTCGCCGTTCTCGTCCGGGTACTTGATGTGGTCTCGGTGATTCTCACTGTCGATGTTGTTGCCGTCGAGACAGCTCGGGAAGGTGTGCACCCGCTTGACGTCGCTGCCCTCGGGGCAGATCGGGTACTGCTTGATCACCCTGTTCTCGAAACCGGTGCAGGTCCAGCTCTCCCGCGCGTTGGCGGGACCATTGGTGGTGACTTTCGCGTCACCGTAAAGGATGCGAAGGAACTTCGGCATCTCCTGCACCTTCTCCTGGGCATTGCCCTTGAAGGTGATGTCGACGACCGCGGGACGCTGGATCTCCCCGTCGTTGCCGGCGAGTTCGTTGTCCGCGTTCGGCTCTTCCAGTTGAGCCTCGTTCTGCTGGTCCTGCTGATTCTGCTGGTCCTGCTGGTTCTGGTCGTTGTTCCGGTTCTGGTTCTGCTGGTCGTCGTCCTGGTTCCGCTGCCGGTTCCGGTCTCCGTCGCGGTTCTGGTCCCGGCCGTTCTGGTTCTGTTGCCCTTCGGCTTCCTCCGCGGTGTCGATCCGCACCACCGGCCAGAAGTACGTCGACTCGTCACCGTTCTCGCAGGTGGTGCCGGCGCCCAGCAGGCTGTCGTTGTCCGAATCCGCGTTCGTGGAAAGGTTTCCGACGTAATCGTGCAGATGCTGGGCGCCATTGCGGACACCCGGCTGCGCGATGAAGTTGTCGGGATTGAAATGCCCGTTCTCGTTCTTGCCGCAGTCGACGGTGAACGAACCCGTGGAGGCGTTCCGGCCCGGCTCCGGCTTGTCGACGTTCGGCCGGACCTGGGTGATGTCCACGAACTGCGACTTGTCCACCTCGTCCGCGGCGGCGCTGTCGGAGTCGCCGGTCGTGGTGGACACCACCAGCCCACCGACCGCGATCGACAGGCCGACCAACGCGGTCGCGATCTTGGTCCTGCGGGCGATGCGATGGCGCCCTTGATTTCGTGCCATTGACTTGCTCACCTCATTACGTTTCCGGGCACGCGAATTAATCGCGCCCAGGCATGAGCCACGCGTTTGTCGAATACGCGGATTCGGCGAATTCGCGGCGAACCTTCCGTTCGCCCGCCGAGGGACATCCGGCTACTGGGAGATACGGCTCCAGCCGGGAGGCGGTTCAAAAAGCGATCTCGCCGTTATCTTTCCGTTATATTAAGAGGCAGGCAAAGGCGGCGTGATCAAGCCTCCGACGAAGGGCTTCTTCGCTGGTTCAAGATGGACAGGAGGCCTTCGTGACGTGGCCCTGGACCGACCACAGGAGCCGACCGCGCCTTGAGTGTCCACAAGGGACAACTTCACGTGACGAAATGTCCGATTGATGACCATAAGCACGGTTTCACAGGAGGGTACAAAATGGACACCGTTGCCCAACTGGCGTCCCTTGTGGACGGTCAAGAGCGCGCAAGGCTCCTAGGCAACCCGGCTCCCACCACCTTTGCCTTACCTCTCAATAAGGCTAGCGGCGCACGATGGCCAGCACGGTGCCGTCCTGCTTGTGCACCTCGAAGCGTTCGATGTCGGCCTTCTGCAACGCCGTCGAACCGGTGATGACGAGGGGATCCGGGGAACCGGGGACGCCGTATCCCTTGGACGGCACGCTCCAGTTGTTGACGACGTACGCCTCTCCGCCGTGGGAGTAGGCGAAAAGCTGGCAGACCATCGGGCCGATGAGGCCGCGCAGTTCGAGTTCGACGGCGCTGCCCCACTCCTTCTCCTGCACCGTGACCTCCGCGGCGACCGCGTTGCCCGCTTCGGACCAGCCGAACGGGGCGGCACCGCCGTCCGGGCCCGCGTCCCGTTCCCGGGAGGCGGAGGGAGCAGGCACCACCGATGTGACAACGGTGGGAGCGGCCTGCGTGATGACCGGTTCACGGTCGGTGAGCGACAAAACGGTGAGCGGGCCGCCGACGACGAGCACGAGTACGGCGGCGGCCGTCGCGAGCCGGATGACCTTGCGCCGCCGGCCGGCCTTGGCGGCGTCCGCGAGCAGCATCCGCAGCACGCGCGGCCCCGGACCCTTCACGGGCGGATCCGGCCAGCTCTTCTTGACCATGTCCAGGATGTCGGGCAGGTGGTACATCTCCACCAATTCGACCTGACACTCGGGACACTCCAGCAGATGTGCCTCGAACCTCGCGTGATCCTCCTCGCCGAGGACGCCGAGCACGTAGGCGGCGATGTCCGTGTGGACGGCTCCGGACACCTCGCTCACCCCCGCTCCTGCAGCGCCCTGCGCAACGCGCGCACAGCGTGATGGATCCGCGATTTCACCGTACCCGGCGGAACCCCCAGCGTCGCCGCGACCTCGTTCACGGTGCGGTCACGCAAGTAGGTCTGCTGGACGGCTTCACGTTGCTCCGGGGAAAGATTGCGCAGGGCCTCGTAAACGATCATGGCCGCGAGCGTCTTCTCCGATTCGTCCGGCACTCCGATCGAATCCGACTCCAGTTCCTCCACCTCTTGAGGGCGGGCGCTCCGGCTCCGCCAGCCGTCGATGACGATGCGCCTGGCCACGGTGAAGAGCCAGGCACGCAGCATTTCCGGCTGCCGGTCGAGTTTGCCGGCGTTGCGCCACGCCTTGATGAGCGTCTCCTGGACCACGTCCTCGGCCCACTGGCGATCGTGGCCGGTCAGCTTCAGCACGAACGCCATCAGGCTCGATCCGAACTCCTGGTACAACGCCCTGATGAGGTCGTCATGCCCGTTCGACGCGGGTTCATGATCGACTATTGGCTGCAGTATCCGAGAGTGGCGTCCCACGCGGCACATCTTTGTGTGCGCGAGGGCGATAAGTCCAGTGCCAAAACCGTTCGGGCCCCGTTCTCCGAGGACGGGAAAGTTTTTTGAACCGTTTCCGACTCGTGACCGTATCCCCTACCGAAGACCCCCGACCCGGCGCTGTCCCCCGCACCGCCGAATCCACTGTGGATCATGACCGTCCACAGTGGACCTGAACCTGCCTGCACACCATCTCCCCGCGGTGATGGCGTTCTCCTCTGCCCCGACAGGAGGATTTCCGTGAACCCCGTGTCACGCTCGGTCATACCTCTGACCCTCACCTTGGCCGCGATCACGCTGACCGCGGCCTGCACCACCGGTACCGCGGGACCGAACGGCTCTCCGGGTACGGCCCCGGCCGCCGGAGCGGCGGAAATCCCGGGAATGCCCGACCCCGCTGCCGAAGCGGCGCCCGGTGTCGCCGCGGCGATCCTGTTCGACCTCGGACCGATCGTCACCGACACCAACGGCTTCACGCTCTACCGCTACGACAAGGACTCGGTCGACCCGCCCCGATCGAATTGCACCGAAACCTGTTCTCGGACCTGGATTCCCGCCAAAGCGGACGGCGACCTCGTGGTGACCGGGATCGATCGGGCCCTCGTCGGCACCGTGACCAGGGACGACGGCAGCAAGCAGGTCACGCTCGCGGGCTGGCCGCTCTATCGCAACGCCGACGACGCGATGCCCGGCAACACCGGCGGGCAGGGTGTCGACGACGCGTGGTTCCCCGCCAAGCCGGACGGGACGAAAGTGCTGCTCACCGCGGACACCTGGCAGGCCGATGACCTCGGCATCTGACGCCCCTCGCGGGTTCTTGCGCGTGGTGCTCGTCCTGGTGACGACGGCCGCGGCGACCTTGCTCGGCCCCATCGGCGACGCGCACGCCCAAGAACTCTCCGCGGCGGACAAGAACCTGATCGTCAACGTCAAACTGGCCGGCCTGTGGGAAATGCCCGCTGGGATGTGGGCGCAGGAACGCGGGAAGAGCAAGCGGACCCGCGAGGTCGGCCGCACGCTGATGATCGACCACGGCAGGCTCGACACCGCGACGCACGCCATCGCCGACCGTTTCGGCATCGCCCTCCCGCGCGAACCGTCGGATCAGCAGTCCGCGTGGCTCGGCGAGATGAAGGCCGCCCGCGACGACAGCGAGTTCGACCGGATCTTCGCGAACCGGCTCCGGTACGCGCACGGGGTGCTGTTCCCCGTCATCGCCCAGGTCAGGGCCGGAACCCGCAACGACGTCGTCCGTGACTACGCCACCACGGCCAACCAGGCGGTGCTGCGGCATATGACCCTGCTGGAGAGCACCGGTGTCGTCGACCAGTCGCTGCTGCCGGAGGCCCCGGTGCCGCAGTCGAATTCGGCCAACAGCGCGATGGACGTCGGCTTCGGCGACTTCGCCCTCGGCCTGCTGCTCGCCGTGGTGCTCGGCGGCGGGCTGTTCTACGCCCTCCGGACGCTGCGCAGCAAGAACACCCGGACCCGCAAACGCGCGGCCGCCGCCGAACCGGAACCGGTTCCCAGTGCCCCAGGAGAGATCAATGTATGACCAGTGGTCCGAGGTGGTGATCGTCCTGACCCAGAGAACGGACACCGACTCCGGCATCAAGGGCATGGCGCAGACCTCCGCCCGGATCTCGTACGGCTTCATGTGCCTCACCCTGTGCTGGGGCGTGTTCACCGCGACCGGCTGGATCAAGTCGCTGACCGGACGGAAGGCGCTGCGCAACTCCCATATGGTGCTCGGCATCCTGACGCTGTCGTTCGGCGTCGTGCACGCGATGTCGTTCCTGTTCCTGCCCGACGGCTTCACGCTCGCGCAGATCACCATCCCGCTCCTGCCGGGCACGCTGGCGCGGCACGAACTCGGCGTCCTCGGGCTCGAGGTCATGATCGCCGTCGCGCTGACCGGCGGGATCAGCCGGTTCAGCTCCTACCGGCGCTTCCTGTGGATCCACCGGCTCGCCTATCCGGCGGTCGCGATCACCGCGCTGCACGCCTTCTTCGGTGCCATGGCCAACGGGCACCTCGGCCTCCTGTGGTTCGGCGGGATCACGCTGCTGGTCCCCGTGGTGGTGCTGACCGCGCTGCGGTTCACGCCCACCCGGTACCTGGAACGGCTGGGCCTGGTCGAAGAACTGGTCTGACGACTTGGAGAAACGAAAAATGATCTTCGGAAGCGTACGGCGCGGCACTCGCGTCAGCGTCGACAACGAGCGGTGCGAGATCTTCGGCTTCTGTGAGATGGAAGCACCCGCCACCTTCAAGATCGGACCGGACGGCAAGCTCCGCATCCGCCGGATGGTCGACCGGGACGGGTTGGACCAGGCCATCTCCGCCGCCCGGCTCTGCCCGAAACAAGCCATCAGAGTCAAGGGAGAAGGGGCGTACGACGATGAGTGACGGAGATCGGATCGTCATCGTCGGTGCCGGCGTCGCCGGTCTCCGCTCCGCGGAACGGTTGCGGGAACTCGGTTTCGACGGCGAGATCGTGCTGGTCGGCGACGAGCCGCGCAAGCCGTACCACCGGCCGATGGTGTCGAAGGAACTCATCACCGGCGGGGTGAAACCGGTGGCCGCGAGCCTGGAGCCGTACCTCGACCTGGATGTCCACTGGCGGCTCGGCACCCGCGCGACCTGGCTCGACACGAAGGAACGCACGGTGCACCTGCCGGGCGGGGAATCCCTCTGGTACGACGGCCTGATCGTCGCGACCGGCGTCTACCCCCGGCATCTGCCCGGCTCGCCGCGCCACGACCCCCGGGTGCGGGTGCTGCGCACGGTGGAGGACTCACTCGCCGTACGACGGGCGTTGGGGAACAGCAACAAATCCGTCGTGGTGATCGGCAGCGGCCTGATCGGGAACGAGTTCGCCGCGTCGATGCGGTACATGGGCCGGGACGTCACGCTCATCGGTCACGCGAAGGCGCCTTTGCACCGCTTCGGGGAGCGGATCGCGTCGGCGCTCACCAAGGAACATCAGCACCATCGCGCCAAGCTGGCGATGAACACCGAGGTGCGGAACTGGATCAGCACCAAGGAGACGGTCGGGCTGCACCTGACCAACAACCAGTTCCTGGTGGCCAGCTGCGTGGTGCTCTCGATCGGCAGCGTGCCCGCCGTGGACTGGCTGCGTGGTTCGGAACTGACCATCGACGACGGCGTCCTGTGCGAATCGACCCTGTTCGCCGTCGGGGCGGAGGACGTCGTGGTCGCCGGAGACGTCGCGAAATGGCCGAACCTGCGCATCGACGAGACGCCCCGGCGGGTCGAGCACTGGATGAACGGCGTCGAATCCGGCCGCGCGGCGGCGGAAAGCCTGATGCTGGGCCGCGGCAACGCCCGGCCGTACACGCCGCTCCCCCGCGCCTGGTCTTCCCTGTACGACGCGCGGTTGCAGACCGTCGGGATGCCGTCGCTGGGCAAGGACACGATCGAACTCTCCGACGGGGTCACCGGTTTCGTCCGCGACGGAAGGCTCATCGGCGCGGTGGGCTGGGACCGGCCGAAGGCGATGATCCACTGGACCGCCGAACTCGACCGGCGGCTGCCGGTGCCCCAGCCGGTGTCCCCCGCCCCCGCCGTTCCTTCGTTCGCGGCGACGCCGATCGGGGAGGACATCCTGGCCCCGTTCGAGCGGGACTTCCTGTCCGAAACCCCGACCGAAGCCGTTCCCACGCCGGAAAGGATGCCCTGGGCTCGCGTTCCCGCCGGGTGACCCGGGATCGCGATCGGACCGGGGCCGCGCGCGGCGGCCGCGGTCCCTCAGGTGGCGGTGGGTCGCCGGGCCTCCGCGCCCACCGCCACCCCCTTTGGGGACGCCGGGAGGAACCGGGACCGACGGTGATTCGGGCTCCGTCGGAACCCCGCCCTCCGGGCTCCCCTTATCCGGTCGGGGCCCTTCCAGGCATGACTCACCTGGGAGGGCCCCGATCCATGCGGTGGACACGGGCTCCCGCCCGCATCGCTCCAGGGACGCTCCCTCGCGTCGAGCCGCCCACGGCGGAACGCGTTGCGAAAGCCACTTTCGCAACACCGCTTTTCCCGCGTGATCGGAGGCGCAACTCGCGTGCTTGGAGGCGTAACTCGCGTGTCTGGAGGCGTAACTCGCGTGGGCGGTGTCCGATCACGGGAGTTACGCGTCTGCACACGCGAGTTACGTCTCTGATCACGCGAGTTTCGTCTTCAAGCATGCGGGATCCGGCTACTCACGAGGCCGGCGCCTTCACGACCACGGTGTCCTCCGGCCCGACGACACGTCCGTTTGACGCCCGGACCTCGAGTCCCCGCAGCGGGCGTCCGCCGTCGCGGTCCACCAGTTCCGACCGCGGTTCCCCTTCGGCGAAGAAGTGCGCCTCTCCCCATTGCCGCAGCGCGACGATCACCGGGAACAGGTCGCGTCCCTTCGGCGTCAGGACGTATTCGCGGTAGGTGCTCCCGTCGGAGGCCGGGACCACGTCGAGTACCCCGTGCCCGACGAGCGCCCGCAGCCGCGCGGACAGGATGTTCTTCGCGACACCCAGGCTGCGCTGGAACTCACCGAAGCGGCGGACGCCGTCGAAGGCGTCGCGCACGATCAGGAGTGACCACCAGTCGCCGATCGTGTCGACCGAGCGCGCCACCGGGCACGAAGCTTCGTCGAACGTCGTCCGCTTCACCATGGTTGCATCTTACAACCGTGATGCTCTAGCGTCCGAGTGGTAGCAAGTTGAAACCACTTGGAGAGTTCGTGCACCGCGGGGTCGTCCTGTTGTTCGCCGTGGCCGCCGGGACGGCCGTCGCCACGATCTACTTCGCCCAGCCGTTGCTCGTCACCATGGGCGCGGATCTCGGTATCGCCGCGTCGACCGTCGGCGGGATCGTCACGCTCACCCAGGACGGCTACGGGCTGGGCCTGTTCCTGCTGGTCCCGCTCGGCGACCTGCTCGACCGGCGGCGGCTCGTCGTCGGGCTGCTGACGCTGCTGGCGATCGCCGAACTGGTCGCCGCGACCGCCGCGAACGGTGTGGTGCTGCTCGCCGGGATGGCGGCGATCGGTGTGCTCGCGGTGGTCACGCAGCTCCTGGTCGCGTTCGCGGCGTCGCTGGCCGGGCCAGCCGAACGCGGACGCGTGGTCGGACTCGTGACGACCGGCGTCGTCCTCGGGATCCTGCTCGCGCGCACGGTGTCCGGCACGCTGGCCGACCTCGCCGGCTGGCGCGCGGTGTACGTCGTGTCCGCGGGCGTGACCGTGGTGATCGCGATCGTTCTGTACCGGGTACTTCCCGCCACGGCTCCGGGAAACGCCATGAACTACGGGCGGCTACTGCGGTCCACGTTGTCGCTTTTCGCCGAAGAACCCGTCTTCCGGACGCGCGGCGCACTCGCGCTGCTGATCTTCGCCGCGTTCGGCACCTTGTGGAGTTCGGTCGCGTTGCCGCTCAGCGACGACGGCCTGTCGCACACCGCCATCGGCGCTTTCGGGCTCGCCGGGGCGGCGGGCGCGCTGGCGGCGGCACCCGCGGGTCG
This sequence comes from Amycolatopsis sp. WAC 01416, assembly GCF_003947485.1. Classification (NCBI taxonomy): domain Bacteria; kingdom Bacillati; phylum Actinomycetota; class Actinomycetes; order Pseudonocardiales; family Pseudonocardiaceae; genus Amycolatopsis; species Amycolatopsis sp. WAC 01416. The sequence continues at coordinate 11,673 of NZ_QHHX01000003.1, read as the reverse complement.
GCTCGCGGACCGCGGCCGGGCGCAGTGGACGACCGGGTTCGCGCTCGGGCTGCTCCTGCTGTCGTGGGTGCCGCTGGGTTTCACCCGCGCGTCGCTGTGGGCTTTGGTCGCGGGCGCGATCCTGCTCGACCTCGCCGTCCAAGCGGTGCACGTCTCGAGCCAGACCCTGATCTACCCGTTGCGCCCGGACGCCGGGAGCAGGCTGATCGGCGGGTACATGATCTTCTACTCGGTCGGCAGCGGCGTCGGGGCCATCAGTTCGACGGCCGTCTACGCCGTCGCGGGCTGGACCGGAGTTTGCCTGCTGGGCGCGGGTTTCAGCGCCTTGGCACTCGGCGTGTGGAGCGTCAAAGGCGTTCGATGATCGTCACGTTCGCCGTCCCGCCGCCTTCACACATCGTCTGTAGCCCATAGCGCCCGCCTCGCCGTTCGAGTTCGTGCAGCAGGGTCGCGAACAGTTTCGTGCCGGTCGCCCCGATGGGATGACCGAGCGCGATGCCGCCGCCGTTGACGTTGACGCGATCCGGATCGGCGCCCGTCTCCTCGATCCACGCCAGGACGACACTCGCGAACGCCTCGTTGACCTCGAACAGGTCGATGTCGTCGATGCTCAGCCCGGTTTTCCGCAGCGCGTGCGCGGTCGCCGGGATGGGCCCGGTCAGCATCCACACCGGATCGGCCGCCCGCACGGACAGATGGTGGATCCTGGCGCGCGGGGTGAGGCCGTGTTCCTCGACGAACTTCTCCGAAGCGATGAGCGTCGCGCTGGCACCGTCCGAGATCTGGCTGGCCACGGCCGCGGTGATGCGGGATCCCTCGCTCAGCGGTTTCAGCCCGGCCATCCGTTCCAACGTGGTGTCGCGCCTGGGCCCCTCGTCCAGGGCGGCACCGGCGAACGGCGTGATCTCGGCGGCGAACCGGCCTTCGTCGATGGCCGCGATCGCCCGCCGATGACTGCGGAAGGCGTACTCCTCCATCGCTTCACGGGTCAGGTCCCAGTGTTCGGCGATCATGTCGGCGCTGCGGAACTGCGAAACCTCGACGCTGCCGTACCGCTCCTGCCAGCCCTTCGAGCCGGAGAACGGGTCTTCGAAGCCGTACTCGCGCCCCGCCAGCATCGCCGCGCCGATCGGGATGGCGCTCATGTTCTGCACGCCGCCGGCGAGCACGAGATCCATCGTCCCGGACAGCACCGCCTGCGCGGCGAAGTGCACGGCCTGCTGGCTCGAACCGCACTGCCGGTCGATCGTCACGCCCGGCACGTGATGCCCGAAGCCCGCCGCGAGCCACGCCGTCCGCGCGATGTTCCCGGACTGCGGCCCGAGCGTGTCGCAACAGCCGAGGATGACGTCGTCGACCAGATCGGCCTCGACACCCGCTCGTTCGACGACGGCCTGGATGACGTGGGCGCCGAGGTCTGCGGAATGGACACCGCTGAGGGCTCCCCCGCGCTTGCCGACCGGTGTCCGGACCGCGTCCAGCACATATGCCTCAGCCACGGCGTCTCCTTGTCTTGGTCGCGATGCCGTCCAGAAGGATCCCGAGGTACTGCTGCGCGACGTCGTCCGCGCTCAGCGTGCCGCCGGGGTTGTACCAGCGCACCGCCACCCAGACGGTGTCGCGGATGAACCGGTAGGTGAGTTCGACGTCGAGGTCCTCGCGGAACACGCCTGCCGCGATGCCGTCGGTGAGGATCCCGTTCCACAGCTTGCGGAATTCGGTGTTGCGGTCGGTGAGGTAGTCGAAGCGAGGCAATTGCATCAGATGCTTCGCCTCGGACTGGTAGATCGCCACCTCGGCGGGCCGCCGGTGAATGGATTCGAACGACGCCACGACGACGGCTTCGAGTGTTTCCCGCGGCCCTTTCCCTTCCGCGACGATCTCGGCGTAGGCACCGAAGAGTTCGTCGAGGAATCCGGTCAGGATCTCGTCGGCCATCGACTCCTTCGAGTCGAAATGGTGGTAGAGGCTGCCCGACAGGATCCCGGCCGCGTCCGCGATGTCCCGCACGGTGGTGGAGACGTAGCCGCGCTCGGCGAACAGCTTCGCCGCCAGTGCGAGCAGTTCGGCCCGGCGGGACCCTGGACTGGCTTTCATCGGAACCTCACGCATGCTGGGAACTCACGGACACGACCTCGCCGGTGAGGTACGACGAGTACTCACTGGCGAGGAACACCATCACATTCGCCACCTCCCACGGTTCCGCCGCCCTCCCCGAGACCTCGCGCGCGGTGAGCTCGGTGAGCAGTTCCTCGCTGGTCACCTTGGCCAGGAACGGATGCATGGCCAGGCTCGGCGCGACGGCGTTGACCCGGATGCCGTGTTCGGCGACGTCGACGGCCGCACATCGGGTGAGCGCCATGACGCCCGCCTTCGCGGCGGCGTAGTGGGCCTGCCCGGCCTGCGCCCGCCACCCGATCACGGACGCGTTGTTGACGATCACGCCGCCGTCGCCCTGCGCGATGAACCGCTTCACCGCGGCCCTCGTCGCGCGGAAGGTGCCGTTGAGGGTCACATCGATGACGCGGGCCCATTCCTCGTCCGCCATGTCCACAAGGGACTTCGTGCCGCCGAGACCCGCGTTGTTGATGAGTACGTCGACCCGGCCGTAGTGCGCGGCGGCTCCATCGATGAGCGCCTGGACCTGCTCTTCTCGCGTGACGTCGCAGGGAATCGCGTGGACGTCGCCGAGTTCGGCCGCCTTCTCGCCGAGGCGCCGCTCGTGCCAGTCGCTGATCACGACGCGGGCACCTTCCTCCAGCGCGCGTTTCGCCACCGCGGAACCGATCCCGGTGCCGGCCGCCGCCGTCACCACGACCACCTTGTCCCGCAGGAGGTTCGCCCCCTCGGGGTACTTGGGTACCGGAATCACGGTCGCACCTCCCGTGGCAGGCCGAGCACTCGCTCGGCGATGACGTTGCGCTGGATTTCGTTGGAGCCGCCGTAGATCGTGTCGGCGCGGGTGAAGAGGAAGAGCCGTTGCCAGGCGTCGAGCCCGTCTTCCGCGAGCATGCCCCGCGCGCCGCGGACGAGCATCGCCAGCTCCCCAAGGTCGCGGTGCCAGTTCGCCCAGACCAGTTTGGACACTTCGGCCACCCCCGGTGACGAGTCGCCGAGAGTGCGGATCGCCTGCGCCCGCATGACCTCCAGGCCGACCCAGGCGCGGTCGATCCGTTCGGCGATCACCGGGTCGTCCGGGGCGATCCTGGTGATTTCTTCGAGTTCCCGGCGGAAGCCGACCTGCTGCCCGAGCGTCGCGACACCGCGCTCGAACGCGAGGGTGCCCATGGCCACCCGCCAGCCGTCGCCGGGTTCGCCGACGACGAGGTCTTTCGCCGTGCGGGCACCGTCGAAGAAGACTTCGTTGAACTCGGAGGTCCCGGTGAGCTGCTGGATCGGGCGGACCTCGACCCCGGGCTGCCGCATCGGAACGAGCAAATAGGACAGTCCTTTGTGGCGTTTCGAACCGGGTTCGGTGCGGGCGAGCACGAAACACCAGTCGGCCACGTGCGCGAGAGACGTCCACACCTTCTGGCCGTTCAGCACCCACTCGTCGCCCTCGAGGGTCGCGGTGGTCGACACGGCCGCGAGATCGGAACCGGCGCCGGGTTCGGAATAGCCCTGGCACCACAGTTCCTCGACGGCCACGATCGGCGGCAGAAACCTCTTTTGCTGCTCGGGTGTGCCGAAAGCGATCAAGGTGGGACCGAGGAGTTCCTGGGCCAGGTGGCTCACCCTGGCCGGCGCGCCCGCTCGCGCGTACTCCTCGTGGAAGACGACCTGCTGTTCCAGTGTCGCGCCCTGGCCGCCGTGCTCGACCGGCCAGCCGACGCAGGTCCAGCCCGCCGCCGCGAGCCGCCGCTCCCATTCCACTCGTTCGTCGAAGGCCTCGTGCTCCCGCCCCGGACCGCCCAAACCGCGCAGTTCCGGCGGCAGGTTGTCCGCCAGCCAGGTGCGCACACGGTCACGGAAACCGTCCTGAGCCACGCCTGCCTCCTCTAGCCAAACCAGAGCCTGCTGCGTAGGCTACCCTACCAAGCACTTGCTAGGGAGACTTCAATGGTCGAAGGAACCATTCCGGCGGCGCTCGACAGGGCCGCGGAGCGCTTCGCCGGGCGCGAAGCGTTGGTCGACGGCGAAGTCCGCCTCACCTATGCCGAACTCGCCCGCCGGGTGCGTCAGGCGGCGCGGTTCTTCGAAGGCCACGAACGGGTCGCGATCTGCTCCCCCAACACGTGGCACTGGGTCGTCGCCGGGCTCGGCGCGCTGTACGCCGGGGCGACACTCATTCCGGTCAACACCCGCTTCACCGCCCGCGAGACCATCGACGTTCTCCAGCGCGCGAGGGTGTCCGCGCTGGCGATCACCGGCACCTTCCTCGGCACGGATCGGCTGGCGGATCTCGGCCCTTCCCGCCCCGGCACCGTCTTGCGCATCCCTGTCGAGGGCGTCGAAGACCCCGTCGACGGCGTCACGGAATGGGACGCCCTCGCCGGTCTCGACAGCGATCTCGTCAGTCCCGCGAAACCGGACGACGTCAGCGACATCCTGTTCACCTCCGGGACCACCGGCCGCAGCAAGGGCGCGATGAGCAGTCACCGGCAGGCGCTGAGCGTCGCCGAAGCCTGGGGCGATTGCGGCGGTCTGACGGAGGAAGACCGCTACCTCGTGATCAACCCGTTCTTCCACAGCTTCGGTTACAAGGCGGGGATCCTCGCCGCGGTGCTGCGCGGCGCGGCGATCCTGCCGCAGCGCACCTTCGACGTCCGGGAAACCCTGCGCCTCGTCGAAACCGAGCGCGTCACGGTGCTCCCCGGCGCGCCGACGATCTACCAGGTCCTGCTGGACGCGCCCGAACGCGCGAACCACGATCTGTCCAGCCTCCGGCTCGCCGTCACCGGTGCCGCCACCGTGCCGGTCACACTCGTCGAGCGGATGCGGAAGGACCTGAACTTCGACACCGTGCTCACCGCGTACGGCCTGACGGAAGCCGTGGTGGCCACGATGTCCCGTCCCGAGGACGACGCCGATCTCGTGGCGAACTTCTCGGGCCGCGCGACAGCGGGCTTCGAGGTGAAACTCGGTGAGCACGACGAAGTCCTGCTGCGCGGGCCGAACGTGATGCTCGGGTATCTCGACGATCCGGACGCCACCGCGAAGGCCGTCGACGCCGACGGCTGGCTTCACACCGGCGATGTCGGCGTGCTCGACGAACGCGGCTACCTGCGGATCGTCGACCGGATCAAGGACATGTACGTCTGCGGCGGGTTCAACGTCTACCCGGCCGAGATCGAGCAGGTGCTGAGCCGCCTGGACGGCGTCGCGGAAGCCGCCGTCGTCGGCGTGCCGGACGAACGGCTCGGCGAGGTCGGCAAGGCCTTCGTCCGGCTGAGCCCGGGAGCAGGACTGTCCACAGAGGATGTCCTGACGCACTGCGAGGGCGAATTGGCCAACTACAAGATCCCTCGATTTGTCGACTTCGTGGCGGAACTTCCGCGAAACCTGTCAGGGAAGGTGCTGAAACGCGTGTTGCGGGAGGAGAACGGATGACCGTCGAGTACGAGCGACGCGGGCCGGTGGCCGTCGTCACGATGAACCGGCCGGAGTACCGGAACGCGCAGAACTCGGCGATGACCTACGCGCTCGACGCCGCGTTCGCCCGCGCCGTAGACGATCCCGAGGTCAAGGTGATCGTGCTGGCCGGGGCGGGCAAGCATTTCTCCGCCGGGCACGACATCGGGACGCCGGAACGCGACGTGGACGTTTCCTTCGAGCGCAAGGCGGTCCTGTGGTGGGACCACGTCGGCGCGGAAGGCGGCGACCAGCGGTTCGCCCGCGAATCCGAGGTCTATCTCGGCATGTGCCGACGGTGGCGCGAGATCCCGAAGCCGACGATCGCGAGTGTGCAGGGCGCGTGCATCGCGGGCGCGCTCATGCTGGCCTGGGTATGCGACATGATCGTCGCTTCCGACGACGCGTTCTTCGCCGATCCCGTGGTACGCATGGGGATTCCCGGTGTCGAGTACTTCGCGCACCCGTGGGTCCTCGGCCCGCGCGCGGCCAAGGAGGTGCTGTTCACCGGTGAGCGTTTCACGGCGCAGCAGGCCAAGGAATGGGGCATGCTGAACCGCGTCGTCCCGCGCGCCGACCTCGAAACCGAGACGATGGCGCTGGCGGAGAAGATCGCGGTGATGCCGAGGATGGGGCTCGCGCTCGCCAAGAAGGCCGTGAACCAGGCCGAGGACCTGATGGGTCTCCGGTCCGGAATGGACTCCGTGTTCGGGCTGCATCACTTCGCGCACGCGCACAACGCCGAGCTGTCCGGCGGCGACTCCTTGGGCGGGCAGGACGCGCGCTCGATGCGAGACGCGAACAGGTCCTCGTGATGGATCTCGATCTCGACGAGCGCACGCTCGCCTTCCGTGACGAGGCCCGCGCCTGGCTCGCCGCGAACGTTCCCGCCGAGCCACTGAAATCGTTCGACACCGCCGAGGGATTCGCACAGCACCGCGCGTGGGAAGCCGAACTGACCGATGCCCGGTGGTCGGTCGTCTCGTGGCCGCGCGAATTCGGCGGTCGGGACGCGAGCCTCCTCGAGTGGGTGCTGTTCGAAGAGGAGTACTACGCGGCCGGCGCGCCGCTGCGGGTCAACCAGAACGGCATCTTCATGCTCGCGCCCACGCTGTTCTCCCATGGCACGGAAGAACAGCAACGCCGCGTCCTGCCGAAGATGGCACGCTCGGAGGAGGTCTGGGCGCAGGCCTGGTCGGAACCCGAGGCGGGCAGCGACATCGCCGCCCTCCGGAGCACCGCCACCCGCTGTGACGGCGGCTGGCGGGTCAGCGGGCAGAAGACGTGGAGCTCGCGGGCCACGTTCGCCGACCGGGCGTTCGGGCTCTTCCGCAGCGATCCGGATTCGGTGCGGCACAAGGGGCTCACCTATCTCATGGTGGATCTGCGGGCCGAGGGCGTCACCGTCCGGCCGATCCCCCAGCTGGACGGTGAACCGGGGTTCGCCGAGATCTTCTTCGACGACGTCTTCGTCCCCGACGAGGACGTGATCGGCACGCCGGGCGAGGGCTGGCGGGTCGCGATGACGACGGCGAACAACGAACGCGGCCTGTCCTTGCGCAGCCCCGGCCGGTTCCTCGCCGCGGCCGACAGGCTGGTCTCGCTCTGGCACGACGCCGGACGTCCCGCGCACACCGCGGATCGCGTCGCCGACGCGTGGATCGGCGCGCGGGCCTACCAGCTGTACACCCTCGGCACGGTCACCCGCCTTTCCGACGGTGCCGAGCTCGGCCCGGAGTCGAGTGTCAACAAGCTGTTCTGGTCGCATCTCGACGTCGCCCTGCACGAAACCGCGCTCGACATCCTCGGCCCGGACGCCGAGCTGCGGGGCCCGTGGAGCGACGGCTGGCTGTTCTCGCTGGCGGGCCCGATCTACGGCGGGACCGACCAGATCCAGCGGTCCATCGTCGCCGAACGGCTGCTCGGCCTGCCGAAGGGGGCTCGATGAGGTTCACGCTCGCCGGTGAGCAGGAGCAGTTCTCCCGCAGCCTGCACGATCTTCTGTCCGGTGTGGACACCGACTCGGCCGGCCGGTCCTGGGCGGCGGGCGATCACGGCCCCGGACTCAAGATCTGGCGGCGGCTGGCGGAACTCGGCGTGACCGCGCTGGCCGTCCCCGAGAAGTACGACGGGCTCGGTGCCACCCCGATGGATCTGGCCGTGGGCTTCGAACGACTCGGCTACCACTGTGTTCCCGGGCCGTGGACCGACACCGTGGCCGTCCTGCCGTCCTTGCTGGACGACGAACTGCTGACGTCCGTCGCGTCCGGTGAGACGCTGGCGTCGGTGGCTTTCGCTCCGCATGTGCCGTATGCCTTGGATTCCGACGTCGCGGACGCGCGCCTCGCCGTCGAGAACGGCAGGCTGCGCGCGTTCACCCCCGGCGCACTTCTGTCCTCTGTGGATAGTTCACGACGACTGTTCCCCCCGGTGACGGGCGACGATCTGGGTACCGCACTCGACGCGGAGCGCGCGTTCGAACTGGGCGTCCTCGCCACCTCCGCGCAGCTGCTCGGCGCGGGGCGGTGGCTGCTCGACACCTCCGTCGCGTACGCCGCGCAACGCAAGCAGTACGGCCGTGAGATCGGCGGCTACCAGGCGGTCAAACATCTGCTCGCCGACGTCGCGACCGGGCTCGCGCTGGCCGAACCGCTGCTGTTCGGTGCGGCCGTCACCCTGGACCGGCGTGACATCTCCGCGGCCAAGGTGGCGTGCGGCGACGCCGCGCATCTCGCCGCCCGGACCGGGCTGCAGGTGCACGGCGCGATCGGCTACACCGCGGAACACGCGCTCGGCCTGCGGCTGACCAGGGTCCGCGCGCTGGTCGGCGTGTGGGGTACGCCGCGGTTCCACCGGGAGCGGGTGCTGTCATGATCTTCACCGCCGAGCAGGACGCGTTGCGGGACAGCGTGCGGAAACTGCTGGACCGGGAAGCGGATCCCTGGCCGGAACTGTGCGAACAGATCGGCGTGGCGGCGCTGGCCGTCCCCGAACGGTTCGGCGGGCTCGGCGCCGGGACGGCGGAACTGCAGGTGGTCGCCGAAGAACTGGGCAGGGTCCTCGCCGACGTCCCGTTCCTCGGTTCGGCCATCCTCGCCGTGCACGCGGTCCTGGCCACCGGCGACGACGAAGCTTGCGAGCGGCTGCTCCCCCGCCTCGCCGAAGGTGTCGTCGGCGCGGTGGCCTGGACCGGCGCCGAAGGCTCATGGAGCGAGCCGGCCTGCCGCGTCGTCGACTCCGCGGTGGAGGGGGAAGCGCACTACGTCCTCCACGGCGACGAAGCCGAGATCCTCCTCGTGGTGGCCGACGGCTCGCTGTACGAGGTTTCCGACGCCCGTCGTGTCCGGACTCCGGCGATGGACGAAACCCGGCGACTGGCCAGGGTGACCTTCGACCGCGCCCCCGCCCGGCTGATCGGCCCGGTCGACCTCGGCACGCTGCGCGACGTCGCGTGCGCCGTCCTGGCCGCCGAACAGGCCGGAGCCGCGGCACGCGCTTTCGAGCTGACGGTGGAATACAGCAAGCAGCGGCACCAGTTCAGCAGGCCGATCGGCGGCTTCCAGGCGCTGAAGCATCGGATGGCGGATCTCTACGTCCTGGTCGAGACGGCGCGTTCGGCGGCCTACGCGGCTCCGGAGTCGAGCAGGCTGGCCGCGGTGGCGAAGGTGCACTGCTCGGAAGCGCTGGCGACCGTGGCTGGTGAGATGATCCAGCTGCACGGCGGGATCGCGATCACCTGGGAGCATCCGGCGCACCGTTATTTCAAGCGGGCACACGGCGCGGCGCACCTTTTCGGTGCTCCCGGCGAACACCTCGGACGGGTGCGACCGCCGTTATCGTGAGCCGGTGGTGAGGGCCCACTGGTGGGACCGGTCGTCTCGACGGACGATCTGGTCGTCGTGTCACACCGGCCCGGCGACTTCCCCGGGTACCTGTTCGTCGAGACCCGGCGGCACGTGGCGGCACTCGATGAGCTGACCGCAGACGAGGTCTCGGCGGTGTCGCGGGCGGCCTGGTGCGCGGCTCGCGGCCTGCGGGCGGAGCTGGCTCCGGAACACGTGTTCTCCGCCATCGCCGGACGAAGTGTCGCGCATTTCCATCAGCACGTTTTCGCGCGGCATCAGGGAACGCCGGCGGAGGTCGGCTGGCTCGATGGTCCTTTGCGGTGGCCGGTTGGCGGGCTATTTCTGAGCCAGGAACCGGGTGATGGCCCGGATGCGGTCACCGTCGAGGGTGAGGACCATCAGCCCTGCCGGTGTCTCGCCGTGGCGACAGAGGAAGGCGGGCTGGTTGTTCGCCCGCGTCGGCGTCATGGTGAACCCCCGCACCGGAATGGCCATGGTGACGCGAAGGAAACGGGCGATCGCTTCGAGACCGTGGTACTCGTGCGGCGCCGGCGGCATGGCGAGCCACGCGTCGTCGGTGAGCAGGCTGAGGACGCCGTCGAGGTCGCCCGCGGTGAAGGCGTCGGCGAACCGCTTGGTCAGCTCGCGTTCCCGAGGTGAAGGGCGGTGGCCCGCGCCGTCGCGATGCTTGTCGAGCGAGGCGCGGGCGCGCTGGAGGATGCCCTTGACCGCCGTCTCGGTGGTGCCGAGCATGCTCGCGACCTCAGCGGCGGAGAAGCAGAGGACGTCCCGCAGGACGAGTGTGGCGGCCTGGCGCGGCGGGAGGAGCTGGAGTCCGGTGATGAAGGCGAGTTCGACCGCTTCCCTGGTGCTGTAGCGCGCTTCGGGGCCGGGCTCGCCGGCGGCGAGTTCGTCCGGATACGGCTGCAACCAGGTCACCTCACCGCGTCGGCTCGGCTCCGGCGGGTCGAACGGCGGCACCGGTTCGGGTGGCCGACGGCGGCCCGCGGTCCGCAGGAGGTTGAGGCAGCGGTTGGTGGCGATGCGGTACAGCCAGGTGCGAAGCGACGAGCGGCCCTCGAAGCCGTCGAGACCCTTCCAAGCGGCAAGGAGCGTCTCCTGGACGGCGTCCTCGGCGTCGGTGAGGGAGCCGAGGATCCGGTAACAGTGCAGGTGCAGCTCATGCCGATAGGTGTCGGTGAGCTCGCGAAAGTCCTCCGTTGCCCGCACGGCCGCAATCCTGTCACGACCTTTTTCGCGGCGCACCGTTCCGTTCCGGGCGGAGGTGGTGTCTGACGAGGTGAAGATCGACGAAAGGAACCATCATGACCAGTCCCGCCTTGGATGTCGCGCTCTCCTACCACCGCGCGTGGACGGGCAAGGACTTCGAGAAGGCGATGACACATGTCGCCGACGACATCGTCTGCCACACACCCGCCGGTCGCCTTTCCGGCGCGGCGGCGTTCCGCGGGTTCATGGGCCCGTTCACCGAGATCCTGACCGGCTCGACCCTGCTTTCGGCGTTCGGGGACGAAACGACCGCGTTGCTGATGTACGACACGGAGACCCTGCCGGTGACGAGCGCGCCCGGCGCCGAGTTGCTGACCGTGCGGGAGGGGAAGATCGTGGAGCTGCGGATCATCTTCGACCGGGCTCCCTTCGATGCGGCACGGGAGGCTGCCGCGGGGTCGTGAGTGGCCGAGTCGGTAAGCGCGCTTGGCCGGTGAGCGCGCTTGGCCGGTGAGCGCGCCGACGGGTAGTGAAGGGCTACGCGGGTGACCCACACGCCCCCTCACGAGAACCCGAGTCACTCTTCGCTACCGCACTGGCGTGTGTGTCCCAGGGCATGCGGGTACCAGCCCCCGGTCAGCTCGTCGCGCATCCCAGTAGCTGTGAGCCACCTGTGCCGCACGACCACACTGGTGTGCGCGACCCAGGGCATGCGGGAACCGGCCCCCGGCCAACTCATCGCTCATCCCGGGGCCTGTGAGCACACCTGTGCCGATCAGAAGGGTGGGGTGTCGTTTTCTGGTTCGGGTCGTGGGTGGTGGAGTGGTTCGGGGGTGGTGGTGTAGGTGCGGCCGGTGGGGGTGGTGATGGTCATGCCGCCGTTGCCGGTGGGTTCGGCGCTCCAGCCGGGTTCTTCTTTGAGGAGGTTGTGGATTTTGCAGGTGGCGTGGCAGTTGTGGTGGTCGGTGCCGCCGTTGCGGGCCCAGGTGGTGATGTGGTCGATTTCGGAGAATTCGGCGGAGCGGTG
>NZ_QHHX01000037.1:0-201 GCF_003947485.1 Amycolatopsis sp. WAC 01416 | reverse complement strand
TTTTTCTGTCTTGGGTTCTTCGGCTTTGCGTTGTGCTTGTTCGGCTTGTCGTCGTTTGTCCGGGTTTTTGCCGATTTCCCGTATTTTGCGTAGGTCTACTGGTTGGCCTGTGCCGCCTTTGCCGCCTGCGGGAATGCTGCGGCGTGGTGCGGGGTTTTCTCTTGGTTTTTCTGTCTTGGGTTCTTCGGCTTTGCGTTGTGC
>NZ_QHHX01000036.1:0-259 GCF_003947485.1 Amycolatopsis sp. WAC 01416 | reverse complement strand
CACCCGTTCGCCACTAATCCACCCGAAGGCTTCATCGTTCGACTTGCATGTGTTAAGCACGCCGCCAGCGTTCGTCCTGAGCCAGGATCAAACTCTCCAACAATGTCTTCGAATTCAATCGAGGCAATTTAATGCTCTCAAAGGAACCTCAAACGAGGTTCAAATACATAAGCTCTACTGGCTTAGTTCACTAGCACACTGTTGAGTTCTCAAGCAACACACCCCAGATCGCACCAGGCAAAACCCGGCCTTATCCGAA
>NZ_QHHX01000035.1:0-294 GCF_003947485.1 Amycolatopsis sp. WAC 01416 | reverse complement strand
GCGAGTCGGCCGTCGAAGGCGATCTCGAACGCGTTCAAGGCGGGTTTCCAGCGCATGGTCCAGCGTTTGCGGCCGGTGCCGGTCGGGTCGAGGCTCATGATCGCCATGTAGACGCACTTGAGCGCTGCTTGCTCGTTGGGGAAGTGGCCACGGGCTTTGACGGCGCGGCGGATACGGGCGTTGACGCTCTCGATGGCGTTGGTGGAGCAGATCACCCGGCGGATCTCCGGGTCGAAGGCGAGGAACGGCACGAACTCGGCCCAGGCGTTGTCCCACAACCGCACGATGGCCGGA
>NZ_QHHX01000034.1:0-632 GCF_003947485.1 Amycolatopsis sp. WAC 01416 | reverse complement strand
CTTCGTCTTCCAGTTCGGGCAGCTGGTCGTGGAGCTCAGCTGCGTGGAGAACGTCGCGCTGCCGCTGCGGCTGAACGGCGTACGGCGCAAGGAGGCCGAGAGCCGCGCGCTGGCCTGGCTGGAGCGGCTGGAGGTCGACGACGTACGCGCCAAGCGGCCCGGCGAGGTCTCCGGCGGTCAGGGACAGCGCGTCGCCGTGGCCCGTTCGCTGGTCACCAACCCGCGCGTGTTGTTCGCCGACGAGCCGACCGGCGCGCTGGACTCGCTCAACGGCGAGCGGGTGATGGAGCTGCTGACCGGGGCAGCCCGGGAGACCAACGCCGCCGTCGTCCTGGTCACCCATGAGGCGCGCGTCGCCGCGTACTCCGACCGCGAGGTCGTCGTACGGGACGGCAAGGCGCGGGACATGGCGGGCGTGCGATGAGCGGCACCGGCAATGTGACCCCGCTGCGGAGTGAGAAGGAGCGGGAGCGGGAGCACCCCGGCGGGGCGCCCCAGGCGCCCCCCGACCGCCCGGAGCCCCGCCAGCGGGTCGGCCCGGCCCGCTGGGCCGCCGATCTGGCGACGGGGGCGCGGTTCTCGGTCTCCGGCGGCAGGGAGAGCTGGGCCAGAACGGTCCTGACGGCGGTCGG
>NZ_QHHX01000033.1:0-633 GCF_003947485.1 Amycolatopsis sp. WAC 01416 | reverse complement strand
CCCCAACAGCGGCCGAGCCGTGCCCGGACGCGAACCGACGAATAACCAGCCATAACAATTTCCCGCACACCCCTTGCTATCCAGAGAGCCGTCGGCCTACGGTCCTGGAACCGCTTACTACAGCTTTTGCTTGGACGGTCCCCCGCAACCGCGAGCCGACAGTTTCCGGCACGCCGTTCCTGGCCAACGCCCCGAGCCGCCGTCCTCTTCGTTCTGAGACGCCCACTTTCCGAAGGATTACGGTCCGATGAACTTCACCAGCCCCAGGCGAAGGTTCGCCCACGCCGCCGTCGCGGGTCTCGCCCTGACAGGTCTGCTCTCCGCCTGCGGCGGATCCGGGGACGACGCGTCCTCGGGGTCTTCCGGTACGGTGACCCTCCCCTTCTGGGGCTGGGCCAACGGCCAGGAAGCCGTCGTCAAGGCGTTCAACGCCAGCCACAAGGACGTCAAGCTCAAGTACACGAAGATCACCGATCAGCTGACCATGCAGAAGCAGCTGACCAACGCGGTCAAGGCCGGGAACGCGCCCTGCCTGGTGCAGAACACCGCCGAGTATGTGACGACCTGGGTCTCCCAGGGCGTGCTCGCCGACATCACCCAGTACGTGGAGCCCAGCAAGGACAAGTTCAACGC
>NZ_QHHX01000032.1:0-701 GCF_003947485.1 Amycolatopsis sp. WAC 01416 | reverse complement strand
GTGGAAGATCGCGATGCTGGCCAAGGCCCCGTTGGCGGAGCACAGCCGCGCGAACGCCGCGGCCGGGAGGAACCTGGTCGGCATCGACGACCTCATGGCCCGGCTCGAGGGAGCGGGCGGGTGAACCATGAGCGTCCCCGGCCGGGCTGGGCCGCGTACATCGAGGAGACGCCGGCCGCGGCCATCGTGGCGATGCCCCCGGACCTGGCCAAGCGGGTAGCCAATTTCATCGCCGCTCTCGCGCTCGAAGCGGGCGGTGCGCTGGACAAGGACAAGCAACCCCCCGGCGACCCGATGGACGACCACGACACGCGGTTCAGCATCCAGGTCGCGGGCGAGCCTGTGATCATCGAGTACAGCGTCCACCACGACGTCCGGGCGATCCGGATTCCGGTCGTGGTCTGGATCGACTGATCTTTTTTGGGGGGACCACGGCGCTGCGCTCATCGGTCGGCCTGACGCGAGGCCGCCCGCGCCGCCTCGGTGTCCGGACCGTACCGGGCCTGGGTAACGGCGTCGTCACGAAGCGATTGTATCGATACGCGCCAGGGAACGGCCATCCCGGCGGAGCGGTGGGATCAGCCGAGGGCGCGGTCGAGGTTGAAGGCGGCGCTGATGAGGGAGAGGTGGGTGAAGGCCTGGGGGAAGTTGCCGAGTTGTTCGCCGGTCGGGCCGACCTCCTCGGCGTACAGCCCCAGGTG
>NZ_QHHX01000031.1:0-702 GCF_003947485.1 Amycolatopsis sp. WAC 01416 | reverse complement strand
TACGGCGGCCCCAAGGTCGACGAAGAGGCCCTCCCCGTCGCGGCCGCCCGGCTGTCCGCCGACCGTCGCACGGTCCGGCTCACCATCCCCGGCCTCAAGACCGACCGGGTGGTGCGCGTACGCTCACCGCGCCCCTTCGCCTCGGACGCCGGGGAGCAACTCTGGTCCACCGAGGCCTGGTACACGCTGAACGCACGCCCCGGCCCCGAGCAGCCCACCACCTCGTACGACGCGGAATCGGCACGGCTGGCCGGCGGAGCCGACATCGACACCGAGCACGCCGGCTACACCGGCGGCGGCTTCGCCGACGGCTTCGGCACCCCGGGCGCCACGGCCACCTTCGAGGTCGACGCACCCGCGAAGGGCAGCTACGACGTGGGACTGCGGTACGCCAACGGCCCCCACCCGTTCACCGGCACCAAGACCATGGGCTTCAGCGTCCACGGCGCTCAGGCGCAGCAGACCAGCCTCCCCTTCACCGGCGCCTGGAACCGCTGGTCCACCAAGACCGAGCGGCTCTCCTTGCGCAAGGGCCGCAACACCATCGCCTATACCTATCGGCCCGAGGACACCGGCCACGTCAACCTCGACATGATCGAGGTGCGCAGACCCGGCAGCCGGATCGACCTGTTCTCCGGCGGCAGCGTCTCCACCGCCTGGCAGCACACCGACGGCCGCAGCGTCGAATGGCCGCGCTCCGCC
>NZ_QHHX01000030.1:0-749 GCF_003947485.1 Amycolatopsis sp. WAC 01416 | reverse complement strand
CCGCCGATCCGCTGCTGCGACGTAGCGACCGGGCCGACTTCCAGGCCAACGGGATGCTGGCGATCGCGAAGCGGCTCAAGGGCAATCCGCGCGAGCTGGCCGCGAAGGTCGTGGAGAGCCTGCCGGCCGACGAGCTGATCGCGGACATCGAGGTCTCCGGCCCCGGCTTCCTCAACATCACGGTGTCGGACGAGGCGATCGTGAAGACCCTCGCCGCCCGCGCCGCCGACGCCCGGCTAGGCGTTCCGTACGCCGAGGCGCCCGGCACGACCGTGGTCGACTACGCCCAGCCGAACGTGGCCAAGGAGATGCACGTCGGCCATCTGCGCTCGGCGGTGATCGGCGACGCGGTCGTGCGGATCCTGGAGTTCGCGGGCGAGCAGGTGGTCAGGCGCCACCACATCGGCGACTGGGCCACCCAGTTCGGCATGCTCATCCAGTACCTGAGGGAGCACCCCCACGAGCTGGACCACAAGGCCGCCAACGACCTGGCCGCCTCCGGCGAAGAGGCCATGTCCAACCTGAACCGCCTCTACAAGGCCGCGCGAGTGCTCTTCGACTCCGACGAGGAGTTCAAGGAGCGGTCCCGGCGCCGGGTGGTGGACCTTCAGGCCGGGGACGAGGCGACCATCGCCCTGTGGCGCAGGTTCGTCGACGAGTCGAAGATCTACTTCTACTCGGTCTTCGACAAGCTCGACATGGAGAACGGCGACGCCGACGTCGTCGGCGAGTCCGGCTACAACGACATG
>NZ_QHHX01000029.1:0-839 GCF_003947485.1 Amycolatopsis sp. WAC 01416 | reverse complement strand
AAGGGGTCCTTCATGTACTTCAAGCAGGCGAAGGTGGGCCTCGCTCGGGAGGGTCGCCTGCTCCAGCGTGGCGCTCGTGAGCTTTCTGTCGTGCGATGAGGGCGTCGCAGGTCGCGAGTAGGTGCCTGAGCAAGGGCCGCCAGACCACGTTTCCTTGGCCCAGTGTTGTTCGCTGGGCATGGCGAGGGGCCCGTCGCCGGTGTGGCTGGCGGGCTCCTCGGGTCACACGTGGTGGAGGGTGTTGCGCCGGGGTTTCTGTATCGGATCTCGGTATTGGGGCGGGATGAACTCCGGCAACCCATCGGCCGCCATCCGGACTTCCCAATCACCGTGATGGATCAGCCGGTGATGAAAACCGCACAGCAACACCAGATTCCGAAGATCCGTCGGACCTCCATCAGCCCAGTGATGAATGTGGTGAGCGTGGCAGTTCTTCGGCCGCCGATGACACCCAGGGAACGCACAACCGCCATCACGGATGTTCAACGCACGCCGCTGGCCGGGGGTGACGAACCGTCGCAGCCGCCCCACATCCAGCGGCTCGCCAGCGGCACTCATCACGACCGGCAACATCAGGCAGTCGCAGGCGGCGAGCCGGGCTTCGCGAGCGGTCATCGTCCCGACAAAGTCCAGGCAGGCGGTGCCGAGGCCGGACTTCAACTCGTCGAGGCCGATCGTGACGTGCAGCAGGGTGCGGTAGCCGCTGGTGCCGGGCTGGTCCGGACAGGCGATCGCAAGGTCGAGGATGTCGACCCAGGCGTCTCCCATGCGTTCGCATTTCATCCGCAGGTCGGCTTGACCGAACTCGCCCACCGGCCGCGGCGCCGCATACGCCTCCA